>JACRIX010000061.1 GCA_016215645.1 Rhodocyclales bacterium
ACTCCTGAGGCCGCGGTATCCGCGGCCTTGAGTTGCGCTTCGAGCTTGGGCAGGGTCCCGTACTGCAGTTCGGCCAGCTTGTCGAAGGCGCCCTTGCGCTGCAGTTCGGCCATCTGGTTGCGGATCTTGTCGATCTCTTCCTTGATGTGGGCCGAGCCCTGCACCTGGGCCTTCTCGGCACGCCAGATCTCGTCGAGGTTGGCCAGCTCACGTTCCAGTTTGTCGATCTCGTCCTTGATCAACACCAGGCGCCGCTGCGAAGCCTCGTCCTTTTCCTTCTTCACCGCTTCGACTTCGATCTTCAACTGGATCAGGCGGCGGTCGAGCTTGTCCATGACTTCCGGCTTGGAGTCGATTTCCATCTTGATCTTCGCCGCCGCCTCGTCGATCAGGTCGATGGCCTTGTCCGGCAGGAAGCGGTCGGTGATGTAACGATGGCTCAACTCCGCGGCGGCAACGATGGCCGGGTCGGTGATGTCCACGCCGTGGTGCAGTTCGTACTTCTCCTGCAGGCCGCGCAGGATCGCGATGGTCGCCTCGACGCTGGGCTCATCGACCTGCACCTTCTGGAAGCGGCGCTCCAGCGCGGCATCCTTCTCGATGTACTTGCGGTATTCGTCGAGCGTGGTGGCGCCGATGCAGTGCAGCTCGCCGCGCGCCAGGGCCGGTTTGAGCATGTTGCCGGCATCGATCGCGCCCTCGGCCTTGCCGGCGCCGACCATGGTGTGCAGCTCGTCGATGAAGAGGATGATGCGGCCTTCGTCCTGGGCGACTTCCTTGAGCACCGCCTTGAGACGCTCCTCGAACTCGCCGCGGTACTTGGCGCCGGCCAGCAGACCCGCCATGTCGAGTACCAGCACGCGCTTGTCCTTCAGCGTTTCCGGCACCTCGCCATTGACGATGCGTTGCGCCAGGCCTTCGACGATCGCGGTCTTGCCGACGCCGGGCTCGCCGATCAGCACCGGGTTGTTCTTGGTGCGGCGTTGCAGGATCTGGATGGCGCGGCGAATCTCGTCGTCGCGGCCGATCACCGGGTCGAGCTTGCCCTGGCGGGCGCGCTCGGTGAGGTCGAGGCAGTATTTCTTCAGCGCCTCGCGTTGGCCCTCGGCTTCCTGCGAACCGACGTTCTCGCCGCCGCGCACGGCCTTGATCGCGTCTTCCAGCGCCTTGCGCTGGACGCCGGCTTCCTTGAGCAGGCGGCCCGCTTCGCCCTTGTCCTGGGTCGCCGCCAGCAGGAACATTTCCGAGGCGATGAACTGGTCGCCGGCCTTCTGCGCCTCCTTGTCGGTGACGTTGAGCAGGTTGGTCAGGTCGCGGCCGATGCTGACATCGCCGCCGTGGCCCTCGACCCTGGGCAGGCGCTCCAGTGCTTTGCCCAGGGCCGCCTTGAGCCCGCCGACATTGGCGCCGGCACGCTGCAACAGCGAGGCGGTGGAGCCATCGTCCTGGTTGAGCAGGGCCAGCAGCAGATGCTGCGGCTCGATGAACTGCTGGTCATTGCCCACGGCCAGGCTTTGCGCATCGGAAAGCGCCTGCTGGAAGCGGGTGGTAAGTTTGTCCAAACGCATGGCGTCAGCCCCAAAGGATTGTCATTGGACTGAACATGGTGATTCGCGCCGGAATTTCAATCCTCCGGCGACAATCGTCTGCGCTAGCGTCGCCCCTGCTGGCTCTGGAAATACACCACTTTGCGCGCCCGCATCACCTCGCCCAGCGGACGGTGCTCCGCAAGGGCAATCCAGGGGTCGAAGGCCGCCGCCTCGATCGCGGCGGCCAGTTCGCGGCCCTCCGGCGACGCGGGGTCCTGCGGCGGCAGGCTCAGCACACCGACCGTAAGGTAGGGCGCGACATCCTCGGGCCAGTCGACCGACGCATCCTCGATCGGCGTGCGCGCCTCATCGACGAAAAACTGCAATTGCAGTTCGAAGCGCAACGGCCCCTGCATCAGGTGCCGGGTGAAGTCTCCCGCCCAGTCACCGGAGGCTCCTGGCCGTGGCGGGCCGCCGGCAGCCAGCATCCGCACCCGCGCCGCATAGGGCCCGCAGGATATGGGCGCGGCAGAAAAAAAGTTCTCCGTGGCGAACCCGGAAAACGGACGCTTGAAGGCTTCGCCCAGGCGCTTCATCATCTTCAAGGCGCCGAACAGGCCGTAGCGCTTCACCAGATAGCCGAGCAGCGGCCCCGGACCTTTGACCAGGTTTTTCGCCAGCCCAACGAACTCGTCGGCCCCGGCGAAGGCAAAGGCCGGGTGGTTGATCAGCAGGAAGTCCTGGGCATCGGTCGCTCCCGACCCAAGCGCACCCGGGCCGCTGACCCCCTTGAGCTTGACCGAGAAGCCCCGGATGTCGGGCTTGCGGTCGGCCTGGCGATCAGGGCCGCCATTCGACAGGCGCACCCAGGCATCGAAGGTCGTCGGTGCCGCGAACAGGCCATGGCGGGCATGTGCCGGCAGATCGCCCAGCACCTCCAGGCTGCCCTGGAGGCCCAACTGCTGCTTGCGATGCAGCGCCCGCCCCTTGCCGTACTTCGCCGACTTGGCGGCCTGGATCAGCTCGAAATCGCGCGCATACGCGGCATGACGTTCGGCTTCGTCGGCGCCGACCACCTCCTTCCAACCGGTTCCCGGAGCGACCATGGCTCGCTGCCTAGGCGAACAACAGGGCGGCCAGCGCGAACACGGCAGGCCCGGCCTGGAGGTACATGATGCGCGGCGTTACCGTCATGCCGCCATAGATGCCAGCGACGACCACGCACGCCAGGAAGAACATCTGGATGTGAAGCCCGCTCGGGCCCGGATAGACCACTCCCCAGAGCAGACCGGCCGCAAGAAAGCCGTTGTAGAGGCCCTGATTGGCCGCCAGCACTTTCGAATCCTCGGCCTTTTGGGCCGTGTTGCCAAAGATCTTCAGGCCTTTCGGTGTGGTCCACAGGAACATCTCAAGGTAGAGGAAGTACAGGTGTTCAAGGGCCACCAATACCACCAGCGCGTTACCGAGAAGCTTCATGGTTGATCCTTTGCGACGTAAAATGACTCCGGCAAGTATCCACCACCCGCGCCCCGGAAACAACACCCGGCGCGGAAGGCGCCCCCCCTTGACATAGGTCAGGGTCTCGTAAGCCATTGGTGTTACATTGAATCTTTCGATTCAATCACAGGAGAAGGATCATGGCAGGCAAAGTCGAACAATTCAGCGAATTGCAGCGCAAGAACATGGAAGCCGCCATGCGTCTGGCGCAGCTTTCGATCGAGAACTCGCAGCGCATCATGGCCCTGCAAACCGAGCTGGCGAAAGAGATGTTCCAGTCCGGCGTGGAGAATGCCAAGGCCCAGACCACCGCCCGCGATCCGCAGGCGATGATGCAATTGCGCACCCAGTATGCCCAGGAGACCACGCAACGCATGGTCGCCGCCGCCCAGCAGATCGCCGAGATCGGCAACGGCGCCCGCGCCGAATTCGCGCGCCTGATCACCGAGCAACTCGCCTCGGGCAGCCAGGACATGGCCGAGTCCTTCCAGGCCTTCATGAAGAACCTGCCGGGCCAGACGCCGAACATGATGGAGTCCTTCCAGCAGGCGATCGCCACCGCCAACCAGGCTTTCGAGCAGATCGCCAAGACCTCCACCGCCGCCATGAACACCGTCGGCGAGTCGGTCAAGAAGGCCGGCGCCAAGCGCAAGTAAGCATCAGGGAGGAGGAGCCCCCCGGACGGCTGGCCGCGCAAGCGGTCAGCCGTTTTTATTGTGCGCAGCCGCTCCAGCGCTCCGCGGCCGCATCGTCGCTGTCGCGGGCATCGACCCAGTGTCCGCCCTGCGGGGTCTCTTCCTTCTTCCAGAAGGGTGCGCGAGTCTTCAGGTAGTCCATGATGAATTCGCAGGCGGCGAAGGCATCACCGCGATGCGATGAGGCCACCGCGACGAAGACGATCCGGTCGCCCGGCAGCAGGCGGCCGACCCGGTGAATGACGCGCACGCCGAGCAGTTCCCAGCGCGCTTGTGCCTGGACCACGATTTCCTGCAGCGCCTTCTCGGTCATGCCGGGATAGTGCTCCAGGGTCATGGCCTTCACGGCGGCGACCGTACTGGCTTCGCCCTCCGCCTTGTCGGCGCGCACCAGACCGACGAAGCTCGCCACCGCGCCAACATCGTCACGCCCGGCACTCAGCGCCGCGATTTCGTTGCCGCTGTCGAAGTCGGCTTCCTGGACGCTGACGCTCATCTCAGCCCCCGGTCACCGGCGGGAAGAAGGCCACCTCGTCGCCGGACTTGACGGCGGCGTCGAGGCCGACCATTTGCTGATTCACCGCCACGCGCAGGTTCCTGGTCGTCGCCAGCGCCACCCAGGGATCGCCGCGCGTGGCGAGGTGATCGCGCAATGCGCCGGCGGTGCTGACACCCGACGGCAGGGCCAGGGACTCGGCGCCGACGCCGAGCGCCTCACGCAGGCCGGCGAAAAAAAGGACTTTGATCGTCATCGTTTGACTATAGCAGCTCGGAAAAGGGCAGGAAGCGCAGCATGTCGCCGGATGCAATGGCGCGGCGCGGCGGATTGTCGATCAGGCCGTCGGCCCAGGTGCAGGAAGTGAGCACTCCGGAACTCTGGTTGGCGAACAGGTCGAGCCCGCCGGTTTCGTTGATCCTGGCGCGCAGGAACTCGCGGCGTGGATCGCCCTTGTAATCGAAATCCGCCTGTAACGCGCGCGCCCTTGGCCTCAGTTCGGAAGCGCCCTGCGCCTTGAGGATGAAGGGCCGCACCAGCATCAGGAAGGTGACGAAGCTCGACACCGGATTGCCCGGCAGGCCGATGAAGGCCGACCCGCCCTCGCCCGCCGGCCGCCGCACGCTGCCGAAGGCCAGCGGCTTGCCCGGCTTGATGGCGATCTTCCACAGATCGAGCGAGCCTTCGGCCTCGACCGCGGGCTTGACGTGGTCTTCCTCGCCGACCGAAACGCCGCCGCTGGTCAGGATCAGGTCGTTGCCGGCGGCGGCGGAGCGCAGGGCGGCGCGCGTGGCCTCGCGGGTATCGGGCACGATGCCGAGGTCGGCGACCACGCAGCCCAGGCCTTCGAGCAGGGCCCGCAGCGTATAGCGATTCGAGTTGTAGATGCCGCCCGGTTTGAGTGGTTCGCCCGGCATCGCCAGTTCGTCGCCGGTGGAAAACAGTGCCACGCGCAGGCGCCGGAACACCCGCAATTGCGCCGCGCCCACCGAGGCGGCAACGCCGACATGGGCGGCCGTGAGTCGCGTACCCGGGGTCAGCACCTCGGCACCGGCGGCGATGTCCTCGCCGCGACGGCGGATCCACTCGCCGGGATGCGGCACATGGTTCACCGTGATCGCCTCGCCCGCGACGCTGCACAGCTCCTGCATCACCACCGCATCGGCGCCGACCGGCACCGGCGCGCCGGTGAAGATGCGCGCCGCCGTGCCCGGCGCCAGGCTGTGGCCGACGCTGCCGGCGGGTATGCGCTGCGCCACGACAAGCGCGGACCCGCTTGCCGGCAGGTCGGCGCAACGCAAGGCATAGCCGTCCATCGAGCTGTTGTCGAGCGGCGGCACGTCTATGGGCGAGCGCAGGCCTTCGGCGAGAATGCGGCCGGCAGCCGAGTGCGTCGCCACGCTCTCCGTCGCTTTCAGGGGCACGGCACCCGCCAACAGGCGCGCCAACGCGTCGTCGTAGTCAAGCATTCCGGAACCCCAGGTGACGAAGGATGAAAGCCGCGATCGCGTCGCGGTCGTTGAGTTCGAGTATCGGCAACGTCGTCTTCCCCGCCAGCGCCGCCGGGTCATCGGTGGCGACGGCGACGATGGTCTCGACGCCGGTGCCGGCGATCAGCGGCTTGCCCACCGACGGGCGATGCACTTCCAGTTTGGGAATCGGCGTCTGCTTGAAGCCTTCCACCAACACCAGGTCGCAGTCCGAGAAGCGCGCCATCTGGTCATCGAACGACGGCTCGGGCGCACCGCGCAATTCGTGCATCAGCACCCAGCGGTGGTCGGAGACCAGTAGCACCTCGGAGCAGCCCGCCTCGCGCAGGCGGTAGGAATCCTTGCCCGGCTGATCGATGTCGAAACGGTGGTGGGCGTGCTTGATCAGCGAGACCCGCAGACCAGCTGCATTGAGGCGCGGAATCAGTTCCTCCAGCAGGGTGGTTTTGCCCGAGCCGGAAAATCCGGCGAGTCCGAATACCTTCATGCCACGGCCTCCGGCGACGGCACGGTCAGCACCGGCGCGAATCCCCCGCCGGGGGTGCGGAAATTGGTGGTCTGACCCTGCCACAGGCGCGCCGCGATCAACTGCACGTGGCCGGCATAGACATAGTTGCGCAGGTCGAGCTTGAGTTCCACCGGCGCTTCCCCAACCCGCAAGGTGCGTGACGAGGGCGGCACCAGGGCCTGGGCGATGTAATTGCCGGCCAGGACTTCCTCGAATACGCGCCTGGTCATCTTGTCGCCGCGATAGGCGGCCTTCGAGCCATAGCCCGCCGCCGGCTTGAAGAAGAGCTGCCGGCGCCGCGCCCAGAGATCATCCGCCATGTGCGGCTGAACCAGTTCAGTGCGCGGAATCTTCGCCGCCAGTATCGACCGCGTTTCCGCATCCACGCCCCATGAGGCGAGCCGGGCCTCGTCGCACAGTGCCACCAGGTTGCGCTTGTCGGCATACAGCGCATGGGCCTGCGGATGCGGCGTGATCAGCGCGGCGTCGGCCAGCCAGGCGGCGCGCAGCGCGGCACTGGCCGGTGCATCCAGCGTGAAGTCGGTGAGCCGGTTGTACACCAGGTCGATGCGCAGGTCCCTGCACCACAATCCGCCATCGCGAACCGCCAGCTCGGCCGGATCGCAGATCACGGCGCGGATGCCGGCCTGCTCGAAGAGGCGCTGGAACAGCACGAATTCGGGATACAGGTATTGCCCGCGCGGGGCTTCGTCGACGATGGCCACGCTGCGCAGCGGCGTGACGTTGCCTGCGCCGTCGGCGTACGCCCGCCACTCGGCGCGGAACATTTCAAGGAAGAGGTGCTCCGGGGTGTCGGCGCCGAGGTCGCCCGGCAAGAGTGCTTCGACATCGTCGCAGCAGGCCTTCTGCGCGCGGGCCAGCAGCGCATTGAGCAGGCCGCCGCCGGCATTGGTGTTGATCTCGATCAGTTGCGGACCGCTGATACCGAGATGGAAGTCATAGCCGAGGAAGACCCCGCGCGCCGGCGTCGCGTGCCGCGCGCTCTCCGGCGCCCAGGACAGGACATGCGCGCGGTACGCCGGCAGGGCCACCACGCGCTCGACGGCGGCCACCAGCCGCGCCATGCGCGCCACGTGCTCGGCACCGACGAAGGCCACCGAGGACGAAAACAAGTGCGGACGCCCCGCCATGACCTCGGCGTGGAAGCCGGGACTGACGCGCTCCAGTTCCACCTCCAGGCGCCCGCGGTCAAGCGAGACGCACTGGCAGTCGGCATTCAGGCGCTCGGCGAGTTGGATGCTGCTGTTCATGTCTCCGATTTTACCGGCTGGGCGCCAACGAAGAAGGCCTCGACATCGGCGATCTCGCGCGTGCGCCGCATCGGCGGCAGCGAGCGCCACACCGCCTTGCCGTAGGGTTTGCCGGTCAGTCGCGGGTCGCAGATCATCAGCACGCCGCGGTCGTCCTCGTCGCGGATCAGGCGGCCCGAGCCCTGTTTCATGCTGATCACGGCGCGCGGCAGCTGGTATTCCATGAAGGGATTGCGCCCCGCCGCGCGCAACTTGTCGATGCGCGCGGCGAGCACCGGATCGTCGGGCGGGGCGAAGGGCAGCTTGTCGATCACCACCAGCGAAAGCGCTTCGCCGCGCACGTCCACGCCCTCCCAGAAGCTCTGGCTGGCCACCAGGATCGCATTGCCGAGGAAGCGGAAGCGCTCCAGCAGCTCGCTGCGCGAACCCTCGCCCTGCATCAAGAGCGGCAGGTCGAGCCCCTCCGCGGCGAGCTTTTCCTGCAGCAGCTCGCGGAGGCGACGCATCGCGCGCAAGCTGGTGCACAACACGAAAGCCCGCCCGCCGGAAGCGCGGATCGCCGGCCAGGCGGCCTCCGCCACCGCCTCCTGGTAAAGCGGGCTGTTCGGGTCGGGCATGTGCGTCGGCGCGTACAGCAGCGCGTTCTTCTCATAGTCGAAGGGGCTGCCCCAGACGCCCGTGACGGCCTCGGCCAGGCCCAGCTCGCCGCAGTAATGCGAGAAATTGCTGCCCACGGCGAGCGTCGCCGAGGTAAAGATCCAGGCGCGCGGATGGCCCTCCATCTGGCGCTGGAAGATTGGCGCGATGTCCAGCGGCGTGAGATTGAGGGATAGCGCCTGCAGGTACACCTCGACCCACTTGACGACCTCGTCCCCCCCCGCGACTTCGGGATCGGCACTGCCACCGCGCCAGCGCTGCAGGGCCGCCGCCAGCTCCTGGCTGCGGCGCAGGCAGTTGGCCAGGCCCTCGCCGCGCTCGGCCTGGGTGCCGAGATGACGGTCAAGCTCGGCGATCGCCGCCGCCAGGCCATGCAGGGCCTCGATGAACGCGGCCTCGGACTCGATGCGCGCCGCCGGCAGGCGCAGGTTCTCGCCCTTCACCGCCAGGCGCAGGTCACGGGCCGCCTTGTCCAGCACGTTCGCCGCGTCCTGCAAGGGGGCGTAATCCTTGGCCGAAACAATGCCTTCGTTACGGGTATCGCGCGCCAGCTCGATGATCTGGTTGGTGGAGAGACTCTCGCCGAAGAACAGGCCGGCGACCTCGGGCAACTGGTGGGCTTCGTCGAAGATGATGGTATTGCAGGCCGGCAGCAACTCGCCCATGCCCTCGTCCTTGAGCATGACATCGGCAAAGAACAGGTGATGATTGACCACCACCACGTCGGCCATCAGCGCCTCCTGCCGCGCCGCCGTGACGAAGCAGCCCTTGGCGTGGGGACATTCCTGGCCCAAGCAGTTTTCGCGCGTCGAGGTCGCCACCGCCCAGGCGCCCGAGTCCTCGGGCACGTCGTCGCATTCCGCCTTGTCGCCAGTCCGGGTGCGCTCGGCAAAGCGCACGATCTTGCGCAGGTGTGTCGCCTCCTCGCGCGTGGCCAATCGCGCCGCCGACAGCGCGCGCTCCAGGTGATACGGACAGACGTAGTTGGCGCGCCCCTTGAGCAGGGCGATGGTCGCGCCCACGCCCAGCGCATCGCGCACCGTCGGCAGGTCGCGGTTGAAAAGCTGGTCTTGCAGGGTCTTGGTGCCGGTAGAGATGATCACTTTGCCGCCCGAGAGCAGCGCCGGCACCAGGTAGGCGAACGTCTTGCCGGTGCCGGTGCCGGCCTCGGCCACCAGCGCCTGGTTGTTCGTTATCGCCGCGGCGATGCACAGCGCCATTTCGACTTGCTGCGGACGCGCACGAAAGCCCGGTACGGCGCCGGCAAGCGGCCCCTCGGGGGCGAAGATGCGCTCAATGTGTTGCTTGGGATCGGGCATGGCGGGCGCGGCATGGTAGCACGCGCTGCCGGGGGCAAAGACAAGAGTCGGCGCTGGCGGCACGGCGATATGCAAACCCGGATGGACCAGGCGGCAAGGAGGGTGCCCATCCCGCAGGCGGTGGAGGAGGCGCTTGGCCTGGCGTGCACGCCCTCGCCGACGGTGCCCTCTCGCTGCCAGGACCGAGAGGTGCTCTGGTCGGACGAGGCCGACGCCGACCCGACCGACGACGGTCGAGCGCTGGATTGGAAACGGCAACGGGCACTGCCCGGCGAGCCCCACGACGGACTATCCATTGCTCGGCGGAAGACATAGACTGCGCGAATGTCATCCAAGGCCTTCAACCCTGACCAAGGCTGGTTCAGGAGGCTGTTCGAGTCGTCGCCGGATCCGACCTGGATCATCGACGACCACCGATTCGTTGAATGCAACGAGGCGGCGCTGAGCATGCTCGGCTACCGTAACCGGGTTGAATTTCTCAGCCTGCATCCGTCGAAGCTCTCGCCACCGACCCAGGCCGACGGCGAGGATTCCTACGCCAAGGCGGAGCGGATGATGTCGATCGCACAGGAGAAGGGGCAGCACCGCTTCGAGTGGACCCATACCCGCGCCGATGGCAGCAACTTCATCGCCGAGGTCACGCTCTGTGCGATCGACGTCGGCGATCGCCAGGTGCTGTACTGCACCTGGCGCGACATCGGGGCGCGCAAGCGTATCGAGGCGGCGCTGGCAGAAAGTCAGCGGCGCTTCCGGGCCCTGTCGACCCTGTCGTCCGACTGGTTCTGGCAGCAAGATGAAAACTTCCGCTTCACCGGGTTTTCCGGCGCCTTTGCCCAGGACTTCACGCCGCCGGCCGACACCATCGGCAAGACGCGCTGGGAGCTCAACATCGACTTGACGCCGCAGCAATGGGCAGCCCATCGCGCCATCCTCGACGCCCACCTGCCCTTCCGCAACTTCGAATACCGGATCGCCGACGACAAGGGCGAAGTCCGCTGGTACAGCATCAACGGCGAGCCCTGGTTCGACGACACCGGTCGCTTTGTCGGCTACCACGGTACCGGCAGCAACATCACCGCGCGCAAGCAGGCGGAAGAGGAAGTCCGCGCGTTCAACGCCGAACTCGAACGGCGCGTCCGCGCGCGCACCGCCGAACTGGAGCTGGCAAATCGCCTGCTCACTGCGGCCAAGGAGGCTGCGGAGGCGGCCAACCAGGCGAAGAGCGCGTTTCTCGCCAACATGAGCCACGAAATCCGTACGCCGATGAATGCCATCCTCGGCATGGCCCACCTGCTGCGCCGCGATCAGATCACGCCACACCAGGCCGAACGCCTCGACAAGATCGACGGCGCCGGCAGACATCTGCTGGGCATCATCAGCAACATCCTCGACCTGTCGAAAATCGAAGCCGGGAAGTTCAGCCTGGATGACAGCCCGCTCGATATCCGGCGTCTGCTCGCCGACGTCACGTCCATCATCGGCGAACGCGCCCGGGCCAGGGGATTGGTCCTGCGTGTCGAATCGGCGACGATTCCAGCCGGCTTGCGCGGCGACGCCACCCGCCTGCAACAGGCCCTGCTCAACTACGCCAGCAACTCCGTCAAATTCACCGAAGCCGGCACCGTCACGCTGCGCCTGGAGGTGGAGGAGGAGTCCGGCGACCACGCCCTGCTCCGCTTCACGGTCGAGGATACCGGGGTGGGCATCGGCTCGGAAACCATGGCGCGCCTGTTCAGCGCCTTCGAGCAGGCGGACAACTCGACCACGCGCAAGTACGGCGGCACCGGACTCGGGCTCGCCATCACTCGGCGCCTGGCCGTGCTGATGGGCGGGCAGGCGGGGGCCGAAAGCGTTCCCGGCATGGGCAGCCGCTTCTGGTTCACCGCCCGGCTGAAAAAGGGCCGGAACGGCGATGCCGGGGTGGCAGCGGCGATCGGACAGGCCGAGGCGGAACTGCGACGCCGCCACGGCGGTTGCAGCATCCTGGTGGTGGACGACGACCTGCTCAACCGCGAAGTCGCGCGACTCCAGCTGGAGGCGGCCGGCCTGGTGGTCGACACGGCGGAGGACGGCGCCCAGGCAATTGCCCGGGCGCGGCACGCCACCCACGCGGCGATACTGATGGACATGCAGATGCCGAACATCGACGGCCTCGATGCGACACGGCGGATACGCGAGCTTCCCGGCCATGAGCGCACGCCCATCGTCGCCATGACCGCCAACGCCTTCGCCGAGGACAAGGCACGCTGCCTGGCGGCCGGCATGAACGACTTCCTGGTCAAGCCCGTCGTTCCGGAGCAGTTGTTCCTCATGCTGCTGCAGTGGCTCGATCCGGAGCGGCATTGACTGGGACGACGACCTGCCGGTGATCGGGAAGTCGGCGCTGGCGATACGGCGATCTTTCAGCACCAACGCTAGAATCGACGCCATCCCTTCACGCCGCGCCCCATGACCTCGCCGAAAATCCTCCTGCTCCATGCCTGGAACCGGCTCACCAACGTCTTCGGTCGCGGCCTGGTCATCACGGTAGGCTCCATCCTGCTGGTCGGCTTGGTGGTGGCACTGACCGCCTTCCTCTTCCTCAATACCGCCGCACCGCGCACGCTGACCATCACCAGCGGGCCGCCCGGCTCCAGCTTCCAGCGCACGGCCGAGCGCTACCAGAAGATCCTCGAACGCGAGGGGGTTGCAGTCAAGATCCTGCCCTCCGACGGCTCGGCGGACAACCTGAAGCGCCTGGCCGATCCGAAGCAGCCTGTCGACATCGGATTCGTGCTCGGCGGCGCGGCGGGCGACAAAACCTACGATCAGCTGCTGTCCCTGGGTGCCGTGGCCTACCAGCCATTGACGGTGTTCCATCGCGGCAGGAAGGAAGAACTGCTGTCGGCCTTCAAGGGCCGCCGCATCAACATCGGCCCGGCCGGCAGCGGCACACACGGCCTGGCGCTGGCGCTGCTCAAGCTCAACGGCATCGCGCCGGGCGACGGCACGGTGATCGACGAGACGGATTTCGAGGATCCGGCGAAGGCGCTCGCCGAAAATCGCGCGGATGTGATCTTCCTGATGGGCGACTCGACGGACCGCACCGTGATCCGCAAGCTGATGCGCGACGGCGGCGTGCAGCTGTTCAGTTTCACCCAGGCCGACGCCTATGTGCGGCGCATGCATACGCTGAACAAGCTGCATCTGCCGCGCGGCAGCCTCGACCTGGGCAATGACCTGCCGCCGGACGACATCTGGCTGATCGGCCCGACGGTGCAGCTGGTGGCGCGCGAATCATTGCATCCGGCCCTGTCCGACTTGCTGCTGGAAGCCGCGCGCGAAGTGCATGGACGCCCGGGGTTGTATCGCAAGCAGGGCGAGTTCCCCGCCGCGCGTGAAGGCGAGTTCCGCCTCAGCGCCGATGCCACGCGCTACTACGCCACGGGCAAGACCTTCCTCTACCGGACCTTCCCGTTCTGGCTGGCGACGCTGATCGCGCGCGTGCTGGCCTTCCTGGTGCCCATCGTGCTGTTGCTGCTGCCGGCGCTGAAATTCGCGCCCATGATCTACCGCTGGCGCATCGAGTCGCGCATCTATCGCTGGTATCAGGTATTGCTGGACCTTGAACGCGAGGCCTTCAAGCCGGACGTCGACGCCAGGCGCCGCGAAGAACTGCTGCGCCAGCTCGATCACATCGAGTCGGCAGTGAATCGCATCGCGATCCCGGCTTCCTTCGGCGACATGTTCTATGGGCTACGCGTTCATATCGGCTTTGTCCGCCGCAACCTGCTGCCGGAAACCCAATAGAAAACGGCGCGGGGTTTGCCGCGCCGTTGCGTGTCGCCGTTGCCGGCTAGCGCGCCATGAAGCCGCGGATGGCCTCGCCGGCCTTGGCGACGTTGAGCACACCGTCGAGATGGCCGCCGTCGCCCTCGATGACGAAGACCTCGGCCTTGCCGCCCTGGGCGATGAAGCGCTCCGCTGCCTTCTTCGAAAACTCCGGCGGGAAAATCAGGTCGGAGGCCGCCGGCACAAAGAGGATCTTCGCCTTGATCCTGCCGACCTCGCTCTCGACGTTGTAGAGCTGGTTGGCCTTGGCCATGTAGATCTTGTTGTTGGCGTCGGTGGTTTTGGCGCGCGCCATGCCGGCTTTCTGCAAGGTGTCCTCGATCAGGAAGACGTTGGATAGTTCGTCACCCGGACTCTTGTTGGCGTCGGCCAGCTTGTAGCCGAAGCTCTTCTCCGCCCAGCCCCAGTGGCGCGCCGTCAGGGTCACCAGCTTCAGCGCCTGGGCAACGCCATCGAGCGGCTCTTCCTTGCCGTAGTAGTCGCCCTTGTTCCACTTCGGATCGAGCTTGATCGGCAGCACCCAGGCGTCGAGCAGGCCGATGACCCAGGGCGAGATCGAGAATCCGGGCCCGATGACGTGGATCACGCGCTCGACGTAGTCGGGGTAATTCACCGCCCACTCCATGGCCTGCACCGAGCCGCCCGAGGCACCTGCGACCGCCTGCAATTTCTTCACGCCCAGCGAGTCGAGCAAGGCCTTGTGCACGCGCACCGAATCACGCATCGAAACCACGGGGAAGGACATGCCGTAGTGCTTGCCGGTTGCCGGGTTGATCGAGGACGGGCCGGTGGTGGTGACGTTCGGGTCCTTGGTATTGAGGTTGGCCAGCGTGTCGGCCGAGATCACGAAATACTTGTCGGTATCGATCGGCTTGCCCGGCCCGATGATCGAGTTCCAGTAACCCGGCGCGGCATCGCTTTCCTTGTATTTCCCGGCGGCATGCGAGGTGCCGGAATAGAAGTGGGCGATGAACACGGCATTGTCGCCGGCGGCATTGAGCGTGCCGTAGGTCTCGTAGCCGACCTTGACCGGGGCGATGGCCTTGCCGCCCGCGGTGGTGTAGGACGACAGCGTGAAGCTCTTTTTCTCGACCGGCTTGTCGTAGGCCTGCGCGATCCCGCCGAACGTCAGTAACGCGGCGGCGACCAGTTTTGCCAGCAGATATCGGGGCATGCGGATTCTCCTTGTTGTGGGGTGGACGTTTCCATCGGCGTCAGGCCTCGGCCTATTTGCCGGCGGCGGATGCCTGGTATTGGCGGATCCAGTCGGCGATCTTCTGCGTCACCGCCGCCTCGATGCCGAGGAACTGGTGGTGTCCGGTATGGCAGGGATTGCCCTGGTTGTCCCCACCGTCGACGCTGATCAGCTCGACCCGCCTGGATTTCTTCATCGTCGCCATCACGCCGGGAATGGCGTCGTAGGGTGTCACCTGGCAGCGATCGTCCCGGTGATGGACAAACAAGGCCGGCTGGGTGATCTGGTCCAGCTTCGCCAGCGTCACCGGGTGCGCCGCCGCCACCGGCTGGCGCGTGGTCGAGGCCGTCAACACGATGCCATCCGGGCCGCGTTCGCCAAGCATGGCGGCAGCCGTCGCCGCCGAAAGCGATCCATTGCTGGTGCCGATGGTCCATACCGGCAGCCTTTCCCGCTGGCGCAGGAAAGCGATCACCGCGGCGGCATCCTCCGCATGCTCGCGCGTATGGCGAAAATCGTCGAGCACGCGCCGATCGGAGGGCGCATCGACGATGGCCACGCTGATCCCGTTGTCGTTGAAGCGACGTGCGCCGCCGGAAAGAAAATTCTCGACTCGAATCGAGCCGTTGGGGAAGATTCCGATGGCGCCGGCGCCCCCCTGGAACAACACGGCGCTGGCGACCGCGTTCGGTGCCCTGGAGTACACGAGGCGCAGCGTCACCTCGGGGCGGGTCGTCAACTCGTGGACTTCCACCTGGGCAAAACACAGGGCGGGAGCAACGGCGGCAATGCACAGCAAGTACTTCATGTGGTATCCCTCGAATGGCCATCCAACTGAAGCGTTCCGCGAGCTTAGTGCAGTTCCTCGACCTTGAGCAAGAGTCGGCGCTGGCGGGACGCCGATTGGGTGCCATAGCTGGTGATCGCGCCGGTGCTGCCACGCTGTTCGCCCACCGAGCCGCCCAGTTCCATCCACTCGCCGAGCCGGCCGCTGACGGTGGTGATCAGCCGCGTGCTGTTCACCGATCCCGGCGCTGCCCCCGCCGTGTCGTCGCGCGGGCTGATCTCCAGGGTCACGCGCTCGCCCGCGAGGCGCGGCGCGGCGACGAAGCCGGTGCCGAGGTCGCGCTGCACCAGGGTTTCCGACACGACGGCGCCGGCCGGCGTCAGCACCAGTTGCCGCATCGGCAGGAAGTAGCTTTGCCCGACCATGATCGCGGCGCGGCCACCGTCGATGGTCTGCACCTGCTGCGCGATGTCGCGCCGGCTGCGGCTGTCCGACTGGTAGAGATGCCCGCGGCCCGAAATCGCCGTACCGCCGGCGCCGACGTCCACGCGCCCGGTGACGCCGGCGCCGCGATCCGATCCGCTGTCGGCGCCTTCCTGGCGGACGCTGATCATCAGGCGCCGCTGCGGTGTATCCAGTGCCACGATGAGCTGGCGGATTTCCGCCACGTTGCGCGCCGACGCACGGATGAACAGCTTGTCGTTCATGCCGTTCAGCGCGCCGCCCGGCTCGACGAAAGGCAGCAATTGCGGCAGCAGCTGCTCGGCGCTGCGGTGGCGCAGGCCGATGATCTCCAGTCCCTGGCCCCAGGCCAGCGCAGACAGAAAATACAATGCAATAAAGAGTCGTTTCATAAGTCTGCCCCCTGACCCTATACTCCCGCCTTCCATCGCCAGGAGGAAGCCAGAACATGAAAATCGAAACCATCGCCGTGCATGGCGGATACAGCCCCGACCCCACCACCAAGGCCGTCGCGGTGCCGATCTACCAGACCACATCCTACGCCTTCGACAATACCCAGCACGGCGCCGACCTGTTCGACCTCAAGGTCGCCGGCAACATCTACACGCGGATCATGAACCCGACCACCGACGTGCTGGAAAAGCGCCTGGCGCAACTCGAAGGTGGCATTGGTGGTCTCGGTCTGGCATCGGGCCAGGCGGCCATCACCTATGCCATCCAGACCATTGCCGAAGCCGGCGACAACATCGTCTCGGTCAGCACGCTGTATGGCGGCACCTACAACCTGTTCGCCCACACCCTGCCGCAGTACGGCATCGAGGTGCGCTTCGCCGACTACCGCAACCCGGACAGTTTCAATCCGCTGATCGACGCGCGGACCAAGGCGATCTATTGCGAGTCGCTCGGTAATCCGCTGGGCAACATCGTCGACCTTGCCGCGCTGGCGAAAATCGCCCATGACGCCGGCGTGCCGCTGATCGTGGACAACACGGTGCCGACGCCCTACCTCTGCCGCCCCTTCGAGCACGGCGCCGACATCGTGGTGCACTCGCTGACCAAGTACCTCGGCGGCCATGGCAACAGCATCGGCGGCGTGATCGTCGATTCCGGGCGTTTCCCCTGGGCCGAACACAAGGCCCGCTTCAAGCGCCTCAACGAACCCGACGTGTCCTATCACGGCGTGGTCTACACCGAGGCCCTCGGCCCGGCGGCCTACATCGGCCGCGCCCGCGTGGTGCCGCTGCGCAACATGGGCGCGGCGATCTCGCCCTTCAATTCCTTCCTGATCCTGCAGGGCATCGAAACCCTGGCGCTGCGCATGGACCGCATCTGCAAGAACACCCTGGCGGTGGCGAACTACCTCAAGGGCCACGCCAAGGTCGGCTGGGTGAATTACGCCGGCCTGCCCGACCACGCCGATCACGGCCTGATCCAGAAGTACATGGGCGGCCGTGCCTCGGGCATCCTCTCCTTCGGCGTCAAGGACGGCGCCGCCGGAGGCGCACGCTTCCAGGATGCATTGAAGCTGGTGACGCGCCTGGTGAACATCGGCGACGCCAAGAGCCTGGCCTGCCATCCGGCCTCGACCACGCATCGTCAGCTCTCGCCGGAAGAAATGAAGAAGGCCGGCGTCTCGGAAGACATGGTGCGCCTGTCGATCGGCATCGAGCACATCGACGACATCAAGGCCGACCTGGAGCAGGCGCTGGCGGCGGTGTAGGCCGTTCGCCGCAACGGCACGCGCAGGCCGAAGGACGCGAGTCCTTCGGCTACGTGATGACCGTCGGCCGCTCGCGCCCGCTGCGTGCCCTGAGTCCGGAGATCTCGTCGGCAATGGCGATCAGGTCGGCCAGCAGCAGCTGCGCGTCGCCGCGCTGGCGTGACGGGTCGGCCTCGAAGGCTTCGAGGTACAGGCGCAGCGTGGCGCCCTCGGTACCCGTGCCGGAAAGCCGAAAGACGATGCGTGAGCCGTCCGCGAAAATGATGCGCAGGCCCTGCCCGGTCGAGACACTGCCGTCGATCGGGTCGGTGTAGCTGAAATCGTCGCAGACCTTCACCGTGTAGTTGCCGAAGGTCTTGCCGGGCAGCGTGGCGAAGGCGCCGCGCACCTGGTCCATGATGCCGTTGGCGACATCGGTCGGCAGCGCCTCATGGTCATGACGCGAATAGACGTTGCGACCGAATGCGGCCCAGTGGGCTTCGAGAATCTGTTCCACCGGCTGACGACGGCTGGCCAGGATGTTGAGCCAGAACAGCACGGCCCACAGGCCATCCTTCTCACGCACATGGTCGGAGCCGGTGCCGAAGCTCTCTTCGCCGCAGAGCGTGACCTGGCCGGCATCCATCAGGTTGCCGAAGAATTTCCAGCCGGTGGGGGTTTCATAACACGGGACGCCAAGTTTCTGCGCGACGCGGTCGGCGGCGGCGCTGGTGGGCATCGAGCGGGCAATGCCGGCAATACCCTTGGCATATCCCGGCGCCAGCGTCGCATTCGCGGCGATCACCGCCAGGCTGTCGGAAGGCGTGACGAAGAAGCCGCGGCCGAGGATCATGTTGCGGTCACCGTCGCCGTCGGAGGCGGCGCCGAGGTCGGGCGCCGGGTTGGCGTCATTGGTCTGGTACATGATCTCGACCAGCTGATGGGCATAGGTCAGGTTGGGGTCGGGATGCCCCTCGCCGAAGTCCTCCAGGGGCACGCCATTGATCACGCTGCCGGCCCGGGCGCCGAGGCGGCGCTCAAGGATTTCCTTCGCATACGGGCCGGTCACCGCATGCATGGCGTCAAAGCAGATCGCGAAGCCGCCGGCGAACAGGTCGCGGATGGCGGAAAAGTCGAACAGCGACTCCATGAGTTCGGCATAGTCGGCGACCGGATCGATGACCTCGACGACCATGCCGTCCACCGCCTGCGTGCCCAGGCGATCGAGATCGATGTCCGGCGCGTCCACGATGCGATACCTGGTCAGCGCCTTGCTGCGGGCGAAGATGGCGTCGGTGGTCTTTTCCGGTGCCGGCCCGCCGTTGGCGGTGTTGTACTTGATGCCGAAGTCACCCTCGGGCCCGCCGGGGTTGTGGCTGGCCGACAGGATCAGGCCGCCGAAGGTGGCGTACTTGCGGATCACGCAGGAGGCCGCCGGGGTCGACAGGATGCCGCCCTGCCCCACCAGCACCTTGGCGAAACCGTTCGCCGCCGCCATGCGCAGGATCACCTGGATCGCCTCGCGATTGAGGTAACGGCCGTCGCCGCCCAGCGTCAGCGTGGCGCCGGCGGGAACCACTATGGTGTCGAACACGGCCTGGACGAAGTTTTCCAGATACTTCGCCGTCTGGAACACGGCCACCTTCTTGCGCAGGCCCGAGGTACCGGGCTTCTGGTCGCCGAAAGGCGTGGTAGCGACGGTGCGGATGCTCATTTGCGTTCTCCCTTTTTCTGGTTCGCCACGTCCTGCATGGCGAGGTTTTCCAGCCCGCGCTCGACGGCGGCACGCAGGCGCGCGACGGTATCCTCCACCGGCGCCCGGGCCGAGACCTCCAGCCCGAGTTCGCGCGCGATGCGGTTGATGCGCGCCGGGTCCAGCGGCAGACCGCCGGCATCGATGGCCATGATTACCTCCTTGCCGGCTTGCAACTCGCGTGGCAGCGTCGGCGTGCGCCGCAACCAGGCTTTCAGCGTCCGCAGCAGGCGCGCGGCAGGCATCGCCGGTCCCCTCAGAGCCAGCGCTGCACCGGGTAGGCACCGAACAGCGGCCGCTGCAGCGCAGCCGCCGCGATCTGCCGGCCCCACTTGAATTCCTTGAACAGTACGACGAAGTTCCACATGTCGCGCAACACCAGTCTGCGTTCGCGCCAGGAAAGCTTCATCAGCGCCTCGGGAAAATCGGCCTCGTGCGGGCGGTCGAAGGCAATCTTGAGCGGGTTCCACTGGTCGGTGCAGCGTCGCACTTCCGAGGCAATCATCTTGCGGTAGATCTCCTGCACCGGCCGATTGCGCCGCGCCGCCTCGACGATGGCTTCACCCGAAATCGCGCCCGAATGCAGGGCGCAGCTCATGCCTTCGCCGATCATGTTGAGGAAGCCCGCCGCCTGGCCGGTGAGCAGCACATTGTCCTTGCCGAAGACATAGCGGTTGATCAGCGAAGGGCCGAAGTTCTCGGCGCAGCCCTCGTGGTCGTCGTCTGCCGGCTTGAGGTGCACGCCGTGCTTGTCGCGCAGGTATTGCTCCACCACCTGGTGCTTCTTCGCAAAGTTGTCGCCGCGCTTGAAGCCGACACCGACGATCTGCCGCCCGTCGCGGGCGTGGCTCCAGGTGTAGTGGCCCAGCCCCGGATGGAACCAGAAGTGGAAGTAGTCCGGCGAGAGCGGGCAATCGATGATTTCGTGGAACTTCTGGCCGACGAAGAACCAGGGGATCTGCTTCGTATAGTCCGGATAGACCGCGCGCACCACCAGCGAACTGGGGCCGTCGGCGCCGATCACCTGGCGCGCGCGATACGCGATGGGTTCGCCGCCGCGCCGGGCATGGACAATCACATGATCGCCGCGCTGTTCCAGGCCGGCAAACGAGGTCTGGTCGTGCACCTCGGCGCCGCTGCGCTGGATCGCCCAGTAGTCGGAATACTTGCGGTGCAGGTGCGGCGTGGTGCCGTGGAAGAAATCCATGGGCATCTCGACGCGACAGGGAAAGTGGAAGGTAACGCCGCGGCAGGAGGTCGGCTCGTGCAGCACCTCGCGCGGCAGGGGGCCGAAGTTTTCCAGCAGGAAGCGGTGACCGCGCGGCGAGAGGATGCCGCTGCAGATCTTGTGGCGCGGCAGCTCCTTGCGCTCAAGGATGATGGTTTCCAGACCCGCATCGACCGTGCGCTTGGCCGCGGCGGCCGCGGCAAGGCTGGCGCCGACGATGACGACATCGACATTACGCATGATGGAGTTCCTCGTTCAACGCCGCCAGTTCGGCCAGGTGCAGCACCGGCACGTCGGTGACGCGGCGCAAGAGCTCGCGCTCGGCCGCATCCTCGACCACGATGCGCGCGGGCCGTCGGCCCTGCAGCAGCCAGCGCGCCTGCTCCAGGTCGTCGCGCGCCGGCCCCATGCGCAGACCGGGATAGGCGCTGGCGCGTGGCGGCATGGCGATGCGTTGCAGGTCGAGGTTCATGGTGCAGCCACGATCCTTGCGCAGAGCGTCGTAGTGCGCCACCAGGCGCGCATGGTCGGCATGGAAGGCGCGCGCCTCGACCACATAGAAGTCGGCGCTGGTGATACGGCGACGTATCGCCGGCAGATTGCCCAGGGCCTCGCCCAGGCCTTGCAGGCGCGCACCGGGCAGCCAGCGACGCAGCGCGCGCAGCAGCAGGCCGTCGCCCACCACCAGGCTGCGACCGTCGATGGCGGCAAGGAAGCGCCGTTTGCGCTGCAACTCGATGTCGCCGCCGATTTCCAGCGCGACGGCGAGGTCAGCCCCGTCATCCTCGGCACTGCGCAAGCCGAGCAGTACCGCGACTTGCGCCAATAGCGGCGGATCGGCGCGCAACGCGGTGCCGGGCAGCAGCAGGGCACCGGCAGGGGCCGGGGTCGCCCGCGCCGCCGCCTGTTCGTAGCCAACCTGAAGCACCGCGAGATCCGGCGGCAGTTCCAGTTCGCGGCGCAGGTCCATGATCATGTCGGAAAGCGCGATGTCCTCGGGACACACCGGATCGCAGGCCCCACAGAGCGTGCAGGCGTCGAGCACATCGGCAAGTTCGGTCACCCCGGCGCCGTTCTGCCTTGCCTTGGCAATGCCCTCGGGGCTGAAGCGCGGATCGCGGCGATGGCGCCACATCGGGCAGACCAGGCGGCACAGGCTGCAGCCGCTGCAGGCGGGATAGTCGCGGGGATGGGTAGTCGCGTACATCAGAAGATCACGTCGCGGTTGAGGATCATCGCCGGATCGGCCTGGCGCTTCATGGCCAGGTGGCGATCGACCAGCGCATCGCCGAAGACGCGGCGGATGTAGCCTTTCATCATGCCGCCGAAGCGGTAGTAGCTGGCACCCATATCCACACCGATGTCGTAGATCGCATTCTTGAAGGACTGGAAGTGGTCGCGGCTGTACACCTCGCCCTCGATCATGGGTTCGAACTCGCAGCCATAGGCCCAGCCTTCGGCGCCGGGCGGAACGCAGCTCATCTCGTAATGCGGGGCGTGGTCGGCGCGCAGCTTTATGCCGACGCAATACAACGTGTAATGGCGGAAATACTTGCGGCAGACCGCGTTGCCGCGCTCGACAGCCTCGACGAAACGATCGGCCGATGTCGCCAGGTCGGGGATCACCATGTTGCGCGAGCCCCAATGCTTCCAGACCGCGCGCGAGAAGACCACGCTGCGGTCGTCCATGCGCCCGTCGCGATGAAACTCGGGACGGCGGAACTCGGGAAATACGGCCTGCTTGCGCCTCAGCAGGTAGAGCGCCTCACCGATCTGCCACGGCCGCAACGCGTAGTGCCCGGCCATGCACAGGGCGAAACCGAACTCGCCATAGCCGCGCAGGCGCTGTTCCCAGGTCGCCTTGAAGGCCGCCTCACGCTCGTCGGAATCGAAGGCGACCAGGAGGTTCACCGCGCAGTCCATGATGGTGAGGATGCCCGAGTAATCGCTGGCGTCATTGCGGTCCAGCAATTGCAGGTCTTCGATTGCCGTGCGCAGCGAGGAGTAATAGTAGTAATGCATGCGCAGCGGGGTGTAGGGCCGGACGCGCAGGGTGACTTCGGTGATCACGCCGAACTGGCCGTAGCCGAGGATCACGCGCTGGAAGAGCTCGGCATTCTCGCTGTCGGAACACTCGACGATGTCGCCGGTCGGCGTCACCACCCGCAAGGCGATGGCCTGGTCGGCGCTGCACCCGAGGCGCGCGGAATTCACATCGATGCCGCCGACGCCCAGCGTGCCGCCGACTGACGAGGTCATGTTGAGCGGCGCCGAGAGGTAATCCAGATTCTCCCGCCGCAATTCCTCGGCCAGCGCGTGCCAGTAAATGCCGGCCTCGCAGCGCACGGTCAACGCGTCCGCGTCGACATGCAACACGCGGCTCATGCCGGTCATGTCCAGCAGCACGCCGCCATAGGCGACGGATTCGCCTTCGGTGGTGAGGCCACCGCCGCGCACCGTGACCGGCACGCGATGCGCCTGCGCTGCCTTCAACAGCGCAGCAACCTGGGCCGTGCTGCGCGCGACCACCACCCCGTGGGGCATGCCGTAGGCCGTGCCGCCGGCATCGGTGGCGAAAATGCCGCGTGTGGCCATGCTTTCCGCGACCTCGACACCGGCCGCGCGCAATTCGGCGACGTAGGCATCCCAGCCGCCGCCGTTCCAGCGCGCAGGATTGGTCTGCTGTCGAACAATGCCCTTCAGGGCGTCGGGGGCCACCGGACAGGGGCCGACGGTGCCGGGTACTACGGGGGGGATCAACAAGGGACGCTACCGGGAAATCGAAGGCGCCAATGATACCGCCGCGCCGACGGCGGTATCACAAATCACGCACGCGTCCAGGCCCGATATACGCCTGCGCCGCATCCTTCACCCTGGACTCCAGTCCGCCGGCGGGCAACCAATTCGGCAGCCCGACGAGAAGTCCGTCTGGTCCTTCGGCGTCGAGCGCGGCTCGGATCGCTTCGCGGGCACAGGCGTGCAGGCCGCAGATCCAGGGTGGAGCCGCGGCGCGGGTCACCATGTCCAGCCAGGACGGCTTCCCCGCCCCGGCAAAATGTCTTGTATCGTGTGCACTTTTGGAAAACTGGTACCTCATGGGCGCCCAGATAGACCGAAATGGTTTCACCACCTGCCGCGTCCCTTCGACGGATGATGGTGGCCTGACCTTGATCGCTGTTGCCACCGAATTGAGCAACGCCGGGTGTCGACACCCCATGGGGGAGCGCCCGATGAGCGGACGCCTGACGACATGAACGACTACGCCAGCCTGTCGCGCGAGCAACTGATCGAGCGCCTGTCCGCCCTGGAGCACCTCATGCCCGACAGTGAGCGGGCCTCGCCTGGTCACAGCCGATCCGACCAGGAATACCGCACCATCATCCAGGCATCGATGGACGGATTCTGGAAGATTGCGGCCGATGGCCGCCTCCTCGACTGCAATGACGCCGCCTGCGCCATGCTGGGCTACCGGCGGGACGAGATGCTGGCGCTTTCCATCCACGACATCGATCTACTTGAGGACGACGCGCGAGCCGCCGAGCACATGCGCCAGATCATCGCGCGCGGCCATGATCGATTCGAGACCCGGCACCGGCGCAAGGATGGCGACAGCATCGTCGTCGAGGTCAGCGCCTATTGCGTGCCCGCCGTCGAGGCGCCGCTGCTGTTTGGCTTTATCCGCGACATTTCGGCCGGCAAGGTGGCGGACGAGGCGCTGCGCCAGAGCCAGGAACGGTACCGGACGGTGGTCGACCAGCAGACCGACCTGATAATCCGTTTCCTGCCGGACGGAACACTTACATTTGTCAACGCTGTCGCTTGCAGCAGATCGGGCAAGACATCCGCGGAGCTCATTGGCCGCCGCTGGCAACCGATGGTACATCCCGAAGACCTGCCCGGCGTCGAGGCCGAATTGAGGGAACTGGCGCCCGGCAGGCCCACGGCGGTGAGCGAGATCCGCTTCCGTACCGAGAATGGCGATCTGGGCTGGATGCAGTTCGCCAGCCGGGCTTTCTTCGACGATGCCGGAAGGCTTGCCGAGATCCAGTCCGTCGGCCGCGACATCACCGAGCGCAAGCAAACCGAACTCGCCCTACGGGAGATGCAAACGTTCAAGCAGGCGATCCTCGACGGCGTCTCGGCCCAGGTGGCGGTGGTGGACAGGCGAGGAGTCGTTGTCGAGGTAAACGCGGCCTGGCGCCGCTTTGCCCACGACAACCCCCCGGCGCCGGGCCGCCTGCCCTGCAACGTCGATGTTGCCACGAACTACCTGGACATCTGCCGCACGGCTGCCGGCCACGATGCCGGGGACGCCCTGGCGGCGGCCAGCGGCATCCAGGCGGTTCTCGAGGGCCGCCTTCCCAGGTATGAGCAGGAATACCCATGCCATGAGCCGCATGCGCAGCGCTGGTTCGCGATGACCGTGACGCCCCTGGAGCGGGACGGACGGGGCGCGGTAGTCTCGCATCACGACATCAGCGCACCCCGACGGCTGGCTGAAGAATTATCGATGAGCGATGGGCGGCTCCGCAGCATCCTGCGGTCGGCCCCGGTGGGCATCGGCGTTCTGGCGGACCGGGTCTTCATCGAAGTGAATCCGGCGTTTTGCGCCATGACGGGCTATGCGACGGAGGAACTCGTCGGCCGGTCGGCGCGGATGCTGTACCCGACCGAAGCGGATTTCGAGCGCGTGGGCCTGGAGAAGTATCGGCAGATCGCCGACGAGGGTATCGGCCACATCGAATGCCGCTTCCTCACCAAGGATGGCCGCATCATCGATGTCGCGCTGTCCTCCGCACAGGTCGTACCGGGGAACTGGTCGCGCGGAGTCACGTTCGCCGCGGAAGACATCACCGCCAGGAAGCTGTCTGAACAACAAAGGTTCGCACAGGAGGCCAGGCAGCGGGAAGCCCTGATTCGCGAGGTGCACCACCGCATCAAGAATCACCTGCAAGGGGTGCTGGGCCTGATGGCCAATTCGATCGCCAGGCACCCGGAACTGGCCGAGGCAATGGAAGCCATCTTCACGCGAGTGAATACGATCGCCAAGGTGTACGGCTTGCAGGGCAGCAAGCCGCATGCTCACGTGCGCATTTGCGACCTGATGGAAACCATGCTCGAAGGCACGCCAAGCTCCGCTCCAATCCAGCAGCGGAACCTGAGCGAGCACATGGAGGCCATCCTGTCGCCGCAGGAAGGGGTACCGATGGCACTGGTGATCAACGAGTTGACTACCAATGCCGACAAGCATCGGCGGGTGCAGGACGTCGCGCGGCCGGTACAGGTCAGTTACAGGATCGAAAGCGACAAGGTGACACTGCTGGTGACCAATGCACCGGCGAGCCTGCCGGAGGGCTTCGATCTCGCGAGTGGTGTGGGAACCAGTACCGGTCTCGAATTGCTGAAGGCGCTGCTGCCGCGAACGGGTGCGAGCCTAAGCTACCGACAGGAGGGCGACACCGTAATCGCCGAGCTGGTGCTGGTACCGCCTCTGGTGACCTGCCGCGCGCGCAACACGAACGCGCCGCCCACCTGAGCCGCGCTGTCGCGCGCGGGCCTTGCGGTCCGCCATCGCTTCGCCCGTTCAGATCGAAAGGAACGGGATCGGCGGTCTCAGGGCGCGATCGCCCCCACCGTCAGCGCCGCGGGCTGCTGCCGCAGCCGCGCCCCCCAGGTTTCGATCCACCCGGCCAGATCCGCGGCCGGCATCGGGCGTGCGACGAAATAACCCTGTGTCATGTCGCAGCCAGTGCTAACCAGGAAGTTCCAGTCGGCACTGTCTTCCACACCCTCGGCAACGACGTCGATGCCCAGTTGTCGGGCGAGGGTCAGGTTGGCTTCGAAGATCGCGCGCAAGGTGGGATCGGCATAGGCGCGGTGCACGAAGCTGCGGTCGATCTTGAGTTCGTCGAACGGAATATCGCGCAACTGGACCAGGGAGGAATGCCCGGTACCGAAATCGTCTATCGACAGGCGAAAACGCTTCAGACGCAGCCGGGTAAGGATTTCGAGCGGCACGCGCAAGTCCGCCATGAGGCGGCTTTCCGTCACCTCGAGCACGATATCCGCGGGAGACACCCCCGCCGATGCCGCCTCGCAAGAGACAAAATCGGCGAAGCTCAGCGAACGCAGGTTGTCCATCGACACGTTGATCGCCACCTTGAGTGACAGCCCCGTGTCGCGCCACCTGCGCGCCTGCGCCAGGGCTTCGCGCAAAACAGCGCGGGTAAGGTCGTCAATCAACCCGCCGGCTTCCGCGATTCCGATGAACTGGTCGGGATAGACCATGCCATCTTTCGGGTGCCGCCAGCGCACCAGAGTCTCGACGCCAACCACGCGGCCGTCACCGACGTTGACCTTCGGCTGGTAGAAATTGACCAGCTCCCCATTGGCGATCGCGGCGCGCAAGGTTTCGACGCCATAGGCGTCGCGCCGGACCCGGCCCTCGCCGCGCCGCGGCGGCGTCCAGCCCTCCAGCAGCCGCGCCAGCGCGTCGGGCGGGACGGGCTTGTGCAGATAGCCGAGCACATCGATGCTGTGCGCCTGTACCAGCTTGCTGGCGGCCGCCAGCATGCGTTCGTCTTCGCCGCTGATCAGCACCAGGCTGCCCGTGTAACGCAGTTCGACGAGATGGCGGACGAACTCGATGCCATCCATTCCCGGCATGTTGAGGTCGAGCAGAATCAAGTCCGGCGCCCCCCCAGGGCCGGCGATGGCATCGAGCGCCGCGGCGCCGCTGACGTGCGGAAACAAGGTCGCGAAGCCGAGGTTTTCCAATTGTCGACCGAGCAGCCTGAGCATGAAGGGCTCGTCGTCGAGCAGCATGATCTTGACCGTGGAGTTATGTGCCATGGTTCGTTTCCTCTTGGTGATGTCGCGCGGTCAAGCCGGCAAGTGCCGTATCGACCGCGGCCAGTTCAACTGTAAAGCGCTGCAGCAACGTCCCCACCTCGTCCGTCCGGCCAGCCTTGCCGGCCACTTCGAGTTCGGCGCACACCTCGCCAAGCGCCAGGGCGCCGACCGAGCGCGCCGCCGACTTGAGCTTGTGTGCCGCCATGGCGGCGGCGGCGAGGTCGCCGGCATGGCAGGCCGTGCGCAGTTCGGCGGCGCTCGTGCCGGCGCTGTCGGCGAAAATGAGAAGCAGACTGCGTATCGTCGACGGATCGTCGCCAACCAGTCCTTGCAGAACGCTGACATCGAGCGCCGGTGCCTTGCCGCGACGTGCGGGACTGGCGGCAGCCGGCGCTGCTGGCGCCCGATCGGTAACGCTTGCCGGCGCATCGATATCATGGTGCGCAGGTTCGTTTCCCGCCGGCATCCATTTGGCCAGCACGGTCTTCAGCTTTTCCAGCGCCACCGGCTTGCTCAGGTAGTCGTCCATGCCCGCAGCCCGGCAGCGTTCCGCCTCCCCCGCGAGGGCGTTTGCGGTCAGGGCGATGATTGGTAGGCGGCCGCGGCCCTCGCGGGCGCGGATGGAGGCGGCCAGCTCATAGCCGTCCATGTGCGGCATGTGCAGGTCGGTCAGCAGCAGTGCGAAGTCGCCACTGGTCCAGGCATCGAGGGCCTTGAGCCCGTCCTCCGCGATGTGGGCCGCGTAGCCGAGCAAACCCAATTGCCTCTGGATCACTTTCTGGTTGGTTTGGTTGTCCTCGGCAACCAGAATCAGGCGGCCCAGCCGCCTCGCCTCATCGCGCGACAGCCGACTGGCGAGAGCCACGGCGTCACCGGAGGTAGTTACCCGGGGCGCTTCCGCTGCCACGCGCCCGGCGGCGGCCGCCACTGCCCAAAGAAAAGTCTCGCGATCGAGCAGATTGCCATCCACCAGAACCAGTTCGGCACAATCGATCCGCGGCTTGCGCCGCTGGCCGCGTCCGATCACGACGAAGCGCAGGTCCTCGGCCGGACGGCTGGCGGCGATCCGGTCGAGCTCGCCGCCGGACGGCCCGGCCCCACCGCCATCGATGATCCATAGCGCGAGACCGGGCGGATCACGCCGAGCCCGTGCGGTGGCCAGATCCGTTTCCCGTGCGACGGTCGCTCCACCATGGGTCAGGTAGGCGGCAAAATCATCGGCCAGGCTCTGCGCGTCGCCAACGATGACGCATCGCAGTCCTTGCACGGGCGCGGCCGACTCCTCGGCGTCGGCGGCCGCCGGCAGTGACACGAAGGGCAGGCGCATGATGAAGACGGCCCCCTTTCCCGGCTGGCTCTCCACCGTGATCGCACCTCCCATCATCTGCAGCAAATGATGGGAAATGGCCAGGCCCAGGCCGGTACCACCAAACCGCCGGGTGGTGGATATATCGGCCTGGCTGAAGGGGGTGAACAGCCGCGCCCGAGCCTGCTCGTCCATGCCGATGCCATTATCGGTCACGACGAACTCGATGGTCACGCCCGTGTCGCTGCGCGCGGCAAGGGTCGCGCGCAGCGACACCCTGCCCGGCCGCTCGCCATCGCCGCAGAACTTGATCGCATTGTTGGTGAGGTTGACCAGGATCTGGCGCAGGCGCAGTTGGTCACCGAGGACTTCCGCGGGTATCGCCGGATCGACGAACAAGCTCAGATCAACCCGCTTCCTGGCCGCCAGGTGATCGAGCATCTTGCAGACTTGTGTCACCACCTGGTTCACCGAAATCGCTTCGTTCTCAAGTTCCAGGCGGCCGGCTTCGATCTTGGAAAAGTCGAGGATGTCCTCGATGATGCCCAGCAGGGAATAGGCCGAGTCACGGATGGTGTCGACGATCTCCACCTGTTGACCTTCGAGCCGGGTCTGGTGCAGCACATCCGCCATGCCGACGACGCCGTTCATCGGCGTGCGGATCTCGTGGCTCATCGCGGCGAGAAAGGCCGATTTGGCCTGGCTTGCAAGTTCAGCCTCGACTCGCGCCTGCTGCAGGTCGGCGGTACGGGCTTCGACCTTGGCTTCGAGCTCCAGGTTGAGCAGTCTCAGCGATTCCTCGGCCCGCTCACGCTCGGTGATGTCACGCAAGTCGACGACCACCATCGGGCCTTCGGGCGTTTCCAGATCGCTGAGCTTGATTTCGACCGGGATGGAATCGCCATTGCGATGGCGTACCCGGATGCCACGGGCGGCGCCCGGCGCAGCGGAAGCCGAATCCGTCAGGCAGGCCCGCCAGCCGTCCGGTTCGGCCACCGCGGGGGGATTGGTGATCAGGCGCCCCAGATTCGAGCCGATCAGATCCCGCGTTTTCCACCCGGACAGGACTTCGACGGTGCGATTCGCCGCCCGTATCCTGCCGGCGGCGTCGATCATCAACACCGCATCGGGCGAACCCTCGAACAAGTCCTTGAACTTCTTTTGCTCGCGCTCCCGCTCCAGTTCGGCACCGACGCGGATGGCCATCAGTTGCAGCAGCGTCCTTACCGCCTCGGCGTTGCCCAGCGGACGGCGCGACATGATGCCGACCAGACCGAGCGGCAAGTGCTCCGCGCTCCAGAGCGGTGTCGCCGAGTAGGATTCGACGCCCATCTGCGCCAACAGAACGTCGGTGGGAAACAACTTCTGAACAGCCGCCGGAAAGACGCAGAAGTCCTTGCCGACAACATCGGCGCAGGGCGTCCCGGCCAGATCGTAGGAGAAATTCGCGACCAATTCGCCGTCGGCGCACAGGGCCCGTGTCGTCACCCGCCCGCCCGAGGCATCGACTTCACCGATGAAAGCGAATTCGACGTTCAGCAACTCGCTCAAGGACAGCGTCACCAGCCGCAGGAACGCCTCGCCTGACTTGTCGGAGGCCAGCGCCAGCAGCGCACGTTCGGTCAGCTTGCGCTGCTGGATGTCCTCGGAATAGATCGCCATGCCCTCGGCCACCGGCTGACTGATCAGGCGGAACCAGCCCCTGCTGCCGTCCGGAAGGGACAACTGGGCGTCGAACTTGTGCGTGACGCGCTGCTCCAGGCTGCTTTTCATCAGCGCATAGGCCTCGGTCAACTCCAGTTCCGGCCAGCATTCGGTCACGGTCCTGCCCAGCATCTGGTCACTGGCGCGCCGGTTGTGGGCTTCGGCGGCCTTGTTGATATAGCGGTAGCGCCAATCGAAGCCGACGATCTGGCAGCCTTCGAGCATGGAGTCGAGCATGCTGCGCATGCCGGATTCGCTCTCACGCAAGGCGAATTCAACTTCCTTGCGTGCCGTGATGTTGACGTGCGACACCACGACAAACTGCGCACCGGCGGTTTCAAAGCGGGTGGCGCGAAAAACGAACCAGCGCCGTTCCCGCGCCGAGTGGCAGGGATACTCGAACACACCCTCCTCGCGCCGGCCGGCAAGCAGTTCGCGGATCAGCGCCGCGGCGGTCGCGGCCTCGCCAACCCCTTGTGCCGCCGCCCGGTCGCATACGTCGAGGTAATTCACTCCCTTGCCGGCCCGATCCGCCGGCAGCCCATTCTGCTCGGCGAACTCGCGCCAGGCACGGTTGGCGAGGAGGATACAGCCGGCATTTTCGAGCACGGCGATATGCGCACTCAGGGAATCGAGCGCGGCGTGGGTGAAGCGTTTCGAGTCGTCCAGCCGACGATCCAGATGCGACCGTTCGATCTGCACCAGCATCAGCGCGTGCTGCCGCGCCCTGCGTTGATCCACCAGGGCGACGAGGATTCCCCCGCCAAACCAGAGCAGCGCGACCAGCGACACCAGCAGCGCCGACTCCGCCTGGCCGATGCCGGGGGCGGCGCTCAGGCAAATGCTGCCCGGCCGCACCTGCACGGCGAACATGGCGGTGTAGTGCATGCCGGCAATGGCCAGGCCCATGATCAGGCTGCCCAGTGCAATGCGCGGCACGGTCGGGATCCTTAACCGACCGCCCTGATACATCATCAGCAGCGCTCCGAGCGAAGCGACAACGGCAATCAGGAGCGAAACCGCAACCATGACCGGATCATGCTCGATCGGTGGCGACATCCGGATCGCCGCCATGCCGGCGAAATGCATGACGGCGATACCGGACCCCATCAACAGGCTGCCAGCGGCAAGCCGGAGCATGCCGACCTGCGCCGCGCCCAACACGTGGAATACCAGCAGGGCGGCGGCGATTGCCGGCAACGCCGAGAGCAGCGTCATCCCAAGGTCGTAGCCGACGGGAATCGTCCAGTGAGCCGCCAGCATGCCAACAAAATGCATGGACCAGATCGTCAGACCCAGGGTACCGCCCCCGGCAAGCATCCATGCCCTTGCCCTGCGGCCGCTGCTGGTGCGCATGCGCTCGGCGTGCGCCAGCGACGTCAGCGAGCCGACCACGGCGATCAGCAGGCTCAGGAGCACCAGCGGGATATCCCAGCCGATCGTCACGCCAGCCTCCCGTCCGCGCGGCATCCGCCTGACCGGGCGGCCATCGTGTCTACAGGTTCATGTCGCGGTCCGCGGTTCAGCATACCGGCTTCACTCCTTCGGCAGGTCATCGAGAAATGCCTTGACGGCCGCCATTTCGCCCTCGAACTCCGTCAGCAGGCCGGCCAGCAGGTCGCGATCTCCCGATCGCCCGGCTTGCTCGATGGCGGCGCAGATATCGCCGAGCCGCAGCGCGCCCGTGGCGCGCGCCGCCGACTTGAGCTTGTGCGCGGCGCGCCCCGCCGCTTCGGCATGTCCATCCGCGCAGGCCGCCGACAGCTCGGCCGCGATCGAGGTCGCGCTGGCACGGAATTCGAGCAGAAGCTCATGGATCACCGCCGGATCGTCACCCACCAGCGCACCCAGTACGCCGACATCGAGAACCGCAGGAGTCGGCGCCGACGACACGGCGACCGGCCCGGCCGCCGCCAGCCATCGATCCAGCACGGCCCCCAGCTTCTCCAGCTGCACCGGCTTGCTCAGGTAGTCATCCATGCCGACCGCGCGGCAACGGTTTGCCTCGTCCTTCAGCGCGTTGGCGGTCAAGGCGACGATAGGCAGGCGATCACCGGTTTCCGCCGCCCGAATCGCCAGGCTCAACTCGTAGCCGTCCATCTGCGGCATGTGCAGATCGGTCAGCAGCAGCCCGTAGTCACCACGCTTCCAGTATTCCAGCGCCTCGCGACCGTTGCCGACCACATCCGCGGCATACCCCAGCAAGGCCAGCTGGCGCAGGATCACCTTCTGGTTCGTCTCGTTGTCCTCTGCCACCAGGATCAGTCGCCCCTGACGCCTCGCCACGTCCCGCGCCGATCTCCTGGCGGATTCATCCGCCGCCTGACTGCCCGCCGCATCGCTGCGATACGCGGCTGCCGTAGCGGATTCGCCGGTCGCTTCCGCCACCGGTCGCCCCGCGGCCATGGCCACCGCATCGAGAAAAGTCCGCGGTTCCAGCACGTTGGCGTCCACCACCACCCAGCCGCCGGCCAGCGTGCGCGGCGTCCGCCGCTGGCCGCGTCCGATGAGCACGAAGCGCAGGTCCTGGTCGGGCCTGGCGGCGGCGGCTTGCAGGAGATCATCATTCGCCGCCGCCGCGTCGGCGGCATCGATGATCCACACCGTCAGTCCGGGCGTACCCGGCTGACGCCGCGCCTGGATCAGGTCCGGTGCTCGCTTCACCGCCGCGCCGCTGTGCGCGAGATAGGCGCCAAGATCATCGGCCACGCCCGGCGAGGCACCGACCACCAGGCAGCGCAAGCCAGCCAGTGCCGTCGCGCCCTCGGCAGGAGAGTCCGGCAGCGCCACGAAGGGGATTTGCGCGATGAAACTGGAGCCCGCGCCGGGCGCGCTGCGTACCGCGATCTTGCCGCCCATCAGCTGCACCAGGTTTCCCGCAATGGCGAGGCCCAATCCGGTGCCGCCGAAGCGTCGGGTGGTGGAAGCATCCGCCTGGGTGAAGGAGTTGAACAGGCGTGCCTGGGTCGCTTCGTCCATGCCGATGCCGTTGTCGGTCACTTCGAACTCGACCGACAGGCCCTCGGCGTCGCGCGCCGTCAGGCGCGCCCGCAGCGACACCTTTCCCGGCAGTTGCATGCCGCTGGAAAACTTGATCGCATTGTTTGTCAGGTTGACCAGCACCTGGCGCAGCCGCAGCGCATCGCCCAGGACCTGGACGGAAAGCAGCGGGTCGACGAACAGCGTCAGCTCCACCCCTTTGCGCGCGGCGAGGTGGTCAAGCATCTTGCAGACCTGCGCCAGCACCGCGCTCACCGACATCGGCTCGCGTTCGAGCTCCAGGCGCCCGGCCTCGATCTTGGAGAAGTCGAGGATGTCCTCGATGATGCCCAGCAGGGAATAGGCCGAGTCGCGGATGGTATCGACGATCTCCACCTGGTAGCCCTTGAGGCTCGTCTGGTGCAGCACATCCACCATGCCGATCACGCCGTTCATCGGTGTGCGGATCTCGTGGCTCATCGCGGCGAGGAAGGCCGACTTGGCCAGGCTCGCCTGTTCCGCGTCGTGTCGCGCCCGTTCCAGCTCCTGCACCACCCGCAGCCGATCGCGAACGTCGCGCAGGATGCCGGTGAAATAGCGCCGGCCATCGACGAAGTATTCGCCGACGGAAAGCTCCATCGCGATCGGCGAGCCATCCTTGTGCCGGCCGTCGACCTGGCGGCCGACACCAATGATCCGGGCCTCGCCGCCACGACGATAGCGCTCGATATGTTTGTCATGATGGGCGCCATCGGCGGGCATCAGCAGCAGCGAAACATTGTGGCCGACAAGATCGGCGGCACCATAGCCGAGGATTCTTTCCACCGCACGGTTGGCGGACTGGATGATGCCATTCTCGTCAATGCTGATGACGCAATCCACCAGGTTGTCCACCAGCGAGCGGGTTGCCAGTTCGCTGCGGATCAGGGCGGCGTTGGCCACCGCCAGGTCATGGGTGCGTTCCTCGACGCGACGCTCGAGTTCCACCGCCGCCTCGCGCAGCGCCTGTTCGGCGGCCTGGCGCAGCGTGACGTCGTGGGCGATGCCCTCGACCCCGACGATGGCGCCGGAGGCGTCGCGCAGCGCGACTTCGGAGACCTCCAGCGTGACCCGCCGGCCATCCTTGTGGGCCATCTCGACCAGATACGGCGGCTGATCCTCGCCGCGCAGGCTGGCTTCGGCCTGCGCCACCACCCCTGGCTGGCCTGGAGGATCGGCAAGGTACGTGGTGAAATGGACGCGAAATTCCTCCGGTGCATAGCCAAGGATGTTCATCACCGAAGGACCCACGTAACTGAAAATGCCGTCGCAACCCCGCTGGTAGAAGAAATAGTCGGCGCCGATGCTTTCCACCAGGCGCCGGAATTTCTCCTCGCTGGCCCGCAGACGCGCGGTATCGCGTGCACGCTCGAGTTCGGCACCGACGCGCAGCGCGCTCAGTTGCAGCAAAGTGGTAAGGGAGTCGGGCTCGGTGATCGGCTGCCGCCCCACCACGCCGATCACCCCCAGCGGCCGTTGCTGGCTGTCGAACAGCGGCGCTCCGGCATAGGAGACCGCGCCCAGCCCGGCCAGCATGACGTCGGCGGGAAAGCGTTGCCGGACCCGATCCGCGATGACGCAGACGGACTTGCCGGCGACAGTCTCGCAGGGCGTGCCGGCGAGCGCGTAGTCGACTTCCGGAAGCGCCTCACCATCGACGATCAGGGCCACGGTGCGCATCTGCGCAGGGTCGCGCAGGACGCCGACGAAAACGATTTCGCTCGCGGTCAGTTCGGCCAGCGTGCGGCAGATACGCTCGAAGAACGGGGCGCCGGTCTCGACGCTGTTGAGCGCCTGCAGCGCAGCCTCGACCGCGTGGCGCGCGGTGATGTCGCGTCCGATGCCGATCACGCCGAGTAGTGCGCCATCCGGCCCCGACAGCGGTGTCTTGACGGTCTCGATCAGATGGCGCCTGCCATCGGCGCGGGAGCGGATCCAGTGCCGGTCGCAGACCGGCCGGCCGCCGGCCATGGCCTGTCGTGCCTGCTGGCGGAGCCTGTCGGCCAACTCCGGCACCATCAGGTCGCGGTCGTCGCGGCCGACAATGTCCACCTTGCCGGCGCCTATTTGCCGTTCGAAGGCCGGATTGCAGTCCAGATAGGTGCCTTCGGCATCTTTCAGCCAGATCGCATCGGGAATCGCATCGAGCAGCGTGCGCAGGCGCTTTTCGCTTTCACCGAGTGCATCCCGGGCCCGGTGGATCGCGGTGATGTTCTCGTGGGCGATCACCAGATGCTCGGCCAGTTCCCCGCCCTGGCGAGTGATCCGGCAATAGAACCAGCGCTGCTCGTCCGGGGCATGGCAGGTGTATTCCAGGTTCCAGTATTCCGCTTCGCCCTTCGCCACCGCGCGCAGGCCCCGCAGCAGGCGCGCCGCATCGGCGTCGCCCGTGGCCGCGGCCGCTTCGCAGACCGCCAGGTAGTTGACGCCGACGCCGAGGGCAGGGTTGTTGCCGCCGCCGTTGGCGGCAGCGAAATCGCGCCAGGCCCGATTGGTGGCAATGATCCGGCCCGCGCCATCCACTATTGCGATATGTGCCGTCAGCGCATCGAGCGTGGCGTTGAGGAATCTCCTGGCGGCGATGAGTTCCTGTACCGCACGTTTGCGCGTGTCGATGTCGGCGATGAAACCTTCGAGATGGCTGAGCTCGCCCTCGCTGTCCCATACGCCGACACCCTGTTCCCACACCCAGCGCCAGCCGCCATCGGCATGGCGTACGCGGTATTCGATGCGCCAGGGCAGGCGCTGTGCCAGTGCCGCCTGCACGCCATCCCAGACGCGGCCGCCGTCCTCGGGGTGAATCAGGCTGCCGTAGGTCGGCCGACCGGCGACGAGATCTTCCGGCTCCAGGCCAAGCAGTTCGCTACAGCCCTTGCTGGCAAATTCGATGGTCCAGTCGGGGTCATTGCGGCAGCGGTAGACCATGCCGTTGAGGTTCTGCGTCAAGCTGCGATAACGGCTCTCGCTGGCGGCAAGCACCGCGGCGCGGCCATTGCCGGAAAGAACGCCGAAACTCACCAGCAGCGCCGCCAGCACCAGCAATGTGTCCAGCAGCTTGCCGGCGTGGCCGCCGGCAAGCTGCTGGAGCGGTATTGCCGGGCGCATCTCCAGCCGCCAGCGGCGCCCGGCCAGTTCCAGCTCGCGCTGCCAGTCGGCACCGGCAGCGGTCGCCAGGGTCGGCGGCCAGTTGCCGCCCAGCACGGCGTCCGGCCCGGTGAGACCGAGATCGGTGACGCGAAAATACAGGTTCTGCTTCTTCGCGTCGATGCCTAGCGATGCGAACAGGCGTTCCCGATCGAAGACCACCGCCGCGAAACCGCGCAAGGCCTCGCGCCGGTCTGCTTCACTGCCCACCGCAGGATCGAAGCCGCGGCGGAAGGCCGGCATGAAGACGGCAATGCCCTGCCGGCCGTCGCGCGGCATGTGCACGGGGACGGACGCGATCATGCCGCCAAGGTCGGCGGCGCGAACCATGGCGGCCTGGTGCCGGGGCTCCGCCCAGCGGTCGACTCCCAGGTTCGGCCCGCCCGCGGCACGTGGTTCGACCAGGGCCACCGGAAAGTAGTCGGAACGCTGGCCGGCGCGTGCCCGGCCGCCATTCGCCTCGCCCTCGGAAATTTCCACCCTGCCGCGTCCTTTGCCGGCCAGGGTCTGCTCGAACGCCGCGCGCTCCGCATGCCTCACACGCGGCAGCCATTCGACGGCGAGAACCTCGGGACGGCGCAGGATCGGTCGGGTGAATTCGGCGAATTCGTCACGCGTGACCGCTTCGCTGGCGACAATGAAGCGCTCCACGCTCTCCAGCGCGGCGAGGTCCCGATACAGGCCCGGAACATACTTGTCGAACACGTGTTCCAGACTTTCTTCAATCTCGTGGCGGACGCGTTCCTTGTCATACAGGTCGTAGGCAACATGCATCGGGGCCAATGCGGCAGCCGCCAGCAGCAGGGGCAGGGCGATCGCGGTCCGGCTGGCCGTGCGCAAGGGACGCCCGCCGGGGAGAAGCAGCAGGGTCAGCGGCGCAAACAGCGCAACGCCCAACACGTCGCCCGACCACCAGGTGAACCAGTGACCGGCAAGCTGTTGCGCCGGGAGCAAACCGTCAATGGAAAGCACGGCCGCGGCCAGGCTGGCCGAAACCAGGCAGGAGAGCGGTCCGGCCAGAGCAAGGAAGCGCAGGATGTCGCGGCGTTCCTGCAGCGGATACTGCCGTGCCAGCAGGCCGCGCGTGAGCCAGTAGCCCGCCAGCGCCTGTAGCAGCGGCCCGAGTGCGCTCATCAGTGCGCCGCCGAGTGAAACGCCGAGCCACAGATCCTTGCCCAGGGCACCCAGGTATACGCCCGCCGCGCAGCGCGGTCCCCACACCAGCAGCGCGCCCAGGGCAAAGCCGGCCGCCGGCCAGATCGTCGCCGCAATTCCGCCTGGCAGGCTGGACTGCAGGCCGAGCAGGGCGAGGGCGAAGTACAGGGCGGCAACGAGCAGGCAACGCGCGCCGGCGGTTTGCAGGATGGCGCGCCAGGGCCGCACCCCCACGCCCGCAAGGTTCTGGCTCACAGGCATAGCCGGACCGACTTGGCGTTCGGGCCCGAGTCCGTTACCGGCGCAAGCGCCCAGCACGGCGCGACCGGACCGCCACCCCCGACTGCCGGTGGCGAACTGCCGATGCGCTGTTGCGAGAAACCTGTCTTGCCCATGCGTCGCTCCATGTACCTGGAGTCGCATTGCCTGCGGCGACGCGACTTCGGCTTCACAAGCGAGGCAGTTTTTTGGGCCTCGTCAGCAGGCGACCGACATCATCGCCGCCTGTCGCCAACCCGGCTGCCTGGATTTCCAGGCTGGCCGGCTCGGCCCTGGTGTTCAATGCACCGACATTGTCTCAATGCACCTGCGCGAAGTTTATTCGTAGATTACGCGACAAGCTGCGGTGATTACGTAGGCTTGCCCCCGCCGCGTCAGGCAACGGCCCGGCAACCATGCCCATGCCGGCGGTGACGTCGGCGCGGATGCGGGCGCCAAAGCGGGGTGCCGGCTTGATCTCGCCGCAGAGATGGACGGTCGGATTCAGCTGCGCCTCGTCGGTTGAGGCCAGGTAGCGGGCGGCGGCCAGGGCCCGTGAATTCGGCCGGCCGGGTATGGCAAGCGGTTTCACGGCGGACTCCCGGTTCAGAAGCGTTCGAAGTCACCGCCGGCCACCGGCGCGGCAGTCGCGCTACGTACCGTCTTCGTTGGGCGAAGTTCGGGAGCCGGTGTCGCCGGACAGCTACGCTTCGCCGTACCACCAGCGCCGACTCTTGAACCCCCCTGCGCCTCGACCCTGAAGAACCCCATCAGCTCCTGGAGTTGGGCGGCCTGGCCGCCCATTTCTTCGGCGGTGGCGGCGAGTTCTTCAGACGCCGAGGCGTTCTGCTGCGTGGCCTTGTTCAGCTGCCCCATGGCGCCGTTGATCTGGCCCACGCCGGCGGATTGTTCCTGGCTCGATGCGGCGATTTCCTGCACCAGGTCCGAGGTCTTCCTGATGCTGGGCACCATCGCGTCGAGCAGCTTGCCGGCCTGTTCGGCCATCTTGACGCTCGACCCGGCGAGTTGCCCGATCTCCTGCGCGGCGACCTGACTCCTTTCGGCGAGCTTCCTGACTTCGGCGGCGACGACGGCAAAGCCCTTGCCGTGTTCGCCGGCACGCGCGGCTTCGATCGCGGCGTTGAGCGCCAGCAGGTTGGTCTGGTAGGCGATGTCGTCGATGATGCCGATCTTGTCGGCGATCGACTTCATGGCCTCGACCGTGTCCTTCACCGCCTTGCCGCCCTGTTCGGCTTCGACCGAGGACTGGGTGGCCATGTTGTCGGTGACCTTGGCGTTCTCGGTGTTCTGGGTGATGGATGCGGTCATCTGTTCGATGCTGGCGGTGGTTTCTTCAACGCTGGCGGCCTGCTCGGAACTCGATTGCGAGAGCGACTGCGCGGTGGCGGACACCTGGCCGGAAGCGTTGGCCAGCGCATCGGCCGCGCCCTTCACGTCGCCGATGATCTGCGACAGCTTGACGACCATGCCCTTGACGGCGGCCAGCATGCTCGCGCTGTCACCGGTGGACGTCTCGATGCGGACCGAAAGGTCGCCGCCGGCGACGGCCTGGACCACCTCCGACACATAGGCCGGTTCGCCGCCGAGCTGCCGGAGTACGTTGCGCGAGATCAACCAGCCGAAGATCGCAACCAGCAGAACCGAAATGACGCCCAGGGCGATGATCAGGCTTTCGGTTGCCGTCACCAGTTCCTCGGCATCCTTGCCGGACCTGGTCATCATCTCCGCCTGGAAATTGATCAGCTTTTCCACGGTGGCGAGATACTCGGTCTGGGTCCGGCGCAGCTCACCCTGCATCAGGGACACGATGTCCGCCTTCTTGTCGGCCTTCAGCAGTTCGATGAACTTGTCCTGCGTCGCAATATAGGCCAATCGCGCATTGCCCAGATTCTTGATCAGCTCGCGCCCTTTTTCGCTCTTGATGGATTTGTTCAGTTTCTCGAGGTTGTCGCTGATGATTTTTCGCTGCGCGGGGATGGCGTCCAGCGCCTTTTGCTGTTCGGCGCCCGAGTAGATGTAGGCATTGCGCAGCTGGCGAGCGATGGTGTGGATCGCGTCGCCGATGTCGCCCGCCGACCGGGTCTTGGGAAACCGGTCCTCGACCATCAATTGGATGCCGTCGCTGAGCGCTTCCAGCCGGACGTAGCTCACCGTGGCGATGATCACCAGCAGGGCCAGGGTGACCGCATAACCGATTCCCAGGCGAACGCCTAGTTTGAGATTGTTGAACATGATGCGGACTCCTTCTGCGATGTGGCGAAACGTCTGTGTGCGCCGTTGCCGGTGCGTTGGATAGCGGGTAGTGCGTGCTTACGGCCATGGCCTGGGAACTGACGGGCGAACATCCGCCGAGGCTGCGGATGCGGAATCGGTTGCATGGCCCCCGCCCGGCGCCGCCAACTGCCAGGCGGCCACGGCAATCAGGATCAGGGCCGCCACCGCCCACGGCGTCCAGTGGCGAGGCGCGTGCGGAGTCGGCGGCGGGGTCGCGGCGGGCTTCCTGTCGGCGGCGCGCGCCACCGCTTGGGGCTTGACCGGCAGCGGGTCGGCCGCCGCCAGTCTTTGCAGGTCGAGAAGCGTCACCGGCCGGCCGTCGCAGTGGCTCATGCCGAGCACGTACTCGCCGCGAATTCCCGACGGACTCGGCCGCGCGGGACGGATGGCGGCGACCGGCAGTTCGGCAATCGTCCAGGCCGCGTCGACCATGATGCCGATGTCGTTGCAGTCATCGCCGCTGCGCACCCGCAGCACCATGATGCAGCTGCGCAAGGAGATCGCGCTTCGCGCTCCGCCCATGCGCGTGTCGAGATCGATCACCGGCAATATGCTGTCGCGCACCCGGATTACGCCGCGCAGGTAACCGTTCATTCCGGGAACCGCGTCAACCGGGCAGAATGGAAGGATCTCGCGGACTTCGCGCACATCCGTTGCGTAGAGCTCGCCGCCATGCTCGAAGGTCAGGTACAGGCGCGTCTTCGCCTGGTTGACACTGTCGCCGGGCATGGATGCCCGGGGCTCGGCGGGCAGGATAGGAGGGTGCTTTTCCATGATTCGGAGCTACTGGGTCTGGTAGCGCTCAAAGCGGCCCGCGACTGCCGGCCCATTGCTGGCAGTCGAACCCGCCCGCTTCGCCGTACCACCAGCGCCGACTCTTGAACCACCCTGCGCCTCGACCCTGAAGAAAGCCATCCGCTCCTGGAGTTGGGCGGCCTGGCCGCCCATTTCTTCGGCGGTGGCGGACACCTGGCCGGCGGCGTTGGAGAGTTGTTCCGACGCGAGCCTGGCCGTGGCGCACCAGGCCGGCCTCTGGCGAGGCCAGGCAGAGGGCTGGTTGCCGGATACGGCAAGACATCCGGGATACCGCGGAAGGAGAAACTGCCTGTCTGAAAGATCCGACCCTGCCATGCGTCGCTCCATGTTCCTGGAGGCACATCGCCTGAGGCGGTGCGACTCCGGTTTCATAAGCGAGGCAGTTTTCAGGGCCTCGATACTGCGGCGACTGCTTCAGCCGCTTGCGTTGTGTCCTGCGTCGATACCGATGATGCCGGTGACGGGAGATCCTTCACCACCGGCGGCGGTGGGTGCCACGTTGCAGGGCGCCAACCCGGGTACATTGCCTTGATGTCCTCCCGGACGAATGTCGAGGTCCGGTACAAGCGAATTCTGTCGAGCTGGCGGACAATTGTTTATCCGTAAAATATGCGACAAACTGCGGTTCATACGTAGCGCCACAGTGCCGTGGCAGCCGGACGAACGGGGCAGACCCGGTATCACTGCGCAAGGCCGGCCGGGATCACGACAGGCCCGGTGAGCCTCAGGCGTGTAGTCATGAGCCCCTCGGCATCGAGCTCGCGGCTCAGTTCCGCGCCCTGTTGCGGCAGCAGGGCGCGCACCAGGCGCAAACCCATGCCGCCAACATGGCCGTTGTCGATGTCAAACGTCGGCCCGGTCTTCGACACATTTACTATGCATATTTTGGCACCCGTCTCATCGGCGCTCAGCGATACCCACGGATCGCGGCTGCCGACGGGCGAATGCTTGACCGCGTTCAGGATCAGTTCATTCAGTACCAGCGCCACGGCAACGGCTTCGTCACTGTTGACGCGGATCGCGCGAACACGGTTTTCCTCGCCCTCGATGCGAAGCCCCACCCCCCGCGACGACAGGCCCGACACCGCCCTGCAGATGTTGCCGACGCTATCGCACAGGCGAATCGCTTCGTCGCTCGAAGACGCCTGCAATCCATGCACCACGGCTATCGCATACACCTGGCTGATCGCGGTTTCGAGCCGCGGGTTGTGCTCGGCCTGCCGCCCCAGTTCGTTCTCCAGCAGTCCGGCCAGTCCTTGCAGGTGGTTCTTGATGCGGTGATGGACCTCCCGCACCAGCGTATCCCGCTGCTGGCGGGCCTCCGCCAGACGCTGTTCCTCGGCCAGCTTGCGCTCGGTAATATCCTGCACGGTGCCATTCGCGTGCAGCGGCGCGCCCAGGGCGTCGAAACTGACGACGAAGCGGTCATGAACCCACTTGATGCGGCCGTCCCGCATGCGCAGCCGATGCGTGATTTCGGTCGGCAGCCGGGTCTTAAAGGCGCGGGTGTACGTCGTCTTGACGGCTGCCACGTCATCCGGGTGAACCGCGGCGACGAAATTCTCATACGTCGCCAGGGCCGGATCGGGATCGACCTCGAGCAGACGAAACAGCTCCAGCGTCCATACCAGCTTGCCGACCGCCAGGTCGATGGTCCAATTGCCAAGATGGGCGATGCTTTGCGCCTCGTTGAGTCTTTCTTCGCTCTCGCGCAGGTCCGCCTCGCGTTGCGTGAGGGCCTCCAGCAGGCTGTTGAATCCCGTGATCAGCTCACCGATCTCGTCGTGCCGGGTAACGGGCAGGGCCTGCAGCGGCTGGCCCGCATGCAGCCGCGACAGTTCCTTCAAGGCCGCCAGCAGCGGTGAAAGCTGGCGGCGCAATATCCACCAGGTCAGCCCCCCGGAAAGCACGGTAAGGACGATCGCACCCAACAGCGTGCGCCGCTGGACATTGCGGATCGGCGCAAAGGCCTCCGCCGTCGGCAGCGCTGCCACGAGGAACCAGTTCGCGGCGGGGACGCCCTTGGCCGAGGCCAGCACCTCGACTCCGAAAAAATTGGTGGCGATACCCGAGCCTTCGTAGCCGGCGATGAAACGCTCTCGCAGTGCATTCGCGCCGACGCCGGGCAGCGGTTTCATGATCAGGCGCCGGTCCGTGGAGGTGACGATCAGCCGGTGCGGCTTCGAGACCAGTGAAAAGCTACCCCGCTGGCTGCTGCCGCCGCTGAAGACCCGTTCCAGGAAATTCGGCAGATCGAGCCGGGTCACGCCGCTCACGGCGCCGACAACCCGTCCGGCGGCATCGCGCACCGGCACGGTCATCGCAAACATCGGTGCCGGCGACGTCTTGCCCATGTGCGGCCGACCGATCCTCGCCTTGCCTTCGCCGAGTGTCGCGGCGACACCATCGTCGTCAAGGAGATTGCCGCCGATCCGGCCCGTGGCGCGCGGCACTTCGGCGATTGCCGTGCCGTCGGGACGCAGCACCAGCACGCCGTCATTGAACATGCTCGCGAGGACCGGGCGCTGTTCCAGCAGATCTTGCAGACCCGCCGCATTGCGTAGCCCGCCATGATCGATGCTGGCAGCCAGGCCCTCGAGCGCCGCCAGCCGGTTTTCGACTTCATGATTGATTCCCGCGGCCAGCGTGGAAGCCGTGGCGAATTGCTGGCGGCTCAGGATCGCCTGCATGTCGTCGTGCAGCGTGCGGCTGCTGAAGACGACCAGCGACCACAAGCCGACCAGGAAGCTCGCCACCGTGAGCAGCGTCAAGCGTGTCTTCAGGGAGCCCCATTGAACGTGGGCCTTGATCTTGGCCAGCCAGCTCATTGGCGAGTCTTCCGCCCTTTGGCAACGGCGCGCCGTGCCGGCCGCGCCACGGCGGAATCAACGGCTCCGGGATCACGACGCAGCGGCTTGGACAGGAAGTTGACCTTCATCGCACCCAAGATTTTGCCGACAGTGCGCAGCCGATTCCGACGTCCGTTCACTCGGTCTTTTCGGTCCGGTCCGTCTTCCGCCGCTGGCCGCTACCTGCGGGCCGGCCCTGGCCAAAGCTGCTCAGGAGATCGGCCGCGGCGGCAATCTGCTTCGCCAGTTCGCCGAGCTTTCGACCCTCGTTGCGCGCGCGCTGGCGCAACGCGTCGAAGGCGGCTTCGCTGCTGAGATGGTGGCGTTCCATCAGGATCCCCATCGCCAGGTTGATGCTGCGATCACCTTCCAGCGCCCGGCTCAGGTTATCGCGCGCGTCTTCCAGTCGATCCAGTTCCGCCGCCCGCGCCAGCGCCGCCATGATCGCCGGTACCAGTTGGTTGATCCGTATCGGTTTGACAAGGTAACCAAGCCCGCCTTCGGCTACCGCCTGTTCGACCAGTGCCTTCTCGTCGTAGGCGCTGAGAAACATGACCGGGGTGCCCGAAGTCTCGCGTATCCGGCGCGCCGCCTCGATACCCGACATGCCAGGCATATTGACGTCGAGCACCGCAATGGCCGGGCCAAGTTGCAGGCACTTTTGCACGGCTTCCTCGCCCGATGCCGCCTTTTCCACAAGAAAGCCCATTTCGGAGAGACCCATGGCCAGCGCGGCCAGCACCACACGATCGTCGTCGACCAGCAGGATGGGCTTTCCAGTATCGGTTTGATTCACGATTCGGTCTCCTGGCAGTTGCCGGGCATCGGCCCGACAGAGGAACGGAACAGGTCGACGTCGCCGTCATCGCCGGCCTGGTCACGGCGGATCGACTGCCCCGGCCACGGCGACCATTCCCGGGTCGAGCCGGTACGAAATCCATTCTCCGCGGGGCCATCAAAGCCGGCCGGCCGCTTGCCTGGGCTCACCCGGAAGGTGCCGACCTGGCAGTGCGGACTGGGCTCCACGGAGCACATCGAATCGCGGTGTTTCACGGCGGCGAATAGCTGTTCGCTGGCGAAGTAGATCGTGCAACGGTATCACGGATGGCAAATCGTCATGCATTCCCGGCGGTGACAAGCCTGGCACGTCAGGTGCCGTGTCGGCACGTCCGGCGTCGGCAGCGAGCCTTGCCGGCGCGAAGGACGAATCCGGCCTGTTGCCGATGATATCCTTCTACTTGACCATCATGCGCAAGCGGTGCTAGCGTATGCATCGGCTGCGTCTTTTCAACCAGCTCTGTCTTCCTGGCCCCTGCCCCGGCCACCCGTAACCGATTCGGCGCGAACACACCCGCCCCGTTCGTCGCCCCGCCCGGCTCCATCCCCGTCAGGCCCAGCATTGACGATTGTCCAATTGCCATGGCATGCCCTGGCCGCATCGCGGCTCGAGGGCAGCTTGGAGTCGGAACCGGGAGGCCGCCATGATCGACCGCATTTCGCATCGCCGCAACGCGTTTACCTGAACGATGTCTTCCGCCGCCGAATCCGCCGTCGACCCGAATCCGCGACAGGGTAGGGATGTGTCCGTCGCGCCGGAACGGGATCCGCACGCGCCAGGCGCGTCATCGTCAGCGCCGCGCGATCCGGCCGTTGCCCTCAGGTCGCGCATCGCCGCCTGGATAACGGCCAGTGGCACGCTCGCGCTGATTGCCGTCGTGGTCATCGGAACGCACGGTATCTTCGGCATCGGCCAGATGCGCTCGGTGGCCAACCAGCTGTTCAACCAGTCTTTCACCGAAGCCAATGCCGTCACCGAGCTGCGCCTGAACCTGGCGTTGATACGCAGCCGCATGCAGCAGCTTGCGCTTAGCGACAGCACCGAAGAATCCACCCGTCTGCTGGCCGAATTGCGCCAACTCAGCTCGAAAACCGAAATCCTTGCTGCCCGGCTGGGCGGACTTCTGGCCGATCCCCGGCGACCGGCAGAGGATCTGATGGACCAGGTGCGCGGCTACGTGGATTTCAGGAGCAAGGTCATTGCGCTGATCCGGCAGGGCAGACGCGACGAGGCACGAGGACTGATCGCCACCACCGGAAACCGCATCTACGGCAATCTCGACGGCGGGATCGCGCGGATATCCGACCGGGTGGCCACCGAGGCCCAGGGCCTCAGCGAGGATGCAGAGCGGCAGGCGAGTGCCCTGTCCCGCGAGGTCGCCATGTCCCTGGCGGCCATGACCTGCCTGATCCTGCTGATCGGCATCGGGGTAGTGAATCGGGTCACCGGTCTGCTGGACAGCGAAAGCAAACGCCGGCACGAGGCCGAAAGCGAGATGCGCAGCAGCGAGGCCAGGCTGAAAGCCGTATTCGAATCGACCCTCGATGCGATTTTCCTCGTCACACCGGACGGCGTGATCGAGAGCGCCAATTCAGCGACGGAGAAGATATTCGGCTACCGCCGTGACACGCTCCCGGGCATGAATATCCGCATGCTGATGCCGCAATCCGCCCGCAGCCGCCATGACGCCGTCCTCCGCAGCTATGTACCGGGCGGCAACAACCGCCTCCTCGATCGGCGGCGCGAAGTGCGGGGCTTGTCTGCGAGCGGTTCGCCGCTCGATCTGGAACTCGTCGTCACCGAGATTCGCATCGACAGCGGATATCGCTTCGTCGGGGTTGTCCGCGAAATCAGCGCAGCCCGTCGGGGGCGCGAGGAACTGGAGCAGTTGCGCGACTTCGTCCAGCGTACCCTGGATGCCCTGACAGCACAGGTCTGCGTGCTCGATCATGACGGCACCGTCATCCATGTGAATCAGGCCTGGCGCGAGTTCGGCCGCGCCAATGGCTTGCAGAGCGCGAATGACGGCGTCGGCAGCAACTACCTCCGCGTCTGCGAGGCGGCACGCGACAGCGGCGACCCCGACGCCAGAGAGGGGCTACTGATCGGCAAGGGCCTGCGCCGGATGCTCGACGGCGAGGCGACCAGCTTCTACGCCGAGTATCCCTGCCACAGTCCGACGCAGGCCCGCTGGATGGTGGTCAATGCCACCTATTTCGACAGCCGGGACGGCCGCCGGCTGGTGATTGCCCACGAGGACGTCACCGAACTTCGACGTGCGCAGCACGACCTGGCGCGCAAGATCGAAATACTGCACACGACGCTGGATGCCATGGACCACGGCATCGTGATGGTCGACAACAAGCTGACGGTCATGGCGTCAAACCGCAAGTATTACGAACTGATGCGCATGCCGGTGGAATGGCATGGACGCACCATGACCCTGCCCGACCTGATCCGCTACCAGGGGCGGCGCGGCGACTATGGCACATGCGACGTCGACCAGCAGGTCGGCTTGCGGACGGCCGTGCTGTCCCACCCGACGCTGCACCGGACCGAGCGCGTTTTCGACGATGGGGCGGTAGTCGAGATCCACTGGAACACCCTGCCCCATGGCAAGGGCGCGGTGGCCACGTTCCGGGACGTCACCTCGCGCAAACGCGCTGAACGGGAGCTGCGGCTGGCCAAGGAGGATGCGGAAGCGGCGAGCGCGGCGAAAAGCGCGTTCCTCGCCACCATGAGCCACGAGATCCGCACGCCGATGTACGGCATCATCGGCATGGCCGAACTGCTCGATGGCACGTCGCTGGCCGAAGACCAGCGCAAGATGGTCGCCACCGTGCGCGACTCCGGCAACGCGCTGCTCGCGATCGTCAACGACATCCTCGATTTCTCGCGCATCGAGGCCGGCAAGCTGCAGATCGACGCCGAGCCGATGTCGCTGCGCGCGGCCATCCGTTCCGTGGTGGATATACTGACGCCCGCCGCGAGTAAGAAGAACCTCAGCTTCTATGCCAATGTTTCTTCGCTGGTCCCGGACCGGCTGATCGGCGATGCGGCACGTTTGCGGCAAATCCTGTTCAATCTCGGCGGCAATGCCATCAAATTCACCGACGGCGTTGGCGCCGATGGCCGGCGCGGGCGCGTCACGCTTCGCGTACAGATCGAGGCCGGGGAGATGGTCAGCCCTGCCGTGATCCGCTTCCTGATCGAGGACAATGGCATCGGCATGGACGAGGGGGCGATTGCGCGCCTGTTCCAGCCATTCTCCCAGGCCGACTCGGCTACCACCCGGCGCTTCGGCGGCTCCGGACTTGGCCTGTCGATCTGTGCCCGCCTGGCAAACATGATGGGCGGCGAGATCGATGTCGTAAGCCATCCCGGCGAGGGGTCGATCTTCACGCTGCGCCTGCCCTTCGTGGTCGACGAGACCCGCGGCAACGAGGTCGGCGACGCGCCGGCGACGCACTACGCCGAGGCCAACGGCAACGCCGGAGCGGCGATATCCGACCCTGCGCGGGTGCCTTCCGCGGCAGCGACCGCCAGCGCGCTGCTGGTGGCGGAGGACAATCCCGTCAATCAGCAATTGATCATGCGTCAGCTGGGTCTGCTCGGCTATACCGCCGACCTGGCCGCCAACGGACGCGACGCGCTTCAACTGCTGACCCACAAGCGATACGATCTGCTGCTCACCGATTGCCAGATGCCGGAGATGGACGGCTACGAGCTGACGCGCGCCCTGCGCGAACGAGAACAGCTGGACCACCGCCAACCGCGTCTGCCCATCATCGCATTCACCGCCAACGTCCTGGCGCACGACGTGCAGCTATGTCGCGAGGCGGGCATGGATGACGTAATCGGCAAGCCCGTCACGCTGAATGAACTGCGGGCGAAGCTGCTGCGCTGGCTGGAGTCGGTCCCGGCCGGGCTGGCAGAGGACGGCGACGGCCCAAGGGAGGCCGAGGCATCGCCAGATGTATCACCGCGACCGGTGAATTTCGATCGCCTCACCGAAGTGATTGGAGCGAATCCGGTTTCGCGCGCACGTATCCTGACCATGTGCAGGCAGTCTACGTGCACCCTGCTGGACGAGCTTCGAGCGGCAGCTGCCAACAGCGAGCTGGCAACGCTTGGCGCACTTGGTCACAGGTTCAAGTCCTCGGCCCGGACCATCGGTGCCGATGCGCTCGCCGATGCTTGCGAGGCTCTGGAGCAGACTGCCGGCAGCGGCGATATCCAGGCCTGCGTCGTGCGTGTCGAGGCGGTACTGCGGCATGGCGCCACGGCGATAGCGGAGATCGATGCGCACCTGGGCGAGACCGGGCTGGATCAGGAAAAGACCGCGACAGAAACCTGATCGCCGGTTGACTTGACGGGTAATTCGGCGAGCACTGGCGCACAGCCTGCCGGACAACGTGGAAGCCGCCTACCGGCGCGGCGACCTCATCGACAAGCGCGTTCAGTTGATGAAAGCCTGGGCCGACTACTGCGCCAAGCCGCACGCCGAAGCCAGCATTTCGCCCCTCAGCAGCAAACGGAAAACCACCCTACGCCCGGCCTGAAACATGGACTTGAATCCATATTGTTTTAAGTCCATAATCTGTCCATGAGTTGGACAGTCCTGTTCCACGATGCCTTTGATGCCGAGTTTCAGGCGCTCGATGAAGCCGTGCAGGATGAACTCTTGGCCCATGCCAAGCTGCTCGGCAAATTCGGCCCGAATCTCGGGCGGCCGACGGCGGATGGCCTGAAAGGCTCGAAGCACGCCAACATGAAGGAGTTGCGTTTTGATGGGGGCGGAGGTGTTTGGCGCATTGCCTTCGCCTTTGACCCGAAGCGACAGGCGATTCTGCTGGTGGGTGGCGACAAGGGCGGTGCCGACCAGCGAAGGTTTTACAAGCGACTGATCGCCGTCGCCGACAAGCGATTTGATGAACATCTGGCGGAACTGGCAGCAACAAAAGCAAAGGAGCACAAGCATGGCAAAAAAACTTGATGACGTGATGGCAGCCCTCCCTGCCAAGCGCCGCGCGAAAATTGAACGGCGCGCGCAGGAGCTTGCCTCGCTCAAAGACCTGCGGCAAGCCGTCGAGAAAACTCAAGTCGATCTGGCCGAAGCGCTGGGTGTCGGGCAGGACACCATTTCGCGCCTGGAACAACGCAGCGACATGCTGCTCTCCACGCTACGCCGCTACGTGGAGGGCATGGGCGGCAAACTCGAACTGGTAGCGCAGTTCCCGAACCGCCCGCCCGTCGTGATCGATCATCTGGCGAAGGACAAGCCCGCCCGCACCGTGCGGCGTACAGCCCGCATCGCGGGAGCAGCGGCATAACCTGACGAGTCGGAACATCGACAGCAGCGCAGCGGCCACCATCGAGTGGCCGTTGTCATTTTTCCCCTCTACGCGCTCCATCACGAGGCTTGCGGGGTTATCAGCAAGACCCGTGACGGAGCGGTCAGAGAGTAATTCCTACCAAAAGTCAGACCTGGCGTGACGGCAATCCAGCCCAAAAAAGCGACGTGGGTAGAAATGTGGGTACGAAAGCAAAAACGCCCCGAAAGGGGCGTCGTTGCGATGTACTTGGCGGAGTGGACGGGACTCGAACCCGCGACCCCCGGCGTGACAGGCCGGTATTCTAACCAACTGAACTACCACTCCCCGCTGAAGAGGCGCGCATTCTGCCACAGGCCGGCGGTCCGTGCAAGAAAACTTGCCCAAGAAAACTGGCCCCCGGTGCGGACCGCCGGACGCGGGCACCGCCGGGCCTTGACTAAACCGCCCCGGCACGCTGCAATGCGCCTCTTCCCGCGACACACGGAAATCGACATGGCTTATCAGTTCATAAATGCCGCCGACCTCGTCGGTCACTGGATCAACGGCCAGCCCGATGCCGGCGGCGGCCAGCGCCGCGGCGAGGTCTACAACCCGGCGCAGGGACGCGTGGCGCGCCGGGTCGCGCTGGCCTCCCGCGCCGACGTTGATCGCGCGGTGGCCGCAGCGAAGGCGGTCGCGGCCGACTGGGGATCGGCCGCACCGCAGCGCCGCGCCCGGGTGATGTTCAAATTTCGTGAGTTGGTCGAAACGTACCAGGCCGACATCGCCCGCCTGCTTTCCGCCGAACACGGCAAGACCCTGCCCGACGCCCTGGGCGAGGTGCAGCGCGGCCTCGAAGTCATCGAGTTCGCCTGCGGCATTCCGCAGCTGCTCAAGGGCCAGCATTCGCATGGCATCGGCGGCGGCATCGACCACTGGCACCAGCGCATGCCGCTGGGCGTCACGGCCGGCATCACGCCCTTCAACTTCCCTTTCATGGTGCCGATGTGGATGGCGCCGATGGCGCTGGCCTGCGGCAATACCTTCATCCTCAAGCCCTCCGAGCGTGATCCCTCGCCGTCGCTGTTCGCCGCCGAACTGCTGCACGAGGCCGGGCTGCCGGCCGGCGCCTTCAACGTGGTGCAGGGCGACAAGGAGGCGGTGGACGCGCTGCTCGAACATCCGGACGTGCAAGCGATCTCGTTTGTCGGCTCGACCCCGATCGCCAAATACATCCAGGCGCAGGGGATTGCCCACGGCAAGCGCATACAGGCCCTGGGCGGGGCCAAGAACCACATGCTGGTGATGCCCGACGCCGACCTCGACGGTGCCGCCGACGCGCTGATCGGCGCCGCCTACGGCTCGGCCGGCGAACGCTGCATGGCGATCTCGGTGGCCGTGGCCGTGGGCTCCTGCGCCGACGCGCTGGTGGCCAAGGTGGTCGAGCGCGCAAAGAAACTGAAAGTCGGCGCTGGCGACACGGCGAATGTGGACATGGGACCGCTGGTCACCGGCATCCACCGCGACAAGGTGGCCGGCTACATCGCCGCCGGCGTGCGGGAAGGCGCCACGCTGGTGCTCGACGGCCGCCAGGGCTTGACGGGCGAACTGGCGCAAGGCTACTTCATCAACCCGACGCTGTTCGACCACGTGACCACCGGCATGAGCATCTACCAGGAAGAGATCTTCGGCCCGGTGCTCTGCGTGGTGCGCGTGCCGACCTTCGCCGAAGCCGTGGTGCTGATCAACCGCCACGCCTTCGCCAACGGCGTTGCCTGCTTCACCCGCGACGGCGGCACGGCCCAGGCCTTCGTGCAGAAGATCGAGGTCGGCATGGTCGGCATCAACGTGCCGATCCCGGTGCCCATGGCCTGGCATTCCTTCGGCGGCTGGAAGGCGAGCCTGTTCGGCGACCACCACATCTATGGCGAGGAAGGCGTGCGCTTCTACACCCGCTACAAGGCCATCATGCAGCGCTGGCCGGGGTCGGAATCCAAAGGGCCCGAGTTCGTCATGCCGGTCAACAAATGAAGGACTTTGGCGCATTCGACTACGTCATCGCCGGCGGCGGCACGGCCGGCTGCGTGCTGGCCAACCGGCTGTCGGCCGACCCCGAGGTCACCGTACTGCTGCTCGAAGCCGGAGGCAAGGATGACTGGATCTGGATCCACATCCCGATCGGCTATCTCAAGTGCATCAACAATCCGCGCACCGACTGGTGCTACAAGACCGAGGCCGAGCCCGGGCTCAACGGCCGCTCGATCATTTACGCGCGGGGCAAGGTGCTCGGCGGCTGCTCGTCGATCAACGGCATGCTCTACCTGCGCGGCCAGGTGCGCGACTATGACGAGTGGGCGCGGATCACCGGTGACTCGCGCTGGAACTGGGACAGCGTGCTGCCCGTGTTCAAGCACAGCGAAGACTACTGGAATGGTGCCGACGCCAAGCACGGCGACAAGGGCGAATGGCGCGTCGAGAAGCAGCGCCTGCACTGGGACATCCTCGATCGCTACACCCAGGCGGCGCAGGAAGCCGGCATCCCGTTCAAGCAGGACTACAATCGCGGCGACAATTTCGGCATCGGCCACTTCGAGGTCAACCAGAAGAAGGGTGTGCGCTGGAATGCTTCCAAGGCCATGCTGCGCCCGGTACTGCACCGGCCCAACCTGAAGGTGGTGACCGGCGCGCTGATCGACACGCTGATCATGTCTGGCCGCGAAGTGCGCGGCGTCGAGTTCAGCCTCGAAGGCGTGCCGCATAAAGTGACGGCGCGCATCGAGACCCTGCTGACCGCTGGCGCCATCGGCTCGCCGACCATCCTGCAACGTTCCGGCATCGGCCCCGGCCATCTGCTGCAGAACCGCGACGTGCCGCTGCTGCATGAGCTGCCCGGCGTCGGTGGCAACCTGCAGGATCACCTGCAACTGCGCATGATCTTCAAGGTGCATGGCATCACCACGCTCAACCAGCGCGCCAACAGCGTGTGGGGCAAGGCGATGATGGGCCTCGAATATGCGCTATTCCGCTCCGGGCCGCTGTCGATGGCGCCGAGCCAGTTGGGCGGCTTCTTCCATTCCTCGCCCGAGGTGGCCACACCCGACCTCGAATTCCATGTCCAGCCGCTGTCGCTGGAAAAGTTCGGCGACCCGCTGCATCCCTTCCCGGCCTTCACCGCCAGCGTCTGCAACCTGCGGCCCACATCGCGCGGCGTGGTGCACATTCGCGACCGCAATCCGGCGACGGCGCCCGTCATCGCGCCCAACTACCTGTCCACCGACAACGACCGCCTGGTCGCCGCGCGCGCCCTGCGCCTGACGCGCCACATTGTCGCCCAGCCGGCGATGGCGCCCTACCGCCCGCAGGAACACCAGCCCGGCGCGCAGAAGCAGACAGACGAGGAACTGGCCAAGGCGGCCGGCGACATCGGCACCACCATCTTCCATCCGACCTGCACCTGCGCCATGGGCCGCACGGACGACCCGTACGCGGTGGTGGATTCCGAGCTGCGCGTGCGCGGCATTGCGCGACTGCGCGTGGTCGATGCATCAATCATGCCGACCATCACCTCGGGCAACACCAACGCGCCGACGGTGATGATCGCCGAGCGCGGTGCCCAACTGATCCGCGCTGCGAGGAAAGCCGCCCCATGACCGGCCCGCTGATTGATTACCACAACGGCATCTTTGCCTTCGATGCCGGCTACGTGCGGCCGCTGCTGGCGGCCATCCACCTGATCGAGAGCGAAGGCCGCACGGCCTTTGTCGACACCGCCAACTTCGAGGTCATGCCGCAGGCGCTGGCGGCGCTGGAAGCGCGCGGCCTCGGCCCGGAGAGCGTGGACTACGTGATCCTGACCCACATCCACCTCGACCACGCCGGCGGCGCCGGGGTGATGATGGAGGCCTTCCCCAAGGCCAAACTCGTGGTGCATCCGCGCGGCGCGCGGCACATGATCGAACCCTCGAAACTGATGGCCGGCGTCGAGGGGGTTTACGGCCAGGAGCGGGCGCGACGCATGTACGGCAAGCTGATCCCGATTCCCGCCGAGCGCATCATCGAGGCCCATGACAACACCGTGCTCACGCTCGGCTCGCGTGAGCTGCTGTGCATCGACGCACCGGGACATGCGAAACACCACATCGCCATCGTCGACCGCCAATCGAGCGGCATTTTCACCGGCGACACCTTCGGCATTTCCTATCGCGAACTCGACGTCGATGGCAAACCGCTGATTTTCCCGTCATCGACGCCGATCCAGTTCGACCCCGACGAGATGCGCGCCTCGATCGAGCGCATGCTCTCCTTCAATCCGGACGCGGTCTATCTCACGCATTTCAGCCGCCTCGCCCCGCCCGCCGAGCTGGGGCAGAAAGTGCTGCGCCTGCTCGACCGCTACGTCGATATCGCGCTCGCTGCCAGCACCGCCGACGACAAGACCGCCGCGATCCGCGACGGCCTGACCCAGCTCCTGCTCGACGAGGCGCGCCACCACGGCGTGCACATCTCGGACCAGAACATCCTGGAAATCTGGCACCTCGACCTGGAGCTAAACGCCCAGGGCCTGGCCTACTGGCTGGAGTCGCAGGAAGCGGCCTAGGCATCCAACTCCCGTAAGGCAAGTCACCGAATCAACCTGCGCCGCAATCGCGGCTGAACACCATGGCCATCAAGAAATCCGAGCTTTACTCTTCCCTCTGGGCATCCTGCGACGAGCTGCGCGGCGGCATGGACGCCAGCCAGTACAAGGACTACGTGCTGGTCATGCTGTTCATCAAGTACGTCAGCGACAAGTACGCCGGCGTGCCCTTCGCCCCGATCCAGATTCCCAAGGGTGCATCCTTCCGCGACATGGTCGCCCTCAAGGGCCAGCCCGACATCGGCGACCAGATCAACAAAAGGATCATCGCGCCGCTGGCCAACGCCAACAAGCTGGCCGACATGCCGGACTTCAACGATGCCGGCAAGCTCGGCAGCGGCAAGGAGATGGCGGACAAGCTCAGCAACCTGATCGCCATCTTCGAAGACCCCGCGCTGGATTTCTCGAAGAACCGCGCCGAGGGCGACGACATCCTCGGCGACGCCTACGAATACCTGATGCGCCACTTCGCCACCGAGAGCGGCAAGAGCAAGGGCCAGTTCTACACCCCGGCCGAAGTCAGCCGCATCATGGCCAGGATCATCGGCATCGGCGGCGCCGGCACGACGAACAATACGACCGTGTATGACCCGACCTGCGGCTCGGGATCCCTGCTGCTGAAAGTCGGCGCTGAAGCCACGGCGAAGGTCACGCTCTACGGCCAGGAGAAGGATGCGGCCACCAGCGGCCTGGCGCGCATGAACATGATCCTGCACAACAATCCCGGCGCGCTGATCATGCAGGGCAACACCCTGGCCGATCCCAAGTTCAAGGATGGCGAAGCCCTCAAGACCTTCGACTACGTGGTCGCCAATCCGCCGTTTTCCGACAAACGCTGGAGCACCGGCTTCGACCCGCTGCACGACCCTTACGAGCGCTTTCAGACCTTCGGCGTGCCACCGGCCAAGCAGGGCGACTACGCCTACCTGCTGCACATCGTCCGCTCGCTCAAGAGCACCGGCAAGGGCGACTGCATCCTGCCCCACGGCGTGCTGTTCCGCGGCAACGCCGAGACCGAGATCCGCCGCAAGCTGGTCAGGCGCGGCTACATCAAGGGCATCATCGGCCTGCCGGCCAACCTGTTCTACGGCACCGGCATCCCCGCCTGCATCGTCGTCATCGACAAGCAGGACGCCCAGGCGCGCAAGGGTATTTTCATGCTCGACGCCAGCGCCGGCTACATCAAGGATGGCCCCAAGAACCGCCTGCGCGAACAGGACCTGCACAAGATCGTCGACGTCTTCACCCGCCAGGACGACAGCGACCCGAAGTACGCGCGCCTGGTCGGCGTGGCCGAGATCGAGAAGAACGACTACAACCTCAACCTGCCGCGCTATATCGACAGCAGCCAGGCCGACGACAAGCAGGACATCGAAGGCCACCTCAGGGGCGGCATCCCGGCGGCGGATGTCGATGCGCTGGCGCACTACTGGACCGTCTGCCCCAAGCTCAGAGCCGCGCTGTTTCGACCCAATCGCCCCGGCTACCTCGAGCTCGCCGTTGAGAAAGCCGCAATCAAGGCCACCATCTTCGGGCACCCGGAGTTCAAGGCCTTCATCGCCGGCATCAAAGCCCACTTCGCCACCTGGCGCGAGCAAAGCGCCGCCGTGCTGAAAACCCTGGAACCCGGCTTCCACCCCAAGGCACTGATCGAGCGCATGTCCGAGAGCCTGCTCTACTCCTTCACCGACCAGCCCCTGCTCGACCCCTACGACATCTACCAGCACCTGATGGACTACTGGGCCGAAACCATGCAGGACGACGCCTACCTGATCGCCGCCGATGGCTGGAGGGCCGAGACCTACCGCCTGATCGAGAAGGACAAGAAGGGCAAGGAGAAAGACAAGGGCTGGGCCAGCGACCTGCTGCCCAAGACTTACATAGTCGCCCGCTACTTTGCCGCCGAGCAGGCCGCCATCGAGCAGTTAAGCGCCGAACTCGACGCCACCGCCGCCCGGCTCGCCGAACTCGAAGAGGAACACGGCGGCGAGGATGGCGCGTTTTCCGGCTTCGACAAGATCAATGCCGCCGCAGTGAAGGACCGCATCAGAGAAGTCAGCGCTGACGATACGGCGATCGATGAACTCACCGTGCTCAAGCAATGGCTGCAACTCGCGGCCGACGAAGCGACGCAGAAGAAACAGCTCAGGGAGGCTGAAGCCGAACTCGACGCCAAGGCTTACGCCCATTACCCCAGGCTCAGCGAAGTGGAGGTCAAGACGCTGGTGGTGGACGACAAATGGATCGCCGCACTCGATGCCGCGATCCACGGCGAACTCGACCGCATCAGCCAGACCCTGACCCGGCGCGTCAAGGAACTTACCGAGCGCTACGAAGCACCGTTGCCGCAACTGACCGGGCGCGTCGCTGAACTCGAAGCCCGCGTGAGCCGCCACCTGAAAAAGATGGGTTTCGCATGGATGTGAGGGAGCCCAGCGCCAAGTATCTGGCGAGGCCTGCCTACAAGCATACTGAGGTGGGCGTGATTCCTGAAGATTGGGAGGTACGCTGCATCAAGGAATTTGCTGAAGTAAAGGGAGGCAAGCGATTGCCTCTTGGCTGGCTTGTTACGGGTGAGGTAACGCCACACCCCTACTTGCGAGTTACAGACATGAGGCCGGGAGGCGTAGACCTACGGGACATAAAGTACGTACCCGAGGAAGCCTTCCCGCCAATTCGAAACTACAGAATTTTCGTGGAAGACATTTTTATCAGCGTTGCCGGAAGCCTCGGTATCGTTGGGAAAATTCCTCAAGAACTGGATGGTGCAAATCTCACCGAGAACGCCGACAGAATTACGGCTATTCAGTGCAGTCGCGATTATCTTTTGTATTGGCTGCTTTCAGACAAGATTCAAGGAACCATAGAAGCGGAGAGAACTGTTGGCGCGCAACCAAAACTTGCACTGAATCGAATTGAAGACTTTGCGATAGCGCTGCCGCCAACCTATGCCGAGCAACAAGCCATTGCCGAAGCCCTGAGCGATGCAGAAGCGCTGATCGAATCGCTGGAACAACTGCTCGTCAAGAAGCGCCAGATCAAGCAAGGCGCGATGCAGGAACTGCTCCGTCCCAAGCCCAGCGATGAAATTCGATTGTTGCGAGAAGTGTCGTCGCTGAAGGGGCGAATTGGATGGCAAGGGTTAAAGCAGGCGGAGTTTTCGTCTAACGAAGACGAACCCTTCCTGATCACCGGTATGAATTTCAAAGATGGTGCCATTGCGTGGGATCAGGTCTACCACATCTCCGAAGCCCGCTACGAAATGGCACCCGAAATTCAGTTGGCGGCGGGTGATTTATTGATGACCAAGGATGGAACGATTGGGAAAGTTCTTTACATCGATACGATCCCCTTCCCCGGCAAAGCCTCACTTAACAGCCATCTGCTTTTATTTCGTCCAATTCGAGGCAGCTATAACCCGAAGTATCTGTATTACCAGCTGAGTACTGAACGCTTCAAGAGTTTCGTTGAGCTCAGTAAGTCGGGCACAACTTTTTTTGGTTTGTCCCAAACGGCTGTCGGCGCATATCCAGTACTGCTCCCACCCATCGAAGAACAAACCGCCATCGCCACCGTCCTCTCCGACATGGACGCCGAACTCGCCACGCTGGAGGCCAAACTCGCCAAGGCCCGCAATCTCAAGCAAGGCATGATGCAGGAACTGCTGACCGGGCGGATACGCTTGGTCTGAGGGTCGGCCTGCTTCCGGGGCGCCGTCCCGCCAGCGCCGACTTTTGTGGAATGAGACGGTTGGAAATGGCGCCGCCTGACAGGCTTGGACGAAAGCGGGCCCAAGCATGGCATGATGCGGAAAATGCCAATCGGGAGCGCATGCCTGCCATGAACACTTTGCCCGCCGCACCTTCGGCCTCGCCCTTGTCTCCGCGCCGCGGAGACTTTTGCCGGCGAGTTCACTGACACACCATGAGCAACAGCAGCAAACCCGGGCATGGCGCCATATTGAGCGTGCGGGAGCACCAGCACATCGAGTGGAAGGAGTCCTGGCGCGACGAATACCTGAGATGGATTTGCGGATTCGCCAATGCCGAGGGCGGCGTACTGGTGATCGGCCGTAACGACAAGGGCGTGGCGGTCGGTGTCAAGGGTGCGAGGAAGCTGCTGGAGGACATCCCGAACAAGGTGCGCGACGTGCTGGGCATCATGGTGGATGTGAATCTGCTTGAAGAGGCAGGCAAGGAACTGCTGGAAATCCGCGTCGAGCCCTACCCGAGCCCGATCAGCTACAAGGGCGAATACCACTATCGCAGCGGCAGCACGAAACAGGAGTTGAAGGGCGCGGCGCTGAGCCGCTTTCTGCTGAAGAAATACGGTTTGCAGTGGGACGGCGTGCCGGTTCCCGGCCTGTCGCTCGGCGACTGTAGCGCTTCGGCGCTGCAATGGTTCCGCGACAAGGCCGCCAGGAGCGGGCGCCTGGACGAGGCCGTGCTCGGCGATAGCGATGCCGCGCTGCTGTCCAGCTTGCAACTGGAAGAGGGCGAGTATCTGAAGCGCGCTACTGCGCTGCTGTTCGGCAAGCAGCCGGAGCGCTTCGTGCCGGGAGCCTGGATCAAGATCGGTTTTTTTGTTACCGACGACGACCTGCGCTACCAGGACGAAATCCATGGTGACCTGTTTGCGCAGGTGGAAAAGACACTGGAACTGCTGTACACCAAGTACCTGAAGGCCTATATCAGCTACGAGGGGATACAGCGCCTGGAGACCTTCCTGTTTCCCCGTCAGGCCTTGCGCGAGGCGCTGCTCAATGCGGTGATCCATAAGGACTACGGCAGCGGCATCCCGATCCAGCTCAGCGTGTATGAGCATCAGATCGTGCTGTGGAATGCCGGCCACCTGCCCGAAGGCTGGACCATGGACCGCCTGCTCGGCAAGCATCCCTCCCGACCGGCCAACCCCTTGCTGGCAGATGCCTTCTTCCGGGCGGGCTATATAGAGTCCTGGGGCCGCGGCATCGAGAAGATCGCCCGCGAATGCCGTGAGCATGACACCGATCCGCCGGGCTACGATTTCAGCATGTCCGGGCTGATGCTGACCTTTCGGGCCAATCCGGCCCACTTGGCGGCGGCTGGATTGCAGCCGACTACCCCGGCCACTACCCCGGCCACTACCCCGGCCACTACCCCGATCACTACCCCGATCACTACCCCAATTGACGATTCAAACCGTCTACTGCCCCTGATCAAGGCCAATCCCCACATCTCGCAAACCGAGTTGGCAGGGGCCTTGGGGCTGACCCGTGACGGCATCAAGTACCACATCAACAAGCTCAGGCGGAATGGCATCATCCGCCATATCGGGCCGGCACGGGGCGGGCACTGGGAGGTGTTGAAATGAACGGCATCGGCCAGCCTGAACGCGCCACGCAGAACCGCGTCGTCGCCCTGTTCCGCGACGAGCTGAATTACCGCTACCTGGGTGACTGGACCGACCGGGCGGGCAACAGCAACATCGACGAGGGTTTGCTGACGAGTTACCTGAGCGGCGCGGGATACTCGCCGGCGCAGATCAGCCGTGCGCTCGACGTGCTGCGCCGGGAAGCCGACCACCATGGCCGCACGCTCTACGGCAACAACCAGGCCGTGTATGGCCTGCTGCGCTATGGCGTGCCGGTGAAGATCGAAGCCGGTCAGGTGACCGAGTCGGTGCAACTGATCAACTGGCGCGAACCGGAGTGCAACGACTTCGCCCTGGCCGAGGAAGTGACGCTGCAGCGAGGTTACGCAAACGCGCACGAGCGCCGGCCGGACATCGTGCTCTACCTGAACGGCATTGCCATCGGCGTGCTGGAACTGAAGAACAGCCGGGTCAGCATCGGCGATGGCATCCGCCAGAGCCTGTCCAACCAGTTGCCGGAATTCAATGCGTGGTTCTTCAGCACGGTGCAACTGATTTTCGCCGGCAACGATTCCGAGGGCTTGCAGTACGGCAGCATCGGCACGCCGGAGAAGTACTTCCTGAAGTGGAAGGAAGACGAGGCCGACAACAGCCGCTTCAAGCTCGACAAGTACCTGCTGAAGATGTGCGACAAGGCGCGGTTGATCGAGCTGCTGCGCGATTTCGTGCTGTTCGACAACGGGGTGAAGAAGCTGCCGCGGGTGCATCAGTACTTCGGCATCAAGGCGGCACAGGAACATGTACGCGGCAAGCGGGGCGGCATCATCTGGCACACCCAGGGCGCGGGCAAGAGCATTCTGATGGTGCTGCTGGCGAAGCGGATCCTGGAAAACAATCCGCACGGCCGGGTGGTGATCATCACCGACCGCGACGAGCTGGACAAGCAGATCAAGCGCGTGTTCACCGAGGCCGGCGAGACCATCTACCGGACCAACAGCGGGCGCGACCTGATGCGCCAATTGGGGCAGACCCGGCCGCGGCTGCTGTGCTCGCTGGTACACAAGTTCGGCCCGGACGCGCGAGGCAAGAAGGATCAGGACTTCGAGGCCTTCATCCGGGAAGTGGAAGCGCAACCGTGCCGGACCGAGGGCGAGCTGTTCGTGTTCGTAGACGAATGCCACCGCACCCAGAGCGGCCGCCTGAACCGGGTGATGAAGGCAATGATGCCGGGTGCCGTTTTCATCGGCTTCACCGGCACGCCGCTGCTGAAGCAGGACCGGGCGACGAGCCAGGAAGTGTTCGGCGGCTACATTCACACCTACAAGTTCAGCGAGGCAGTGGAAGACGGCGTGGTGCTCGACCTGGTTTACGAAGCACGCGACATCGACCAGACGCTGGGTGCCAACGACCAGATCGACCAGTGGTTCGAAACCAAGACCAGGGCGCTCAACGACTGGCAGAAGGACGAACTCAAGAAGCAGTGGGGCACGATGCAGAACGTGCTGAGTTCGAAGGCGCGCATGGACCGCGTGGTGGCCGACATCATTTTCGATTTCGCCGTGAAGACGCGGCTTTCCAGCGAACGCGGCAACGCGATCCTGGTGGCCTCCAGCATTTACGAGGCCTGCAAGTATTTCGTGCTGTTCCAGAAGACGCCGTTCAAGGGCCGCAGCGCGGTGGTGACCTCCTACAACCCGCAGGCGAAGGACGTGACGCTGGAGGAAGTCGGCGCCAACACCGAGACCGACAAGCAGTTCATCTACAACACCTACACCGAACTGCTGAAGGATGTCGAGCCCAACCCCGGCATGAACAAGACCGAAACCTGGGAAGAAAAGGTCAAGGCGCTGTTCATCAAGGAGCCGGCCAGCATGCGGCTGCTGATCGTGGTGGACAAGCTGCTGACCGGCTTCGACGCGCCGCCTTGCACCTATCTCTACATCGATAAGTCGATGCAGGACCACGGCCTGTTCCAGGCCATCTGCCGCACCAACCGGCTCGATGGCGATGACAAGGATTTCGGCTACATCGTCGATTACAAGGACCTTTTCAACAAGGTCGAGAATGCGATCGCGGTCTATACCTCCGAACTGGATCACAGCACGACGGGCGCCGCCCCCGAAGTGATCGTGAAGGATCGGCTGAAGCTGGGCCGAGAGCGGCTGGATGCGGCTATCGAAGCGCTGGCACTACTCTGCGAGCCGGTGGAGCCGCCCAAGGGGGAGCTGGAGCACATTCACTATTTCTGCGGCAATACCGAGATACCGTCCGACCTGACGGCGCGCGAGCCACATCGCGCGGCGCTCTACAAGGGAGTGGTGGCGCTGGTCCGTGCCTGGGCCAATATCGCCGACGAACTCGAGCCGGCGGGCTACAGCCCGGCCGACATCGAGCGTATCAAGACCTTGCAGAAGCAGTACCTCGACCTGCGCGAGATCTTGCGCATGGCCGCCGGGGAAGCGCTGGACCTCAAGCCTTTCGAGGCCGATATGCGCCACCTGATCGATACCTATATCGAAGCCTCGGCGCCGCGCAAGATTTCGCCTTTCGACAACATCGGCCTGCTCGACCTGATCGTGAAGACCGGCATCGCCAGCGCCATTGCCAGCCAGCTCGGCGGGCTGAAGGGCAACCGCGATGCGATTGCGGAGAGCATCGAGAACAACGTTCGCAGCAAGATCATCAAGGAACACCTGGCCGACCCGGCCTACTACGAGAAGATGTCCGCACTGCTCGACGAGATCATCCGGCTGCGCAAGGAAAAGGCCATCGAGTACGAGGAGTACCTGAAGCGCATCGCCGCGCTGGCGATCAGTGTTCAGGCAGGCAAGGCTCCCGACGCCCCCGGGCAATTGAATACGCCGGGACGACTGGCGCTGTACAACAATCTGAAGGATCACGTTGCCACCAACAAGGCCAAGCAAGGCGCTGCGACCTATGGCGCGGCCGACGCGGCGCTCGATCTGGCTCTGCGGATCGACGCGGCAGTGAAGCAGAAGCGCCCCGACGGCTGGCGCGGCGTGCCGGCGCGGGAACAGATGGTGAGGCAGGCGCTGTATGAGGTGCTGATGGACATCGACGAAGTGAATCGCCTCTACCCGATCATCTTCGCGCAAAAGGAGTATTGATGCTCGCGCAGATCGATCTCGGCGATATGCGGATCGAGGTGCTCAGGAAGGACATCAGGAACATACACCTGAGCGTGCTGCCGCCGCACGGCAGGGTGCGCATTGCCGCACCGCGGCAGATGAATCTGGACACGATCCGGGTTTTCGTGATCTCGAAGCTGGAATGGATCCGGCGCCAGCAGCGAAAAATGGACGCGCAGGAACGCGAAGCGCCGCGCGAATACCTCGACCGCGAAAGCCACTACGTGTGGGGCCGGCGCTACCTGCTGAAGCGGGTAGACAAGGATCAGGCACCGAGTGTGGAGCTGCGGCATCGCACGTTGGTGCTGCAACTGCGTCCCGCGACGAGCCAGGCGCGCGCAGAGGGGATTCTCGACGCCTGGTACCGGGAACAACTACGCACCGCCGCCCTTGAGCTGATCGCCAAATGGGCGCCGAAAATGGGTGTCCGGGTTGGCAGGCTTTTCGTGCAGCGCATGAAGACGCGCTGGGGAAGCTGCAATACGGCATCCGGCGCGATACGGCTCAACACCGAACTGGCGCGAAAACCTCCCGAGTGCCTGGAGTACATCGTGCTGCACGAGATGGCGCATCTGATCGAACCGAGCCATAACGCCCGCTTCGAGTCATTGATGAACACCTTTCTGCCAACCTGGCCCCATCTGCGCGAGCAACTCAACCGCCTGCCGGTACGCCACGAGGACTGGGCCTACTAGCGGACCGGTCGCCGCGGCGACACTATTCCCGCTCAGAGGATTTGCGCCGCCTCCTCGAAGCCCAGGCGCGGACCGCGCGGATAGTAGCCGCCCGTGTCGAGGCCGTAACCCATGTTGACGATGAAGTTCGACTTCCAGCGCCCGTCGGGGAAGAACTCGGCATCCACCTTCGCCGGATCGAATCCGCTCATCGGCCCGCAGTCCAGCCCCAGCGAACGCGCCGCCAGCATCAGGTAGGCACCTTGCAATGAACTGTTGCGGAAGGCCGTGGCCTCGGCCAACGGCGCATTGCCGGCAAACATCGGCCGCGCGTCGTAGGCCTTGAACTGCGTCGGCAGGTGCTCATAGAACCGCGTATCCATGGCCACGATCACGGTCAGTGGCGCCTTGCGGGTCTTTTCCGCGTTGGCGGCGATCATCGCCGGGATCAGCCGTTCCCGCGCGGCAGCGCCGTGCACGAAAACGTAACGTCCCGGCTGCGCGTTCATCGAGGTCGGCCCCCACTTCAACAGATCGTAGAGATCGCGAACCGTCTGTTCGCTCACCGGCTGCTCGGTGAATTTGTTGAAGGTGTGGGCCTCGCGGAAGAGCTGGTCGATTGCGGACGGGTCGAGTGCGGATTTCATGTGTGGCTCCGGATAGGTTTATGGGCGGCTTGGCGGGCTGGACCAGCGGCGGACATTACCACTTCATCTCGCCCTTGTTGACCTTGGCGCCGATGTCCAGCGCCACCGCCAGGCCGGCGCCCGGGTAGGCGGCCTTCATGGCGGCGATCAGGGCCGCGGAATTCGGCGCCTTGCCCAGTTCGCTTTCGAAGCGCGCGAGATAGGCCTGGGTGTAGGCGATCTGGCTGGTGTCGCGCGCCTGGCCCGGCAGCGCATGGCCGGGAATCACGGTCTCGGGCTGCAGCGCCGCCATTGCCGCCAGCTTCCGGCTCCAGTCGGCACGCTCCTGCGCGGATTGGGTGTCGGCGGTCCAGGCATGCAGGCCGGCGAAGACATTGACACCACCGGCGACGGCCTTGATCGATGGGATCCAGACATAGCTGCGGTGCGGCAGCGAGTCCTCCAGTCCGCGTACTTCCAGTGCCTGCCCTTCGAGCGCGATGGTGTTGCCGCCCATGACCTCGGGGATCGGCACCTGCTTTGGTGCATTGGCACCCAGGCGCGGCCCCCAGACCTGGAGCTTGGTCGCCAGCGTGGCCTGGATCTTCTTCACTGTCGGCGCGCTGGCGACCAGCCTGGCTTCGGGAAAGACCTGTTGCAGTACCTCGGCGCCGAAGTAGAAATCCGGATCGGCCTGGCTGATGTAAATGGTCTTCAAAGTCTTTTTGCTGTCGAGCACCATGGCCGCGATGCGAAAGGCATCGGCCCGCGTGAAGCCGGTGTCGAGCAGCACGGCCTCGCTCTTGCCGCTGACCAGCGTGGCATTGACATGGAAGCTGGCGCCCTCGGCGTTGTAGACCTGCAAGGTCAGCGGCGGCGTCTGGGCGGCGGCATCGCCGGCGACGACGCCGAGCGTCAGGATGGCGGGAACGAATATGCGGATCAGGGATTTCATGGTGTGCTCCGGGTTGTGGGTGGGTGTGGAACGCACTGTAGTGACTTGATTGGTTCAGATAAATGGATCAATATGCGCTTCTTTGTTTCACTTTATGTTCATATGGACCGACTCGCCGCCATGAAGGTGTTTGCCGAAGTCGCCCGTTGCGGCAGCTTCACGGCCGCCGCCGAGCATCTGGACCTGAGCCGCGTCATGGTCACGCGCCAGGTCGCCGCGCTGGAATCCTGGCTGCAGACGCGCCTGCTGCAGCGTTCGACCCGGCGCATCTCCCTGACCGAAGCCGGCGAAGTATTCCTCACGCAATCGCGCCAGATGCTGGAACTCTCGGTCGACATGCAGGAGCGCTCGGGCGAACGCGACCGCGCCCCGCGCGGCCAGTTGCGCGTCACCACCAGCATGTCCTTCGGCATGGCCCACCTTGCGGCGGCCATTGCCGAGTACCTGGCGCTGTACCCGGACGTGTCGGTGGACCTGCTGATAATCGACCGACCCGTCAATCTGATCGAGGACCGGGTAGACCTCGCCGTGCGCATTTCCGGGGAACTCGATCCCAATCTGGTGGCCCGCCGCATCGCAGCTTGCCGCTCGCTCGTCTGCGCGTCGCCGGCCTACGTCGCACGGCGCGGTGCACCGCTGCACCCCGCCGATCTGGCGCAGCACAACTGCCTGACCTATTCACGCTTCGGCAAGGGCGAGTGGCGTTTCCTCGCCGACGGCGCTGAAACCAGCGTGGCGGTCGGCGGCAATCTCAGCGCCAACGAAGCGACGGTACTGACCCAGGCCGCGCGCGTTGGCGCCGGCATCGCCCTGCAGCCCACCTATCTGGTCGGGCCGCTGATCCGCAGCGGCGAACTCGTGCGCCTCTTGCCCGACTGGCAGCCGCCGGACCTGACCATCTGGGGCGTCTATCTGTCGCGCCAGCACGTCCCGGCGACGCTGCGCACGCTGCTCGATTTCCTCGTCCAGCGCTTCGAGGGCCAGCCGCACTGGGACGCAGGCATCAACACCTAGTTCCTCCGCACGCCGCTTTCGCCACGCCGCCCGGCGCGCCCTCCCTGCGACCTTATGTCGCAGCGCAACACCGAAGCATCTGTCTTCACTCCGTTTTAGTTCCGGCCGCTGCGCTTAACGCCGATGAAGCCGGCGTCAGCCTTCACTGAAACTCGCGGGACCGGCGCTTCGCGTCCTTCCTCCCTGCGACCATTTGTCGCGGCGCAGCAGGGAACTCTCTGACCACGCTTCGTTTTCTTGTCCTGAATCAATTACCCGGACACCCCCTGCCGGCTATCTTCGCTGCCACGAGTTTTTGTATTTCCGGTTCAACCGCGCGCGGCACGCGCCATCAAAAAGGGCAGAAACATGGCGAACAACAACGAAGACGATGTTCCTTTCATGCAAAAGCTGCTGGACAACCACTTCCTCCTGCTGTTCCTGGGGGTGGCTTCGCCCGGCGTTCTTTACATCCTCTGGGGCATCGTGGACATCATGAGTGTCCCTCTCGCCAAGTAAGCATTTCAGTCAATCAGGGAGAAATCTATGAGTGCAATCCTGCCGCCGTCAGAGCGGTTGTGGTGGAAGCAGCCGATCGCGGGCCAGGAGTGGGCCTGGATCGGCATTGCCTTCGTCTGGGCCATGATCATGTTCGTCATGATGATTTATTGGCATATCAACGGCAAACAGAACCTTTCCAACGAGGTGTACAAAACCACCACGGAAATGTTCACCGCCAAGACGGAAGCCTTCGTCAAGGAAAACACCATCCGTACCGAGACCGACCAGCAGATCCCCGTGGCCAAGCCCAATGCCAAGGGCGAGGCCTTCCTGCTGGCGCGCCTGTGGTCCTGGTATCCGATCCTGGAACTGGAAGCCGGCAAGACCTACAAGATCCATCTCTCGGCGGTC
>JACRIX010000019.1 GCA_016215645.1 Rhodocyclales bacterium
ATCTGCCCTGGTGTTCATGTCGGAAGGGCTGTCACCGCGCAAGAGGTTATTGCCGGGACCGCCGATCAACGTGTCAGTACCGCTTCCACCGTATAGTGTGTCGTCTCCTCGACCGCCGATCAGTAGGTTGTCCGAGCTGTTTCCCGTGATGCTGTCGTTCCCATCACCACCGATCGTGTTCTCTATCCCGCTGAACGTGACGTCGCGGCCCGCAACGGTGCTGGCTGCGTTGTTGGTCAAGTTGATGACGAATCCTGTCGAGACTGCTGCGGCATTGATCGTGTCGCTTCCGCCGTTGGTGTCGCTGAGCGACGCCCGATCTGTGCCGGGTGCAGTGGCAAATTCGTCGGTGTAGAAATAGGTGTTGTTGTCGGTCGCCGTGCCCAGGCCCGGAGCGGATTCGTTGAGATCGCTGCCATACACATCCACCTTCCAGCCGTAGAGCGTACCCGTGCCCCGTCCGCTACGGTCGGTGATGCGTAGTTCCCAGTCGCCTTGCGCGTCCTCACCGTAGTCGTGGGTGGTATCCAGCGCAAAGGTCAGGCGCCCCGTACCCACGTCGCCGCCGGGGTTCGTGGCGCTGGTACCGGGGTTGGCAATCAACTCGCTGATCATCTTTTTTGGTGAGATCAGTTCTACCGTCAGGTCGCCCCAGTTCGAGTGAGTTAGGTCGAGGCTCATCGTCGCGTGCTCGACGCGCAGCCCAGCGCCTAGGCTCAGGGTACGCGTGACGGTGGCGCCGTCGCCGAGGGCGACGTTCAGGTTGGCCCCGCCGTTCATACTGCCTTCGCCATTGGAAAGGCGGCGTTCGTTGTAGCTCGTGTGCTGCCCCTGCCAAGTCTCCGCCAGCCGCACCGCCGCCCGCGCATCCACCTCGCCGAAACCGTAGTCGTGGCTGGTATGCATGCCGCCGCCGTTCCAGTTCGTCGCGCCGTTCCAGACCGTATCGGTGTCCGGGTCGCTCACCTGCTTCGCACTGATCGCCAGAATCTGCTGGATGTCGCGCCAGCCCAGGTTCGGGTTCGCCTCCAGCATCAGCGCGACGACGCCGCTGACGATGGGCGCAGCGAAGCTGGTGCCTTGCGCAGTCAGCGTATCGCTGCCGAAGACCGTGCCGTCGTCGTTCATGAGGATGCGGCTGGTACTGGCGACATTGCTGCCGGGGGCGGACACCAGTATGCTCGCGCCGGGGTTGCTGAAGGGGGCCTCGCCGATGGCCAGCGTCGAGATATCGCCCTCGGCGTTGATGGCGCCCGTGGTGATCACCGCCCGGTTCGCAGTCAGCGCGTTGGCGTTGGTGTTGCCGCCGTTTTGCCGGTCGTTGCCGCCAGCCATGACGATGGCGGTGCCCAAACCATTGCGCCCCTGACGGACGGCGGCGTCGATGCCTTGATCGAGGATGCCTACCGGTACGACGTTGAGGCCGAAGTTGGCGGTGCTACCCCAGCTGTTGTTCACGACGTCGTAGTGCTTGAACTGCGCCAGCGCATTGCGCAATTCCTGGGTCAGGGCGTCCGCTTCCAGTCCCGTGCCGGTGAAGTAGTGGCCCGAGAGCTTGGCGTCGTAGGCCACGCCCACCGCCCCTTCGCTATTCCGCGCCGCCGTCATCACGCCCGCCACCAGCGTGGCGTGTTCGCTAAAGCTTTGCGGGATGGCGGTATTGGGGTCGCTAATCCATGCCGCGTCGACGTTGCCTTGCAGGTCGGGGTGGCGGTAGTCGAACACTTCCGCCCCTGTGGAAAACGGCATGCCGGGCTCGAACTGGGCGATCTTCACGCCCTTGCCCGTGTAGTCTCGCCACACCGGCAGCACGTTGATGTCGTTGAGGTACCACTCGTCCGTGAACAGGCTGTCCGTCGGCATGTCCGGCGTCTTGATGAAGACTTGCCCGCGCATTTCAGCTTGCGTCGTCGTGCCGGCAAGGTAGGCCGTGGCGCCGGGGGTGTTGTCGGCGTCGGCGATCTTGTACTTGAAGCTCATCACGCCCGTGTAAGCGGCATCCGGCGTAAATTGAATCTCGCCGTTGGCGGTGAGCGTCGGCGTCCATTCCTTCGTGGTGGCGTTGTAGGTGCCGGCGATGCTGCCGCCCTTGAGGTCCGAGAGGGTGGTGAGGTGCAGGGCGTCGCCCTGCCAGTCGCGGTCGTTGGCGAGCAGGTCCGTTACCTTGATGAGCTTCACGCCGTTGCGGTCGGCGATCGTCAGGACGTCCTTGACCGGGAGGGGGTTGTCGAGGGTGATGTCGACAGCGGAGACGTCGGCGAAGTTGAGTTTCTCGATGTTCGCCAGCATGTCGGCGCCGTCGCGGCCGGCCTTCGTATCCACCACGCGGTAGCTGGTGTCGGTGAGCCGCGTGATGCGGTAGTCGGCAAAGCTGCCGGCGAATTCGGCGATGTCGGTGCCTTCGCCGCCGTCCACAGCGTCGTCGCCCTGGCCGCCCTTGAGGATGTCGTTGCCGGTGCCGCCACTGAGACGGTCGTCGTCGAGGCCGCCCTCGACCAGGTCGTCGCCCGCACCGCCCATGAGCTGGTCTTGTCCCCGGCCGCCGCGGACGACGTCGTTGCCGGCGCCGCCGTCGATGAGGTCGGTGCCGTTCTCGCCACTGAGGGCGTCATTGGCGGCGCCGCCGATGACTATGTCGTTGCCGTCCCCGGCGCGGATGAAGACGGAACTGCGACCGCCGCCGATCAGGATGTCGTCGCCGGCGCCGCCCACGGCCACTTCTATTTCGGCCTGGGCGAGGTTCAGCGTCACGCCCTCCGTGCCGACCAGCTGCACCATGTCGAAGCCATCGCCGGCGTGGATGTTGGCTTGCAGGTCGGCGGCGTCGACGATCAGCATGTCGTCGCCGGCGCCGGCGTTGAAGGTGTCGCTGCCCTGCCCGCCGACCAGCCAGTTGGCGGCGGTATTTCCCGTCAGGGTGTCGTTGCCGCTGTTGCCGTAGGCGTTCTTCACATTCTTGGCGGCGACATCGATGGTCTCGCCGGTGGTCACCGAGGAGACGTATGTGCTCTGGCCGTCTTCGGCGGTAACCGTGGTGCCGCTGGTGGAGGTGGTGAAGCTGTTGCCGGTGGGGTTGGCGATGAAGCGCGCGGCCTGGGCTTCGCGCGTGCTGCCGTTGCGCACGAAGGTGCCGGTGGCGAGGATTTCGTTGCCGCCGTTGACCAGGCCGGATTGGGTTGTCGGGGTGAGGGCGATGCTGGTGATGCCCAGTTCGGTCAGGGTCTTGAGTTCGCCGCTGTCGGTGACGCCGTCGTGGTCGGCGTCGGTCCAGACTTTGACGTTGGTGAAGGCGGTGTCGGCGCTGGTGAATTGATTGTCCGAATTGGAGTCGAGGGACTTCAGCGCGGCGAAGCCGTTGGCGTATTTCTTCTCGCCGGCGTTGCCGTTGGTGCCGACGGCGCCGTTGAAGTACTCGGACATGGTCTCGTGAATGCCGTCGATCTTGCCGTTGCCGTTGAGGTCCATCACGACGATGCCGTCGTCCGCGCTGACCCAACCGGTGATCTCCTTCGTCGCGCCGCCGTCGTGGTCGATGTCGAACAGGACCGGGGCTTCGGCGAACGAGGTCAGTTTCACGCCGTCGCCGTTCAGGTCGAGGATCAGGGGATCGACGGGCGTCCATTGCGTGGCACCGGTGGCTTGCTGGTTGGTGTAGGCGCCGAGGCCGTCCACGCTGCTGTAGGCATCGCTGCCGGTGTTCCAATCGTCGAAGTGAAGGACTTCGCTCGCGCCAGGGCGCAGGTCGCCGGAGGCAATGGCATTGGCGGCTTGCGTGTTGCCGGTGGCGGTGTTGACGTTGCCGACGCCGCCGACTTCGTAGGTGCCGGTGCTGATGAGGGTGGAGTTGTCGGTGCTGGGGGCGCCGGTGGGGTCGGAGGCGCTGGTTTGGGTCGCGGTCAGGTCGGGGGTGGTGGTGAGGGTGAAGAGTTCCACCGGCACGTCGGACATGGTGCCGCTGCCGTTGTAAGCGAGCAGGATCGGCTCTGTGCTGACGAGATTCCATTCACCGTCGCTGGCGTCGGCGCCGTGCTGGAACGGCGACAAGGCGGGATCGGGCCAGGCACCGTCATTGCCACGTTCGTAGTTGAATTGTGTCCCTTGGCCGCTGCCGTCGATTAGGCGGTCGGTTGCCTGAATCGCCCCCTGCCCCTGAATAAGCAGTCCGTTAGCGCACGAGCCAAGGGCATCGCCGCCAGTGAAGGCGTAGGTATATCCACCCGCAGAACAGGTACCGCCAGCCAGTGAATCATCTGCGAGGTGAATCGTGATGTTGCCGCTCGCAGTCGGTACAACAATGTCGCCGTTGGCAGCAACGGCGATGCCTGTGTCGATGCCGGATACGTAGGCGGTTTTCTGACCATCGGCGCCGATGTCGACGCGGATGCCGGCCTGGGTGTAGCTCGTCACGACTCCGTTGGTAATCGTGTCCTGACGCACCAAATTGCCTTCTGTCGTTAGCGTCGAAATGATGAGCGGCGCGCCGGCACTATCCTGCGTCGAAACTTTGTAGCCGGTCAGGTGACCGGCGCCGTCGTTGAGGGCTTGGACGCGGTCCACGTAGTTGCCGATGACGGCGCCCGTGGTCTTGTCATGCTTCTCGACGGTGCGAACGTAGGTGCCGTCGGTAAGGCTGCCGCTGGTCTGGGCGATCAGCGGGTTGCCGGAAGGATCGGTGCCGATTATGTGGGAACCTGTCCCCCAGTCGCTGTACTCCAGTGGGTTATAGGTTTTCGTCGCTCCGTCCTTGTTTGGAATCGGCGACGTACGAACTTCCATGTGAAGATGGATATCAACCGAAACCTGTTGCCCATTCTTTGTCGTGTAGCCCGAATTGCCGACGTTGCCAACGGTATCGCCTGCGTTGACAATGGCGCCTACTGTTAGTGGTGAAGGGTTATCCATGTGGGCGTACAGCGTGTAGACAAACGCCCCATTTGAGTTGGTATGTTTGAGAACAACGTAATTTCCATACGTTGTACTGTAGTCCTTGTAAGCCACAACCCCGTCTGCCGCCGCAGGGATATTAGTGCCGGATGCCGCGGCAAAGTCGACTCCCCAATGGGTAGGAACGCTGCTGCCATTACGGAACGGATAACCCGACGAAATAGTAAAACCCTTGCCAGGGTTGTAAGCATTGAATCCTGGTTGTGGCCCCGTGTATGCCATGACAATCTCCTCTCAGTTTGAATGAATCTGCTTAGCACCACGCTCTCTCCGCCTAGGCGGGGGCTAGTCGGCGCCTTCCGAATCGGTAATGCACTCAACGCCCTTGGGAGATATCTCCACGAAGTGCTGCTTGGGTTGATCGACCCTCCAAGCGCGATAAATCGGCCTTAAGTGGGTAATGAAGTGATTTCCGTTCACCGGATTGACTACCTTGCCAATCGCCACGATGTTTTCGTCGGGCTGGTCAGACAATTCGCAGGCCACCATCTCCAAATAGGGTTTCTGCTTGTTGATCAGCCCGCGGGGGATTTGCTCGTCGTTAAAAGCGAAGCCATCGACGATCTGCCATACAGGAATATCCACCATGCCGGGCCATCCACTCTTTTTGGGGACTGTGATGCGCTTACCTGTATAGCGTTCGAGAAAAACCGCGCGGATTCGCTTGGGAGTCGAGCCGGGCATGACGAAGGAAACTTGTTTCATCCCCATCTCGCATCCTATCGGCCCCCTCAGCATGCACCCACTTGAGAGCAAGTCCTGACGCCAACCCTCTGGCAAGCCTGGGATCACGTCGGAAGTAACTTCCTGGCCGATAGCACCTTGAATTAGTTGGTTTTCAAAACGTATTGTTGAAGACGCCTGCGCAGAAAAAATAGCCCCCATTACGCCAAGAAAAAAAAGAGCAGCTTCTTGAATATGTTGTACTCGACCTCTCATGCAATAGCCCTCCACGTACTGTCATTCGCAACCTTCTTCGCGCTGATGGCCAGGATCTGCTGGATGTCGCGCCAGCCCAGGTTCGGGTTAGCCTCCATCCTCCACTCGCTGTTCGCCGTCAGCACGTTGGCGTTGGTGTTGCCGCCGTTTTGTCGGTCGCTGCCGACGGCGATGACGACGGCGATGTCCAGGCCGTCCCGGCCGTGGGTCACAACGTCGTGAATGGTCTTGGCAGTTCGAGCCATCATCGTCGAATCGATTTTTTGCATTCCATCTGCCTCCTTATCCGGTCGCATACTCACCTCTCCCTCAAACTCTCGTCCCGGTACTGCATCAACGGCGCCAGGAAATACTCGATCACCCGCCGGCTCCCGGTCTTGATTTCCACCGTCACCGCCATGCCGGGCGAGAGATTTACGCTGCGCTCGTCCACCTGCATCGTCGCCCTTTCCAGCTTCACCCGCGCCGCATACACCAGCCCCTTTTTCTCGTCGTTGATGGCGTCGTTCGAGACGTGCGTCACCAGCGCGTGGATCGTGCCGTACTTGGTGAAGGGGAAGGTCTCGACCTTGACCTCGGCTTCGTGGCCGGCATGGACGAAGCCGATGTCTTTGTTTTCGAGCAGCGCCTCGACCTCGACGGCCTCGTCCTCGGGCACGATCGCCATCAACGCCTGGGCCGGGGTGACGACGCCGCCGACGGTATGCACGGCCAGCTGCTGCACCGTGCCGGACACCGGGGCGACGAGGGTCATGTGGCGGCCGCGGGTTTCGTTCTTGACGAGTTCCTGGCCGAAGGCCGCCGCTTTCTGCTCGGCCTCATTGAGACTGTCCAGTGCCAGGCGGCGGGTTTCGGCGATCAATGCGGCGCGGCTCTGGCGGCCTTCCTGCACCGCCGCGGCCAGCTCGCGCAGACGGCTTTGCTGGGTGGCGAGATCGGCCTCGAGTTCGATGCGCGACTGTTCCTTTTCCAGATAGCCGTGGCGGGAGATGAAGTTTCGGTCCATCAGGCTTTTGAAGTCTTCGGCGCGGCGGCGGGCGATGGGCGCAGTCTGTTCGAGCTTCTTGACGATTTCGCGCGTCGAGGCGAGTTCGGCTTCGCGCCGGGCGATGTCGGCGTCGATGCGGGCGAGCCGGGCCTGATATTCGGCGTACTGGCCGTCGAGCACGCGCTGTTCCTGGGCCAGACGTTCGCGCGCGACTCCGTTTTGCGTGGGCAGTTGCGTGGCGCGGCCGTCGGCGATGGCGGCGAGCAGCGCCTGGGCGCGAGCGGCTTGCAGGCGCGCGCTTGCGAGGTCGTTGGCGTTGCGGGCGGTATCGGCGGTAGCGGTGGTCGCGTCCAGTTCCAGCAACACGGCGCCGGCCTTGACGCGCTGGCCGTCGGCGACGTGGATGGCCTTGACGACGGCGGTTTCGACCGGCTGGATGGTCTTGGTACGGTCGCTGGGCACGATGCGGCCGCGCGCGCTGGCGACGACGTCGATACGCCCGAAGACGGACCACAGCAGCGCGATCAGGGCGAAGGTCATCAGCAGCCACATGGCGACGCGCGGAGCGGGGGAGACGGGGGTGTCCTGAAGTTCGAGGGCGGCAGGCAGGAACTGGGCTTCGTCGGCAAGGCGCTGCGGCGTGTCGAGCCGACTGCGGCTGTGCCAGGCGTTGGCGAAGACGTCGCCATAGCGGCGCAGCAGGTCGCGGGTGGCGGCAAGATGAAGGCTGGCGCTCATCGTCACCCCTGCTGCATCCGGTACAGCCGCGCGTAGTGCCCGGCCTCGTGCGCGAGCAGTTCGGCATGCCCGCCCTGTTCGACGATCTGGCCGCGTTCCAGCACGACGATGCGGTTGGCGTCGCGCACGGCCGAGAGACGATGGGCGACGATGATCACGGTGCGGTTGCGGCAGATCGACTTCATGTTGTTCTGGACGATGCGTTCCGATTCGTAGTCCAGCGCGCTGGTGGCTTCGTCGAAGATCAGGATGCGCGGGTTGCCGATCAGCGCGCGGGCGATGGCGATGCGCTGGCGCTGGCCACCGGAGAGCGTGGCGCCGTGCTCACCGACGATTGTGTCGTAGCCTTCGGGCAGTTCAAGGATGAAGTCGTGGGCGCCGGCGAGCTTGGCGGCGCGGACCACCGCCTCGATCGGCAGGCCGGGGTCGGCGAGCGCAATGTTCTCGCGGATGCTACGGTTGAACAGCATGTTTTCCTGGAGGACGACGCCGATCTGGCGCCGCAGGCTGGAGGTATCGGCCAGGGCGAGGTCGATGCCGTCAACCAGCACGCGGCCGCGCTCGGGCACGTAAAGCCTCTGCACCAGCTTGGTCAGCGTGCTTTTGCCCGAGCCGGAACGACCGACGATGCCGACGACCTCGCCGGGCTCGACGACGAGATTCACACCGCGCAGCACTTCGGGGCCGTCGAGCCGGTAGCGGAACAGCACTTGGTCGAATTCGATGCGCCCGGCCAATGGCGGCAGATTGCCACTCTTGGCCAGTTCGGTGCGGGTATTGAGGATGTCGCCCAGGCGCTGCACCGAGATTCCGGTCTGCTGGAAGTCGGTCCACAGTTGGGCCAGGCGCATTACCGGCTGGGCGACTCGACCGGCGAGCATATTGAAGGCGATCAGTTGGCCGACGCTGATGTCGCCGGCGATGACCAGGCGCGCACCCAGCCACAGGGTCGCCACCGTGACCAGCTTGCCGATCAGGTTTACGCCTTCGTGGGCCACGGTGCCCAGCGCGGCCGTGCGAAAGCCGGCCGCGACATAGGCGGCCAACTGGTTGTCCCAGCGGCGGGTGGCCTGGGGTTCGACGGCCAGGCTCTTCAGGGTGTCGATGCCGTTGATGGCCTCGACCAGGAAGGCCTGATTCTCGGCGCCGCGATTGAACTTCTCGTGCAGGCGTGCGCGCAGGAGCGGCGTTATCGCCAGCGAAAGCATCAGGTAGCAGGGCAGCGACAGCACGACGACGAGGGTAAGCAGGCCGCTGTACCAGAGCATGACGGCGACAAAAACGACGGAAAAGAGAAGATCCAGCACCAGGGTGATGGCGTTGCCGGTGAGGAACTGACGGATGTTTTCGAGTTCGCGCACGCGGGCGACGGTGTCGCCGACGCGGCGCGCCTGAAAGTAGGCCAGCGGCAGGTTCAACAGATGGCGGAACAGCCGCGCGCCAAGCTCGACGTCGATGCGGCTCGTAGTGTGGGCGAAGACATAGCTGCGCAGTCCCGAGAGCACGACCTCGAACACCGAGACGACGAGCAGGCCGGCGGCGACGACGTCGAGCGTGGTGAAGCCGCGGTGGACCAGCACCTTGTCCATCACCACCTGGAAGAACAGCGGCGTCGCCAGCGCGAAGAGTTGCAGGGCAAACGAAACCAAAAAGACTTCGCCGAGGAGCTTGCGGTACTTGACGATGGCCGGAACGAACCAGGTGAAGTCGAAGCGGGCGAGTTCGCCGGCCAGCGAGGCGCGCGAGGCGACGAGAATCAGTTCGCCGCTCCAGCGGCAGCGGAAGTCGGCTTCGCTCAACAGTTGAGGTCGCTCGGCCACGGGATCCTGGATCAACACCTGCCCGTCGTCGACGCGGGCGAGAATGAAGCCGCGGCCCGTGCCGTCAAGCGCCAGGGCGGGAAGCGGCGTGCGCGGCAGGCGGATCCAGTCCGTCTTGACGCGGCGAGCCTTGAGGCCGAGGGAACGGGCGGCGAGCAGGATTTCCGCGACGCCGCAGGGCCGGCCGCCGGCACGAAACTCGTGAGCCAGTTGGTCGGCGTCGGCGGCGACGCCGTGGAAGCGCGCCAGCATGACAAGGCAGGCCAGGCCGGTATCGGGTTCGGGCGGAACGGCGACGGCGTCGCTCGCGGCACCGGTCTCCGCGACGAGCGTCAGCGGTGGCGCGGCCACGGTCATGTGTCACCCCGCAACGGCAAGCAAATCCGTGTCGACAAGCTGCTCAACCTACCCCTCCTCCCGAGTTCGTTGCGCGCTTTGCTGTGCTTATTCGCAGAGACGACAGGCTAAACCAATTTATCCAAAAAAGATATTTGCATTAGGACATATGCCTATCGAGCGGTGCGCCAACGCCAAATGCCTGGCGCTGTCAGGGCTTGCCGGAAGCGGTGGCGCGCTGGCAGAAAACACGGAACTGGCGCGGACGAATTTGCGGCGATACGGTTTTCTCATGCCGACGCCGCTTCGCGCCATCCGCCGCGCCAGGCTTGCCAGTCGTCCGCGCATGTCGTAAGGTCGCGGCATTCAAGGAGAAATACATGCCCGACATCAACGCCCTGCTGCATCCCGTCGTTCAGGACCACGACGGCCTGATCGAATTCATCGAGGATCTGGCCGACATCGTGCCCAACGTCGAGCGCGACGTCGCGCGCCTGAAGCGCACGCCCGACGACAAGGCGCTGATCGCCAACCTGTTCCGCGCCCTGCACAACGTCAAGGGCGACGCCTCGATCTGCAAGGTTGAGGTCGGCGTGCTGGTCGCCCATCCGATCGAAACCCTGCTCGCGCGTTTGCGCGGCGGCGAGATTGCGTTCTCGGACTTGCTGGCCGAGGTCATCCTGCTGGCGATGGACCGCCTGGAGATGGCGGTCGAGGTCATCGCCGCCGGACGCTCGGTCGGCCACCTGAAGCTGGTCGAACTGGTGCACGGC
>JACRIX010000013.1 GCA_016215645.1 Rhodocyclales bacterium
ACTGGAGCGGGGCGAATTCAAGACCATGACCGGCCTGGGCGAACGCACCGCCGTTTCCGCCCTCACCGCCCTCGTCCGGCGCGGCCTGCTGAAGTCCGACACCCCGCAGGGCAAAGTGCGCTTCGGCCTGCCCCTGCACGCGCTGCGCTTCTACTTCCCCGCCCTCTGGCCCGAGGCCGAGGCCGACGCAGAAAGCTGACAGACAGGCGATTTCCTCCGGGCAACGGGTGCCAATCCCGCAGAAACGTCGGCGCCGTCCACACGGCACCCCGGAATAGCTCGATCCCCCGCATGCATCAGAGGCGATAGCCCTCGCCTATCTAATCGATTTCAACAATCAATTTGACGATGGTGATTGTGAAAATTAATATTCATTCCATCGCAGCACATCACTCAACCACCTCAAGGAGCCACACCATGAACGCCAGCCTGATCAACACCGAAGTCCTTCCCTTCAAGGCCACCGCCTTCCACAACGGCAAGTTTGTGCCGGTCAGCCAGGACGACCTCAAGGGCAAGTGGTCCGTCGTGTTCTTCTACCCGGCCGACTTCACCTTCGTTTGCCCGACCGAACTGGGCGACCTGGCCGACCACTACGCGACCTTCAAGGCGCTCGGCGTCGAGATCTACTCGGTATCGACCGACACCCACTTCACGCACAAGGCCTGGCACGACGCGTCGGAGACCATCGGCAAGATCACGTATCCGATGATCGGCGACCCGACCGGCGCCATCACCCGCAACTTCGGCGTGATGATCGAGGAAGCCGGCCTGGCCGAGCGCGGCACTTTCGTCATGGACCCGCAGGGCAGGATCCAGATCATCGAGATCAATGCCGGCGGCATTGGCCGCGACGCCACCGAACTGCTGCGCAAGGTGCAGGCCGCCCAGTACGTCGCCAGCCACCCGGGCGAAGTCTGCCCGGCCAAGTGGAAGGAAGGCGAGGCCACGCTGGCGCCGTCGCTCGACCTGGTCGGAAAAATCTGACGACCATCCCAAACCATCCCGCCCCGGCCACGCGTACCCCCGCCGGGACCGGGATTGCAGCGGCAAGGCAGATCACAACGGCTGCCTTCCCATTGCAATCCACACCAGGAGAAAATCATGCTCGACAGCGCGATCAAGACCCAGCTTTCCGCTTACCTCGAAAAGCTCCAGACCCCGATCGAACTGGTCGCCTCACTCGACACCTCGGCAGCCGCGCGCCAGATGCGCGAACTGCTGGCCGACATCGCCGCGCTTTCGCCCAAGGTGAGCGTGCGCGAGGACGGCACGGATGCACGCAAGCCGTCCTTCTCTGTCGGTCGCCCCGGCGAAACCGCGCGCATCCGCTTCGCCGGGATCCCGATGGGCCACGAGTTCACCTCGCTGGTGCTCGCGCTATTGCAAACCGGCGGCCACCCGCCCAAGGTCGATGCCGCCGTGATCGAACAGATCAAGGGGCTAAGCGGAACGATGCGCTTCGAGACCTACATTTCGCTTTCCTGCCACAACTGCCCGGACGTGGTCCAGGCGCTCAACCTGATGGCCGTGCTCAACCCCGGCGTCGAAAGCGTGATGATCGACGGCGCGCTGTACCAGGACGAAGTGAGTGCACGCCAGATCATGGCCGTGCCGACCGTGATGTTGAATTGCCAAGCCTTCGGCCAGGGCCGCATGAGCATCGAGGAAATCCTTGCCAGGGTCGATACCGGCGCCTCGGCCCGCGATGCCGAAAAGCTCAGCGCGAAAGACGCCTACGACGTACTCGTGGTCGGCGGCGGCCCGGCCGGCGCGGCGGCGGCGATCTACGCCGCGAGGAAGGGCATCCGCACCGGCGTAGTGGCCGAGCGCTTCGGCGGCCAGGTGCTCGACACCATGGCCATCGAGAACTTCATCTCGGTGCAGCGCACCGAAGGCCCCAAGCTCGCCATGGCGCTGGAACAGCATGTCAAGGAGTACGAGGTCGACATCATGAATCTGCAGCGCGCCGAGGCCCTGGTTCCGGCGGGCGCCGACAGCCTGGCCCAGGTCAGGCTCGCCAATGGCGCGACGTTGAAGGCGAAGAGCGTGATCCTCGCCACCGGCGCGCGCTGGCGCGAGATGAACGTGCCCGGCGAAAAGGAATACAAGGCGAAAGGTGTCTGCTTCTGCCCGCACTGCGACGGGCCCTTGTTCCGTGGCAAGCGTGTCGCCGTGATCGGCGGCGGCAATTCGGGCGTAGAAGCGGCGATCGATCTCGCCGGCATCGTCAGCCATGTCACGCTGCTCGAATTCGACAGCAAATTGCGCGCCGACGCCGTGCTGCAGGCCAAGCTCGGCAGCCTGCCCAATGTCACCATCATCACCAGCGCGGCGACCACCGAAGTCACCGGCGACGGCGAGAAGGTCAATGGCATGGTTTATCAGGATCGCATCAGCGGCACCACACGGCGTGTCGAGCTCGAAGGCATCTTCGTCCAGATCGGCTTGTTGCCCAACACCGACTGGCTGAAGGGTACTGTCAATCTCTCGCCGCGCGGTGAGATCGAAGTCGATGCGCGTGGCCAGACGTCGCTGCCGGGAGTGTTCGCCGCCGGCGACGCGACGACCACGCCCTACAAGCAGATCATCATCGCCATGGGCGACGGCGCCAAGGCCAGCCTCTCCGCCTTCGACCACCTGATCCGCAGCCCGGCGGTGAAGCCGGCAACCACCGGTGTTGATCTGGGTCAGCCCGCCTGACCGAAGGCCGAGTAGCCTATCCGCGTTACGTATCCGACATTCCACACCAACAGGAGCCCATCATGAAAGCCAGGAAACCCGCCAAAACCGCCAAGCTCGACATCGGCATCAGCGACAAGGACCGCTCCGCCATCGCCCATGGACTCTCCGGCCTGCTGGCTGACAGCTACACGCTCTACCTGATGACGCACAACTTCCACTGGAACGTCACCGGCCCGATGTTCAACACCCTGCACCTGATGTTCATGGGCCAGTACACCGAACAGTGGAACGCGCTCGACCTGATCGCCGAACGCATCCGCGCGCTGGGCCACCCCGCCCCCGGCACCTACAAGGAGTTCGTCAAGCTGGCGACCGTCAAGGAAGTCGACGGCCAGCCCAAGGCCCTGGACATGGTGAGGCACCTCGTCGCCGCCCAGGAAGCCACGGCGCGCACGGCGAGAAAGCTGTTCCCGCTGGTCGAGAAAGCCAAGGACCAGCCCAGCGCCGATTTGCTGACGCAACGCATCGAAGTGCATGAGAAAACAGCCTGGATGCTGCGCAGCCTGCTGGAAGAGTGACACTGGCCGCTGGCGGTTCGGCAATCGCCGAACCGCCAGCGCCGTCCGCAAGGGATACCGTCTCCGGCATTGCCGGAGACATAACTCTTGGCCTAGCTCGCCTCGAAGCCGGCGTCTTCGATCACGGACTTGAGCTGGTCGCGGCTGACTTTGCCGGCGTCGAACTCGACCACCGCCTGCTTCTGCTCCAGCGACACTTCCGCCTTCGCCACGCCATCGAGCGCGGTCAAAACTCCGGTCACGCTTTTCACGCAGCCGCCGCAGGACATGCCGTCTACCTTGATCGTCGTCGTTTCCATGTTCAGTCCTTGTTGGAATGCCACCGGCGCAGCAGCAGCGAGTTGCTGACCACCGACACCGAACTTGCCGCCATCGCCGCGCCGGCGATGACCGGGTTCAACATGCCCAGCGCCGCCAGCGGAATGCCGAGCACGTTGTAGATGAAGGCGAAGAAGAGATTCTGCCGGATCTTCGCCAGCGTCGCCCGCGACAGCGATATCGCATCGGCGACGCTGCCGAGGTCGTCGCGCATCAGCGTCACGTCGGCGGCCTGCATCGCCACGTCGGAACCCGCCGCCATGGCGAAGCTGACGTCGGCCGCGGCCAGCGCCGGTGCATCGTTGATGCCGTCACCTGCCATGCCGACCAGGCGACCGGCGCTCTTGAGCTTGTTCACCGCGGCCGCCTTGTCGCCGGGCAATACCTCGGCCTCGAAGCGCGTGATGCCTGCTGCCAGCGCCACAGCCTGCGCCGTGCCGGCGTTGTCGCCGGTCAGCATCACCACCTCGATGCCGAGCCGGTTCAGGCGCGCCACCGCGGCGCGCGAGGTGATGCGCAGCGGATCGGCGATGCCGATGAAACCGAGCAGGACGTCGTCGGCCACAACCGCGACGACGCTGCGGCCGGCTTGTGCCAGCGCGTCGGCCTCGGGTGCCGACCGCCCCTGCTCCTTCATCCACGTCACGGAACCAAGCTGCACGCGGCTGCCTTCGACTTCACCGGAAAGGCCGCGGCCGGCGGTCGTGACGACGCTCTGCGGCGTCGCCAGTGCGATTCCATCCGCCTTGGCCCGCGCCACGATCGCGGCGGCCAGAGGATGCGTCGAGCCTTGTTCGAGGCTGGCCGCGAGGCGCAGCAAAACCGCCGTATTGCCAGCGCCGACTTCTACTAGATCGGTGATCACCGGCCGGCCCTCGGTCAGGGTGCCGGTCTTGTCCACCACCAGCACCTTCAGCTTTTCGGCCATTTCCAGCGCCACGGCATTGCGAATCAGCACGCCGGCCTTCGCGCCCTGCCCGGTGCCGACCATGATCGCGGTCGGCGTCGCCAGGCCCAGCGCGCAGGGGCAGGCGATCACCAGCACGGCCACGGCGTTCACCAGCGCCTGGGTGAAATCGCCGGCCAGCGCCCACCAGCCGACGAAAGTCAGCAGCGCAATCGCCACCACCACCGGCACGAAGATCGCCGCCACCTGGTCCGCCAGGCGCTGCACCGGTGCCTTGGAACCCTGCGCCTCTTCGACCAGGCGGATGATGCCGGCCAGCAGGGTATGGCTGCCCACCCCGGTGGCGCGGCAGCGCAACAGGCCGTCGCCGTTGATCGTGGCGGCGAAGACCTTGTCGCCGGCGGCCTTGCTCACCGGCAGGCTTTCGCCGGTGAGCATGGCTTCGTTGGCCGACGACGTGCCCTCGATCACCTCGCCATCGACGGGCACCGCTTCACCGGAGCGAACGACGAACACATCGCCCGGAATCAGGGTCGCCACGGCGACATCGACGAGCTGGCCCTTGCGTTCGATGCGCGCGGTCTGCGGCTGCAATTTCGCCAAGGCCTCGATGGCGGACGAGGTCTTGGCCTTGGCCCGCGCTTCGAGGATCTTGCCCAGCAGCACCAGCGTGATCACCGTTGCCGAGGCTTCGAAATAGACGTGGTGGCGATGCAGGTCGGCGACGGTCACGACGACGCTGTAGAGCCAGGCCATGCTGGTGCCGAGTGCCACCAGCACGTCCATGTTGCCGGCACCGCCGCGGATCGCGTTGAAGCCGCCAACGTAAAAGCGCCAGCCGATCCAGAACTGCACCGGCGTCGCCAGCAGCAATTGCAGCCAGCGCGGGATGACATCGGCGTGGGCATTGGTGTCGCCTGCGGCGCCGAACATGAACAGCATCTGACCCACCAGCGGCAGGGTCAGCGCGGCGGAAATCCAGAAGCGGCGCAGTTCCGCGCGGTACACCGCCAGCTTGCGCGCCTTTTCCTCGGCGCGGGTGTCGCTGCTCGATAGGGTGGCGGTGAAGCCGGTCTTGACCACCGTCGCCACCAGGCGTTCGGGATCGGCCAGGCCGGGTACGTAGCGGATGTGCGCCCGCTCGGCGGCGAGGTTCACCGCCGCCTCGACGCCTTCGAGCTTGTTCAACTGCTTTTCGATGCGCGTGGCGCAGGCGGCGCAAGTCATGCCGCCGATGGCGAGGTCGACCGTGGCGGGGGGAACCTCGAACCCGGTCTTGCGGATGGTCTCGACCAGTTTGGCGGCCGTCACGTCGGCGCTGGCGTAGCGTATCGTCGCCCGCTCGGTGGCGAAATTCACCGCCGCCTCGACGCCCGGCAGCTTGTTCAGCTGCTTCTCGATGCGCGCCGCGCAGGCGGCACAGGTCATGCCCGCCAAGGGCAATTCGACGGACTGCGATTCCGGTTTGGCGACGATGTTCATCCTGGGAAGTTTAAACTCCGTACCTTGGTACAGAGTCAAGGGGTGGCCATGAAAAAACTTCCGGAACCGACCTACACCATCGGCACGCTGGCGAAACAGGCCGGTGTCGGTGTCGAAACCGTCCGCTACTACCAGCGCCGCGGCCTGCTGGCCGAGCCGCCGGCCACCTCCGGCTATCGCCGCTACGGCAATGCGCATCTGGAGCGCCTCAATTTCATCAAGCGCGCCCAGGGCGTGGGTTTCACGCTGGACGAAATCGGTGAACTGATGACACTCAACGACACCCGCGATCACCGCCTGGCGCGCGGGCTCGCCGCCGAGAAGATCCGCAACATCGAGGCCCGGATCGAGCAACTGGAAAAAGTCGCGGATGCGCTGCGCCAACTGGTGCATCGCTGCGAGTGTGGCGGCCAGGACATGCCCTGCCCGATCATCCGCATGGCGCTGACGCCGTAGCGCCAGCGCCGACTTTCACACCGTGCAGACGATGCCTTGCCACAGCCGGCCACCCAGGCTGGCGGCGTTGAACAGGCCCCAGGCCCCGAAAGCAAGCACGACGAGGCCGGAGCCGATGCGCAAGGCGGGCGCCTGGGCGAGGCTGCGGAAGCGGGCGAGCAGCAGGCCGGCGAGCATCAGGTTGGGCAGGGTGCCGAGGCCGAAAGCGAGCAAGGTCGCCGCGCCCCGCGTCGCGCTGCCGGTCAGCAAGGCCATGGCCAGTACGCTGTAGACCATGCCGCAGGGCAGCCAGCCCCAGAGCATGCCCAGCGGAAAGGCCTGCGCCGGCCCCCGCACCGGCAGGAAGCGACGCGTCAACGGTTGCACGCGTTGCCACAGCCGATGGCCAATGCGTTCGGTAAACGCCAGCGCACCGGTGACGCCGATCAAGTACAGGCCCAGCGCGATCATCATCAGGTTGGCGATGACATACAGCGTCATCTGTACCGGCAGCGCGTTGTTGAGCAGCAGCCCGAGGCTGCCCAACGCGCCCATCAACGCGCCGGCCGTGGCATAACTGCTGATGCGCCCGAGGTTATAGGCAAGGTGCACGGTCCACGCCGGGCCGCGCGCATCCCGCGGGCCCTGCAAGGCCAGCGCGGAGACCACGCCGCCGCACATGCCGGCGCAATGCACGCCGCCGAGCAGGCCGACGAGGAATACGGCGAGGAATCCGCTGTCAGGCATCAGGTGATAAGCGAAAGTCGGCGCTGGTGATACGGCGCCGGGAAGGTCAGATGACCTTGGAGTAGCGCACGCGCTCGCGGTCGGTGCGCAGGTATTTGTCGAAGGCCATGGCGATGCCGCGCACCAGCAGGCGCCCGCGCGGCTCGACGGTGATCCACTGCTCGTCGATGCTCAGCAGGCCGCCCTTTTCCATTTCGCGCAGATCGGCGAGCTCGGAGGCGAAATAGGACTTGAAGTCGATCAGGTGGGCGATCTCTATCGATTCGATCGACAGCTCGAAGTGGCACATCAAGGCCTGGATGATGCTGCGCCGGAGCAGATCGTCGGCGTTCAGCTCGATGCCGCGGAAGATCGGCAGCACGCCCTGGTCGAGGCTGTCGTAGTACTCGTCGAGGGTGCGCACGTTCTGGCAATAGCTGGGGCCGACCTTGCCGATGGCCGAGACCCCGAAGGCCATCAGGTCGGCTTCGGCGTGGGTCGAATAGCCCTGGAAGTTGCGATGCAGGCGCCCCTGGCGCTGGGCGATGGCCAATTCGTCATTCGGCTTGGCGAAGTGGTCCATGCCGATGAATACATAGCCGGCCTCGGTCAGGCGGCGGATCGCCAGTTGCAGGATCTGCAGGCGCTGGTCGGGCGTCGGCAGGTCAGCCTCGCTGATGCGTCGCTGCGGCTTGGCCAGGCTGGGCAGATGGGCGTAGTTGTAGATCGAGAGGCGGTCCGGATCGAGCTTGAGGACCTCGTCAAGGGTATGGTTGAAGCTGATCACGTTCTGCTTGGGCAGCCCATAGATCAGATCGACCGAGATGCCCTTGAAGCCGAACTCGCGCGCCGAATCGATCACCAGCCGGGTTTCGTCCAGGCTCTGGATGCGATTCACCGCGGCCTGCACCTCGGGCGTGAAATCCTGCACGCCCACGCTCATGCGGTTGAAGCCGAGAGCTGCGAGCTGCTTGACGTTGTCGCGACCGACCTTGCGCGGATCGACCTCGATCGAGTATTCGCCACCAGGCAGCAGCCGGAAATGCTTGTGGATGATGTCCATCAGGCGCTGCATTTCGTCTTCGCTGAGGAAGGTCGGCGTGCCGCCGCCGAAGTGCAGCTGGACTACGTCACGGCTACCTTCGAGGGCGGCCTCCTGCATTGCGATTTCCTTGGCCAGGTACTTGATGTACTTGGCCGAACGCCCATGATCCTTGGTGATGATCTTGTTGCAGGCGCAGTAGTAGCAGATCGTATTGCAGAAAGGTATATGGACGTATAATGAAAGAGGTCGACCTATGCCGCCTACCGTGCGCCTTCCCAGCCAGCGGATGTAGTCGTCGGCGCCGAAGGCCTCGACGAACCGATCCGCCGTCGGGTAAGAAGTGTAGCGGGGACCGTTGACGTCAAATTTGCGGATGACCTGCGGGTCGAAGATAGTTTCCTGAAATTTCATCGCCTAAGGGCAGAATTCGTGGTACCTGCCGCAACCAGCAGCAAGTAGTCCGGATCGGATAGTGGCACAAATACTTCAAGCCTATACAATGCCGCAAATGAGTATTTCTCGCATTGACACAGATCAAAGGGGCACCGCTTAGGGCGGACTATCGACGACCGTGCATGCAAACGTCAAGCAAAACGTCGTACCGCTGATCACTCCCGGCCTCAAGGTCGCCTGTTCGCAATGCAACCTGCGCGAGCTGTGCCTGCCATTCGGCCTCGACGACACGGATATGGCGCGGCTGGACAGTTTGATCGGTGGCGGCCGCAAGCTCAAGCGCGGTCAGCATCTATACCGCGCCGGTGATCCGTTCGAATCCATCTTCGCGGTACGCTCCGGGTTCTTCAAGACCGATGTGCTCACCGAGGACGGGCGCGACCAGGTCACCGGTTTCCAGATGGCCGGCGAGATCCTCGGCATGGACGGCATCAGCACGGAGCACCACACCTGCAATGCCGTGGCGCTGGAAGACAGCGAAGTCTGCCTGATCCCGTTTACCGAATTGGAGCTCCTCTCCAGCGAGATCCATTCACTTCAGCACCATTTGCACAAGGTGATGAGCCGCGAGATCGTGCGCGACCATGGCGTGATGATGCTGCTCGGGACGATGCGGGCCGAAGAGCGCCTCGCCGCCTTCCTGCTCAATCTGTCACAGCGCTTCAGCGCGCGCGGCTATTCGCATACCGAGTTCCACCTGCGCATGACGCGCGAAGAGATCGGCTCCTATCTCGGGCTGAAGCTCGAAACCGTGAGCCGGGCGTTTTCGCGTTTTCAGGATGAGGGGCTGATCTCGGTGCAGCAGAAGCACGTGCGCATCCTCGATCTGCCCCGGCTCAAGAGCCTGCTGGCCCCGCCCGACGGGCGTATCGCCTAGGCCAGTTTCGCCAGCCAGCCCCACGGCTGGCGCGATAGCGCCACCGACGCGATCCAGCCAAACACCACCAGCGAGGCAAACCAGCACGCAATGCGCAGGCGACGTGAATTCGCCTCGCGCAAAGCCAGTGCGCCGAGAATGATATAGGCAATGACGCCGAACACCTTCGCCGTCACCCAGTCGGCAAAGAACGGATACTGCCCGGACATCGCCGCCAGCGTCAGCGCGGCGACCAGCAGCACGGTGTCATTGACGTGCGGCAAAACCCGCATCCAGCGTGCCTTGCGCAGCGAAGAATCGTTCATCATCAACAGGCCGCGCAGGAAAAATCCGCTGACACTCAGCACCACGCTGATCACATGCACGTATTTGACAATGATGTACATGCTCTAGCCCGATTGACCGTCTGCCCGTGGACGCCAGAGCGCGGGCGCGTAGGCGAAAGCCCAAACGCCGAAGGCACCCAGCCAGGCAAGCGCACCATGCAGCACCGCGACCATGCGATTGCCGGTCATTCCGCGTTGCCACCAAAGCCAACTCAGTGTGCCGGCGGCAAGCATCGCCGGAAAATCCACCAGCCAGATCAAGTCCCTCTGATCGAAAGCACTCAGCGCGCCGTGCGCGATGCTACCCGCCAGCAAGATCCGCAGGGCCCACACCGGCCTCCGCGCGACGTAGCCGCGGGTTGCCGCCGACGTAAAGAAAGGCAGCATCCGGTGAGTAACGGTGACAAACACAGGCATCAGGAAACCCCAGATCGTCAGGGATAGTCCCAGGCGTCCCCAGAAAACGTCGTCGCTTGCTGCTTGAACCACGTAGGCACCGATACCCGCTGCGCCCAGCCAGGTGGCAAGTGCAGCATACGCGATGTGTTCGCGGCCAATGGCCGGCAGCATGGCAATACGCGTCAAAATCCGCGCCACCATCACCCACCCGGCAAAGACGATAACCAGTCCGACACTCAGGGCGACGGGGGCAAGCAGTCCGGCCCATACAAATACCCAGCCCGTGGCCAGGGTGAGGAACGGCAGCAGGAACTCGCGCTGGCCAAGATCGCCTGCACCTTGCCAGCCGGGTCCGGCGGTAAGGATGAAGCCATAGATGAACCAGGGGAAAACCCCGCTACCCATCAGCAACGCATGCCATACGGACTGAGGCAGCACAGTCAGCAAGGGCCATATCGGCACGGGCCAGAAACCGGCATAATGCCCACCTGTTTGCAGCGACCAGAAGCCCATGGCCAGCAATGCCTGCACGGTGCCGCCGAGAAACATCACTCGATGCGGCGCGGCGAAAAAACTGGCCCGGAACATCATGAATACTGTGACAGCCGAGACGCCCCGCCAGCTACCGCAGTCCGACAACGAATTCGACCATGAGCGAAACCCGCCTCGACATTCCCCAAATCCTTTCGCGCCTGCCATTGTTCCAGGAACTGGTGCCGGAACAATTGGCAAAGCTCGAAACGGCGTGCCGCGAGCGCCGACTTTCCAAGGGCTCGATGCTGTTCCAGAAGGGTGATCCCGCCAAGGGATTTTTTGTCGTGGTGTTCGGCCAGATCAAGCTTGCCTTTCCTTCGGCGCAGGGCAATGAAAAAGTAGTGCAGATCGTCGGGCCCCGCCAAAGCTTCGGCGAAGCGGTAATGTTCCTCGACCTGCCCTGCCCGGTGTTTGCCGAGGCGCTGGTCGATAGCCTGCTGCTCCAAATCGGCAGTGGCCCCGTGTTCGATCTGCTGGAAACCGATCCGCTGTTTGCGCGGCGCATGCTGGCCGGCCTGTCGATGCGCCTGCATTCCCTGGTACAGGATGTCGAAACCTATTCCCTGCGTTCGTCGGCGCAACGGGTGGTCGGCTACCTGCTGCAACATTGCCCGCCAAACGAAGCCGAGTGCGAGGGTTCGTTCGATATCTCCCTGCCAACATCGAAGCAGGTGATTGCCTCGCGCCTGAACCTGACGCCGGAAACCTTGTCCCGAATCTTTCATGACCTTGCCGCCAATGGCCTGATCGCGGTCAGTGGCAAGCAGATCACCATCAACAACGCAAAACGCTTGCGCGAATTTGATCTCTGAAGCGGCGATAGCTGCGCATCGCCAGCGTCAGATTCCATGCCAGCCAGGCACAGGACGCGGAAAACACAAGGCCCGCCACCTCGGCCAGCGATGGCAGCCAGACAGCCGCCAGCAGGAGCAGTACCGCCAGCACGTGCAGGCGAAACTGCGCTGTCATCGAGTCACCCGGGATCATCTTCTTCATGTTGGGTACCGCCGAAATCGGCGCACCCAGCCTCTGCAGGTGCAGCCAGTTGAGGAAGGGGATGATCTTGTACATCATTCCCGAAATCGTGGAAACGAAGACCCCGGGGAAAACGAGCATGCCCAGCCAGACCGCGGCACGCGGGTCGTCGGAAATTGTCGGATCGATTGCCATCGCCGTGCCGGAGATCGCAAAAACCAAAAGTGCGATCATTGCCACGCGAAAGTTCAAGGAAGTCGCGTCGTTGATTTTTCTGCGGCGGGTGTATTGCAGCCGGAGCGTCATCGACGCAAAGGCCACACACAGCAGGGAGACGGGCACGCCGAAGGCCTGCGCCGGACGCAGGTCATCGCGAAACCAGAGCCCCGACCAGAGAAGCAGCATCACCAGCAAAAGTGGGCCGAACCAGCGGGCGAACCATAGTGGGTAAGGATTCGTGAGTTGGAACATGGGCACCACAAAATAGGACACGGCGGCAACCAGCATCAACGCCCATCCGCCCAGGCCCCAGGCCAGGTGCACATTCGTCAGTTCGATGATCGGCAAGTCCAAACCACGTGCCAGGGCTTCGGCCAACAGCGCCCCCAGCAAGACCGTAACAGCCAGGCCCGCCACGGCGATACGCATGGTCCACAGCGTCATACCCGTTGCAGGCGTACGCCACAATGCCAGCAACACGACGCCGACGAATATTCCAACGCCGGCCAGTAGTGCAGGCACCGCGGCGGACAACAGGACCGGGGCACTGAAGTGGAAGCCGGCGACGAGCAACAACGCCCCTAGTATCAGTAGTGGTTGAATTGCGTTGGCGACCCAAAGAGAACGCCAGACATTTCCGCCCACGGCGACCGGGATGAACTGGAACATCGCCCCGCTCATCGCCTGAAGCATGAAACCAACGGCGATCAGGTGCACCAGCGCAAGGGTGTCAGGCGACCAGCGCGACGCGAGAACGTCGCCACCCGACCAGGCGAGCAACAAGCCGGCGAGTACGCCGAACCACGGTGCGACCAGGAAGAACCGGTAAGGTACCGATATCGGCGGTGCCTGTTCAAAGGAAAGGCTCGGATGCATCCGTTCGAAATCTTTCAGTCTGCCGGTTTGCGAATGCGTATCTCGCGCGTCCCCTCGGGGAGCAGGTTGTCGGTCCAGACGTAGCCGTTGTTCCTGAGTATGTTGAACAGGGGATGAGGCTGACAGTAGAGCAGCAGCAATATGTCATCGTCGGCACCTAGCCGATCAAGCGCCTCCAGCGTGCGCTCCATGGGCTCGGGTGGTTGCAAATCCCGCCCGTCAATGATGATGGTCATGAAGCGACCAGCCTTTGGGCAATCGAGTTGCCAATATCGGTACCGCCGAGTGCGCTGTCACACATGGGATAGAGGATGTTCTCCTCCTTCATGTTGTGCTGCTGCATCATGATCAACAAGGTCTCGGCAGTCCCGCCAAAACCATCGCTGTCACGATCCACAAGCGCCAGCTTCATCTGGGCCAGCAGGTCACGCATCTGGCGATGCTCGCCGCGCATGACCTCGGTAGGGCCGGAGCTCATGCCCGTCGCGGACTCGAACGCCGGAAACAAAACTTCCTCTTCACTGAGGAAATGGGTCTCAAGCTGGCCGGCGAACGACGCAAAGGCCTTGGCACCGGCTGTCCAGTCGCCATTGCTACAGGCTTCTTCGGCATCGGCGAAAATTTCATCACAGTGCTTGTGATGTTGAAACAGCGGCTGTGTGGTCGACATTGTTTTTGCTCTGCTCCGGTTGTACATGTGCCGATTCTGGCGGCAGCATACGCCCGCAACATTGACACCGGTCAAGCGGTACCCCTGTTAAATGCCCCTCATAGTTGAGAGCGGTGAGGCAAACCCCTAAGGCCCCACAACTGCCCGATCAGGGCTCAAGAACGTAGGTTCCAGGAGCGTCCGCAAGTGCCGGGTATGTATTGGTCGCAACCGAAGGAGCCGCCACAAGCGGTCCGGATTGCGGCTTGAGCCAGGCCATCCAGTCCTCCCACCAACTGCCGTGGCGGAATTCCGCCTGATCGAGCCATTCGTCCGGCGTGTCATGCCTTTCCACCTTGCCCACATGGAAATCCCGCTTCGGCGGATTGACGACCGGATTGACGATACCCAGGATGTGCCCTGAGGTCGAAAGCACATAGCGTCGCGGACCCGCAACAAAATTGTTGATCCGGAATGTCTGGCGCCAGGGCGCGATGTGATCGTCTTCAGCCGATACCGCATAGAGCGGCTGGGATATCCGTCCGAGATCGATCTTTTCGCCGGCCAGTGTCAGCGCATCCTTCTTGATCAGCAGGTTCTCAAGGTAGAAGTTGCGCAGATACCATGAATGCATTGCAGCCGGCATGCGCGTGGAGTCCATGTTCCAGAAAAGGACATCAAAAGCCGGCGGGGCTTCACCAAAAAGATAGCCACGCACCACATAGTGCCAGACCAGACTGTTGGAGCGCAGCAGGCGGAAAGCCGAGGCCATTTCCTTGCCGTCGAGGTAGCCTTTTTCGGCCATCGACTTCTCCAGCCACTTGATGCTGCTTTCATCGAGAAAAACCTCAATGTCGCCAGGTTTGTGGTAGTCAACCAGGGTGGTAAGCAGGGTCACCGTCGCCACCGGCACATCCTTGGCGGCGTACTTCGCGTTGGCCCACGCCACCCAGGCGCTTAATGCCGCGCCTCCGATGCAATAGCCGACCGCGTGTACCTTGGGCGATCCCGTGACGCCGCGCGCGGTCTCGATGATCTGACCGACGCCTTCCATCAGATAGTCGTCAAATGTTACATCGCGCATCTCGACAGTCGGATTTTTCCAACTGGTGATGTAGACATCAAAGCCCTGGTCGACCAAAAACTTGACCATGCTCTTCTTCGGGTTGAGGTCAAGCACGTAGAACTTGTTGATCCAGGGCGTGACGATGACGATCGGAGTCTGCTGGACCTTCTCGCGCGTCGGTGTGAAATGAATGACTTCGAGCAGCCGATTGCGGAACACGACCTTGCCCGGCGTCGTCGCCAAATCCTTGCCGACGGTAAAATCCGTCGGTCGCGCCATTTGCACGTCGCCCGCCTGGAAGTCGGTGATGAAATTGTTGAAGCCCTTGAGCAAACTTTCGCCATGGGTTTCCATGGCCTTCTGCATGGCGGCGGGATTGCTCACGAGAAAATTCGTCGGCGCCATCGCATTGAGCCACTTGCGCCACCAGAATGCCGCCCGGCGCCGATCTCGATTCGATAGCCCCGGCGTGTCATACAGCATGTCCTGCACCTGACGAGTCAGCGTCAGGTACCACTCCTTGACGATATCCCAGGTTGCGGAATCGTTCCAGACCGGATCGGCGAAACGGGTGTCATCGGGGTTTGGCGACACCACATCCTTGCTTGGCATGCCCAGCGCCCGATTCCATGAATGAACCTGAAGATCCCACATCCTGGCGGAAAATGTCGCGAGCGCCTCGGACATTTCCTGGGGATGAGACAACCATGCCAATTGCGCATGCAACAAGGGGGTAGTCATGCCAATCGGATCGACCTTTGCCTCGACCGCCTGATTCACCGCACGCCACGCCGCCTGGGGGGTAGCCGGACCCTTGTTTTGCTTGCTCGCACGCATGACAATTCCTTTTATCAACCCGCGTCGCGTCGCGCGACGCAACGAGTGATGTTATTTTGCTCCTTGCTCCCGCACCCACGCTCGCGGGACCGTTGACCTTGATCAATCTCCTTGTTATTTAGTAGGCTAGGCTAGTTTTACTACCCAAAGGATCCACTTCCATGTTCAAACATATCCTCGTTCCGACTGACGGCTCGCAACTTTCCTCCGACACGGCAAGGCGCGCCATAGCCTTTGCCAAGGAAACACGCGCCAGGGTGACGTTCTTTTTTGCCAAGCCGGACTACCCTGTGGCGTTTTATGGCGAGGGCGCCTTGATCGACCCGACAACGCCGGACAAGTTCGCCGACATGGCGGAGCAACAGGCCAAGGAAATTCTCGCAAGCCATGAAGCCATGGCAATAGCCGAGGGAGTCGAATGTAGCTCGACCACCTCCGTCAGCGATGTTCCCTATGAGGCCATCATTGGCGCTGCGGAACAATCCGGCGCGGATCTCATCTTCATGGCTTCGCACGGCCGTCGGGGCATCAGTGGGTTGTTGCTGGGTTCGGAAACACAAAAAGTTCTGACCCATTCGAAAATTCCGGTTTTGGTTTACCGCTAACCGGGCCCCGCAAGACCGGGGAAATGCTCAATTCGGGCCTGAACACTATCTACGACGAGCATCGTTCGCTCGGCGCGGTGGTTCAAGGGTTGCTCTATCTGGTCGGTGGGTATCGTCGCGACGCGATGGAACCCGACTTCACCTTGCTGCGTTCCATCGTCTTCTATCTTGACGAGTTCCCGCAGAAGCTTCACCATCCGAAAGAAGAGGCCTATCTGTTCGCCAAGCTACAGATTCGCACGCGAACAGCCGACAAGGTCATCGCGCAACTCCGGCACCAGCACCACGCTGGCATGCGGTATGTCGAAGACCTTCACAAGACTCTGGACAAGTACGAAATCGATGGATCGCCCGCTCTTGCCGCCTTCTCGGATGCCGTTGAGGGATTTGCCGTCGACATACTTCAGCATATGGCGCTGGAGGAAAGCACCCTGCTACCGCTGGCAAGTCGGCATCTGACCGGTGAGGATTGGGTGGAAGTTGGCGTGGCCTTCGGCAAGAACGGCGACCCGCGCTTCGTTGCCGATGCCGACCATGCGTACGCTGACCTATTCCGCCGGCTGATCAATGTTACCTTGCCTTCGGGAGCGGGGAGTTGTACCGGCAGCCAGCCGGCGGACGGAAACGCCCCGGATCGTTGAAGTCCCTAGCCCGGATCCTTGCGGGAACGATTGAGGTCACTCGGACCCAATTGCAGGAACCATGTCATCAGGCTGGATGCGGCGCAAACGATCCAGAAACCGAGGAAGCCAATCGAGTAGGTTGCCAACTTTGAAAAATGTACCGGCTGGCCGAAGAAATAGAGCTCCTGCGGGTCAATCACAGTGAAGAATACACCTTCGGCCATTCCCGCCACCACGAACGAAGGCCACAACACTAAGAGTACCTTGAGCATTCTCGTCTCCCCGGCTAACCGTGTATGAACAGCGAAACTCGCCTATTGAGCGTTTCGCGCATCTTCCTCGGCATGCTTTTTCACAAATCCAACCAGGTAAATAGCCATCACTATCACAAAGCCGATAGTAAACAGGCTGAGCAGGCCAATGTCGCTACCAATCAAGAGCTTCAGTGCTTCCATGATGATGCCTCCTTCAGGTTGATGAATGAAATCAGTTCCGGATGTCGGCGGGTTCAGGCTTGTTCCCTGCCTGAGGCACACCAATCAAAGCTTCGCCATTGGATGGCAAGACGACATTCCCCATCAATCGCCAGGTCTTGGGTTCGTCCTCCAATAGAACTAACCAATGTCCCGCCGCCGGTAAGCGCACTTCCCCCGAATAGCCGCCGGACCCACGCGTCAATTGACGCGACTGGTCCAGGCCAGCGCGCGTCGGATGCGAGATCGTCACCGCAAGCGTCTCCGGCATGGCAAATGCAGGATTGGACGCCTGCAAACGCACTTCCATCCGCTCTTCCACAATCCGTACGCCGGCGACGAGACCCATAGTGGTCGCCAGTTCATTGCGTGTGATTGTCTGATTGGCAGCGAGCCCCTTCTTGTAATAATCGTCGGTCACCAGACCGTCATTGGTGGTGATTGCCAACCATGCGGTATAAAAGCCGGCGATGACTACAATAAAGGGGCCGGCAGCAAGTATCCACGGCCATGGCTCGCGATACCAGGGGCGGACTTTCTCTGTGGCGATGTTTTTGCTCATGGCTGGAGGAAACTGGCTTTCTCATGTACTGAGATCTTTTCATCTGCAAGCGACTTGACATCGAAAAAGATCTGATTTGAGCCCTTCTTGCCCGACTCGGGGGGAACGCGGACTTGTACCGAAATCGACTTGGCGCCAGCGGCGGGAACTTCAACGATGCGCTCCCCCACCAAATCAATTCCCTGTAGGCCGATCACGCTTACTGCATAACGATGGGGGGTCTCGGACACATTGATGACATGCAGGCGATATACATTTTCGATCAGCCCGCCTTCGACTTCCCGGGCAAGCGTGGCACGATCGCGAATTACGTCCACACGCAGTGCCGGCTTTGTCGCAATACCCCAGACAAAAGCCACGCAGATTGCCCCGAGTATCGCTGTGTATATGATGACTCGGGGGCGTATGACATGCCCGACTATCTCACGCCAACCCCAATGCGCTTCAATCGCATGTTCGGTGGAATAGCGGATCAGGCCTTTGGGATAACTCATCTTCTCCATTACCTGGTCACAGGCGTCGATGCAGGCCGCGCATCCGATGCACTCATACTGGAGGCCGTCGCGGATATCGATTCCGGTGGGACATACCTGAACGCAGATGCCGCAATCGACGCATTCACCCTTTTCGATCGACTTCGGATCGACCCCTTTCTTGCGAGCACCACGCGGCTCTCCGCGTTCCGTGTCATAAGTGATCGTCAGCGTGTCGGGGTCGAACATTACGCCCTGGAATCGCGCATAGGGACACATGTGCTTGCACACCTGCTCGCGCATGTGGCCGGCGAACAAGTAGGTGAAAGCACCGTAAAAGAACATCCAGAAGGTTTCCCACGGCCCGAGGGAAAAGCTCCATGTGGCACTCCACAGGCTGGTGATGGGCGTGAAATAGCCGACAAAGGTGAATCCAGTCCATAACGACAGGATTGTCCAAGAGCCATATTTTGCAGTGCGCAGCCAGAATTTTCGCGCGCTCATCGGTGCCGCGTCCAGCTTGATCCGCGCGTTGCGCTCGCCCTCTATTTTCTGTTCGATCCAGGTGAAGATCTCTGTGTAGACCGTCTGAGGACAGGCATAGCCGCACCACAGGCGACCACCGACCGCGGTAAACAGGAACAACGAATAGGCCGAAATAATCAGCAGGATGGCCAGGAAAAACACATCCTGTGGCCAGAAGATCATGCCGAAAATGTAGAACTTGCGCTCTACCAGGTCAAACAGGACCGCCTGACGCCCGTTCCATGGCAGCCAACACACACCATAGAAAACTAGCTGGGTAATCCACACCAGAGCCCAGCGCCACGTCGCGAAGATTCCGCTGACGGCTCGCGGATGGACTTTCTTGTGGACTTCGTAGAGGCTTTCTTCGTCGAATACGGGCTTGATTTCGATCGAAGCAACTTGCGGCTTTGAAGTCATGATTATCGTATTACGATATTCTTATACACATCAGCAAAAATACCCCGGCACCAACTTCTGGGTGCCGGGGGTCCTGCGTCAGTTTACTTCTTTTCAGCGGGTGCAGCAGGAGCGGCAGCGTCTGCTGCAGGTGCAGCTGCCGGTGCCGGTGCCGCTGGAGCGTCTTCCTTGGCGCCGCCACCCAAACCATAGACGTAGGCCGTCAGCAGATGAACCTTGGCATCGCCCAGGAAATCACCAAATGCAGGCATGCGGTTGATACGACCCTTGGTGATGGTTTCAACGATGTCATTTTCCGAGCTGCCATACAGCCAGATCTTGTCTGACAGATTCGGAGCAACCCCGACCATGCCCTTGCCGTCCGGACCATGGCAAGCGCCGCAGGCCTGGCCGAACAATTCCTTGCCACGCTGGGTACGGATCGAATCCGTCGACATTCCAGACAGCGAGCGCACATAGTTCGCTAGATCCTTGATCTGATCAGCGTTCAGGTCCGGCTTGACACCCTTTGCCGGCATCGCCGCATCGCGCCCTTTGTTGATTGACTCCTTGATCTGCGCTGGCGTGCCGCCGAACAACCAGTCCTGATCGGCCAGGTTCGGGAAGCCCTTGGCGCCTTTGGCGTCCGAGCCATGGCATTGCGCACAGTAAGTCAGGAACAGGCGCTGGCCCATTTCCTTGGCTTCGCTGTTGGCCGCCACGGCACGGATGTCCTGGGACTGGAATTTCTTGAAGATCGGGCCGTACTGGTCGTCGGCCTTCTTCATTTCGGCCTCATACTGACCACGCATGGTCCAACCGAAATTTCCCGCCATGTTGCCCAGCCCAGGGTACAGCGCAAGGTATACGAGCGCAAAAACCACGGTGATGTAGAACATCCAGCGCCACCAGTTAGGCAACGGGTTGTTGAACTCCTCCAAGGTTTCGTCCCACACATGCCCCGTGGTATTTCCGGCATTGGTCTTGGCTTTGTCCTGCAGCAGCAGAAACACGCCGCATCCGATCACGCTGACCAGCGTGATGACGATGACGTACATGTTCCAGAAGCCGCTGACAAAATCGCTGGTATTTTTCAGATCCATGTCAGTTTCCTTTCAATTATCCGCTTGTCCTGCACCCTTGCCCGGAACCATCGGCGAATCGTCGTCGAGTGGCAACCGCGCAGCCTCGTCATAAGTCTGCTTGCGGCGATCCGAGTAGGCCCACCACACGATGCCCATGAACGCGAGGAACGCGAGCACCGTGATAATGGAACGCAGGTCGTTGATGTCCATGCTTAGCGAGTCTGCTTAAGCGCGAGTCCCATGCCCTGAAGGTACGCAATCAGGGCCTGGATCTCAGTCTTGCCTTCCACTGCCTTGGGTGCGTCGGCAATTTCCTTGTCGGAATATGGAACACCGACGGCACGCAGGGCAGCCATCTTGGCACCGATGTTAGGCTCCTTCAAAGGACGGTCCAGCCAGGAATAGGCAGGCATGTTCGACTCAGGTACCACGTCACGCGGATTCATCAGGTGCGTGTAATGCCACTGGTCGGAATAGCGCCCGCCAACGCGATGCAGATCCGGACCGGTTCGCTTCGAGCCCCATTGGAACGGGTGGTCATAGACGAACTCGCCGGCCACCGAATAATGGCCATAGCGTTCGGTTTCGGCACGGAACGGACGGATCATCTGCGAGTGGCAGTTGTAGCAGCCTTCGCGGATGTAGATGTCGCGGCCAGCGAGACGCAGCGGATCATACGGTTTGACCAGTTCATTCACCGGAGTGGTGGTCGACTTCTGGAAAAACAGCGGCACAATCTCAACCAGGCCCCCAAACGCAATGGTAACGATGGTGAGAACGATCAACAGCGGTACGCTGCGTTCGACCTTGTCATGGTTCAACATGATTCATAGCTCCTTATTCGTTGCGTTCGGCTTAGTGGGCGCCGGCCGGTTCGAGAACCGGGGCGTCGGTGGCCTTGCCAGCCGCCATTGTGAGGAACATGTTCCACGCCATGATCAGCATGCCGGACAGGAACAGGACGCCGCCGAGCAGACGGATGGTCCAGAACGGATAGGTGGCCTTGACGGACTCGACAAAGGAGTACGTCAGGGTGCCGTCCGGATTGGTCGCACGCCACATCAAACCCTGCATCACGCCGGCGATCCACATTGACGCAATGTAGAGAACGACGCCGATGGTGGCGACCCAGAAGTGGATCTCGATCAGCTTCTTCGAGGCCATCTCGGTCTTGCCGAAAACACGCGGCAGGATGTAGTAGGTGCAGCCGATGGCAATCATCGCTACCCAGCCCAAGGCCCCGCTATGCACGTGGCCTACGGTCCAGTCCGTGTAGTGCGACAGCGCATTCACCGTCTTGATTGACATCATCGGGCCTTCGAAAGTCGACATGCCATAGAAGGACAGCGAAGTGATCATGAACTTCAAGATCGGATCGTCACGCAGTTTGTGCCATGCGCCTGACAGGGTCATGATGCCGTTGATCATGCCGCCCCAGGACGGTGCGAGCAGGATCAGCGAAAAGATCATGCCGATCGACTGAGTCCAGTCCGGCAGCGCCGTGTAATGCAGGTGATGCGGGCCGGCCCACATGTAGGTGAAGACCAGAGCCCAGAAGTGCACCACCGACAGGCGGTAGGAGTACACAGGGCGACCGGCCTGCTTCGGCACAAAGTAATACATCATGCCAAGGAAGCCGGCGGTCAGGAAGAAGCCCACCGCGTTGTGGCCGTACCACCACTGGATCATCGCATCCTGCACGCCCGCATACGCCGAATAGGACTTCGGTGTCAGTACGCCGGCGGCGAAGACCGGAATCTCGGCGCTATTGACCAGGTGCAACACGGCTACGGTAAGGATGAAGCCGCCGAAAAACCAGTTGGCGACGTAGATGTGGCTGACCTTGCGCTTGACCAGGGTACCGAAGAACACGATGGCGTAGGAAACCCAGACCACGGTAATCAGGAGGTCGATCGGCCACTCCAGTTCGGCGTATTCCTTGCCCGAAGTGAAGCCGAGCGGCAGCGAAAGCGCCGCCAGCACGATGACCAGTTGCCAAGCCCAGAAGGTAAATGCCGCAAGGCCAGGAGCGAACAGCGGCGCATGACTGGTTCGCTGCACACAATAGTAGGACGTGGAAAACAGTGCGCAGCCACCAAAAGCAAAGATGACCGCGTTGGTATGCAGCGGCCGCAAGCGGCCATAACTGAGAAACTCATGTACGTTCAAATCCGGCCAGACCAACTGGGCGGCGATGATTACGCCGACCAGCATGCCGACGATGCCCCAAATTACGGTCATCACAGCGAACTGGCGCACGACTTTGTAGTTGTAAGTCGCTTGCGATTGCATGATGGAATCACCTCACATTGACAAAGAAAAACGGGTTAACCGCACAGCGTTGATGCAGTGCAGTATCAAAAATTTTTTGGCAGATTACTCCAGTAACCCCATCGCCTCTTGATGCAGATCAAAATATATCCGACTTCAAGCACAGTAACAATTCTATTAGTAGGGTTTATACGCGCATTGCCTCGGCTGGATTCAGGGAAATCAGCACAGTTGCTTGTTTTCAGGCAAAAAAAAAGGGTGCGCAGCGCGCACCCCCAACCCCAACAGAGAGCCTTTGGGCAAAGGCCAAAGCCTTTGCCATAAAACCCATGAGCAGTATGGGTAATCGCGCATCGGTCCGCATTGATCTTTGTCAAATGTCTTTCACATTGGCCTTGGGTGGGACGGACATACCCTTTCCGGCGGCTATTTCGGGGCCCACAACCGACGGATCAGGATTTGTCGTGCGGTCATCATCCATCAGGATGCGGTAACCCGGCCCGTCCAGGTCGTCATACTGGTTGCTGCGCAATGACCACCAGAAAAAAACCGCAATGAGGAACACCAGCACCAGAGATAGTGGAATCAGCAGGTAGAGAATGTCCATTTAGTCCCTTTGCAAGCGCAAGGCGTTCAGCACCACCAGCAAGGAACTCAGCGACATGCCGATCCCGGCCATCCAGGGCGTTACCCACCCTACCATGGCGAGCGGGATGGCCAGAAAATTATAGGCAAAAGCCCATACCAGGTTCTGCCTGACAATCGACAGGGTGCGCCGCGCCAATTTCAAGCCGCGCGGAAGCGCCAGCAGGTCGTTGCCGAGCAGCACCACATCGGCATTGGAGCGAGCCAAATCTGCGCCTCCGCCCATGGCGATTGACACCTGCGCCTGGGCCAAGACCGGGGCGTCATTGACACCGTCACCGACCATTGCCACGGTCTCGCCGGCAGTTTGCAGCGTGGCGAGCGCACCGTACTTGTCTTCCGGAGCCAACCCTGCCCTGACATCCTCGATCCGGAGCATTTGCGCCACCCGAATGGCTGCGGGGTGAGCATCACCGCTGAAGATCGACATCCGGATGCCAAGCGCTGCTAGCTGCATGGCCATCTCCGGTGCCTCTGGACGCAGGCCATCGCTCAGGCGGAAAAACGCACACCAGCCCTCGCCATCCCCCAGTGCGATTACGGTGTCGCCTGCTCCAAGCATGGCATCCACGGAGTCCGGGATCACCTGGCCATGGGCTTCAGCGACATATCCCGGGCGACCGAGGCGCCAACTTCGACCATCAATGGTGCCCTCCACCCCGGCGCCGGTCACTGCCCGAACGCTCTCGACCGCAAGCCCCGTGCCCCGCTCCCCGAACGCAAGCGCACGCGCAATCGGATGCTCCGACCCACGCTCCAGCGCCGCGGCGATCTCGAGCGCCGCATCCTGTTCGCCACGAAATGGCAATATAGAAACGAGGGTCATGCGCCCGAAGGTCAGTGTTCCGGTCTTGTCAAAAACAAAGCGATCGGCACGAGCCAAGGCCTCGATGGCATGCCCGCGAGTAACCAGAACGCCATGGGCCGCCAGTGCGCCGGTGGCGACCGTCATCGCTGCCGGCGTCGCCAGCGAAAGCGCACACGGACAACTGACGACCAGCACGGCAACGAAGACCCACAAGGCCCGCGAGGGATCGATCCACCACCAGGCCACTGCGGTAAGCACCGCCAGCACTATCAGGGCGATGATGAAGCGCCCCGCTACCCGATCAGCCAGCTCCACCAGGTGCGGCTTTTCTGCCGCAGCACGCGCCATCAGCCGCTGAATTGCCGCCAGTCGCGTTCCCTCCCCAACATGCTCGACTTTCATGACCAATGGGCTCGATGTGTTCAAGCTCCCGCCGATCAGCATATCCCCAACACCTTTTGGCACCGGACGACTCTCGCCGGTCAGGAGCGACTCGTCCGCGGAGCTTTCTCCATCCATGACCGAGCCATCCGCCGGGACGGTCTCGCCCGGCTTCACCATGACAACATCACCTTCGTTGAGTTCGGCAACCGCGACGCGGCGCGCACCGGCATCACCCTGAAGCGGCCATTCCGGCAGGATCGTCGCAAATGCCGGAATCGCCCGCGCCAGCGTCTCGACACTTCGCGCCGCCTTCTGTCGCGCCATCATCTCAAGGTAGCGTCCCGACAACAGAAAGAAGACAAACATCGTCACCGAATCGAAATACACCTCTCCGGACGCCGTCAGAGTGGCCCAGGAGCTGGCCAAAAATGCAGCGCCGATTCCCAGTGCGACCGGTACGTCCATGCCGACCCGCCGCAGCTTGAGGTCGCGCCAGGCACTGACAAAGAATGGCGCCGCCGAATACAGCATTACCGGCGTCGTAAGAATCAGGCTGGCCCAGCGCATCAGCTGTTCGATGTCCGCAGTCATGTCCCCGTCCGCAAGGTAGACGGGAACCGCATACATCATCACCTGCATCATGCCGAAGCCGGCAACGAACAGGCGCCAGAGCGCAGCCTTGCGTTCCTTTTGCGCAAGCTCCTCCGAGCGACCCACGTCGTAGGGATGGGCCCGATAGCCTATTGCGGCAATGGATTCGAGGATGGCCGACAGTCGCGTCTCCCGCTCATCCCAGCAGACCCGCGCGCGCCGTGTTGTGTAATTGATGTCGACCGAGGTCACGCCGGGCTGGCGTCGCAAATGCGACTCGTTGAGCCAGACGCAGGCGGCGCAAGTGATGCCTTCGAGGATCAGCGCGGCTTCCCGAACGTGCTCGTCCGCGCCCTGTGCCTGGCGAACAAAGCTCTTTTGTACGTCAGGATGGTCGAATAAGCCGATTTCGGCGATCGATTGAGGCAAGGCTTCGCGCGGGCTTTCGGGCAAGGCGTCGCGATGCCGGTAATATTCCCCAAGCCCGTTGGCAACAATCGCCTGCGCCACCGCCGAACACCCGACGCAGCACATTTCACGCTTTTCTCCGCCAATCTCGACGGTGAAATCAGCATCTGCCGGTATCGGCAGACCGCAGTGGTAGCAGGCCTCGTGCTCGGCCATGCGCTGTATCGGCTCGACGGTAGAAATGATTATTTGGGCGCCATGCGGATGGCGCCATCGAGACGGATCACCTCGCCATTGAGCATCTCGTTTTCAACTATGTGCTTGACCAGTGCCGCGTACTCGGCAGGTTTGCCCAGGCGCGAGGGGAAGGGAACCATCTTGCCCAGGGCATCCTGGATGTCCTGCGGCATGCCCAGCAACATCGGCGTCTCAAAGATGCCGGGGGCAATGGTCATCACACGGATCCCGAAACGCGCCAGTTCGCGCGCGATCGGCAACGTCATGCCGACGACCCCTCCCTTGGAGGCGGCATAGGCAGCCTGGCCAATCTGGCCGTCGTAGGCGGCGACCGATGCAGTGCTGACGATCACACCGCGCTCGCCGGCGGCGTTCGGCTCGCCCTTGCTCATGGCCTCGGCAGCCAGCCGGATCATGTTGAAGCTGCCGATCAGATTGACGTTGATCGTCCGCGCAAAGACATCGAAAGAATGCGGACCGTTGCGGCCGAGCACTTTTTCCGCCGGTGCAATGCCGGCGCAATTGACCAGGCCGTGGAGCCCACCGAATGTCGACACAGCGACATCGACGCAGACACGGCCACTGGCTTCGTCGGCAACATTGGTGGCGACGAACCGCGCATTCGCGCCCAATTCCGCAACCAAGGCCTGGCCAGCCACTTCGTTCAGGTCAGCAAGAATCACCTTCGCGCCCTGCGCCACAAGTAGTCGTCCGGTGCCGGCGCCAAGTCCGGAAGCGCCACCGGTTATGATGAACACACTGTCCCTGATCTGCATCGCCAACCTCGCGTTGTTTGTCCCGGTGCTCCTTCACGAAGAGCCCCAAGGAAACAGGGCCTGCCGCCCGAGGGGGAGACAGGCCCTGGAATTGGTGCTGTTGGCCGGAATCGAACTGGCGACCTACTGATTACGAATCAGTTGCTCTACCAACTGAGCTACAACAGCATTTTGAGCGGGTGTTGATTATAACCGCGCCCTCTCGCGCATGGCAACGCAACCAGCGAATCGATCCCGCGCTTTCGCTATTCCAGCAGCTCTTTCGGAATGGGAAAGTTGACGTTCTCCGGCACGCCATCCAGAGTCTCGACCCCGCTCGCACCCAATGCCCTCAGGCGTTCGACCACCCCATTTACAAGGACTTCGGGAGCGGACGCGCCGGCGGTGACGCCCACCCGGGTGGCGCCGCCCAGCCAGGCGGCATCGATCTGGTCGGCACCGTCCACCAGGTAGGCGGCGACGCCGCTGATTGCCGCAACTTCACGCAGGCGATTGGAATTGGAACTGTTCTTCGAGCCGACGACGATGACTCGGTCCACCTGGCCCGCCAGTGCCTTCACCGCATCCTGACGATTCTGGGTCGCATAGCAGATGTCGTCCTTGCGCGGACCGACGATCTTCGGAAACCGCGCAGTCAGCGCATGCACGATGACCCGTGCATCATCGACCGAAAGCGTGGTCTGCGTCACATAGGCCAGCGGAGGAACATTGCCCGTACGGATTTCCAGCCGCGTGACATCGTCTACGTTCTCGACGAGATACATTTTTCCGGTGGCCTGCCCCATGGTGCCTTCCACCTCGGGATGCCCCTTGTGCCCGATCATGACGATTTCGTAGCCCTGCTTGTGCAGACGCGCCACCTCCATGTGCACCTTGGTCACCAGCGGACAGGTCGCGTCATACACGCGCAGGCCGCGAGCATCAGCCTCCTGCCGGACCGACTGCGGCACGCCGTGGGCGCTGAAAATCACTGTCGCGCCGTCCGGAACCTCGGCCAGTTCCTCGACGAACACAGCGCCCTTGGCTTTGAGTCCATCGACCACGTAACGGTTGTGTACCACCTCGTGACGCACATAGATCGGGGCGCCGAATTTTTCCAGCGCGCGTTCGACGATGGCGATTGCGCGCTCGACGCCGGCACAGAAACCACGGGGGTTGGCCAGGAATATCTGCATTACATGATCCCCAACACTTCGACTTCGAAGCGGATCGACTTTCCGGCCAGCGGATGGTTGAAATCGACCAGCACCGCCTCGGCATCGAGTTCGCGCACCATGCCCGTGAATTTTTCTCCGGCGGGCGAAGCGAATTCGATCAGACCATGGAGTTCGGGCGAGGCTCCCGCAGGCAAGTCGGCGATCCCGATCCGCTGCACCAATTGCGGATTGTGCACGCCGAAGGCCTGGTCGGGATCGAGCAGGAAAACATGGCGCTCGCCCGGGCTGATGCCGATGATGCAACGCTCCAGCATCGGTGCCAGTTCGCCGGTACCCAGTTGCAGTGTCGCGGGCCCGGTGCCGAAGGTGCTCACCAGTTCGATGTCGTCGCTGTTGGCGACACGGTAATGCAGGGCGATGTAGCTGTCGGGTTGAACGGTTTCGCTCACGGGCTTTCCTTGGGTTGACGCCATTGCTGCAGCAGCATCAAGGCGACACCGATAGTGATGGCCGAGTCGGCCACGTTGAATGCCGGCCAATGATAGCCGGCGAAATGAAAATCGAGGAAGTCGACCACGGCATCGAAGCGCAGGCGGTCGACAACATTGCCCAGCGCACCACCGAGAATCAGTGATAGCGCCAAGGGCAATAGCTTCTCACCGGCATGCTGGCGCAGCATGATCACCAGCCAGACCGATACGCTCAGCGCCAGCACGACGAAGAACCACTTCTGCCAACCCCCGGCGCCCGCCAGGAAACTGAAGGAGGCGCCTGGATTCAGCACCAGCACCAGGTTGAAGAAGGACGTGACCGCCACGCTCTCCATCACGCGAAAACCGTCGATCACCCACTGCTTGGTCACCTGATCGAGAACCACGACCAGGGCCGCCAGGGCCAGCCAAAAGGGCAGTCCGCGTTTCACTTCAGGCGAAACTGCGCGCCTCGCCATCGCCGTGTAGATTGCTCACGCAGCGACCGCACAACTCCGGGTGCCCCACTTCGCCACCGACATCCTCGCGCCAGTGCCAGCAACGGGCGCATTTAACGTGCGTGGTCGGAACGACGGCAACGCCCTCCGCATCCGCACCATCGACACGAACCAGCGTGGTTTTCGAGCAGATCAGTACAAAGCGCAGGTCATCGCCCAGCGACTCCAGCAGGGAGTGCTTGTCCCCGCTGACACGGATCTCGACTTCAGCCTGCAAAGATGAACCGATCTTGCCTGCCTCGCGCTGTGCCTCCATGGCCTTGGTCACCTCCGCACGCACTTCGCGCAGTTGAGTCCACCGTGCCGTCAGCGCCGACTCTTCGGCCTGGTCAGGCAGCGTGTGCCAGGTCGCCAGCATGACGCTCTCGCCTTGGCGTGTCACCGACCAGATCTCTTCGGCGGTGAACGACAGCACCGGGGCCATCAGGCGCGTCACCGTCTGCAGGATGTGCCACAGCGCACTCTGCGCGGCGCGGCGCGGCACCGAGTCGGCTGCCGTGGTGTACAAGCGGTCCTTGAGGATGTCGAGGTAGAAGGCACCAAGGTCCTCGGAGCAGAAATTCATCAGCGCCTGTACCACCTTGTGGAACTCAAAGCGCTCGAAATCGGCAGCGCACTGCGCCTGCAGTTTGCGCGTCAGCGCCAGCGCGTAACGGTCGGCTTCCAGCCACTGCTCCACCGGCAGCATCTGCGTCGTCGGGTCAAAATCGGCGGTATTGGCAAGCAGGAAGCGCAGGGTGTTGCGCAGGCGTCGATAGACCTCGACCACTCGGGCCAGGATTTCCTTGGAGATCGACAGCTCTCCCGAATAATCGGTGGCGGCCACCCACAGGCGCAGGATCTCCGCTCCCAGGGTATCCGACACCTCCTGGGGCGCGACGACATTACCCTTGGACTTGGACATCTTCATGCCCTTGCCATCGACCACGAAACCATGGGTCAGCAGGCCCTTGTATGGTGCGCGGCCATCGATGGCGGCACCGGTCAGCAGCGAGGAATGGAACCAGCCGCGATGCTGGTCCGAACCTTCGAGGTAGAGGTCGGCGGGGTAGCTCGACTCAGCCTGGTGCGAGCCGCGCAGCACGGTGCGGTGCGTGGTGCCGGAATCGAACCAGACATCGAGGGTATCGCGCATCTTGTCGAAATTGGCGGCGTCCTCGCCCAGCAGGTCTTCGGCGTCGAGGCTGAACCAGCCTTCGATGCCCTGCTGTTCGACCCGTTTGGCGACAGCTTCCAGCAGTTCCAGGGTACGTGGATGGGGCTCGCCGGTTTCCTTGTGCAGGAAAAAGGGAATCGGCACGCCCCAGTTGCGCTGGCGCGAGACGCACCAGTCGGGCCGATTGGCGATCATCGAGTGCAGGCGCGCCTGGCCCCAGTCGGGATAGAAGGTAGTCGCCTCGACGGCGGCCAACGCGGCGTCACGCAGGCTGGGCTGGCCGTCCGCCTCGCGCCGCTCCATGCCGACGAACCATTGCGTCGTGGCGCGATAGATGATCGCCGTCTTGTGGCGCCAGCAGTGCATGTAGCTATGGACAATCTCCGCGCTTCCGAACAGGCAGCCGGTCTCGGCAATCTTCTCGATGATCAGCGGGTTGGCTTTCCAGACGAACATGCCGCCAAAAAAGGGCAGCGTCGACGCGAACACGCCATCGCCCTGCACCGGCGTCAGGATCTCGTCGTTGTGCATGCCATGCTTGCGGCAGGAGTCGAAGTCCTCCAGGCCATAGGCCGGCGCGCTATGGACGATGCCGGTACCGGCATCCAGGGTCACGTACTCGCCCAGATACACCGGCGAGGCACGGTCGTAGAACGGATGGCGGAACTTGACCAGGGCCAGCGCCGCCCCTTTGCAGGCGCCCAGCACCTGGCCTTCAAGGCCATAGCGTTCCAGCGCGGCAGCGCGCAACTCGGCGGCGAGGATCAGGCAGCCGCGGCTGGTCTGCACCAATTCATAGGTAAATTCCGGATGCATGTTGAGCGCCTGGTTGCCCGGAATGGTCCAGGGCGTCGTGGTCCAGATCACCGTGAAGCAGTCACCCGCCGGCAGCGCGGCGATGCCGAAGGCATGGGCGATGCGCACGCGCTCCGAGTCATCCAGACGGAAGCCGACGTCGATCGCTGGCGATTTCTTGTCCTGGTACTCCACCTCGGCCTCGGCCAGTGCCGAACCACAATCGAAACACCAATTAACCGGCTTCAAGCCCTTGAACAGGTAGCCGCGGCGATACAACTCGCCGACGGCGCGGATCTCGTCGGCCTCGTTGGCGAAGGCCATGGTCAGGTAGGGATTGTCCCAATCGCCGAGCACACCGAGGCGGATGAAATCCTTCTTCTGCCGCGCCACCTGCTCGGTGGCGTAGCTGCGACACAGCTCGCGCGCCTTGTCGCCAGCCAGGTGCTTGCCATGGGTCTTTTCGATCTGGTGCTCGATCGGCAGGCCATGGCAATCCCAGCCCGGAACGTAGGGCGCATCGAAGCCGGCCATGGTTTTTGAGCGGACGATGATGTCCTTGAGGATCTTGTTCACCGCGTGGCCGATATGGATGTCGCCATTGGCATAGGGCGGGCCGTCGTGCAGCACGAAGCGCGGACGACCCTTGGCCACTTCGCGGATGCGCTGGTAGAGCCTGCCGTCCTGCCATTCCTGGATCCAGCCCGGCTCGCGCTTGGCAAGATCGCCGCGCATCGGGAAGGGCGTGTCGGGCATGTTGAGGGTTTTGCGATAGTCAGCCATGGGTCTTGCCATCGGGGAAACAGGTTTTGAAATAGCTGCGCACATTGGTGACATCGCGCGCGATTTGCGCCTTGAGCGCGTCAAGTGATTCGAACTTGGCCTCGTTGCGCAGCTTGTGCATGAAGTTCACATCGACGTGCTTGCCGTAGATATCGCGATCGAAATCCAGCAGGTGCACTTCCAGCACCGGCTTCATGCCCTCGGCCACTGTGGGCCGCACACCGATATTGGCGGCCCCGGGTAAGGGCCCGGAATCGATGCCGGACACGGTCACGGCAAACACGCCGGAAAGCGGCAAGCGCTTGCGACGCACCTGGATGTTCGCCGTCGGGAAGCCGATGGTGCGGCCGATCTTCTTGCCGTCCATGACGCGGCCCGCGATGACGAATGGACGGCCCAGCAGGCTCTCGGCACGCTCGATATCGCCGGCGGCCAGCGCTTCGCGTACCGCCGAACTGGAAACCCGCAGGCCACCGAAATCGACGGTATGCATGGCCTCGACAACAAAACGATGCGCCTGCCCGGCCTGCTGCAGCAAAGCGAAATCGCCGCCGCGCGCCTTGCCGAAGCGGAAGTCGTCGCCGATGATCAGGTGCCTCACAGACAGGCCGCGAACCAGGATCTGCTCGATGAACTGGTCTGCGGTCAGCGCGGCCAGCTTGCGGTCGAAACGACAGACATGGACGCGATCGACGCCGCACTCCGCCAACAACTCGAGCTTGTCGCGCATGCTGGCCAGGCGCGCGGGAGCCTGATCCGGAGCGAACAGCTCGCGCGGGTGCGGCTCGAAAGTCAGCACGGTCGCCGGCAAGGCGAGGTCGCGCGCCTTGGCCTTCAATTCGTCGAGCAAGGCGCGATGCCCACGATGCACGCCATCGAAGTTGCCGATGGTCAGCACCGTGGACGTCGTGGCCCGCTCGGGAACACCGCGAAAAACCTGCATGGGAAAGGAACGCGAGGAAAGGCGCGGATTATATCAATCCAGCCGCGCCAGCCTGGACTTGGCGAGCGGCGGATTCTTGGCGAAATAGCGCCGGATTCCCTTGAGTATGGCCTCGGCCATGCGCTCCTGGTAGGCCTCGTCGTTCAGCCGCGCCTCTTCTTCCGGATTCGAGATGAAGGCGGTCTCGATCAGGATCGACGGGATGTCGGGCGCTTTGAGCACGGCAAAGCCGGCCTGCTCGACATGGGCCTTGTGCAGGGTGTTGATGCGTCCCAGTTCACCGAGGACGTCCTTGCCCAGCTTGAGACTGTCGTTGATGGTCGCGGTCTGCGACAAGTCCAGCAGCGTGCGTGCCAGGTACGGATCCTTGATGCCGAGATTGACGCCGCCGACGAGATCCGCCGCATTCTCCTTGTTCGCCAGCCAGCGCGCCGCCGAGCTGGATGCTCCGGTTTCGGACAGGACAAACACGCTGGAACCGCGCGCGGTGGGCTTGATGAAGGCATCCGCATGGACCGAAACGAACAGATCGGCCTGCACCTTTCGTGCTTTCTGCACCCGCTGATGCAGGGGAATGAAGTAGTCGCCGTCGCGCGTCAGCACGGAGCGCATGTTGGGCGTGGCGTCGATCTTCTGCTTCAGCCGGCGTGCCACCGAAAGCGTGACATGCTTTTCATAACTGCCGCGGCGACCGATCGCACCGGGGTCCTCGCCGCCATGGCCGGGATCGAGGACGATGGTGACGAGGCGCGCGATCTCCGGTTTCTGTTCGGGCCTGTCCGCCCCCGGTGGGGACGTCTCGACTGGCCGCCCCTCCCGGCCCAGCGTCGACTCGGCCTTGAGTCCGGGCTGGTCGGCCTTGTCCAGCAGCGCCATCAAGGGGTCGACAGGTTCGGCGGGATACAGGTCGAGTACCAGGCGATGGCCGTATTCGCCCACCGGCTTCAGTGCAAACACTTGCGGCTTGATCTCGCCCTTCAACTCGATCACCACCCGCACCACGCCCGGTTTGTTGCGTCCGGCACGAATCAGCTTGATGTAGGGATCGGCCTCGATGATCTTGGCCGGCAGGCTTTGCAACACGTGGTTGAACTCGACGCCTTCGAGGTCAAGCACCAGCCGCTCGGGATCCTTGACCAGACTGTGGGTGTAGCGAATCGCCTGGTCGTGCTCCAGCGTCACCCGCGTGTAATCGCGCGCCGGCCAGACACGCACGGCCAGAATGCTGCTGATCGCCGTGGCACCAGCGCCGACTTTCGTGACCAGCAGCGTCAGGCCGGCGGCGGCGTATTTGAGGATGTCACGCCGGCGAGGCATGTTTGCCCTCGTTCACTGCCAGCCGAAATGAGGGCCAGGCGTCCCTCCGGCGCAACACCGGTGGCCACCCGCAATTCAATATGGATATCCGCCGCCGGCAGGTAAGGCACGGCCTTGTCCGGCCATTCGACCAGACAGATTCCTGCTGCTGAAAAATATTCGTCGAGCCCGGCATCGAGATATTCTTCCGCTTGGTTGAATCTATAGAAATCAAAGTGATAGAAGTTTAATCCAGAAACCACGTGAACTTCAACCAAAGTATAGGTCGGGCTCTTTACCGGCCCGGTTTCGCCAGCGGCGCGCAACAGTCCGCGCACCAGCGTGGTCTTGCCGGCACCCAGGTCGCCATCCAGCCAAACCACCATGCCGGGCCGCAGCAGCGCCGCCAGGCGCGCACCCAGCGCGGTTGTTGCGGCTTCGTCGGCGAGGGCTAACGTAAGATGTTCGGCATGCATGAACGTGGCGACATGGATCAAACGGCAACGGCGCAATTGAAAGACGACATCCGCCGCTGGGGACGCGAACTGGGATTCGACGCCATCGGCTTCGCCGGCATCGACCTCGGCCCGGCAGAAGCCGGACTGGCCGCCTGGCTCGCGGCGGGCTGCCACGGCGAGATGGATTATATGGCCGGGCACCGCAGCGACTCCGGTTTCAAGCGCGCCCGCCCCGCCGAGTTGGTACCGGGAACGCTCAGCATCATCACCGCGCGTCTGAATTACCGTAGTGCGAGCGCCGACTCTCAGGCGACACTTGCCAATCCCGAGGCCGCGTTTGTTTCGCGCTACGCCGTTGGCCGCGACTATCACAAGCTGCTGCGCCACCGTCTGCAGCAGCTTGCCAACCGCATCGAGCAGCAAATCGGGGCTTTCGGCTATCGCGTGTTCACGGATTCAGCGCCGGTCATGGAGGCTGAACTCGCGGCCAACAGCGGCCTCGGTTGGCGCGGCAAGCACAGCCTGCTGCTGGATCGCGAGGCCGGATCGTATTTCTTTCTCGGCGAAATCTTCGTCGACCTGGCGCTGCCTGCCGACAGCCCGGTCACCGACCACTGCGGGCTTTGTACCGCCTGCATCGACGCCTGTCCGACGGCGGCAATCACCGAGCCCTACCGGCTGGACGCGCGGCTGTGCGTTTCCTACCTGACGATCGAGTTGAAAGGCGCCATCCCGGAGGCACTGCGGCCCGCGCTGGGCAACCGTATCTATGGCTGCGATGACTGCCAGCTCGCCTGTCCGTGGAATCGATTCGCGCCACTGACGCGCGAAGCCGACTTTGCGCCACGCCACACGCTGGATCAGGCGCGCCTGATTGACTTGTTCGCCTGGACGGAAGCGGAATTCAAGGAGCGGCTCGCCGGTTCGGCGATTCGCCGCATCGGCCACGAACGCTGGCTGCGCAATATCGCCGTCGCCCTGGGCAACGCGCCCAAGGGCGAGGAGGTCATCGCCGCACTGCTAGGTCGCGCAGACCATCCTTCGCCGCTGGTTCGCGAGCATGTGGTCTGGGCGCTGGCGCGCCATGGCGTGGAGGCCTCGGGCTAACGCGCCACCGGGCGTGACGGATCGGCGCACCACTCGCTCCACGATCCGGGATAGAGCTTGGACCCGGCAAGCCCTGCAACTTCCATGGCGAGCAGATTGTGGCAAGCCGTGACGCCGGATCCGCATTGCTGGACAACCTCGGCAGGCGCACGGTCGCCCAGCAGGGCATTGAACTCCGCGCGCAGTTCGGTCGCGGGCTTGAAGAAGCAACCGGCATCGTCGAGGTTCTCGAAATAAAAACGGTTGATCGCCCCGGGGATATGTCCGCCGACCGGATCGAGGGTTTCGTTCTCGCCGCGAAAGCGTTCCGGGCTGCGCGCATCGAGAATCAGACGGGCTCCAGACTTCATGTCGTCGAGCACCTGCGCCGTACTCACCGCCGCATCGTGCGGACGCGCGATGAAATTTCTCGGCGTCACCACCGGCACCCGCTCCTCCAGCGCTCGCTTGCTGCGCCTCCACCCCGCCAGGCCGCCATCGAGTACCGCCACGCTATCGTGCCCAAGCCAGCGCAACATCCACCACAAGCGCGACGCAAATATCCCACCCTCATTGTCGTAGGCGACAACCTGCACTGACGCATCGACGCCGCATTCCGACATGCGTCGCGCAAATATATCGATCCCGGGCAAGGGATGGCGACCGTTTCCGCCCGTCTTGGCGCCGGAAAGGTCCTGGTCCAGATGCAGGAACAGCGCGCCCGGAATGTGGCCCTTGGCGTAGGCCTGGCGACCATATTCCGTGTTCTTCAAGTCATGCCGGCAATCAAAAAGGCACCACTCGGGGTGAGCAGCGACATCATCAACGCTAACGAGCAAACCGTTCGACGACGAACTCATTCTTCCGCTTCCGCGAGCCAGGCGCGCGCTTCGGCCTCTTCTTCGAATACGGTCAGGTCGGCATTCACAAAGAGCTGGGACAACCAGGCGCTCCACGCCACCCATTGGCTGTTGGTGATCACCGCAATGCGCCGGAAGTCTCCAGCATGCGCCTGCGAGAAGCGAATTTCCTCCCAGGCGACGTCCAGGGTGAAGTCGGCCATTTCACGCAGATCAACCAGCAGATCCACCGGCCCGGAGAACTTGATCTCGTAAAGGACGAGTTCCTCGAATTCCTTGAAGTCCGACAAAGTGAATTCGCCGAGGACGGCAAATTCAACGAGATGTGCCTGATGCTGGGTCGTGATCATGATGGTTCTCCTTTGCCCCCAGAATAATCGGCGGAGACCCAAAAGACAATGCGTCCGCCCGCGAAAGCACGGGGACTTCAGCAGCGAAAAAGCCCGCGATGCGCGGGCTCTCTCTGGCCGGTGTCAGGGTCGGCCCTACTTCTTGGCCTTCTTTCCCGCCACCGCCTGCTTGAAGCCGGAACCGGCGCTGAACTTCGGCACGGTGGTTGCGGGGATCTTGAGGCTGGCCCCGGTCTTCGGGTTCTTGCCGGTGCGTGCGGCGCGCTTGGCCGACTTGAAGGTGCCGAACCCTACCAGGGTCACGGTATCGCCCTTCGAAACGGCCTTGACCACGGCGGCCATGATTCCATCCAGCGCCTTGCCTGCGGCCGCCTTGCTGATGTCGGCCTCCCTGGCGGCGATTTCGATCAGTTCTGCCTTATTCATTCCTTATATTCCTCCGGTTGTTTGCGGGTAACCCGCGCGGGAAATAGTTTAATCCCCCCCCTCGCGGGGCGACCAAGGAATTTATGCACACCAGGGCCGCGATGTGGCGATGAGGCCGCCCCCCAGACAAACCCTGGATTCATAGACTACGAGAGACTGTCCGGGTGTCACCGCCCACTGCGGCGCCGCAAACACGACCTCGCATTCGTCCCCGGAAACGTGCTCGACCTGGCAGGCGGCATCGGGCTGGCGGTAACGGGTTTTCGCGGCATACACCCAGTGCGTGTGGGGCGCGCGGCCCGCGATCCAGGACAACTCCCGGGCAACCAGGCTCGCCGACTGCAATGCCGGATGGTCATGCCCCTGCACTACGTATAGAACATTCGCCGCCATATCCTTCGCGGCGGCAAACCAGGGCTCCTCCGGCGCGCCGCGCACGCCGCCGATGCCAAGGCCTTCGCGCTGCCCCAGCGTGTAATACATCAGCCCCTGATGCATGCCGACAACGCGATCCGTGCCGTGCACGCGTATTTCCCCCGGCTGGCGCGGTAGATAGCGCGCAAGGAAATCGCGGAAGGGACGCTCGCCGATGAAACAGATGCCGGTCGAATCCTTGCGCGCGTGGTTGGGCAGTCCGGCTTCCTCGGCAATGCGTCGCACCTCGCGCTTGTAGAGGTGGCCAACGGGAAACAGCGTCTTCGCCAACTGCGCCTGATTGAGCCGGTGGAGGAAGTAGCTCTGGTCCTTGGTGCCGTCCTCGGCCTTCAACAATTGCCATTCACCGAGAAATTCGCGCACCTGGGCATAGTGCCCGGTGGCAATCTTGTCGGCGCCGAGGGCCATGGCATGATCGAGGAAGGCCTTGAACTTGATCTCGGAATTGCACAGCACGTCCGGATTCGGCGTGCGCCCGGCCTGGTATTCACGCAGGAAGTCGGCGAACACGCGCTCTCGATACTCGACGGAAAAATTCACTGCCTCGAACTCGATGCCGATCACATCCGCGGCGGCGGCCGCGGCAACCAGATCCTCACGCGTGGAGCAATAGTCTCCATCGTCATCGTCCTCCCAGTTCTTCATGAACAGGCCGACGACCTCGTAGCCTTCGCGCTTCAGCAACAGCGCGGCAACCGAGGAGTCGACGCCGCCCGAGAGTCCGACGATGATTTTTCCCTTGCGCATGGCTCAGCCGTAGTGGGTTATCAGTTCGAGGGGGTAGCGCCGTCCGGCGAGGCAGTCCGCGACGCACTGCCAGACCAGCGGGCTGCGGTGTCGATCGGTGCTGGCGCGAATCTCTTCCGGAGTCATCCAGACCGCCCGAACGATGCCGGTGTCGAGTTTCCGCCCGGGATGGTGCTGACCAAGCTCACCGCAGAAGGCAAAACGCAGGTAGGTGATGTCGCCCTGGGGACGCGGCCATTGATAAACGCCGACCAGCGCCGTCGACCGGAAACCCCACGCGGTTTCCTCCAGTGCTTCCCGCTCGCAAGCCGCGACCAGGGATTCGCCCTGATCCAGGTGGCCGGCCGGTTGGTTGAAGCGCAGACCGTCCTCGGTCTCCTCCTCGACCAGCAAAAAGCGGCCGTCGCGTTCGATCAGCGCGGCGACGGTGACATTGGGTTTCCAGGCACGATGTTCCATCCGCACATTCTAGCGCCTGCTAAAATCTGCCCTTCAATCAACGCAGAGCTGGAGAACCCCCATGTCCATGGCCGACCGTGACGGCTTCATCTGGTACGACGGCAAGCTCGTGCCCTGGCGCGAAGCGACCACCCACGTGCTGACCCATTCGCTGCACTACGGCCTCGCGGTGTTCGAAGGCGTGCGTGCTTACAAGACGGATGCCGGCACGGCGATTTTCCGGCTCAAGGAACACACCGACCGCCTGTTCAACTCGGCGCACATCTATCGCATGCCGATGCCGTATGACAAGGCGACCCTGATCGAAGCGCACAAGGAAGTCGTGCGCAGCAACCAGCTTGAATCCTGCTACCTGCGGCCGATCGCCTTTTACGGCTCCGAGAAGATGGGCGTCAGCCCGCGCGGCGCAGCCACCCATGTTTCCATCGCGGCCTGGCCCTGGGGCGCCTACCTCGGCGAGGAGGGCCTGGAGAAGGGCATCCGCGTCAAGACCTCGAGCTTCACCCGCCACCACGTGAATGTCTCGATGTGCCGTGCCAAGTATGCCGGCACCTACGCCAATTCGATTCTCGCCAACATGGAAGCCACCGACGACGGCTACGACGAGGCGCTGCTCCTCGACGTGGACGGCTTCGTCGCCGAGGGCGCCGGCGAGAACCTGTTCGTCGTCAAGGATGGCCAGATCTACGAACCGGAGATCGCCTCGGCCCTGATCGGCATCACGCGCGCCACGGTGCACACGCTGGCCAGGGAACTCGGCTACAGCGTAATTTCGAAACGCCTGACGCGCGACGATATCTATATCGCCGACGAAGCCTTCTTCACCGGCACCGCCGCCGAGGTCACCCCGATTCGCGAACTCGACAACCGCACGATCGGCGCCGGCAGCCGCGGTCCGATCACGGCAAAAATCCAGAGCCTGTTCTTCGACGTGGTCAACGGCAAGGTGCCGGCCCACGCCGACTGGCTCAGCTACGTTTGATTTCCGAGGAATACCGCGATGTCCACAGTTGACGAAACCAGGCGCCAGATCGACGTCACCGCCCACGACCTGCCACTCGCCTGCCCGCGCCCCGGCGCGCCACTCTGGGCACGCCACCCGAAGGTCTATATCGACCTGCTGAAAGCTGCCAACGGCGAGGCGGCCTGCCCCTATTGCGGCACGCAGTATCGCTTCACGGGCGAGCGGCCCAAGGGCCATCACTAAGCCCGCGCACGGCAGTTCCCCCGCTTTTTCCGGCGTGAAGATCCTTGTCGTCGCTCCCTCCTGGATCGGCGACACGATCATCGCCCAGCCGCTGCTGAGCCTGATCAAGCAGCGCAGTCCGGCGGCACGGATCGAGGTTTTCGCCGCCGACTGGTGTGCGCCGCTGCTGGCGCGCATGCCCGAGGTCGACGCGGTGGTCGCCAACCCTTTCGGCCATGGCGCATTCAGTTTCGCCGCGCGCCGCAGCCTTGGCCGCCGTCTCGCCAGCGCCGACTATGCCGCGGCCTTCGTCCTGCCGAACTCCTGGAAATCCGCGCTGGTGCCCTTCTTCGCCGGCATTCCGCGCCGTATCGGCTATCAGGGCGAAGCGCGCTACCTGCTGCTCAATGAGCGCCACACGCTCGACATGGCGGCCCTCCCCTTGCAGGTTCAGCGCTATGCCGCACTTGCCGGGCCCCTGCCGGAGAAGTTGCCGCAACCCCACCTGGGTTCCACTGCCGAGCAGCAGCGCTATACACGATTAGCGCTCGGCCTGCCGCTCGACGCCGCACCGGCGGTTTTCTGTCCGGGCGCGGAGTACGGCCCGGCCAAGCGCTGGCCGGCAAGACACTTTGCCGCCCTGGCACAGCTCGTCGCCAGCCCGGAAAATCCCGCCTGGCTGATCGGCTCGGCCAAGGACCATGCCGTCGGCGCGGAAATCGAAACGCTGGCCGCAGGCAGCGCCATCAATCTCTGTGGCCGCAGTTCGTTGGAGCAGGCCATCGACCTGATCGCCTCGGCGCGCTGCGTAGTCAGCAATGACTCCGGCTTGATGCACGTCGCCGCCGCACTCGATAAGCCCATGGTGGCCTTGTATGGCTCCTCCTCTCCCGCCTACACGCCGCCGCTGTCGCCACGTGCCAGAATCCTTGCACGCGATCTCGACTGTAGCCCCTGCTTCAAGCGCGAGTGCCCGCTCGGACATTTCGACTGCATGAACGGCCTTGCGCCACAGCAGGTGGCCGACGCCATGGACGCCTGACCATGCCCAGCCAGAAGATTTTCGCCACGCCGCAGGATGCCGAGGCCGCGTTCTATGAGGCCCTGGAACGCTGCGACGCCGATTCCATGATGGCCGTCTGGGCCGAGGACGAAGAGGTCACCTGCATCCACCCCGGCGGACCACGCCTGGTCGGCTACGCGACAATCCGCGATGCCTGGCGCAACATCTTCGCCAACGGCATGCGCCTGAGGTTGCGCCTATCGCAGGCCACCACGGTCAGTACGCCGTTCGCCGTGGTCAGCACCGTGCTCGAATACTTTTCGACCGAGGACGACCGGGCCGTCAGCGCGCCGGTGGTAGCCACCAATGTCTATGTCCGCGGCGCGGTTGGCTGGCGCATGGTGGCGCACCACGCCTCGGCAGTGCCCCCGACCAGCATCAACGACGATTCGCGCATCCTGCATTGAGCGCGCCGAACTACCGGGCGCCGGCCTGGCTTCCCGGTGGCCATGCCCAGACGATCTGGCCCTTGCTGATCAAGGGACCGCTGCCGGCCTACCGGCGCGAGCGTTGGGATACACCGGACGGTGATTTTATCGATCTGGACTGGGTCGATGGCAAGCCCGGGGCGCCCTGCCTGGTCCTGTTCCATGGTCTCGAAGGCAATTCGCGCAGTCACTACGCACGACGGCTGATGCACGCGGCAGGCAAGCAGGGCTGGCATGGCGTGGTGATCCACTTCCGCGGCTGCTCCGGCGAAGCCAACCGCCTGGCACGCGCCTACCATTCCGGAGACTCGGCGGAAATCGACTGGATCCTGCGCCGTTTGAAGACAAATGGCCATTCCGTTCTGTTCGCTACCGGCATTTCCCTGGGCGGCAATGCGCTGCTGAAATGGGCTGCGGAGCTGGGCGACACGCCGGATAGCCCGGTCAATGCCATCGCCGCGATCAGCGCCCCACTCGATCTCGCCGCCGCCAACGACGCACTGTCCGCAGGCTTCAACCTGGTCTATGCGCGCCACTTCCTGCGTACCCTGATTCCGGCCGCCCGGGCCAAACACCTGCGCTTTCCGGGACGCTTCGACCTGAGCCGCGCGCTGGCTTCCCGAACCCTGCGCGACTTCGACGACGCGGTAACGGCCCCCCTGCACGGCTTTGCCGGGGCCGACGATTACTACGCACGCAGCAGTGCCGGCCCGCTGCTCGGCACCATCCGCCTGCCGACCTTGCTGCTGCATGCGCTCAACGACCCCTTCCTGCCACCGGCCGCCCTGCCACGGCCGGAGTGCCTGCCACCGGCCGTGAAGTTGGAACTCCTTGACCAGGGCGGGCATGTCGGCTTTGTGCACGGCCTGCCACCGGGCCGTGTGGACTGGATGCCGGAACGGGTGGTGGCGCATTTCGTCGCGCATCGCCCCGACGCAACGAGCATGCGATAATCCGGCACCTTCCGTCCGAGTCACACGTCATGCAAGCACCGGCACCCGAGATCTTCAAGGCCTATGACATCCGCGGCATCGTCCGCAGCACGCTGACGGCCGACGTGGTGCGCCAGATCGGACTGGCGCTGGGCAGCGAAGCCGTGGCGCGCGGGGTCAAGGCCATTGCCATCGGGCGTGACGGCCGGCTGTCGGGCCCCGAATTGGCCGGGGCGCTGGCCTCCGGCATCACCCATACCGGCGTCGATGTGATCGACATCGGCCGCGTGCCGACGCCGATGAGCTACTTTGCCGCCCACGAACTGGGCACCGACAGCTGCGTTTCGGTAACGGGAAGCCATAATCCGCCGGAATACAACGGGCTGAAGATGGTCCTTGCCGGCCAGACCCTGTACGGCGACATGATCCAGGACTTGGCTCGCCGTATCGCCAGCGCCGACTTCTGCGAGGGCCGCGGCGTAGTGCGCCACGCCAGCGTGCGCCAGAGCTACATCGATCGCATCGTCGGCGATGTCAAGCTGGCGCGACCAATGAAGATCGTCATCGATTGCGGCAATGGCGTTGCCGGCAGCGTCGCGCCGGAGCTGTTCCGCCGCATGGGCTGCACCGTAATCCCGTTGTATTGCGAGGTGGACGGAAATTTCCCCAACCACCATCCCGATCCCTCCAAGCCCGAAAACCTCGAAGACCTCCAGCGTGCCTTGCGTGAAGGCGACGCCGAGCTGGGCCTCGCCTTCGACGGAGACGGCGACCGCCTCGGCGTGGTCACCCGAGATGGCGAAATCATCTACCCCGACCGGCAGCTGATGCTGTTCGCCGCCGATGTCCTGACACGCAATCCCGGCGCCCAGATCATTTATGACGTCAAGTGCTCGCGCTGGGTCGCCGAATCGATCCGCCTCCAGGGCGGCGAACCGCTGATGTGGAACACCGGTCACGCGCTGATCAAGACCAAACTCAGGGAAACCGCTGCCCCGCTGGCCGGCGAAATGAGCGGTCACATGTTCTTCAAGGAGCGCTGGTATGGCTTCGACGATGGGCTCTATGCCGGCGCGCGCCTGCTCGAAATCGTTTCGCGCTGGGCCGACGCCGGCTGGCCGCTGAAAAATCTGCCCAATGCCATTTCCACGCCGGAGCTCAACCTGAAGATGCAGGAAGGCGAACCGCACGAACTGGTGGCCAGGCTGCGCAAGCAAGGCGGGAAGCTGCTGCCCGGCGCACGCAAACTGATCCTGATCGACGGCGTGCGCGCCGAATATGCCGACGGCTTTGGCCTGGCACGCGCCTCGAACACTACGCCGGTAGTCGTTCTGCGCTTCGAGGCGGACAATCAGGCCGCGCTCGACCGTATCCGGACGGAGTTCCGCTCGGCGTTGACGGCGGCCTGGCCAGGCCTGCGCATCGACTTTTAGGGTCTGGTCTCATTCAGGTGACGGCTGCGACTGAATGAGATCAGACCCTAGGTTTCCCGCGCCACCATCAAGGGCCGAGTACCGCGACCCGAGCCATGGTCGCTCCAGATCAGTCGCAGCAGGGATTCGAAATCACGCGCAAACGCTGCGGTATCGAAAAGCGGCGTTTGCAACCGGTTGCGTGCCAGCCTCGATCGCCGATCGGCCATGGCCTCCGGGTCACGCGCCAGGGTGACCGCCCGTTGCACGTAGGCGTCGAAATCGTCAACCACCAGCCCGGGCATGTCGCAGGCCTGCAGCAGGCTGGCGGCAACACGGCTGGAAAACGTTGCGCCGGCTCGCGTCAGCACCGGCACGCCGCACCAGAGTGCGTCACTGGCCGTGGTATGGGCGCCATAGGGAAAGGTATCCAGTACCAGATCGGCCAGCGACAAACGCGCGAGATGCGCCTCTTGCGGCAAATGCCCGGCGAATATCAGCCGCCCGGCGGCGATGCCATGTTCCTCTGCGCACGCCATCAGTCGGGCGCGGGCCCCGGCATCGCCGTCCAGCAACCACAGCACGGACCCCGGCACCTGAAGAAGAATCTGGCACCAGGCGGCAAATACCTCGTCGGATATCTTCAGGAATCGATTGAAGCAGCTGAAGACAAAACCCGTTTCCGGCAGGCCCGCATCACGCCGCGAGGGTATCGCCCCGATGACTCTTGATCGATCATTGGGCTGATAGCTATGCGGCATCAGGGCAAGCGTCTCGGCATAGTGCTCCGCGTCCTCCGGCGGCGTCACCACGGCATCGCCGATCAGGTAATCGGCCAGTTGCCGGCTGCCCATCGTTGCCGGGTAGCCCAGCCAGTTGATCTGCACCGCCGCCGGGCGCCAGGCCAGCGCTGCGGATCGGGTGTTGCCGGTCCAGCCATTGAGATCGATCAGGATATCGATTTCCTGGGCATGGATGTAAGCGGCGGTCTGTGGCACATCAAGGCCAACCAGGTCATGGAAGGCATCACAGGCGGCAAGCCAGCGCCGCCGTTTGTCGCCGTCGTCCCGAGGGCCGTAGGAAAACGCGTGCACGTCGAACGCATCGTGATCATGGTGCTCGATCATCCCAGTGGCCAGGCGCGACGTGGCATGCTCGTGAAAGATGTCGCCGAAGTAGCCGATCCGCAAGCGCCTTGCGGACGCTCCGCCGGGCTGCCTCGGCGCCAGCGTTTGCGGGGGAAGCAGCGACTGGCAAAAACGCGCTGAAAGCGCAAGCTGCTCGACCGGACCGATTTCGCCAAGCAACAGGAAAGTAAAGGGTTCGGCGGGTACCCCACCGCCGGACAACAAGTGCCGGCAGCGCGCAACGAGATCCGACCTGTCATGCCAATCGCAACGTTCCAGCCGGCAGGACAGCAGTTGCGACAGCAGCTGAAGATCGGCCTCCCCCCCGACGGAACGCGAGACGACCGTCTCAAGGCACGCGGCGGCATCCGCCGGCAAACCACCGTCGGCCAAGGCAAAGCCCGCCAGCCGGAGGGCGGAAAGCTGTTCCGGACCGGCTAGGCCGGCGGCCCGCTGAAATGCCTTGGCCGCCGCCCGATGATCCGCGCGCAGATAGCGCAGCGACCCCAGTTGCATCCACGCTTCCTGATCCAGCGGATCAAGCGTGCAAACGCGCTCGAAGGCCGCCTCGGCTTGGCGGTCGCGTCCGCTCGAGCGCAGCAGATGACCCAGATTGAAGTGAAGTTGTGCACTCTCGGGGATGGCGGCAATCCCCGATCGCAGCGCCGCCTCCGCGCTATCGATGCTGCCCAGGGCAAAGTACTCGGCCGCCAGGGCCGACCAGGCGTCCTGGTTCACAGGGTCCGCCGCGCAAGCGAGGCGGAGTGAATCGATCGCGTCTGTCGACACCCCTGCGGCCGCGCTTAAGCCCGCTGCTCGACCCAACCCTTGACCGAGGCCAGCGCCGCGGGCAAGGCCGCGGCATCGGTGCCGCCGGCCTGTGCCATGTCGGGCCGTCCGCCACCCTTGCCACCGACCTGCTGGGCAACGAAGTTAACCAGTTCGCCCGCCTTGAGCTTGCCGGTCAGATCCGAGGTCACGCCGGCGATCAGGCTGACCTTGCCCTCATGGCGGCTGGCGAGCACGATGGCCGCGCTCTTCAGCTTGTCCTTGAGCTTGTCCAGGGTCTCGCGCAAGGCCGCCGCATCCGCACCCTCAAGCGCGGCCGCCAATACCTTGACGCCTTTCACATCGCTTGCCTGATTGACCAGATCGTCGCCCTGCGCCGAGGCCAGCCTGGCTTTGAGGCGGGCGAGTTCCTTTTCCAGCGCCCGGGCGTGCTCCTGGATCTGCGCCACGCGCGCGACCGCCTCGGCGGGCTGGGACTTCACTTCCGCGGCTACGGCATCCAGCAGCGCCTGCTGCTGCTGGACTCGCAGCACGGCGATATCGCCGCAAACCGCTTCAATGCGACGCACACCGGCCGCCACGCCGGATTCCACGACCACCTTGAACAGGCCGATGTCGCCGGTGCGCGTGACATGGGTACCGCCACACAGCTCGCAGGACGAACCGATGTCGAGCACGCGGACCTCGTCGCCGTACTTTTCGCCGAACAGCATCATGGCGCCGGTCTTCTGCGCTTCCTCGATCGGCATCACACGCGACACCGTTGCCGCATTGGCGATGACTTCGTCATTGACGATGCGTTCGATGCGAGCGATTTCCCCGGCTGTCACCGGCTGGGGATGGGCAAAGTCGAAGCGGGTCTTGTCCGGGTCGACCTGGGATCCCTTCTGCTGCACGTGCGGGCCGAGCACTTCGCGCAGGGCCTTGTGCATCAGGTGGGTCGCCGAATGGTGGCGTACGGTGCGCGCACGCGCCAGCGTGTCGACTTTCGCCGTGACGCCACCGCCGACTTTCAGGCTGCCGGTGCGCACCACGCCGTGGTGGCCGAAGACGCTGGCCTGGATCTTCTGCGTATCTTCAACGGCGAAAATGCCGTGGCTGGAGCGCAGTTCGCCGATGTCGCCGACCTGGCCGCCGGACTCCGCATAGAAGGGCGTGTCGTCGAGCACGACCACACCCATCTCGCCTTCGACCAGCTCATTGACCGGCGTACCGTCGCGATACAAGGCCAGGATGTTGCCCTTGGCCTCCAGGCCTTCGTAGCCATGGAAGCGCGTGACGGGACCATCGTAGTCGAGGTTGGTCGCCATCTTGAACTTGCCGGCGGCGCGCGCCTGCTCCTTCTGCCGCGTCATGGCGGCATCGAAGGCCGCGCTATCGACGCTCATCTGACGCTCGCGGCAGATGTCGGCCGTAAGATCGAGCGGGAAGCCATAGGTGTCGTGCAACTTGAAGGCCGTCTCGCCGTTGAACACGTTGGCGCCGGTTTTCCCCATCAATTCCAGCTCTGCTTCCAGAATCGCCATGCCGTGTTCGATGGTGGCGAAGAAGCGCTCCTCTTCCTGCTTCAGCACGTCCATGACCCGCGTCTTGCCGCTGACCAGTTCCGGATAGGCAGCACCCATTTCGGCCACCAGGTCGGGAACCAGGCGATGGAAGAACGCAGCACGCGCGCCAAGCTTCCAGCCGTGGCGGATGGCGCGGCGGATGATGCGACGCAGGACGTAGCCGCGACCTTCGTTGCCGGGAATCACGCCGTCGGCGATGAGGAAGGAACAGGCGCGGATATGGTCGGCCAGCACCTTGAGGCTGGGGCTGTCCATGTCCGCATCGGAGGTCTCTCGGGCAGCGGCCTTGATCAGCGCCTGGAACAGATCGATTTCATAGTTGGCATGGACACCTTGCAGTACCGCCGAAACGCGCTCCAGGCCCATGCCGGTATCGACCGAGGGTTTGGGCAGCGGATGCATGACACCCGCTTCGTCGCGATTGAACTGCATGAAGACGTTGTTCCAGATCTCGATGTAACGGTCGCCATCCTGGTCTTCGCTGCCCGGAGGGCCGCCCCAGATGTGTTCGCCGTGGTCGTAAAAGATCTCGGTGCAGGGCCCGCAGGGGCCGGTGTCGCCCATCATCCAGAAGTTGTCCGAGGCATAGCGCGCACCCTTGTTGTCGCCGATGCGCACCACACGCTCGGCCGGCACGCCGATCTCCCGGGTCCAGATGTCATAGGCCTCGTCGTCCTCGGCATACACCGTGACCCAGAGCTTGTCTCTGGGCAACTGGTACACGTCGACCAGCAATTCCCAAGCGTACTTGATGGCGTCGCGCTTGAAGTAGTCGCCGAAGCTGAAATTGCCCAGCATCTCGAAGAAGGTGTGATGCCGTGCGGTGTAGCCCACGTTCTCAAGATCATTGTGCTTGCCGCCGGCACGCACGCATTTCTGCGAGGTCGTGGCGCGGTTGTAGCTGCGCTTGTCGAAGCCGAGGAACACGTCCTTGAACTGGTTCATCCCCGCATTGGTGAACAGCAGGGTCGGATCCTCGTGGGGCACCAGCGAACTGGAGGCGACGATCTGATGGCCCTTGGAGGCAAAGTAGTCGAGGAATTTCTGGCGGATTTCTGAGCTTTTCATGGCGGACGCGCGGCCTGGAACGCAAAGCGCAGATTTTACGCGAACGAGGCGCAGGCCACAGGGGGAAGCGAGCTTCACCCCCCGCCCGCAAAAAATGCAAAGCCCGCTCCAGGCGGGCCTTGCCGGAACGGGCAAGCCTTACCTGCGAACCGGGCGATCACGCTTGCCGTCATGGTTGCGATCGTGCTGGCGGTCATGCTTTTCCTTGGCGACATGGCGACTCTGGACATTCTGGGCTTGTTGAATACGTGCCCGCTCCTTGGCCGTTACCGTGCCGTCGGACTTGGCCTTGTCTTCCATTTTCTGCACCCGCTCCTGACCCTTTTCCAGGCGGGCGGCTTCTTTCGGCGTCAGGCTACCCGACGTCACGCCCTGATCGATGCGCTTCTGCTGCTCGGCCTGGCGCTTGTCGATGCCAGGGGTCGCGGCCGGATCCTTGGCAGGTGCAGTCTGGGCAAAGACCGGCAGGGCAACAGCGACAAATAGGGAAACCAGCAGGGTGGTGGTGCGGTTCATTTGTTTCTCCTCGTAATCGTATGGGACAGCCCCATGGCGAGAGTAACGCCGGCGGACGAATTGCGCTGACGGAAAAATGTAAGCAACGGTAAGGCGCTTTTACATTTCGTCGACTGCCCAGAGATCGGGGCGATCGGTAAACACAGCGCATACGCCCATCGCAAACATCTGCGCAGCCGTTTCACGCCGATTTACCGTGTAACAAGCAACGGGAATTCCAGCCACGTTCAGTGCATGCACTCGCTCTGGTGTCGCCAATTCCACGGCCATGTGCAGCGCATCGGCCCCCGTGTCGCCGACTGAACGCAACCAGTCATCGGCCGCCGAATCGACCAGCAAGGCTCGCGGCAGGCGCTCGGCGGCGATTGCCGCCTCGCGCAAGGCATCCCTGGAAAATGACGACAACAAGACCTCGCCGAAGTCCGCTGCCAGCCGTGCAACGATTCGACCCGTTTCACCTTCACGCCCGGCCGAGGGTTTGATTTCGACATTGGCCCACAAGCCAAGTTCGCCACAGACAGCCAGGGCCTGCTGGAGAGTCGGCGCTGGCTCGCCGGCGAAAGCACGATGATGGTACGAGCCCGCGTCGAGGCGAGTCATGTCTGCGGCCCGGGTAGCGGCAACCGGCCCCCGACCGGACGTCGTCCGTTCCAGCAATTCGTCATGGATCAGCAGCGGAACATCGTCCGCACTGAGCATGGCATCGAACTCGACGCCACGGCATCCGAGGCGCGCGGCGATACGCAGCCCGGCAAGCGTGTTCTCGGGTGCAAGCCCGCCACCGCAGCGATGGGCGATGATCCGCGGATACTGCACTACTTGGCAGCGGCGGCAGTCGCCTTGGCCGCTGCCGACCTTGCAGGCAAGGTGTTGACGGGCACGCCAACCGGTGCGTTAACCCGCCGCACCGTGTTGTCGAGTGCCTCCTTGGCCGCACGGTCGGTGGTCCAGACGAAGGACACCTCTTCACCAAGAAACTCGTGGAGCCGGTCGCGGAGCGGGCCATGCTTGAGACGGGTACTGCCTTTGCGCGATACCGAAAGTCGCCTTTGCACCGCGTCAAGCAGGGGCTGTGGAATATCGGTATCGCGCAAGGCCGTGAGCGCCCCCGGGGTCATGGGCAAGTAGCTGGTTGCCTTGACCCATTCTTTTTGTACCTCGGGCCGCATCAGGAAGGCCACGAATCTGGCCACAAGCTTGTAGTCCTCCCTTTTGTGGCCCGCCAATACCCACAGGCCGGCGCCGCCAGGAAGCACGTCTCCAGGCTTGGCCGCATACACGTCGTCGTAGTGCGGCAAGGCCTGGATGGCGAAATCAATACCGGCACGACGGGCCTCGGCATAGAGCGACGACTCGCCCGTCAGCATGGCACATTCACCGCTGAAAAAGCGCCGGTAGCCTTCTCGGCCAGGCCCCGAATAGTGAAAGTATCGGCTCTTCTGCCAACTCGCCAGCAAGGCCAGATGCTTGACATTGACCATGCCATTGACCAGCACCTTTTCGGCGCTGCCCAGGCGATGGGTCACCGCCTCTCCAGCCTGAGACGAAATATTCTCGGAATGGATCCAGGCAAAACGCCCGGTGGTGAGCGGACATTTTCCTCCACGGTCATACACTTCGCCGGATACTTTCTGCAGCTCCCACCATGTCTTGACCGGCTGGTCGGGATCAACTCCGGCCTTGCGCAGCGAGGCCCGGTTGATGAATAGGACGGGCAGTGACAGCGCCAGCGGCAGGGCCTGCAGGCGGCCGCCGGCATCATCGACGGCGTCCGCGATCTGTGGATAGAGCTGCGCGGCATCCAGCTTCTGGCCGCCTTCGCGCAGCACCTCGTGCAAAGGGCGAAAACGTGGTCGCGTACCGAAGAAGTCCATGCTGTCGTCGGGATCGAGCAGGGCCAGATGGGGCAGCACGTGTTTATTCTCCAGGCCATGCACGCCCTGCAGCATCACCTTGCCCTTGCCCTTCTGTTCATCGTTGAAGCGCAAGACCTGGGTCGCCAGAACGTCCAGCGCCTTGCCCTCCAACTCGTGTCGCAGGCTCAACTCCTGGCCCATCGCTTGCCAAGCCAGCCCGCAACCAATCAGAATCGGAACTATCGATTTCATGCCCCCGCCTGCCATTCATTGGAACAGGGGCAGTTTATACGCGAACCATTGGCGACCGCGCCGATTGCCTCGACCCGCAATGTCGGATACCCTCGACCTACAGTGCGAGCAAGGAGAATTGGGGCTCCGCAGGCCCACGATACAACGCGATGAATACGGCGCAAAAATTCGCAATGCTGGTTGCCGCGGCCAACCTTTTGCTGGTGTTCGTTTTCCCGCCCTACGACTACGTCTCGATGCTGCTGGGCAACATCGCGACCTTTGACGGCTTCTACTTTGCGCTGTCCAATGAACCCCACCGGGTCGTGAATGCGAGTTTCCTTGCACTTGAGGTCATCGTAGTGCTAGCCAACGCAGGTATCGCCTTGTTGCTGTTGCGAAAATCGGCGACACCCGCGGCAAAGCGCCCGGCGGGCAATTCGCGCCAGCGCACGGTGCTGGGCCTGGTGGCGATCAACCTGATCCTGATGCTGCTGTTTCCACCGTTCGAGAACTTTTCCGCGATCACCAAGGCGGCCTTGCCCACCTTCGAAGGCTTTTACTTCGTCTTCGGCGACAACCCGATGCGTCAGATCGTGACCTCGATCCTGTATATCGAGGTGGCCCTGATCCTGATCAACGGCGCTTTGCTCTGGCTCGTATTCCGCGACAAGACCGGGGCTGAACTCTCCGCCGAGCAAATGCGTGAGCTGGCTAAGCGCCTGCAAGCCGGGCAGAAGAAGTAGTTCCATCCACCGCAGCCAGGCGCCAAAGTCCGACGCCGCTTGCTTGGTATTCGTGGATTTTTGGGTATAATCTCGCCCTCTCAAGCGCCCGTAGCTCATCTGGATAGAGTACTTGGCTACGAACCAAGGGGTAGGGAGTTCGAATCTCTCCGGGCGCGCCAGAATCCAAAAGGGCCTGCAGCAATGCAGGCCCTTTTCATTGGCATCCTGCTACGCTTGGCGCCTTGCTCCATGGAGAGTTGGCAATGAGGGTTCTGGATTTCCTGGTCAAGAAGGACGAGCTCGGCGCGACTCGCCTGGGCGAATCATCGCCGCAGCCGATCGGCGAAGGCCAGATCAGGCTTCGCGTCGAGAAATTCGCGCTGACCGCCAACAACATCACCTACGCCGCCTTCGGCGAAGCGATGCACTACTGGGGCTTCTATCCGGCAGAGGCCGGGTGGGGTCGGATTCCGGTTTGGGGCTTCGCCTCGGTAATCGAGTCACGCTGCCCCGGGATCGAGCCAGGCGAACGCTTCTACGGCTACTACCCGATGTCAAATGAAGGCGTCCTGCAACCGAAGCGCCTTTCGCCGACAGGATTCATGGAAGGTGCCGAGCATCGGGCGACACTGCATGCCGTCTACAACAACTACGTTCGCTGTGTCACGGATCCGTTCCACGACCCGAAAACCGAGGATGCCGAGGCCATCCTGCGCCCCCTGTATACAACCTCCTGGCTGATCGACGACTTCATGGCCGACAACGACTTCTTTGGCGCCACCGCCGCCGGCACCGGGCTGGTGATGCTCTCCAGCGCGTCAAGCAAGACCGCCTACGGAACGGCTTTCCAGCTTGCCCGGCGCATGGGGATCGAACTCGTCGGGCTCACGTCCGCGGCCAACGTCGCATTCTGCGAGAGCCTGGGATGTTATCGTCGCGTCCTTGCCTATGATCAGCTTGCCCGGCTCGACCGCGATGCGGCAAGCATCTACATCGACTTTGCCGGAAACGCCTCGCTGCGCAGAACGATACACGGCCATTGCGCAAATCTGAAGTTCAGCAGTTCCATCGGCGGCACCCACGTGGAACAGCTCGGCGGTGCCCGCAACCTGCCGGGACCACGCCCGGTGCTGTTCTTCGCACCGGCACAGATCAAGAAGCGCAGCACGGAATGGGGGGCGGAGGTCCTCGGTCAGCGGCTGCTGGAATCCTGGCGCGAATTCATTCGTATCACCTGCCGGCCGACGGATCCGTGGCTCCTCATTGAGCACCATCGCGGCGCCGACGCTGTAACCGCCGCCTATGCACGGGTGCTTTCAGGCCGCGACGATCCGCGCCGGGGGCGGATGCTTTCATTGGTCGAGCCTGCGGCCTGATCCGCTGCGCAAAAAACAAAGCCAGCGCAATGCTGGCTTTTGAAATGGTGGAGGTGAGCGGGATCGAACCGCTGGCCTCGACGTTGCGAACGTCGCGCTCTCCCAACTGAGCTACACCCCCGAAGGGCGCAAATTATAGCAATCGGGACAGCCCTGTGGAAATTGCCGGTCTGCGTCGATCCGGCGAACGCCATGTATGGAACCGAAAGCGGAGGACGAGGCCTGCGGCTCAGACCAGTTGCAACTCATCGATACTGCACTTGGTAACTCCCATCGCGGTGCGGATCACAAGTGGATAGGCGTTGCCAATGAACTTGCCGAAGGTGGCAATGTTGTAGCCGACCACGATGCCGGGAACCGTACCCACCAGCACTTCGCGTCCGACCACGAAGCCGCGGCCGATAGCGGCATGGATCGCAGTGCAGATCACTCGTCCCGACTGCTCGCCATTCTGCAGAGCTATCCCCGGGCGTGATCCAGTGCGCTCTTTGGCAGCCATGTTCATCTCCCATCGCGGAAAATCCGCCTTCGACAGATTATCGGCAGCGGGAGAAAAACTTTAGGCCTGAATGACGGGAATGTTTTGCCCCTATTTCGCCCCCGCCGCGGCACGCCGCAGACGATCGGCAACGGCGCACCAGGCCTCGCCGGCCGGCGGTGCGGCAATCAGGATCAGGTCTCGCCGCAGCTCATCAAAGCGCCGCAGATTGGCGTAGAGGTCGTGCGCATACTGGGCCGGATCCGTGCTGGAGACCTGCCAGAACAGTTTCGGATTGCCAGCGGCGGTGGCCCCGGGCGCCAACACCACCACGCTCAACCCCCTGCCCAGCGCTTCACGCAGCGCGGTGTCGAGTTCGACGTCGGCAACAAGCCGGAGCGGCGTTGTCGGCGCGTAATGCGATTCCAGGCTGCCCGAGACGCGCGGCGCTTCTACGTTGCCGCCAGGCCGGGGCAGTTCGCCCAGGACGCTGGCCAGCGTGGCGGCATCGAGCATCCCCGGGCGCAGGATGCGGGGTACCGCCGACGAGAGGTCAAGGATGGTCGATTCGATGCCGACGTCGCTTGGCCCACCATCGAGGACGATACCCACTGCCGCGCCGAACTCGTCACGCACATGGGCCGCCGTGGTCGGACTGACATGGCCGAAGCGATTCGCGGACGGCGCCGCGACGCCGCCGCCGAACTCGCGCAGCAGTTGCAGCGCCAGGGGATGGTTGGGCACGCGCAGCCCGACCGTGTCCTGTCCACCGGTGATCGCGTCAATCACTGCCGAATGGCGCTTGAGGATCAGCGTCAAAGGTCCGGGCCAGAATGCCGCAGTGATGCGATGCGCGCTTTCCGGAATCTCCACCGCCCAGCGGGCCAGGTGCGAGGCATCCGGCAGGTGTACGATCAGCGGGTGATCAGCAGGCCTCCCCTTGGCGGCAAAAATCCTGGCCACGGCGGCTGGATTGCTCGCATCGGCACCAAGCCCGTAGACCGTTTCGGTAGGAAAGGCGACGAGTTCCCCGGCACGCAGCGCTGCCGCCGCGCGGGAGACATCAGTCATCGCGGCCTCTCCGCCGGGCCGCCCCAAGGCGAGGCCAGCCATGACGTTGGAGCGAAGCGAACCACAGTCACCCCCTTCCCTGTGAAGGGGGCTGGGGGGAAGGCTCGTCCTGAATCCCGATCAATCGCCGTGCCACCAGCGCCGACTCCCGGGCCTGCTGCGCGTCCTGAGCAATGACCGTGAAGTGCCCCATCTTGCGCCCCGGCCGGGCATGGTGCTTGCCGTACAGGTGTAGTTTGAGGTTCGGCACGGCCAGGAGCTGCGCCCAGTCCGGCTCGTGGCTGTGGTGCGGGTCCTTGCGGAACCAGAGATCGCCCAGGAGATTGACCATCACCGCGGCGGAATGCGCACGGGATTCGCCCAGCGGCAGGCCGGTCATTGCCCGCACCTGCTGCTCGAACTGGTTGGTAAGGCAGGCATCGATCGTGTAATGCCCGGAATTGTGGGGCCGCGGCGCCATTTCATTCACCACCAGTTGCCCGCGCACGACGAAGAACTCCACCGCTAGGGTGCCGACGTAAACCACCTTCTGCGCGATGCCCTCGGCGATTTCCTCGGCATTGCCGGCCAGGCAGCCGGAGGTACGCGCCGGTGCGATCGAAACGTCGAGGATGCCGTGACGGTGGCTGTTCTCCACCGTCGGAAAACATTTCACCTTGCCAGATGCGTCACGTGCAAGGACCACCGAAACCTCATAGTCCAGCGGCAGCATCTGCTCCAGCACGCAGGGCTCGCCCTTCAGCTGGCCGAAGGCAATGCGCGCCGCCTCGCGATCGGCAACGCGCACCTGGCCCTTGCCATCATAACCAAAGCGGGCGACCTTGAGGATGCCGGGGAACAGGCCGGCATTCGCCGAGTCGATGTCGGCCTCGCAGCGAATGTCGGCATAAGGCGCATGCGGAAAACCGTGCTGCCGCAAGAAGCCCTTTTCCGCGCTGCGATTCTGGCTGGTGCGTACCGCTTCGGCGCCGGGCCGAACCGGGACGAACTTGGAAAGATAGGCCAGGCTGTCGGCCGGAACATTTTCGAATTCCGTGGTCACCGCCGCGCAGGATTCGGCCATCCGGTTCAGGGCATCCGCGTCGTCATAGGCAGCCACCAGATGCTGGTCGGCGATGCGCCCCGCCGGACTCTGCGCATCGGGATCGAGCACCACGACGCGATAGCCCAGCTCATGGGCGGCAATGACGAAGAAGCGGCCGAGTTGGCCGCCGCCCAGCATGCCCAGCGTGGCCGGTGGCAGGATCATGGTGCTAGCGCTTGATCGCCCGGTAGCCAATGTCGCGCCGACACAGCATGCCGTCGAAACTGATCTGGTCGAGCACTTCATAGGCTCGCTTCTGCGCCGCCTTGACGTTGTCGCCCAGCGCGGTGACGCAGAGCACGCGCCCGCCGGCAGTCACCACCGCGCCGCTCTTTTCGGCCGTGCCGGCATGGAACACATGGCTGTCGGAGGTCACGGCAGGGAGGCCGTGGATGACATCACCCTTGCGCGGCGTCTCAGGATAGTTGGCGGCGGCCATCACCACCCCCAGGGCCACGCGGCGATCCCACTCGGCTTCGACCTCGTTGAGGCGGCCGTCGATCGCAGCATCGACGAGTTCGACGAAATTGCTCTTCAGCCGCATCATGATCGGCTGGGTTTCCGGGTCGCCAAAACGGCAGTTGAATTCGAGCACGCGCAGGCTGCCGTCGGGCTTGATCATCAGGCCGGCATAGAGGAAGCCGGTATACACAATGCCATCGGCCGCCATGCCGTTGATGGTCGGCATGATCACCTCGCGCATGACGCGGGCGTGGATTTCCGGCGTCACCACCGGCGCCGGCGAATACGCGCCCATGCCGCCGGTGTTGGGCCCCTGGTCGCCATCCTTGAGCCGCTTGTGGTCCTGGCTGGTGGCCATCGCCAGGGCATGGCGGCCATCGGCCATGACGATGAAGCTCGCCTCCTCGCCGTCGAGGAATTCCTCGATCACCACGCGCGCACCGGCATCACCCAATTTGTTGTCGGCAAGCATCATGTCCACGGCGGCATGGGCCTCGGCGACGTCCATCGCCACCACCACGCCCTTGCCCGCGGCGAGCCCATCGGCCTTGATCACGATGGGGGCGCCTTCGGCGTCGATATAGGCGTGGGCGGCCTTGATGTCGGCAAAGGTCTGGAATTTCGCCGTCGGGATCTTGTGCCGCGTCATGAAACGCTTGGCGAAATCCTTCGAGCTTTCGAGCTGCGCCGCCGCTTTGGTCGGACCGAAGATGCGCAGGCCGCGGGCACGGAAGGCGTCGACGATGCCGGCCGCCAGCGGCGCCTCGGGCCCGACGACGGTGGCATGCACTTTCTCGCGCTCGGCGTAATCGGCCAGTGCTTCGATGTCGGAAAGCGGCAGGTTCTCCAGTTCGTGCTCGCGTGCCGTGCCGGCGTTGCCCGGCGCGACATAGACCTTCTGCAAGCCCGGCGCCTGCGCCAGGCGCCAGGCCAATGCATGTTCGCGACCGCCGGAACCGACGACAAGTATCTTCATGACGCCTCCGTCGGGCCGCCCCAAGGAGGCGTAGCCAAGCAAATTGGAGCGAAGCGAACCTTGGTCGCCCCCTTTCCCGGAAAGGGGGTCGGGGGAATTGTTCTCATGATCAGTGACGGAAGTGGCGGAAGCCGGTGAATACCATGGCCAGGTTCTGTTCGTCGGCGGCGGCAATCACCTCCGCGTCGCGCACCGAGCCACCGGGCTGGATCACCGCCGTGGCGCCGGCCTTGGCCAACACGTCGAGCCCGTCGCGGAAGGGGAAGAAGGCATCCGAGGCGACCACCGAACCCACCACGGTAAGGCCGTTGTTCTCGGCCTTGATTGCGGCGATGCGCGCCGAATCGACGCGGCTCATCTGGCCGGCGCCGACACCGACCGTCATCGCATCCTTGCAATAGACGATGGCATTCGACTTGACGTACTTGGCGACGCGCCAGGCGAACAGCAGGTCGCGCATTTCGGCCTCGGTCGGCGCACGCTTGGTCACCACCTTGATGTCGCCCTGGGTAATGCGAGCATCATCGGCGCTTTGCAGCAGCAGGCCGCCGCCGACGCGCTTGTAGTCGAAAATGCCGCCGGCGACCTTGCCGAGCGGGACCACCAGCACGCGCAGATTCTGCTTGGCGGCGAACACCGCGCGGGCCTCGGCGGTGATTTCGGGCGCGATGATGACTTCGGCGAACTGGCCGGCCACGGCCTCGGCAGTCGCCTTGTCGATCGCCACGTTGAAGGCGATGATGCCGCCGAAGGCCGAGGTCGGGTCGGTCTTGAAGGCCTTGCGATAGCATTCCTCCGCCGTCGCGCCGACCGCCACGCCGCAGGGATTGGCGTGCTTGACGATGACGCAGGCGGCCGGAGCGATCGCGTCATCAAAGGCCTTGACGCATTCCCAGGCCGCATCGGCGTCGGCGATGTTGTTGTAGGACAGCTCCTTGCCCTGGATCTGCTGGTAGCTGGCGATGCTGCCGGGCAGGCTGACCGTCTCGCGGTAGAAGGCGGCCTGCTGATGCGGATTCTCGCCGTAGCGCAGGGTCTCGACCTTGTCAAAGGCCAGTTGCAGCTTTTCCGGGAAGACGCCGGGCTTGTTGTCGGCATCCAGCGCCGTCAGCCAGTTGGCGATCGCGGAGTCGTAACGCGCGGTGTGGGTGAAGGCCTTCTTCGCCAGGGCGAAGCGCGTTGCATAGGAGAGTCCGCCGCCGGTCTTGATCTCGTCGAGCACGGCCGCGTAGTCCTCGGGATCGGTGACGATGCCGACACCGCCCTGTTCGTTGCCGTGGTTCTTGGCCGCCGCCCGCACCATGGTGGGGCCGCCGATGTCGATATTCTCGATGGCGTCGTCCAGGGTGCAGCCGGGCTTGGCCACGGTCTCGCGGAAGGGATAGAGGTTCACCACCACCAGGTCGATCGCCGGGATTCCGTGCTGGGCCATCACCGCCAGGTGCTCGGGCAGGTCGCGGCGGCCGAGGATGCCGCCATGTACCTTGGGGTGCAGCGTCTTGACACGGCCGTCGAGCATCTCGGGGAAACCGGTGTAATCGGAGACGTCGGTGACGTCCAGTCCCGCGTCGCGCAGGAGCTTGGCCGTGCCGCCGGTGGACAGCAGCTTGATGCCCTGTTGCGCCAGTCCGCGGGCGAAATCGACCGTGCCGCGCTTGTCGGAAACGCTGATCAGCGCTTGTGTGACTTTCATGGAAATCCTCTCGGGAGATTTAGCCTGAAACTACAGGCTCGGTCGCTGGTGATATCGAGCGCAGCGAGCCGATCAGTAAGCCCCCTGCGAGGGGGGATGGGGGGGGGGGCCGAGCTTGCTCGCTCACGGCAACACAGAGGTGCACGGGTTTCATGATTCGGGGTGGTTAACAAAAGCCATGAGCGTCAGAGCAATTCGTGTTCGACCAGCATGCGTCGCAGCGTGCCGCGACTGATGCCGAGCATGTCGGCGGCGACGGTCTGGTTGCCGGACGCCTGCTTCATGACCACTTCCAGCATGGGCTTCTCGACGCACTTCAGGACCATGTTGTACACGGCGTGCGGCGCCTGTCCATCGAGGTCACGGAAGTAGCGATTCAGCGTGCGCCGCACGCACTCATTGATTTCGCTGCTCATGCGGCCTTCATCTCCGTGTCATCGCCGGCGCAGCGCAGGCTGTCATTCGCCGCCGCATGGCCGAGGAAGAAATCGTCGGCGGCGGCAAGTTGTTCGCCGACCGTCTGCAACTGGTTCATGGCGTGACGGAAATGCGCCGCGCCGACCAGACCCTTGGTGTACCAGCTGATGTGCTTGCGCGCGATGCGCACCCCGGTTTCCTCGCCGTAGAAGCCGTAAAGATCGCTCAGGTGGTCGCGCAGGATGCGGTGAATCTCGCCGACGCTCGGCGGCGCCATTTCCACGCCCGTGGCCAGGAAGTGCTCGATTTCGCGAAACAGCCAGGGCCGACCCTGGGCCGCGCGGCCGATCATGACGCCGTCGGCGCCGGTGTAATCGAGAACATGGCGCGCCTTTTGCGGAGTCGTGATGTCGCCGTTGGCGATCACCGGAATCGTCACCCGCGACTTGACCAGGGCGATGGTGTCGTACTCGGCCGTCCCCTGGTACTGGTCGGCGCGGGTACGGCCGTGGATGGCGATGGCGCGAATGCCCGAGTCTTCCGCAATGCGCGCTATGGTCGGGGCGTTGCGGTTCTCGCGATTCCAGCCGGTACGGAACTTCAGGGTTACCGGGACACCGGGAACGGCAGCAACCACCGCCTCAAGGATTTTTGCCACCAGCGGCTCGTTCTGCATCAGCGCCGAGCCGGCCATGACGTTACAAACCTTCTTCGCCGGGCAGCCCATGTTGATGTCGATGATCTGTGCGCCATTGTCGGCGTTGAAGCGCGCCGCCTGCGCCATCATCGCCGGATCGGCGCCGGCGATCTGGACCGAAATCGGATCAACTTCGCCTTCATGATTGGCGCGGCGCCGGGTCTTGGCGCTACCGTACAGCAGCGAGTTGGATGTCACCATTTCCGACACCGCCAAGCCCGCGCCGAGCTTCTTGCACAACTGGCGAAACGGACGATCGGTGACCCCGGCCATGGGCGCGACAAACAGATTGTTGCGCAAAGAAAAGCCGAGGAATTCCATGTGCGGGAAAAGAATGCGTTCGGGGGAGGGCGCGATTTTAGCGCAAAGCGTCCGCGGCGCTATTGAGGCTTCTTATATTCCGGGGGTCAGGAATCAGGGCCAGGCGCGAGCGCCAAAGATCATCCGCCTGGCGACAAAACCTCGCAACGGGGGAAATAGATCCAGCGCCAGCAGGCCGGCACCACGTACATGGCGGAGCGGCGGAAAATCGGTGCCGAAACCGAGAATCAGAAGGTCGGTGAAGCCGATCGCTCCGCGCCGGTCGGCCTGCCGGCCGCGGGCGTAGGCGGCAAGCACTTCGGGGGCACCGGGGTCGGACGCATCGGCCAGGGTAGCGGCCAGTTCCCAGATGTCGCGCAGGGCCAGGTTGAACCCTTGTCCTGCCACCGGATGCAGGGTTTGCGCGGCATTGCCAAGCCACACCTGCCGCGCCGCCACGGGATTCGGCCGGTAGCGCAGCCCCAGTGGATAGGCCACCCGCGGTGTCGCAGCAACAAAGCGGTGACGGGTACCGAAGCGCTTTTGCAGCACCGCAAGAAAGGCCGCGTCGTCAAGCCCCTTGATGGCGTCAACGACGTCATCGACACAGGTCATCACCATGGCATAGCGGTCGCCCAGCGGCAGAAGTGCCAATGGGCCGTCCCCGGTAAAGCGCTCCCAGGCGATATTGCGATGCGGCTCGGCGAGGTCGACGTTGCACAGTACCGCGTGCTGTCCGTAGTCACGCGCACTGCCGGCTCCCGGGTCGACGCGCCCCTCGGCGAAGGCGGTCAGTGAAAAGCCCGCGGTATCCGTCGCCATGACGGCCTGCTGTTCGCGATACACGATGCCATTTGCGGTCACGGCGTCATCCAGCGCCGCAATGAGGTCGCTTGCGGCGACCACCCAGCCCAGGGCATGCATGTCCATTTCGGAGGCACGCAACATGGTGCGCCCAAATCCCCCGCGCTGGGAAACATGTATGGTTTCGATCGGCGTCTTTGGCAAATGCGACCACACCCCCAGCCAGTCCAGAATCTGGCCAGACCCGTCGGACAGCGCAAGTACTCGCTGGTCACGGCGCACCGCGGCCCGCTCACGGGCTTCGAATATCTCGGCGCCGATTCCCTTGGCGCGCAAGGCCAGCGCCAATGCCATTCCGGCCGGACCGCCGCCAACAATGCCTACCGTTGCCGCGGCTTCAACCGCCACGAGCATCCCGCATCAGCGCCTCGATGTCGGCAACCCGCTTCGGCGCAGCCGCGGTGATGATTTCACAACCACCGGCGGTGACGACCGCATCATCCTCGATGCGTACGCCGATATCCCAGAACGCTTCGGGAACATCTTCCGCCGGCCGGACATAGCACCCCGGCTCGATGGTCAGCACCATGCCCGGCGCCAGCGGCGCCCAGTGCTCGCCTTCCTTGTATTCGCCGGCATCGTGCACGTCCTTGCCCAGCCAGTGGCTGGTACGGTGCATGTAGAAGCGCTTGTAGCTTTCGGATTCGAGCACGGCATCGAGCGACCCCGTCAGCAGCTTCATGTCGATCATGCCCTGGGCCAGCACCTTCGAGGCCGCACTGTGCGGATCGGCGAAGTTGGCGCCGGGACGAACCGCGGCAATCGCAGCGGCCTGGGCATCCAGCACCAGATCGTAAATGTCGGCTTGCGGTCCGCTGAATCGTCCGCTCACGGGAAAAGTCCGTGTGATGTCCGAGGCATAACCGGACAGTTCGCCGCCGGCATCGATCAGCAGCAGATCGCCGTCGCGCAGCGGCTGATCGTTGCCGACATAATGCAGGATGCAGGCATTGGCGCCACCGGCGACGATCGGCGTGTAGGCCGGGAACTCGCATCCCTGCCGACGAAACTCGTGCAGCAATTCGGCTTCGACTTCGTACTCGAACCTGCCCGGCGCGGCAAAGCGCATCGCCCGGATGTGGGCGCTGCAGGAAATCTCCGATACGCGCCGCATGACCGCAAGCTCGGTCGCATCTTTCACCAGTCGCATTGCATCGAGCTCGGCGCGCACGTCGCGAATCACCGGCGGCGCACGCTTGCCGGTGCGCGATTCGCTGCGTACCTTGTTCAAGGCAGTGGTTACGCGGATATCCCAGGTCGGGTCCTGTCCAATCGAGAACCAGAATGCCGGCTGGCCGGCAAGCAGCTCGGGCAAGCGCGCATCGAGGTCGGCGATCACGTTCGCGGCGTCAAACCCAAACGCCTCGCGTGCGCCCTCGGGACCGTGACGAAACCCGTCCCAGGTCTCGCGCTCGGCGTTCTTTTCGCGGCAAAACAGGATGGACTCCGCTTCGCCGCCACCGGCAACAATCACCAGCACCGCCTCGGGCTCGGTGAAACCGGTCAGGTACTGAAAATAGCTGTCGGCACGATACGGGTAGTGGGTGTCACGATTGCGCGCCTGCTCTGGCGCGGTGGGGATCAGGGCCACGCCACCGCCAGCCAGGCGCATGCGCGCCGCGAGCAGGAGTCGGCGCTGGTGGTACGCCGATAGCGCATTGTCCGGATTCGGTGCCTGTTCCATCGGTCGATTATAGCGAGCGCAGTTCCCGGTCCAGCGCGTCCAGACGTTGCGGGGTGCCGACGTCGACCCAGCGCCCCTCATGCAATTCGCCTGACGCGCGCCCCTGCGCCATTGCCGCTCGCAACAGCGGCGCCAGTTTGGCCGGCCGGCCCCGCGCAAGTCCGGAAAAAGCCTCAGGGCGATAAATGCCGATCCCGGCGAACGTGTAGATTGCTCCGGCACCGGCAAACGCCGTGGCGTCAGCGCCGACTTTGGTGCCATACAAACGGAAGTCGCCTTGCGGATGATGTGCCGGATTCGGCACCAGCACGAGATGCAGCAGGTCATCGGGCGACAAAACCGCCCGCGCCTGCGCCGGATTCCAGTCGCAGAATATGTCGCCGTTGATTACCAGGAAAGGCTCGTCGTCGCCGAGCAGCGGCAGGGCGTTTGCAATGCCGCCCGCGGTTTCCAGCGCACCATGCGGTTCCGGCGAATAGCGGATGCGCAGACCCCAGGCTTCGCCATTACCGAGCAGGGCTTCGATCTGCCCCCCAAGATGGGCGTGGTTGATGACGATATCGCAAAAACCTGCCGCGGCGAGACGTTCCAGATGCCAGACAATCAAGGACCTGCCGGCGACCGGCAGCAAGGGCTTCGGTGTGCGATCGGTCAGCGGCCGCATGCGCTCGCCGCGACCGGCGGCGAGGATCATGGCTTTCATGGGAAATGGATCCCATGAAAGCCATGATCCTGCGGATCATTCTGGTGAGCTCTCCCCCCACCCCCCTCTCCGGGAGAGGGGGTGACTGATTGGAGCCCGCGCGGCGCGCGGACCGACTTAGTCGAGGTCACGCTGTTCGAGGGTATAGCCGAGCACGGTGATCTTGTCTTCGACGCGATCCAGCAGGTGGCGGAGCACGGAAAGTTCGGCATACCGCTCGCAGGCCTTTCGCAGGTAGCGCGCCACCAGTGGCAAATCCTTGAGGTAACCGTCCTTGCCGTCGCGGTGCCACAGGCGCGCAAAAATGCCGAGCACCTTGACGTGGCGCTGCACACCCATCCATTCGTAGGCACGGTAGAACTCGCCGAAATCGGCGGCCACCGGAAGTCCGCCCTTGCGTGCCTGCTCCCAATAGCGGATCAGCCAGTCGAGCGCGATGTCCTCATCCCATTCGATGTAGGCATCCTTCAGCAGGGAAACCATGTCGTAACTGATCGGGCCGAAAACGGCATCCTGAAAATCGATGACACCGGGGTTTCCCGCGTTTTCGATGTACATCAGGTTGCGTGAATGGAAATCGCGATGCACGAAGACTCTGGGTTCTGCCAGATTGGCCGCGAGTATCCGTCCGAAGACCTCATCGATCTGCTGCCGGTCGTCATCGGACAGCGCGAGCCCGTGGTGTTTGGCGAGAAACCATTGCGGGAACAAGTCGAGTTCCCGCCGCAGCAAGACCCGATCGTAGTCGGGCAGCACGCCCGCCCGACTGGCCTGCTGCAGGCGGATCAGCGCAGTAATCGCATCCGCATACAGGGGTGCGGCATTCTCTGGCGTCAGCGCCTGGAGATAGGTTGCATTCCCCAGGTCGGAGAGCAGCAGGAAGCCCCGTTCGAGATCCTGCGCCAGGACCTCCGGGACATGGACGGCCTCGCGGAACAACTGCTGAACATGCAGCCAGGGACGACAATCCTCATTCGCAGGCGGCGCATCCATGACCACGAACGAATCGCCGTTGGACTTCCGGGCACGGAAATAGCGTCGAAAGCTGGCATCCGCAGAGGCTGCCGCAAGGCTGAAATCCTCGGCGCCCCAGAGCCCGGCGAGCCACTTTCTGATCTGCTCCTGACGTTCCATGTAGAGGCTTTCCGCGAGTTGGGAAACCACGCAAGAACTCAGTCAGGGAGCGCGTTCCGCCGAAGTTGAGGTGATAGAATCGCGAATTCTAGCATCGGCCGGCACGAACCATTCCGGCGGGTCGCAAGCATTGCGTTGTCAGTGACTTGAGGCCGACGTTGCGCCCACACATTGATTTGGCATGTCATCTTCGCGTCGCGGACAATTCAGCCCCGCCTTATTGCCGATACTGCTGCTCGCCGCCGGATCTGCCGCAGCGGAGCCGCTGCCGCCCTTGCGAGTCAATCCCGCATTGCTCGGCGCCGGCACACCGATGCCATCGACAACGCCGATGGCATCGGCCCCGGCACCCTTGCCGGTCGCGGAACCGGCACGCGTCGTGACTCCGGGTCCGATGGCGCCGCCGGTGGCAGCCGCCCAAGCACCTGCGCCGGGCGCGGCGGTATCGATTCCCGGAACCGGCGCGCCCCCATCGTCGCCCACGACGGCACCCGCCGCAGCGATGCGTCCGGCACCCGCCGCTGCCCTTGGTCAATCCCGTCCGGCAACGACGCCCCTGCCCGTTGCCCCCGTGGCGACGGCGCCGACGCCCAGGGCCCCCCGTGCTTCAGACAGGCAGCCGCCTGCGCCGGCAGTGCCCGCGGCGGCGCCGGCCGAGGCGATCGCCAAGCCGCAGGAACCGCCCCAGGTGGATGAGCGCCCGGCGCTACCGCCTCTTTACTCGGCTTACGTGGCGGCAGGCGAATTGCCGCAGCCTGCGCTCGCCCAGTCCGCCAGACTTGCGCCGCATCTCAGGCAACCGGGCGAGGAATTGCCGACCTTCATCACCGCGGAACGCATCGCCGGAAAGAACGATGTCGAGGTGCTTGCCGAGGGCGATGTCGAAATGCGCAAGCGCAATTCGATACTGCTCAGTGACCGCATGACCTATCGCCAGTTGGCCGACGAGGTCGACGCCGAAGGCAATGTACGCCTGTCGCGCGACGGCGATCACATCAGCGGACCACGCATGATGATGAAGCTCGAAGACAGCACCGGCTTCTTCGAACAGCCAAGCTACAGCATCCGTCGCATCAAGACCGGTTCCGCGGCCACGCTCTGGACCGGCAACGAAGAACGGGAATCGGCCGAACTGACCACTGGCACCGGATCGGCAGCGCGCATGGAGTTCGAGGGCGAAGGGAAATATCGCCTGCGGGATGCGACCTACAGCACCTGTGCTCCTGCCGCCGGCCGTGATCCCGACTGGTTTGCCCGAACCGCCGACCTGCGCCTCGACTACGACACGGAACAGGGCACGGCCCGCGATGCGACCCTGTACTTTCAGGGGGCGCCGATCCTCTACTCGCCATGGCTCAGCTTCTCGCTCAACAACGAGCGCAAGAGCGGACTGCTGACGCCGACAGCCGGATCCACGAGTCAGGGCGGCGTCGAATTTACCCAGCCGTTCTACTGGAACATAGCGCCGAACATGGATGCCACGATCGCGCCGCGGATCATGGCCAAGCGCGGCACCTTGTGGAAAGGCGAGTACCGCTACCTGCAGCAAAACTACGCCGGCACGGTCGAGGCCCACTACCTTCCGCGGGACCGCCTGACCCACACGCGTCGATCAAATTACTCCGTAAGCCACGTGCAGAATCTCGGGTACGGCTTCTCCGGCTCGCTTGCCCTGAATGGCGCCTCGGACAATACCTATTTCAGCGACCTGAGCAACGGCTCGGCGGTCATCGCGCAAACCAATCTGCTCCGGCAAGGCACGTTGAGCTACAGCGGCGGCTGGTGGTCTGCCAACCTGCTGGCCCAGAGCTACCAAACCCTCCAGGATCCGTCGCTGCCGCGAGTCGCAGAACCCTACCGACGCCTGCCACAGGTCACCGTGGACGCGAATCGCGGCGATCTGCCGCTCGGACTCAACTTTGCGTTCCGCGGCGAGCATGTGAATTTCCGCAATCCCGCATTGGTGCAGGGACGACGTTTCACCGTGTATCCGCAATTGTCCTTGCCCCTGCAAACCGAGATCTTCAGCCTGACGCCAAAGATCGGCGTGCATTCCACACGCTACACGCTTGATGGCCAGGCCCCTGGCGTACCGGCCAAGCTCACGCGGGATGTACCCATCCTGAGTCTCGACTCCTCGGTCACCTTTGAGCGGGAAGTTTCCTGGCTGGGTAATTCGCTGACCCAAACGCTGGAGCCGCGCCTTTACTATCTGTACGTGCCGGAACGCAACCAAAGCCTGATTCCGGTATTCGATACCGCGGCTACGGATTTCAACTTCGCCCAGATTTTCGGTGAAAACCGGTATGGCGGCGGCGATCGCATCGGTGATGCGAACCAGGCTACCGCCATGTTGACCTCACGCCTGATCGATCCGCAAACCGGCGCGGAAAGCCTGCGCATCGCATTCGGCCAGCGCTTCTACTTCAGCACGCAAAAAGTGGGTCTGCCGGGCGAGGTCCTGCGCAGCGACCGTCAAACCGACTTCCTTGCATCACTTTCCGGACGGTTGCTGCCCAAGACCTATGGCGACGTCGGGGTCCAGTACAACCCGCAGCTCAGCCGCGTCGAGCGCCTCAACGTCGGCGGCCGCTACCAGCCGGAAGTCGGCAAGGTACTCAACGCAGGTTATCGCTATTCGCGTGACCAACTCGGACAGATCGACCTCTCAGGACAATGGCCGCTATTCGGCGGCTGGCATGCGGTGGGTCGCTTCAATTACTCGACCAAGGATCGCCGCATGATCGAGTCGGTGGCCGGTCTCGAATTCGATGGTGGATGCTGGGTTGGCCGCGTGGTCATGCAACGTCTCGCAACACTGACACAGCAATCGAACACCGCGCTCTTCTTCCAGCTCGAACTGAACGGGTTTGCGAAAGTCGGATCGAATCCTCTCGACATCCTCAAACGCAATGTTCCCGGGTACGGCGTAATCAACCAGCAGGGCGCGGATACCCAGCTCCTGGCGCAATGAACGTCGCGTCCGCCCTGCTTGCCGTTGTTGCCGCCCTGGCCTTGCTCCCGGCGCAGGCACAGACACGCCGCGCCCAGCCGCTGGAAGTCGACCGCGTGGTCGCCGTTATCAATGACGAGGTAATCACCGCGTTCGAGTTGCGCAGCCGGGTCACCGCCGTCGAGCGCCAATTGCAGGGCCAGCGCGCACAGCTACCGGCTCGCGACGTTCTTGAGCGCCAGGTGCTCGAACGCATGATCACCGACCGGGTGCAGTTGCAATTCGCCAAGGAGACCGGGTTGCGTGTATCGGATATCGAACTCGATGCCGCAATGCGCCGTATCGCGGACAACAACAAGCTGTCACTGCCGGATTTTCGCGCCGTCCTGGAAAAGGACGGCGTCGCCTGGGTAAAGTTCCGTGAGGAAATTCGGGAAGAAATCATCCTTTCCCGCCTGCGTGATCGTGAAGTGGAGAGCCGCATCGTTGTCTCGGATGGGGAAATCGACAACTACCTTGCCAATCCCGAGCAGGGAAACGCCGACGCGCTCGAAGCCAGTATCGCCCACATCATTGTTCGCGTTCCCGAGCAAGCCACGCCCGACCAGTTGATGCGTATCGGCGCACGCGCGAAATCGGCACTGGACCAGTTACGGCGTGGCGAGGACTTCGCCAAGGTCGCCGCGAGCTTCTCTGACGCCCCCGACGGACTCACCGGCGGCGTCATGGGCCGACGCCCCCTCGATCGATTGCCCGCACTCTATGCCGATGCCGTGAAGAAGCTCAAGCCCGGCGAACTCAGCGACATCCTGCGCAGCCCGGCCGGATTTCATATCGTCAAGCTGGTGGGTTTCCACGGAAACTCGAACACCAAGGCGTCCGCGTCACTGAAGCAGACACGGGCGCGGCACATACTCATCAAGGTCAATGAACTGGTGTCGGCAGCCGAGGCCCAGCGCAAACTGGTCGCGATCAAGGAGCGCCTCGAAAACGGTGCCGATTTCGCCGAACTTGCGCGCCTGAACTCCAACGATCTCTCTGCCGCGCGCGGCGGCGACCTCGGGTGGCTTTACCAGGGCGACACCGTTCCCGACTTCGAAAAGGCCATGGACGCGCTGGCGATCAACCAGATCAGCGCTCCGATCCAGTCTCCTTTCGGCTTTCACCTGATCCAGGTCCTTGAGCGCCGTACCGAGGACGCCACGGCGGAGCGCCAACGCCTCGCCGCACGCCAGGTATTGCGCGATCGCAAGGCCGACGAGGCCTACCAGGACTGGGTCCGGCAAATGCGCGACCGCGCCTATGTCGAATACCGCGTCGAAGACCGCTAGACCCACCATCGCAGTCACCTCGGGCGAACCGTCGGGCATCGGGCCTGACATCTGCCTTTGCCTGGCACAACGGACATGGAATGCCCGCGTGGTGGTGCTGGGCGACCGCCACCTCATCGCGACGCGTGCCGCGGCGCTGGGGCTGGACCCCGACCGCATTGAAATCCGGCACCTCCCGCTGCGCCAGCCGGCATCTCCCGGGCGCCTCGACCCGGCGAATTCGGCGTATGTGCTTGAGCTGCTCGACGTCGCCCTTGCCGGTTGCCAATCGGGCGACTACGCGGCAATGGTCACGGCGCCGGTGCACAAGGGAGTGATCAACGACGCCGGGATCGCATTCACCGGGCATACCGAGTACCTCGCCGACCGCACCGCCACGCCGCGCGTTGTCATGATGCTCGCGGGTGCCGGTTTGCGTGTGGCCCTGGCCACCACGCACCTGGCGCTGAAGGATGTCCCGGCCGCGATAGGCCCGGCGGCGCTGGAAACCACGCTACGGATTCTGTATGCCGACCTGCGTACAAAATTCGGCATCGCCCGGCCGCGCATCCTCGTCGCCGGGCTCAATCCCCATGCCGGCGAGGGCGGCCACATGGGCCGCGAGGAAATCGAGGTCATCACACCGGTGCTCGACAGGCTGCGCGCCGAGGGCATGACGCTGATCGGTCCGCTACCCGCCGATACGCTGTTCACCCGGAACGTCCTCGCCGGCTCCGACGCCCAACTGGCGATGTACCACGACCAGGGCCTGGCCGTGCTCAAGTACGCCGCCTTTGACGAGGGCATCAATGTCACGCTCGGCCTGCCCATCATCCGCACCTCGGTAGACCACGGCACGGCGCTGGATCTGGCCGGCACGGGCAAAGCCTCGCCGACCAGCCTGTTCGCCGCCATCGATGCCGCCATCGAGATGGCACAGCGACGGGACAACTGATCATGTGCCAGCTTCTGGGCATGAACTGCAATGTCCCCACCGACATCTGCTTTTCCTTCGAGGGCTTTCGCACCCGTGGCGGGCTCACCGACGTGCATCAGGATGGCTGGGGCATTGCCTTCTTCGAGGGACCCGGCTGCCGCGTATTTCTCGATGCCGCACCGTCCGCGAAGTCGCCGGTCGCGGAGCTGGTGCGCCACTACCCGATACGTTCCAGGAACGTCATCGCCCATATCCGCAAAGCCACCCAGGGCCGCGTCGCGCTGGAGAACACGCATCCTTTCCAGCGCGAACTATGGGGTCGCTACTGGATCTTTGCCCACAACGGCAACCTCAAGGATTTTGCTCCGGCGCTCGACGGCAGCTTCGTCCCGGTCGGCGATACGGATTCCGAGCTCGCCTTTTGCTACCTGCTGCAACGCCTGCGCGCCGAGTTTGGCGAGGCCATGCCCTTGCGCCGCCCCATGTTCGAGTTCCTCACCGGCATTACCCGCGAGATCACGAGGCACGGCGAATTCAACTTCCTGCTCAGCAACGGCAACTGCCTGTATGCCCACTGCGCCACCAAGCTCTCGTACATCGTCCGTCAGGCGCCGTTCGCCGTCGCCCACCTCAAGGACCAGGACGTCAGTGTCGATTTCAGCGCCATCGCCAGGCCCGAGGACCGTGTCGCGGTAATCGCCACCTTGCCGCTCACCGACAACGAAGCATGGACCGCCATGGAACCCGCAACCCTGATGCTGTTTCATGAGGGCATGCCGGCGGGAACGGCACACACCCGATGAAAACCGTCGATGGGCACACTGCGCGAAAGCGCTTCGGACAGAACTTCCTCGTCTCGGATGGCGTGATCCGCAAGATCATCGATGCCGTCGCGCCGCGCGCCGGAGACACCCTGGTCGAGATCGGCCCCGGCCTCGGCGCGCTTACGGCGCCGCTGCTGGAACGCATCGAGCACCTGCATGTGGTCGAAATCGACCGCGACCTGATTGCCCGCCTGCGCCAGCGTTTCCCCCCGGAGCGGCTCACCATCCATCAAGGCGACGCCCTCGAGTTCGATTTCGGCAGCCTGAAGGGCGAAGGACGACTGAAGCTTCTCGGCAACCTGCCCTACAACATTTCCAGCCCGCTGCTTTTCCATCTGGTCGGATTTGCGCCGCTGGTGTATGACATGCACTTCATGCTGCAACGGGAAGTCGTCGACCGCATGGTCGCCGAGCCCGGAAGCAAGGACTTCGGACGGCTCTCGGTCATGTTGCAGTACCACTATCACATGGAACGGCTTTTCATCGTTCCGCCGGGATCCTTCAATCCGCCACCCAAGGTCGACTCCGCCATGGTGCGCATGATTCCGGTGGATAGGTCGAAAGTCGGCGCTGACGCTACGGCGCGCAAGCCGGAAGTTTTCGCCCGCGTGGTCACAGCGGCGTTTTCCCAGCGCCGCAAGATGCTGCGCAATACCCTGCGCGACCTGATCGCCGAGCCGCAACTCGCCGCCCTCGGCATTTCGCCGACGGCCCGCGCCGAGGACATACCCGTCGCCGACTACGTCCGGCTCGCCAACTTTCTTGCCGACAGCGGTGACCGCTGAACAGCGGAAGCCACACGTGATCGTGGTCGGTGGCGGCCCGGCCGGACTGATGGCGGCGGAAGTTCTCTGCGCGGCCGGTGTCGACGTTGATCTCTACGATGCGATGCCGTCGGTGGCGCGCAAATTCCTGCTGGCCGGGCGCGGCGGCCTGAACCTGACCCACTCCGAGGCGCCTGAACGCTTTCTCGCCCGTTACGGCGCACGCCAGGACGAGGTCGCCCGCTGGCTTGCCGAGTTTGGTCCGACAGAACTGCGCGCCTGGGTTCATCAACTTGGCATCCAGACCTTCATCGGCAGTTCGGGGCGCGTCTTCCCCGCGGAGATGAAGGCAGCACCCTTGCTGCGCGCCTGGCTGCACCGCCTGCGCCTAGGCGGCGTGCGTTTTCACGCCCGGCATCGCTGGTGCGGCTGGACCCCGGACGGTCGCACACTGCGTTTTGCTTCGCCTTCCGGCGACACCGCCGTCAGTGCCGATGCCTGCGTCCTGGCATTGGGTGGCGGCAGTTGGGCCCGGCTCGGCTCGGACGGTGCCTGGGTGTCCTTGCTCGAAACACGGGGAATCACCGTGCCGCCCCTGAAACCGTCCAACTGCGGTTTCGACGTGGCCTGGAGCGAGCACCTGCGGCAACGATATGCCGGGCAGCCGGTGAAGAACATCGCGGCTTGGATCGAGGACGGCGGTGGCAAGGCAAAGCCGCGGGAGGGCGAATTCCTGGTCACCGCCCACGGCCTCGAAGGCGGCCTGGTCTACACCCTTTCCGCCGGATTGCGCGACCGCATCGCATCCACCGGTAGCGCTACGCTACGGGTCGATCTGCTGCCGACGCGCACGCCGCAAGGACTGCTACGGGACCTCGAACGGCCGCGCGGCCGCGACAGCCTGGCAAACCACCTGCGCCGCAAGTGCGGCATCGACGGCATCAAGGCCGCCCTGTTGCGCGAAGCAGCGCCGCCGGGCGACCTCGAACAAGCGGCCGGACTCGCCGCACTGATCAAGGCCTTGCCGCTGCGGCTGGATGCTCCGCGACCGCTCGATGAAGCGATCAGCAGCGCCGGCGGCGTGGATTTCGCCGCCGTCGATGAAGGACTCATGCTGCATGCGCTGCCGGGCGTGTTCTGCGCCGGCGAAATGCTCGACTGGGAGGCCCCTACCGGCGGCTATCTGCTTACCGCCTGCCTGGCCAGCGGCCGCGCCGCCGCGCGCGGTGTGCTGCACTGGCTGAATCTCCCGGTTCACGGTCCCGCGCGATAATCCCTTGCCACGCTGAACTCGCACCAGGAAACCTCATGTTCCGCCAGATACTCCTGCTGCTTTTGCTGACGACTCTGCCGCCGTACGCAACGGCCGTCCAGCGACCACCGGAAGGCAGCGAATTCCAGCTTTTCATCGAAAATGACATGCTGGCCCGCACCGATCGTTACTACACCAATGGCATCAAGTTTGGCGGCGGCATGGGCTTCGATCTGCTCCAGCTACCCGCCGCCGAAGTACTGCGGCAACTCGCGCCTGAGGCCGGAGGAAAAGTCCATCTCGGGCTTTTCGTCGGCCAGAACCTGTACACGCCGCGATCGATCGCGGTCAGCCGGGCACAGCCGCTGGATCGTCCGTGGGCCGCCTGGCTGTATCTCGGCGGCGTGGCGCAACGCGCCCGCGACAATCGCCTCGACACCGTGGAACTCGATCTGGGCCTGGTCGGCCCGTCCGCGCTGGGCAAGGAAATCCAGTCCGGCTGGCATCGGCTGATCGGTTCGCCCCAGCCGCAGGGCTGGCATCACCAGATCCCCAACGAGCCTGCCTTCCTCGTTTCCTGGCTGGTCAAGACCAGACATGATCTGGGCAAGGCCGGCGGACTCGACGTCGAAGCGATTCCGCATGGCGGCGCAACGCTGGGTACGGTAATGAGCCTTGCCAGGGCCGGCGGACTGGTTCGCGTCGGCCGCAACATGACTGGCTTCGGCCCCGACACCATCGAACCTGGTGGCGCGATGCTGCAGAACGCGCGCCGCGAGCTTGAGCCGGGTCGCGCACAACGCGTCGAATGGTATGCCTTCGCCGGCATTGACCACCGGCTGGTCGCGCACAACATCTTTCTCGACGGCACGGTATTCCGCGACAGTCCCGGCGTGCGGCGGCGCCCGCATGTCTACGACCTCAGCCTGGGGCTCAGCCTGCGCTACGGTGCCCTGCGGGTTTCGCTGACGCGCGTCAAACGCAGCGAGGAATTCTTTACCGCCACAAGCACTGGCGGACGCCAGACGTTCGACTCGGTGAATCTGGGTCTCGAGTTCTGAGCGGCGACGACAGTCGCACCGCCACAAACGAAAACGCCGCGCCACCAATTCGGGGCGCGGCGTCCTGAGGTTGAACCGAAACTCAGGCTTCTTTCTTCATCGGGCAGGTGTTCATGCCCAGCAGCGGGTAAAAGGGGCAGAAGCCAATCGCGCCGGTAGCCAGGGGCACGATGCCGACCCAGGCCCATACGGGGCCGCCGACCGCCGCCCAGGCGACCAGTCCGAGACCTGCAGCGATACGAAGAACGCGGTCGATGCCGCCGACGTTGAGTTTCATGGTGTGCTCCTTGGGTTTGGTTAGGGTGGGAGCATTACAGCATTTGCCGCGGCGCCTGAATGTAACCTAAGTCACAGAGGCCAGTTTGCGCAAACCGGCGGCGTCCAGCACCTCCACCTGCTCGCGCCCCAGCTTCACCAGCCCCTGCTCGGCAAAGCCCTTCAACAAGCGACTGACCATTTCACGCACGCTGCCCAGCTCATCGGCCAGTTGCTGGTGTGTGGCATGCACCAGCCGTCCCTTGCCGAGAAGCAGGGCCGCCAGGCGCTGGTCGAGCTTGCGGAAGGCGACTTCTTCCACCAATTGCATCAGCTCAGCCATGCGCTCGGAAAACAGCAGGAAGACGAACTCGCGAAACGCCGCAACCGCCAGCATCTCGTCGAACAAGGGGCGCGGCAGCAAGGCCAGCGTGGTCTGCCCTTCGCTCACGCCGCGGGCGTTGTAATCGGCATGCCCGAGCAGGCAGCTGGAACTGATGATGCAGCTCTCGCCCGCCAGCACCCGGTAGAGCGGCAACTCGCGTCCGCTGGAACTCAACTTGACGACGCGAATCGCGCCCTCCAGCACGAAGGGGAAGCCGCGACAGGGCTGATGCTCGTCGAACACCGTGGTCGCCGGCGACACCGTCATGGTCTGCATGCCATCGACGATGCGTTGTTGCAGGGCGCCGGACAGCTTGCCCAGCACCGGATACAACTCAACCAGGTCGGTGAGGGTCATCGCGCTGGCAAGTCAAGCGTGGCAAGTACCGGCGCATGGTCGGACGGACGCTCCAGCTTGCGTGGCGCCTTATCGATGACACAGGCGCTGCACGCGCCCGCCAGCGGTGCCGAGAGCAGGATGTGGTCGATGCGCAGGCCGCGGTTGAGACGGAATCCCATCTGCCGGTAATCCCACCATGAATAGCTCTTCGGCGGCTGGTCGAACAGGCGATAGGCATCGGTCAATCCCAAGCCGATGAAGTCGCGGAATGCGGCGCGCTCCGGTTCGCTGCAGAGGATCTGGTCTTTCCAGGCCACCGGATCATGCACGTCGCGATCCTCGGGCGCGATGTTGTAGTCGCCCAGCAGGGCCAGTCGGGGCCAGCGCTGGAGATCCTCGAGCAGCGCGAAATTCAGTGCCGCCAGCCAGCGCAGTTTGTAGTCATATTTGTCCGACCCGACCGCCTGGCCGTTGGGCATGTAGGCGCAGACGATACGCACCCCGTCCACCGTCGCGGCAATGACGCGCTTTTGCTCGTCGGCAAAGCCGGGGATGTCGACGCGGACGTCCTCGGGTGTCGATCGCGAGACGATGGCGACGCCGTTGTAGGTCTTCTGTCCGTTATGCACGGCGTGGTAGCCGGCGGCGGACAAGGCGGCGAACGGAAAGCCCTTGTCCTCGGTCTTGGTTTCCTGCAGACAGAGCGCATCGACCGGGTTGGCGGCCAGCCAGTCCAGCAAATGGGGCAGGCGCACCTTGAGCGAATTCACATTCCAGCAGGCGATCTTCATGCGGCGATGATACCCGAGCAGAGCGGCCGTCTATAATCAAAACAGGAGGGATGCCGTTCAGCAGAAATCAAGGAGGTGCATCGTGTTCGACTCGCCTGTCAGTCCCTGCCCGGTATGCGGTGAAATGGTCCTGCTGGATCAGACCAAGGCCGAATGCGCACGTGAGCATCACTGCGGCGGGAAGACCCTCTGTCCGCTACAGGAATTTTTCAGCGGCATTGATTTCAGCATCAAGCAGCCCAAGGAGAATTTTCGTGACACAGGCTACTGAGCGGCGCCGCTTCTGGCGGGCCGTGTTTCACTCGCCGGTACGCCTGACCACCCATCACGGCGAAATGCCGGCGCAATTGCAGGATATTTCCCTGAAGGGTGCGCTGCTGGAAACCAGCGAAACGTGGAGCGGCAAACCCGGTGAGGAATGCCAGATTTCGCTCACGCTCGCTGCCGATGCCACGATCGGAATGCGGGCGGAAGTGATGCACGTCGAAGGTCGCCAGATCGGCCTGCGCTGCACGTCGATCGATCTGGACAGCATTACCCACCTGCGGCGCCTGGTGGAGCTCAACAGCGGCGACCCGGCGCTGCTGGATCGCGAATTCAGCTGTCTGGTGCGCGCAAGCTAGTCAGGCCGGGAACGATCAACCACCCCACGCCGACTCAGGCCGCCGATTTACGCAACCACGGCCATTCCGCTATGCCGCAACAGTGCATCCGGAAGCGGCTCGCGACCACGGAAGGCCTTGAACGATTCCAGCGCCGGACGCGAGCCGCCGACCGACAAAATTTCGCGCCAGAAACGCTCGCCGGTCTTCGCATCGAGCGTGGTGCCGCAATTCCTGGCCGCCTCTTCGAAGGCCTCGTAGGCATCGGCCGACAGCACCTCGGCCCATTTGTAGCTGTAGTAGCCGGCCGCGTAGCCGCCGGCAAAGATGTGCGAGAAGCTCTGCGGAAAGCGGTTCCATTCCGGTGGCAGCAGCACCGCCACTTCGGCGCGTACCTCGGCCAGCAACTCCATGACGCCGCGACGACCGGCGGGGTCGCCGTGTACCAGCAGGTCAAAGAGGCCGAACTCGACCTGGCGCAGGGTGAACATGCCGCTCTGAAAGTTTTTGGCGGCGATCATGCGATCGAAAAGTACCCTGGGCAAGGGCTGGCCGGTTTCGGCATGGGCCGTCATCCCGGTCAGCACATCCCACTCCCAGCAATAGTTTTCCATGAACTGGCTCGGCAGCTCGACGGCGTCCCATTCGACGCCATGGATGCCCGACACCGGCAGTTCGTCAACCTGGGTCAGCAGGTGATGCAGGCCGTGACCGCACTCATGGAACAGGGTAATCACGTCGTCATGGCTGAAGGTTGCCGCCTTGTCCCCGACAGGTGCCGGAAAATTGCAGTTGAGGTAGGCCACCGGTGTTTGCACCCCGGCCTCGGTGCGACGGCGGGTGATTGCCTCGTCCATCCAGGCGCCGCCGCGCTTGGTGTCACGGGCATACAGGTCAAGGTAGAACTGGCCGATCAAGCGGCCCTCGCGCTCAACGCGGTAAAAGCGCACATCGGGGTGCCAGACCGGCGCCGCGTCCGGCTGCAATCTGACCGCAAACAAGGATTCGATGACGCGGAACAATCCGGCCAGAACCTTGTGCTCGGGAAAATACTGCTTCACCTCGTCGTCGGAAAAGCTGTAGCGCTGCTGCTTGAGTTTTTCCGACGCCCAGGCGATGTCCCAGCTTTCGAGTGGTGCGAGGCCAAGCTCCTGGCTGGCGAACTCACGCAACTCCATGACGTCGCGCTCGGCAAAGGGCCGCGCCTTCCGCGCCATGTCGCGCAGAAACGCGGTGACCTGGGACGCCGAGTCGGCCATCTTGGTCGCCAGCGAAACGTCGGCGTAGCTCGCGTAACCCAGCATCCGTGCCTCTTCGTCGCGCAAGGCGAGGATCTTGTCGATCAGCGGACCATTGTCCCACTCGGCCTTGCCGAACTCGGAAGCGCGAGTGGCGTAGGCGCGATACATGCGCTCGCGCAGGCCCCGGTTGTCGCAGAACTGCAGCACCGGCATATAGGACGGGGCATGCAGGGAGAATTTCCAGCCTTGCTTGCCGTCCTTCTCGGCCGCGGCATGGGCAGCAGCACGCACGTCCTCGGGCAAGCCCGAGAGGTCGGCCTCATCAGTAATCCATTCGGCATGGGCATTGTTGGCGTCGAGCAGGTTCTCGGAGAACTTCGCGCCGAGCGCGGAGAGCGCTTCCTGGATTTCCTTGAAGCGCGGCTTCCGGTCCTCGGGAAGCTCGGCGCCGGAAAGGCGGAAGTCGCGCAGGTCGTTTTCGATGATGCGTCGTCGTGCCGGAGACAACCCGGGAAACTCGCTGCCTTCCGCCAGTTGCCTGAATTTGGCGAACAGGGCCAGGTTCTGGCCAAGCTCGGCGTAAAAGCTGGATACCTCGGGCAGCAGTGCGTTGTAGGCCTCACGCCAGGGCGGCACGTCATTCACCGAATGCAGATGACCGACGATGCCCCAGGCACGCGACAGGCGCTCGCCGGCGTCGAGCATGGGCTGGACGAAGTCGTCCCAGGTCGCCGGCGTCTGCGGGGCGATCAAGTCGTCGATCAGGCGACGGTTCTCGTCTATCAGTTGGCGAATGGCCGGGGCAACGTGCTCCGGCAACACCTCATCAAAACGGGGTAACGCGGAAAAGTCGAGCAAAGGATTCATATCGGTCCAGAAGTGGGCGGCGAGGCTTCAGATTGGGGCGGAATGTTGCCCATACAAGGGGCAGGACACCCCGTCGGGCGTGGCCTACTCGACCAGCTCGCGGTAGGCGTGAAAACTGGCGTGTCCCAGCCAGGGCAGAAACAGGATCAATCCCAGCAGGGCGGTGGCAAAGCCAAGGCCTGTGAGCACCATCAGGATCATCGCCCACAGTGCCAGGGGCAAGGGATTCTCGGCCACGGCATCGATGCTGGTGGTCAATGCCGTCAGCAGATCGCACTGTCGATCGACCAGCATGGGCATGGACACGACGCTCACGGCAAATACCAGGGCCGCGAGAAAGCCGCCGGCACAGACGTAGATGAAGAACAGCAGGTAATGCTGCGGATTGACCACCACCTCAATCATCATGGCCATCGGCGCCATGGCCGAGCCCTTGTAGAACAGGGCGACGATCACCACCGACGCCACCTGCCAGGCCGTACCCGCAAGGATGGAAAGCAGCGCGAAGCCCACCAGCCCGGAGGGATTGCGCCGCCAGGCGAGCATCGAATCGACGAGAGTCGCCGGCTCTCCGGCCAGGTAGCGACGTGACAACTCATACAGTCCGGCCGCCAGCATGGGTGCCACCAGCAGAAAGCCGGTAATCGCGGCGGCGAACAGGTAAGGCAGGCTGGCGGTAATACCCAGAATCACCGCGCCGGCTACCGCGATCGCGACGCCATAGAACAGGCTGGCCATGGGCTGTCGCCAGAGATCCTTCCAGCCAAGACGAAGCCATGCCAGTGGCGCCGCAAAGCCAACCTGTCGTACCTGCACAGGAGTCGGCGCTGGCGAGACGGCGTTTTCCATGCCGGAACGCCGCCCTCAGGCTGCCTGCACGCCGGTCAGGCGCGTCAGGGCTTCGCGGTAATTGGCCGCGGTCTTCTCGATGATGTCCGGCGGCAGCATGGGGCCCGGCGCCGTCTTGTTCCAGTCCAGGGTTTCCAGGTAGTCGCGGACAAACTGCTTGTCGAAGCTGGGTGGGCTGCTTCCCGGCTTGTAGCGATCGGCCGGCCAGAAACGCGAGGAATCCGGAGTCAATACTTCGTCGATCAGGTGCAGGCGGCCCTCGTCATCGCGGCCGAACTCGAACTTGGTGTCGGCAATGATGATGCCACGCACGCGGGCAAACGCCGCCGCCTCGCGGTAAAGGCGCAGCGTGGTGTCCCTGACGGTCTTCGCCAGTTCGGCGCCAAGCAGCTTTTCCACGGTAGCGTAGCTGATGTTTTCGTCATGGTCGCCGGCCTCGGCCTTGGTCGCCGGGGTGAAGATGGCCTCCGGCAACTGCTGCGCCATCTGCAGACCGGCGGGCAGCGGAATGCCGCAAACGGCGCCGGTCGCCTGGTAATCCTTCCAGCCGGAGCCGATCAGGTAGCCGCGTGCCACCGCTTCGATGGGCAGGGGCTTGAGGCGCTTCACCACCAGCGAACGACCGCGCACCTGGGCCTTTTCGTCCGCGCCGGACACCACCGATTCCGGATCGATACCCGTAAGCTGGCTCGGGATCACATGCGCCAGCTTGCCGAACCAGAAGTCCGCCACCGCCGTCAGCACCGCGCCCTTGCCGGGAATGGGATCGGGCAGGATGACATCGAAGGCCGAGAGCCGATCGGTGGTGACGATCAGGAGCTTGTCGTCACCGACGGCATAGATGTCGCGAACCTTGCCGCGGCCCAGCAACGGCAGGCTTTTGATATCCGACTCGAACAACAGTGGTGTAGCAATGATGGGCATGATGCGCTCGGTGGATTACTCGCGAACGTAGGCCTTGCCGGGATCGGCGTCGGCGTCTTCGCGATAGGGGAAACGAACGTGGCCGTAGCGTATGACCAGCACGCCCACAGTCAGCAGGAAGATGGCCGCAGCCACCGCCAGCATGCGCCACTCGCTCATCTCCTTGAGATCGAGGATCAGGTAGCGCGCCAGCGCGACCATGGCGATGTACATCGGGAAACGCACCGGCAACTGCCCGGACTTGAAGTACTGGCCGATCATCGCCAGCACCTCGAGGTAGAGGAACATCAGCAGCAGGTCGGCCAGGGCCACGCGCCTGGACTCGACCATGATCATCGCCTCCTGGTACATCGCGATCGTGGTAGCGAAAGCGATTACCAGCAGGCCGGCATATTCGACGGCATCGAGGCCGCCGCTGAAGAACTTGCGCAGCCGATCGAAGGTGTGGGAACGGATGTCCATGGGGGACCCAAGAAAAAAGGCCGCCGGAGGTCACCGGCGGCCCGAAACTTTACTCCAAAACGGTTATGGCTTCACCACCCTTACTTGATGATCGCGTTGAGTTCGCCCTTCTTGTAGCGATCGGCCATGGAATCCATCGAGATCGCCTTGATCTTCGCCGCCTGGCCGGCGCAGCCGAAGGCCTCGTAACGCGCCTTGCAGATGGCCTTCATGGCCTTGCGCGCCTCGATCAGGTACTTGCGGGGATCGAAGTTCTTGCGGTCCTTGTTGAGGAACTGGCGGATGGCGCCGGTGGAGGCCATGCGCAGGTCGGTGTCGATGTTCACCTTGCGCACGCCGTGCTTGATGCCCTCGACGATCTCCTCGACCGGCACGCCATAGGTGGACCCCATTTCGCCGCCATTCTCGTTGATGATCTTGAGCCAGTCCTGCGGCACCGAGGACGAACCGTGCATCACCAGGTGGGTATTCGGGATGCGGGCGTGGATTTCCTTGATGCGGTCGATGCGCAACACGGCACCCGTGGGCGGCCGAGTGAACTTGTAGGCGCCGTGACTGGTGCCAATGGCGATCGCCAGGGCATCGACGCCGGTGGCCTTGACGAATTCGGCGGCTTCATTGACGTCGGTCAGCAACTGGTCGTGCGACAGCGCGCCTTCGGCGCCATGGCCGTCTTCCTTTTCGCCCATGCCGGTTTCCAGCGAACCCAGGCAGCCCAGTTCGCCCTCGACCGAGACGCCAATGGCGTGGGCGATGTCCACCACGTGACGGGTCACCTTGCTGTTGTAGTCGAAGCTCGCCGGGGTCTTGGCGTCTTCCATCAGCGAGCCGTCCATCATCACGCTGGAAAAGCCCGAGCGCATCGACTGGATGCAGATCGAGGGGCTGGCGCCGTGGTCCTGGTGCATCACGATCGGGATGTCCGGATGGGTTTCGATCGCCGCCTCGATCAGGTGGCGCAGGTAGGGTTCACCGGCGTATTTGCGGGCACCGGCCGAGCCCTGCATGATCACCGGACTGTTGGTTTCCTGGGCGGCCTCCATGATGGCCTGGATCTGTTCCAGGTTATTGACGTTGAAGGCCGGCAGGCCATAGCCGTTTTCGGCGGCGTGGTCGAGCAACTGGCGCATGGATACGAGGGGCATGGCAATCTCCTGAGCAATGAATTTTGTTTGAATGAATGGCGGCTACTGGTTGGAGCGGTGCTCGCCGACCTTGACGATCTTCATGGTATTGGTGCCGCCGGACTTGCCGATGGGTTCGCCGATGGTCAGCACGATCAGGTCGCCGACGGCGACAGCACCGGCGGCGATCAGGGCTTCCTCCGCATCGCGCAATACCTGGTCCCGGTTGTGGCCGCTCTGCGGCACCATCACCGGAAACACTCCCTTGAAAATGCTGACCTTGTAGCGTGTGCGCACTTCCTGGGTCAGCGCATAGATCGGGATGCCGGTGTTGAGCCGCGACATCCACAAGGCGGTGGAACCGGACTCGGTCAACGAGGCAATCGCCTTGACCTTGAGGTGGTGCGCGGTGAACAGCGCCGCCATGGCGATCGACTGGTCGATGCGCGTAAACACGCGATTCAGAAAATGCGTATCGAGGGGGAAATCCGAGGATTTCTCGGCCTCGACGCAAATGCGCGCCATGGCCTCGACGGTCTGCACCGGATAGTCGCCGGTCGCCGTTTCGGCGGAGAGCATCACCGCGTCGGTGCCGTCGAGCACGGCATTGGCGACGTCCGAGACCTCGGCGCGGGTCGGCACCGGGCTGTGGATCATCGACTCCATCATCTGCGTCGCGGTGATGGCGAACTTGTTGAACTCGCGCGCGGTACGGATGATGCGCTTTTGCAGCGCCGGCACCGCCGCGTCGCCGACTTCGACCGCGAGGTCGCCGCGTGCCACCATCACGCCATCGGTGGCTTCAAGGATGTTGTTCAGGTTCTCGATGGCTTCGACACGCTCGATCTTGGCGATCAGCAACGCCTTCGATCCCGCCGCGTTCAGCAATGCGCGCGCCAGGCGCATGTCGTCGCCCGACTTGGGAAAGGACACCGCCACGTAGTCGATGCCGAGGCTCGCCGCGGTGCGGATGTCCTCCATGTCCTTGGCGGTAAGCGCCGGCGCCGTGAGGCCGCCGCCCTGCTTGTTGATGCCCTTGTTGTTGGAGAGCTCGCCGTCATGGCGATTGCGGCAGCGAATCTCCTTGCCCAGTACCTGCACTACGTCGAACACCGTGCGGCCATCGTCCAGCAGCAGCACGTCGCCGGTACGAACGTCATTGATCAGGTCGGGGTAGTCGAGGCCGACACGTCCCTCATCGCCCAGGGTACAGCCGGCGTCGAGGATGAACTCCTGCCCGGCCTTGACCAGCACCGGCCCGGCGGCGAACTTGCCGATGCGGATCTTCGGCCCTTGCAGGTCGGCCATGACGCCCACCGTGCGTCCGGTGTCGAGGGCCGCCGCCCTCAGGGCGTCGACGCGCTTGCGGTGGTCATCGGCCGTGCCGTGCGAAAAATTGATGCGTACGACATCGACTCCGGCGTCCACCAGGGCCAGCATCTGCTCGGTGCTGCTGGAGGCGGGGCCTAGTGTGGCAACAATCTTGGTCGAGCGCTTGTGCGTAACGGTCATCCAGCCGCCCGTTGTTCGAGCATGGCCACGGCCGGCAAGACCTTGCCTTCCAGATACTCGAGAAAGGCGCCGCCTGCGGTCGAGATGTAGGAGACCTTGTCGTAGATGTCGTATTTCTGGATCGCCGCGATGGTGTCGCCGCCGCCGGCCAGGGTGAAGGCCTTGGTCGTGGCGATGGCCATGGCGATGGCCTTGGTGCCTTCGCCGAACTGGTCGAATTCGAAGACGCCGACCGGGCCGTTCCACACCACCGTACCGGCCTTCATGATGATGTCCACCAGTTCCTGCGCTGATTTCGGGCCGATGTCGAAAATCATGTCATCGTCGGAGACCGCGCCGGCATCCTTCAGCGCCGCCGGCTCGGCGGCGTCGAACTTCTTGCCGCAGACCACGTCCATCGCGATCGGAATCGTCGCGCCGCGCGCGGTCATCTTCTTCATCAGCGCCTGTGCCGTCGGCACCAGGTCGTCCTCGCACAGGGACTTGCCGACGTTCTTGCCCGAGGCCTTGAGGAAGGTATTGGCAATGCCGCCGCCGACCACCATCTGGTCGACCTTGTCGGAGAGTGATTCGAGCACCGTCAGCTTGGTCGACACCTTGGAGCCGCCGACGATGGCCACCATCGGCCGCGCCGGATTGGCCAGGGCCTGGTGCAGGGCTTCGAGTTCCTCGGCCACCAGCAGGCCGGCACAGGCGGCCGGAGCGAACTGGGCCACGCCATAGGTCGACGCCTCGGCGCGGTGGGCGGTGCCGAAGGCATCCATGACAAAGAGGTCGCAGAGCGCGGCGTACTTCTTCGCCGTCGCCTCGACGTTCTTTTTCTCGCCCTTGTTGAAGCGGCAGTTCTCCAGCAATACGACTTCGCCGGCGGCGACCTCGAAACCGCCGTCCACCCAGTCGCGCACCAGCCGCACCGGTTTGCCCAGCTTGGCGGCCATGACATCGGCCACCGGCTGGAGCGAGTTCTCTTCGGTGAACACGCCTTCTTCGGGGCGGCCAAGGTGGGAAGTCACCATGACCTTCGCGCCGGCCTTGAGGCAGTGCTCGATGGTGGGCATGGATGCCGTGATGCGGGCATCCGAGGTGACCTTGCCATCCTTGACCGGGACGTTGAGGTCGGCGCGGATGAATACGCGTTTGCCGGCGAGATCGAAATCGGAAAGACGCTTGAAGGTCATCGCGGAATCCTTTTGCTCACTTCGCGACGTGCTTGACGAAGCGCAGCATGTTGCAGGTATAGCCGTATTCGTTGTCGTACCAGGCCACGACCTTGACGAAGGTGGAGTCGAGCGCGATGCCGGCTTCGGCGTCGAAAGTCGAGGGCGCCGGGCTGCCGCGGAAATCGGTGGCAACCACCTTTTCGTCGGTATAGCCGAGGATGCCCTTCATGGCGCCCTGCGAAGCGGCTTTCATGGCGGCACAGATGTCGGCGTAGCTGGCTTCCTTGCTCAGTTCGACGGTGAGGTCGACCACGGAAACGTCGGACGTCGGGACGCGGAAGGACATGCCGGTCAGCTTCTTGTTGAGTTCCGGGATCACCACGCCGACGGCCTTGGCGGCGCCGGTGGAGGACGGGATGATGTTTTCGAGGATGCCGCGGCCGCCGCGCCAGTCCTTGTTCGAGGGGCCGTCAACGGTCTTCTGGGTCGCCGTGGCGGCGTGCACCGTGGTCATCAGGCCGCGCTTGATGCCCCAGTTGTCGTGCAGCACCTTGGCCACCGGGGCCAGGCAGTTGGTGGTGCACGACGCGGCTGAAACAATGGCCTCGCCGGCGTACGTGGTGTGGTTCACGCCATAGACGAACATCGGGGTATCGTCCTTGGACGGCGCCGACTGCACAACCTTTTTGGCGCCGGCGGTGATGTGCTTCTGGCACCCCTCCTTGGTCAGGAACAGGCCGGTCGAATCGATCACCAGGTCAGCACCGATCTCGTTCCATTTCAGTTCGGCGGGGTCCTTGACGGCCGTCAGGCGGATCTTTTTGCCATTGACGATCAGGTTGCTGCCTTCAACGGCGATGTCGCCCTTGAAGTTGCCGTGCACCGAGTCGTACTTCAGCATGTAGGCCAGATAGTCGGGTTCCAGCAGGTCGTTGATGCCGACGATCTCGATGTCCGAGAACTCGGCTTCCTTGGCGACAGCGCGAAACACCATGCGGCCGATGCGACCGAAACCATTGATACCGACTTTGATAGCCATGTGAAAATCTCCTGATAGTGATTAGATGAGCTTCTCGACCGCCTTCACGACGTTGGCCGCCGTGAAGCCGAATTCCTTGAACAATTGCCCCGCCGGTGCCGACTCGCCGAAGCGGTCAAGTCCAATGACGACGCCGTCCAGGCCGACGTATTTGTACCAGCCGTCGCTTACGCCGGCCTCGATCGCGACACGCGGTACGCCCTTGGGCAGCACCGACTCGCGGTAGGCCGCATCCTGGCGATCGAAGACATTGGTGCTGGGCATGGACACCACACGCACGGCAATCTCGGCGGCCATCGCGGCCTGGGCCTTGAGCGCGATATCGACTTCTGAACCGGTGGCGATGATGACCGCCTTGGGCTTGCCATTCTTCGCCTCGGAAATCACGTAGCCACCCCGGGCGATGTTGGCGATCGTCGCGGCATCGCGGGCAACGAAGGGCAGGTTTTGGCGCGACAGGCACAGCGAACTCGGCCCCGTCAGCTTGGCCACGGCCGAGGTCCAGGCCACCATGGTTTCCACGGTGTCGCAGGGACGCCAGACATCCATGTTCGGGATCATGCGCAAGGTCGCTGTCTGCTCCACCGGCTGGTGGGTCGGGCCGTCTTCGCCGAGGCCGATCGAATCGTGGGTGAACACGTGGATCACGCGCTGCTTCATCAGCGCCGCCATGCGCAGGGCGTTGCGCGAGTACTCCGAGAACATCAGGAAGGTGCCGCCGAAGGGCAGCAGGCCGCCGTGCAGCGCCATGCCGTTCATGATCGCGGCCATGCCGAATTCGCGCACGCCGTAGGAAATGTAGTTGCCGGTGCTCTTGCCGGAAACCGCCTTGCAGCCGGACCAGTTGGTCAGGTTGGAGCCGGTCAGGTCGGCCGAACCACCCAGGAACTCGGGCAAGGCCGGTGCCAGGGTATTGATGGCAATCTGCGAGGCCTTGCGCGTGGCGACGGTCTCGGCCTTGGCATTGGCCCCCTCGATGGCCTGCTGCGCATAGGCGGCCCACCCGGCAGGCAGTTCGCCGGCCATGCGGCGCGTGAATTCGGCGGCTTCCGCGGGGAAGGCCTTGGCGTAAGCGGCGAACGTTGCATTCCATTCGCCTTCGGCGGCGGCGCCCCTGGCCCTGGCATCCCATCCGGCATAGACCTCGGCGGGAATCTCGAAGGGCCCGTGCTTCCAGCCCAAGGCGGCGCGTGCGGCGGCGATCTCGGCGTCGCCCAGGGGCGCGCCATGTACATCGTGGGTGCCCTGCTTGTTCGGAGCACCCATGCCGATCACGGTCTTGCAGCAGATCAGGGTGGGGCGCGTCGTATCATCCTTGGCTTCGCGCAGGGCGGCTTCGATTGCGGCGGGATTGTGGCCGTCGACATTGCGGATCACCTGCCAGCCATAGGCGTGGAAGCGCTCCGGCGTGTTGTCGGTAAACCAGCCCTCGACATGGCCATCGATGGAAATGCCATTGTCGTCCCAGAAGGCGACCAGCTTGCCCAGGCCCCAGGTGCCGGCCAGCGAACAGGCCTCGTGCGAGATGCCTTCCATCAGGCAGCCGTCGCCGAGGAAGGCATAGGTGCGGTGATCGACGATCTGGTGGCCGGGACGGTTGAATTCATTGGCCAGCAGCTTTTCCGTCATGGCCATGCCGACGGCATTGGTGATGCCCTGGCCGAGCGGGCCGGTGGTGGTCTCGACGCCCGGTGCATAGCCGTACTCGGGATGGCCCGGCGTCTTGCTGTGCAGCTGGCGGAAGTTCTTCAGGTCGTCGATCGAGAGGTCATAGCCGGTCAGGTGCAGCAGCGAATACAGCAGCATCGAGCCATGGCCGTTGGACAGCACGAAGCGATCGCGATCGGCCCACTTGGGATTGGCCGGGTTGTGGCGCAGGTGGCGGTTCCACAGCACTTCGGCGATTTCCGCCATGCCCATGGGGGCGCCGGGGTGGCCGGAATTGGCCTTCTGCACCCCGTCCATGGCAAGGGCGCGGATGGCGTTGGAAAGAGGGGAACCCACGGCGACGGATGCGGCGGCGGAAACGGCGGACAGGTTGGTCATGGCGGCTCGAAGTGAAAGGACGAAACGGGTTCCGTCCGGGTAGCCCGGTATTATCGGCGAAACCGGGCGGATCGCGCTAGTTGGACAGCCAGGTACTTGATTCCTTGATGATCACGCGCGCTTGCGGTTTTCCATCATGCGCAGGATCAGCGGCGTAAAGATCAACTGCATCGCCAGTTCCATCTTGCCGCCGGGCACCACGATGATGTTCGGCCGCGACATGAAGGAGTTGTGGATCATCGACAGCAGGTAGGGGAAGTCGATGCCCTTGGAATTGGCGAAGCGGATCACCACGAAACTTTCGTCGGCGGTAGGAATGTCGCGAGCGATGAAAGGATTCGACGTATCCACCGTCGGCACCCGCTGAAAATTGACGTGGGTGCGCGAGAACTGCGGCGTGATGTAGTTGATATAGTCCGGCATGCGGCGCAGGATGGTATCCACCACGGCTTCGGTCGAATAGCCGCGCTGGTTCTTGTCGCGGTGCAGCTTCTGGATCCACTCGAGGTTGACCGTCGGCACCACGCCCACCAGCAGGTCGGCATGCTGCGCGACGTTGACCGTGTCGGTGACGGCGGCACCGTGCAGGCCCTCGTAGAACATCAGGTCGGTGCCACCGGGAATGTCTTCCCAGGGCGTGAACTCTCCCGACTGCTGGCCGTAGGGCGCCGCTTCGTCGGCATTGTGCAGATACTTCCGGACCTTGCCCTTGCCGGTTTCGCCATAGGTCTTGAACAAACCGGCCAGTTCCGCGAGCAGATTGGCTTCGGGGCCGAAATGGCTGAAATGGTTGTTTCCGTTCAGGCGTGCCTCTTCCGCCGCCACCTTCATGGCCTTGCGGTCATAGCGATGGAAGGAATCGCCCTCGACGATGGCGGCGCTGAGTTTTTCGCGGCGAAAGACCAGGTCGAAGGACTTGGTGACCGTAGACGTGCCGGCGCCGGAAGATCCGGTGATGGCGACGATGGGATGCTTGACCGACATGGGAGCCTCCTGAGTGACTGTTATTGGGTCCGGAACAGCGAGCGGGATGAAAACAAGGGCGAAGTGAAGGTGTCCGGTTCCTTGCCGCTGGCATAGTCGGCGTGGTAGGCGGCGACGCGCTCGACTTCGTTCTTCGAGCCGAAGATCAGCGGCACGCGCTGATGCAGGTCCGTCGGCGACATCTCCATCACGCGCTCGCGGCCGGTGGTCGATTTGCCGCCCGCCTGCTCGATGATGAAAGAGATCGGATTGGCTTCGTAGAGCAAACGCAAACGGCCGGGTTTGCTGGCGTCCTTGCTGTCCTTCGGGTACATGAAAATGCCGCCACGGGTCAGGATGCGGAAGGCTTCCGCCACCAGCGAGGCAACCCAGCGCATGTTGAAATCCCGGCCACGGGGACCCGTCTGGCCGGCCAGGCACTCGGCGACATAGCGCTGCACCGGGGGCTCCCAGAAGCGCGAGTTGGAGGAGTTGATGGCGAACTCGTGGGTATCGTCCGGAATTTTCATCTGCGAATGCGTCAGGATGAAGGCGCCGATGTCACGATCCAGGGTGAAGCCATCGACACCGTCGCCGGTGGTCAGCACCAGCATGGTCGACGGTCCGTACAGCGCGAGGCCGGCGCAGACCTGCTGCGTGCCGGGCTGCAGGAAGTCTTCGAGAGTGGCGTCCTGGCCGGGATTCGGCGCGCGCAGGATGGAAAAAATGGTGCCCACCGTCAGATTGACGTCGATGTTCGAACTGCCGTCCAGCGGATCGAAGACCAGCAGGTACTTGCCGCGCCTACAGTGCGCCGGGAGGACGTACACCGCTTCCATTTCCTCCGAGGCCATGCCGGCGAGATTGCCGGACCACTCGTTTTCCTGGAGCATGACGTCGTTGCTCATGACGTCGAGCTTCTTCTGCACTTCGCCCTGGACATTGACCGATGCGCCTTCGGTGCCGGCATTGCCCAGCGCGCCGATCAATGCGCCCTTGTTGACCTGGTTGGAGATGATCTTGATCGCCGTCGCCAGTGAGTTGAGCAGGCTGGAAAATTCGCCCGAAACGCCCGGATGCTTGTGTTCCTGCTCGATGGTGTAGCGCGTCAGTGTCTTGCGTCCGTGCTGCATAGGTCCCGCTCCCCAGGTTGCTGCCAGGCTGCCTCGCGGGAGGTGCCGGCATTCTTGATGACCAATTTGCCCAGCAGTGAATGTAGCCCGATCGATCTATAAGCACCATTCACTTTTTCTTATTTCATCAATAAGAAGCTTGTTATCCTTCCCCGTCAGCGCGAAAGTCGGCGCCGGTGCCACGGCGACTCAACGCGTGAGATTCAGGTAGAGCAGCGGCAATTGCTCCGGCAGCCGCTCGATGCGGTCCAGTACACGCCAGCGCCGACCGAAGATTTCACTGACGTACTCGTCGGCCTGGGGGTCGAGGCTGAGGCAGAAAGTGGTGAGTCCCTTGGCCGCCAGTTCGTCGACCGCGCGCCTGGCATCGGCGCGCAGATAGGCGGCGTCATCGATATCGACGTCGGACGGCGCGCCGTCGGTCAGTATGAGCAGGATGCGCTTGTCGGCCTTGCGCGCCGCCAGGTAATGTCCGGCGTGACGCAGGGCCGCGCCCATGCGTGTCGACCACCCTGCCTCCATCGCCGCGACGCGCGCCTTGACGTCCTGGTTCCAGGGCTCGCTGAAGCCCTTGATGTGCTGGAAGCGCACCTCGTGGCGGGTATTGGAATGAAAGCCGGCGATGGCGCAGGGGTCGCCCAGCCGGTCGATCGCCCAGGCCAGCAGGGACACGGCTTCCTGGCTCAGTTCCAGCACCGTCTGGGAGCCGTTCGCGACCCGGCCGTTGAGCGACTCGGACAAGTCGAGCAGTACCATCACCGCGATGTTGCGCCCGGCTGTGGTATGGCTCATGTTGATGCGCGGATCGGGCGTCGCACCGCTCTTCAGGTCGATCAACGAGCGCAGCGCGATGTCGAGGTCGAGCTCGCTGCCCTCCTCCTGATAGCGCACGCGGACCTTGTCCTGCGGCTTGAGGATGTCGAGCAGGCGCTTGAGCCGCTTCGCCAGCACGGCGTGGCGCGCCAGCAGGCGATCGATGGCGGCGGCGTCGCCGCTCGGATGCAGGGCTTCATAGACGCTGGTCCAGTCGGGCTTGTAGCTCTGCGAACGGTAATCCCACTCCGGATAGCGACGCGGGGGCAGGCCGACAAGGTCATCGCTACGCGGCGCCTGGCGCTGTTCGTCGAAGGCCTCCTCTTCGTCACCCTGTTCGATGAAGCGCCACAACTGGCGATTGTCATCACGGTAATCGATCACCGTGTCGGCGAAATGCACCCGTGCCAATTGGTCGCTTTGGCGGCGCGTCTTCGCCACGTAGGCCAGTGCAAGGTCGGCAATCCGGGTCGTGCTCGACTCGCCGTCGGCGAGTGCGACATGGAAACGGCCGGCAAAGTCGAGCAGGTCGGCATCGGCGTAGCCATGGTCGGGATCGAGCAAGGCGCGCGAGAGCATGGCCAGGCGATGGCGCAGGCAGGACGTGGATTCCGGATCGCAGGCGGCGGCATCGGGGCGCGGATGCAGGGCAAGAAAGACGCGGCGCAAACCGGGATACTCGCGCATCAGCAGGATCTCGACGCGGCAATCCTCGAAAAACTCCACCGCCATGCGCTGGAAGGGGCTCCAGTTGTCGGCGATCTGTGGCGTACTCCAGCGCCGGTGGCCGACCATGTGCGCCAGCACCGCGCGATAGCGGTCCAGCCCGCTGACGTCTCCACGAGGTCCGCGCGCATCATCGAACACATCCGGCACGCGCAGGCCCAGGCTGTCGTAATACGGAATCGGCTGGCGCAATTCGCCATGGGTCAGCGGGGCCGTCGAATACGGCACCAGCAGCTCGCCCTCGCGCCACAAGGCTCGCAGCCAGAGTTCCAGCGTGCGCTCGACATCGACAAACAGCGTACCGTGGCGCTCGCGCTGCAAGACGGCATGACTGTCGGCCGAATCCAGTGAAAAGTAATCGGTCTGCCGCTCCGGGTGAGTGGCGTAATTCAGGATGCCGTAGTCGGCCCAGTTGCGCAGGCCGCCCAGGCTCAACTGCCCGAGCAGTCGCGGCGCCTGGTCGCAGAAGGCCGGCAGGCCGGGGCTGGGAAAGGTGATGTGCCGGCCATGGATCGACGTCGAGGTACGCTGCATGACATCGAGCACGATGTCGAGGTAGATCTTGAGTTGTTCCACCGACTGCAGGCGCCGCGCCACCGGCGCCAGCGTTTGCAGGAATCCGGCGATCGCCGGTCCGTTGGGCGATTTCTGCATCGCCTTGACGAGATCCAGCACCGGCCCCAAGGCGTCGCCCTTGACGGCCGCGACGACCTCGGGCCACTCCTGCAGGAAGACCAGCATCGGCTCGGCACCACGCCCGAGCTTGCCCAGGCCGCGCGCCGCCTCGATATAGGCGGCCATCTGCGCCGGGCTGAACGCTGTCAGCGCGACACCTGCGCATTCCTCGAAGACATCGGCCACCTGGGCGAAGCCGCAGTCCAGCGCCACCCAGGACTCCTGCACCTGAGGATGGGCGAAATGGCGCCCGCGGGCGTCGCTAACCGGTCGAAGGCCGATGGCCATGGGGTGGGCGCCCGTATCGCCGCAATGTCAGCGCCGACTTTCGGCCTCAGCCGAACACGCTGTCGATCGCGTTGTCGAGCGTGGCGCGGATGTCGGCGTCGTCGGTGATCGGCCGCGCCATGGCCATGCGGCAGGCATCGCCGGCCGCCACCCCTTGGCGCATCAGCGTCGCCGCGTAGACCACCAGCCGCGTCGAGATGCCCTCGTCGAGGCCGTGGCCCTTGAGGTTGCGCGCCGCGTGCGCCACCTGGATCAGGCGGCCCGCCGTGGCGGCGTCGATGCCGGTCTCGGTGGCGACGATGCCGGCCTCCAGCCCGGCGTCGGGGTAATCGAAGTCAAAGGCCGTGAAGCGCTGCTTGGTCGATTGCTTGAGGTCCTTCATCAGGCTTTGGTAGCCGGGGTTGTAGGAGATCACCAGCTGGAAATCGGGGTGCGCCGCGACCACCTCGCCTTTCTTGTCCAGTGGCAGCGTGCGCCGATGGTCGGTCAGCGGATGGATCACCACCGTGGTGTCCTGCCTGGCCTCGACGATTTCGTCGAGGTAGCAGATGGCGCCGATGCGCGCCGCCGTGGTCAGCGGGCCGTCGAGCCAGCGCGTGCCGCCGGCATCGAGCAAATAGCGACCGACGAGGTCGGAGGCCGTCATGTCCTCGTTGCAGGCGACGCTGACCAATGGCTTGCCCAGCTTCCAGGCCATGTATTCGACGAAGCGCGACTTGCCGCAGCCGGTCGGGCCCTTGACCATCACCGGCAGACGCGCGGCGTAGGCGGCCGCGTAGAGTTCGACTTCCCTGCCCTGCGGCTGGTAAAAGGGCTCGGCCTTGACCAGGAATTGCTCTCTGTTCGACATGGGCTTATCCGATAAAAACAGTCAGGTAGGGGCGGGCAAAAAACCCCGCCGCGGCGGGGATTCTGGCGCAAGCGAATTACTTGTGCGCGCCGATCTTCTCGCGCCAGCCCGGGAACAATTGGTCCGCATCCTTGGGGAAGGACTCGAAGGCGCGGGCGTATTCCTTGTGCTCCTTGGCATACTGGATCGGGTCGGCACCGGCCTTCCAGCACTCGTAGGCCTGGCGCAGCGACTTGGCACCGGAGGCCGGGCTGTCGATGTGGCCGTAAGCGCCACCACCGGCCGTGTTGATGACGTTGCCATGGCCGAGATTCTCGAAGAAGCCGGGCAGGCGCAGCGCGTTCATGCCGCCGGAGATGATCGGCGTGGTCGGCTTCATGCCGTACCACTCCTGGTGGTAGGCCGGGCCGGTGTAGCTGTCGCGCTCGATGATGTAGGCGATGGCGCGGTCGTCGGCGTCGCCTTCCATCTTGCCGTAGCCCATGGTGCCGACGTGGATGCCGGAGGCGCCTTGCAGGCGGCTCATCTTGGCCAGCACGTAGGCGGTGTAGCCGCGCTTGGCCGAGGGCGAGGTCACGGCGCCATGGCCGGCACGGTGGTAGTGCAAGTACTGGTTCGGATACTGGCGCCGCGCGGTGGTGATCATGCCGGGGCCGCCGACGTAACCGTCGACCAGGAAGGCCACCTTGTCCGCATCCGGACCGAAGGTTTCGAGGATGAAATCGGCACGCGCCAGCATTTCGTAGTGGTCGTCGGCGGTGATGTTGGCGGAGAAGATCTTTGCTTCGCCGGTCTCGTCCATGGCGCGCTTCATCGCGTCGTAGACCAGCGGGTACACCTTCTTCGCCGGGCAGAACACCTGGTTGCCCTGCGGCTCGTCGTTCTTGATGAAGTCGCCACCCAGCCAGAACTGGTAGGCCGCGGCGGCAAACGGTTCCGGGCGCAGGCCCAGCTTGGGCTTGATGATGGTGCCGGCGATGTAGCCGCCATCCTTGACCGGACGGCCGAGGATGCGCCACAGGTCGGAAATGTCCTTGGCCGGGCCGTCGAACAGCTGGATCGCGCGCGGCGGCATGTAGAAGTCGTACATCTTGGCGTGCTCGATGTCGCCCATGCCCTGGTTGTTGCCGATCACCAGCGTCAGGAAGGACACCAGCATCATGCGGCCGTCGGTGATGTTGCGGTCGAACAGGTCGATCGGGTAGGCGATGCGCATTTCTTCGGTCGCCTCGTCGATCAGGTACACCAGGGCATCGACACCCTTGGTGAACTCGTCGGTGGTCGACACCTCGACATTGGTGCCGGTGGACGACTCGGCCGCAAAGTGGGCCGCCGCTTCCAGGTAACCCGTGCCCGCCTTGGGCTTCATCTTGTAGGCGACCAGGATGTGTCCGCCGCCCTTGATAAGGTCTTCTTCCCTGAGGCTCAGGTCGGCGTAGCGGTTCGATTGATCCATTCGATTCTCCTCGTGTTCTGCGTGGCTAAAACTGCGTTCGGGTTTGCGTGGGTGAAATCTTAGTCAGCGACATCCATAAACTCAAGTCACGTTTTTTTATCGTATCAATCTAGTTTTACTGATATATCTCGCGATGCCAGGTTCGCAGCAGTTCAAGGTCGACACAGGGCTTGCCGTACATGTCGCCGCGCCGCACGCGGGCCGGCCGATCGGGGACGCCGAGATCCGAGAGCACGGCGAGGGCGCCGCTGAAATCATGGCTGACCGTGTATTCGCCGTCGGTGACGATGGTGGCCAGGCCCGCCCCGAGGGCCGCCTTGAGGCCATTGCCCGAGTCTTCGAAGACCAGGCAATCGGCGGCCGGCCGCTGGAGTCGTTCCAGCACCCAGAGGTAGATGTCGGGCGCCGGCTTTTTGGCCGCGACGACGTCGCCGGCACCGATCACCTCGAACCAGCTCTCGGCATCCGCCGCCAGGCTTGCGCGCAACAGCGCGGCAACGTTTTCCGGCGAGGTGGTGGTGGCGATCGCCAAGCGCAGGCCGGCGGCGCGCGCGGCGCGAATCAAGGGCCCGACGCCCGGGCGCAGGGGAATTCGCCCCGCGTGCACCAGTTGCACGTAGTGTTCCGTCTTCAGCACATGGAGCTTGCGCACCAGGTTGTCGAAGCCGGCCTTGGCGGCAAGCTCGGGAGCGAACCGCCGCGCGAAATGGTGTATGCGCTCCTTGCCGCCGGTCACGCTCAGCAATTCTCCGTATAGCCTGACGTCCCAATTCCAGGGCAGACCGGCCTCCTTGAAGGCGGCGTTGAAGGCCACGCGATGGCCGTCGCGCTCGGTATCGGCCAGCGTGCCATCGACGTCGAAGATCAGGGCTTCAAGCATGGAGGGAAGAATAGCGCCGGAACATCCATAAGCGCCAGTCATGGTTTCTTATGGTAGTGATAAGATGAAATACATCACGATCTCCACCCGCCGACCCGGATGACCTCCGCCATGAAGAACGTCACGCTGCGCCAGCTCAAGATCTTCGAAGCGGTGGCCCGCCACCTGTCCTTTTCCCGCGCCGCCGAGGAGCTGCACCTGACGCAGCCGGCGGTGTCGATGCAAGTCCAGGCGCTGGAGGACCAGGCCGGACTGCCGCTCACCGAACAAGCCGGCAAGAAGGTGCGCCTGACCGCGGCCGGCGAGGAAGTGGCACGCCAGGCAAGGCGCATCGCCGAGCAGCTGCGCGAAGCCGGCGAGGCGCTGGCAGCCCTCAAGGGGGTCGAGGCCGGCCGGCTGAAAATCGGCGTGGTCAGCACCGCCAAATATTTCGCGCCTTCCTTGCTGGCCGAATTCCGCCGCCGCCATCCCGGCGTCGAAATCCAGCTCACGGTGAACAATCGCGGCACCATCGTGCGCCTGCTGGCGGAAAACGAAATCGACCTCGCGATCATGGGCACGCCGCCGGGTGAATTCGAAACCGTGGCCAAGGCTTTCGCCGACCATCCCCTGGTCTTCATCGCCGCGCCGGACCACCGCCTGGCGCAGAAGCGGCGCATCGACCCGCAGCAGCTCGGCGAAGAAACGCTGCTGATCCGCGAGCCGGGCTCTGGCACGCGCGGCGCACTGGAGCGCTATCTGGTCGAGCACGGCGTGATCGCCGACAGCATCATGGAGCTGGGCAGCAACGAAACCATCAAGCAGGCCGTGATGGCGGGATTGGGCATCTCCTTCATCTCGGAGCACACCATCGGCCTGGAGCGCTCGGTCGGCCGGCTGGTCAAGCTCAACGTCAGCGGCACGCCGGTCAATCGCCAGTGGCGCCTGGTGCATCGCACCGACAAGCGGCTGATGCCGGCGGCAACCGCCTTCGTCGATTTCATGAACAGCGAGGGTTCGCGACTGATCGAGGAGCAGATCGGCCGCCACGACGCCACCGGCGCGGAGCCGCGCAGTGCGGCGAGGAAGCCCGCAACGGCCAGGCGCTGACGCCCGGTGCGTGTTAAAACCCTGTTGAGATCCACTCGCCAAACCGCCGAACCAAAGGATGCCCGACGATGACCCAGACGCAATCCGGCCCCGACCGGAATACCCAGATGGAGCGGATGCAGGACCGCCTCGACTTCGCCAGGAAGTTGCAGATCCTGACCAACAAGATCCACGGCACCGACAACGTCACCCAGATCATGCTGGATCTCTCGTCCGAGATCAGTGAGCTTTTCCAGTGCGAACGTCTGACACTCTACGTGTACAACAAGGAACGCGGCGCACTGGTCTCCAAGGTCAAGACCGGCATCGACGCCGGCAAGGACCTGGTGCTGCCGGTCAATCGACAGAGCATCGCCGGCTACGTCGCCGCGACACGCAGCACCGTGCGCATCGACGACCTGAATGACGCCGTCGAACTTGGAAAGATCGATCCGGAGCTGCACTTCTTCAACCAGGTTGACACCATTACCGGCTTCAAGTCCAGGCAGATGTTGGCCGCACCGCTGTTGCAGGGCACGAACAAGGAGCTGGTCGGCGTCCTGCAACTGATCAACCAGCGTGCCGACGGACGGTTCGACCGGGTTGCCGAGGAAGGCCTGGAGGCATTGACGGCAACACTGTCATTGGCCCTGGCCCAGCGCATCAAGAGCACGGCCCTGCTGCCCAAGCGCTACGAAGTCCTCGCCGCCGAGGGCGTGATTTCCGCGGCGGAACTGGAGCTGGCACAGCGCTGGGCACAGCGCAAGAACAAGGACCTGGAGCAGGTACTGGTCGAGGACTTCCACGTCGCGCTGGCAGCGATGGGCACGGCCATGGCGCACCAGTGCGCCCTCGCCTACCAGCCGCTGGCCCGAAACTGGTACCCGAACGCGGAGCTGGCAAAAAAAGTCAATCGCGCCAACGCCGAGCAGCAGCAATGGCTGCCGCATTCTCAAGAGGGCAACATCGTCGTTCTGGTCACCACCGAACCCGACAACCGGCTCAACAAGCAGAACATGAACCGGGCATTTCCTTACAACGAGCTCGCGGTGCGCTTCACCACCCGCACCGAATTCGACAGGATGCTGGACCAGACCTGGCCGGGCGCGCGATAGGCAAACCCGCGGCCAGGTCAGAGGTCAGGGACGCGCCGGGCGCGGCTTCCAGACCGCGACCATGATGCCGATGGCAGTAATGAAACTCTTGGCGTGGTGTTCCGGGTCGAGCACCAGACGCGGGCCACCGCCCGGTAGTGCCGCCATCACGAGGTCGGTGGCCTGATCGTCGGTGAGCGGCGTGCCGCCCTCGACATGCCAGGTCTTGAGGTGACCGCAGGCATCGCGATCGACCAGCAAGGTTTTGTCGGTTTTCGCCTCGGCCAATTCGATGATCACCCCCAGTTCCGTGCGCCGGGCCCGCGCCGCGCCAAGCGGCGTCGGGATCGGGGCGCTGCCCTGCGGCTCTGCCATGGAATCGAGCAGCATGATGTCGTCGTCGCTGAGCACGGAGGGTCCATCGGCATGCCAGATGCGATACCCGCCGCCGGGCTGCAACTGGATCAGTAGATTGTTGCTCTCGGCCCGTGCGCCCAGCGACACCAGGGCCAGGGCAAGCAGCAGCAGCAGACGGCGGAGCTTCGGCTTCACGGCGTCCGCCATTTGATCGAACAGCCGATGCCGGGCGTCTGCTGCATGGGCCCTTGCCCGGTTTCGGCCACCCGCTTCATCGCGTCGAAGAGTTCGCGCCGCACATCGGGCGCGGCGGCCTCCTTGCGCGATTCGTCGAGCCGCCCGCGGTACTGCAATTCGAGTTTGTCGTTGAAACCGAAGAAATCCGGTGTGCACACGGCCCCGTAGGCCTTGGCGACCGCCTGGCTTGCGTCCAGCACATAGGGAAAGGGGAAATCCAGTTCACGCGCCAAGCGGACCATGTGCTCCCAGGAGTCCTCCGGATAGTCGGCGGGGTCGTTGCTCATGACGGCGATGCTGCCGATGCCGAAGCGGGCCAGTTCCCTCGTATCGCGCAGGATGCGGTCGATCACCGCCTTGACGTAGGGGCAGTGGTTGCAGATGAACATCACCAGCACGCCACGCGGGCCGCGCACGCTGGCAAGGCTGTGACGCCTGCCGTCGACGCCGGGTAAATCGAAGTCGATCGCCGGACGACCAAAATCGCAGACGGGCGGGGAAAGGCTGGCCATGCGCGTGCTCCAGAATTTGGCGATGGGGTTCCCCGCGAAGGCGGGGAATCGGTATCCCCCAGTGGGATAATTGCTACATGATACCGAGGTTCTTCTGCCCTTTCCCCCTGCATCCCGGCGCCCACGTCGAATTGGGCGCGGACGCTACCCATCACGCGCTGAAGGTTCTGAGAGTCGGCGCTGGCGACACGGCGATTCTGTTCGATGGCCGTGGCGGACAATGGCGGGCGACGCTGCAACCGGCCGGCAAGAGCCTGCGTGCGACGCTTGACGCCTTTGAAGACACGGACCGCGAACCCGCGCTGGACCTGACCCTGGTACAGGCGCTGCCGGCCAGCGACAAGATGGATTTCGTGGTGCAGAAGGCCGTCGAGCTCGGCGTCCGCCGCATCCAGCCGGTAAGCGCCAAGCGCAGCGTGATCAAGCTGGCGGGCGAACGCGCCGAGCGCCGTGTCGAGCATTGGCGCAATATCGCGATCGCCGCCTGCGAACAATCCGGCCGCAACCAGGTCCCCGCCGTCGCGCCGATTCTTGATCTGCCGCAATACCTTGGCATGGCCGCGCAGCAAAATGGATTACGCCTGATCTGCGCACCGGGGGTTGCCGTCCGTCTGCGGGAACTGGCGATACCTGAAGGACCGGTCAGCCTGCTGATCGGCCCGGAGGGCGGCTTTGAGGAAGGCGAAATCCTGGCGGCGCGCGCCGCGGGCTTCCATGCCATCGGTTTGGGGCCGCGCGTACTACGCACCGAAACCGCCGGGCTGGGCGCTGTGGCGGCAATGATGGCACTTTGGGGAGATTGGTGATGTTCGAATCCGCGGAACTCGGTCACAAGATCGACAAGGAAAGCTACAAGAAGGAAGTCCCGGCGCTGCGCGCCGCCCTTCAGGATGCCCAGTACGACCTCAAGGAAAACGGCAAGATTCCGGTCGTCGTGCTGGTCAGCGGCCAGGACGGCGCCGGCAAGGGCGAAACCATCAACATCCTGTACGAATGGATGGATCCGCGCTTCATCTCCACATTGGCATTTTCAACACCGACCGACGAGGAACGCGAGCGTCCGTTCATGTGGCGCTACTGGCGGGCGCTGCCGCCCAAGGGGCGCATCGGCGTATTCGCCGGCTCCTGGTATTCCAGCCCGATCCACGATCGGCTCGACGGCAGCATGACCAAGGCCGGGATGGATGCCCGCATCGATCAGATCAACCGCTTCGAGGCCATGCTGGTCAACGAGGGCGCGCTGGTGCTCAAGTTCTGGTTCCACTTGACCAAGGACGGCCAGAAGCGCCGCCTCAAGGCACTGGAGAAGGATCCCAAGACCGCCTGGCGCGTCACCAAGTGGAACTGGGACCGGCTGAAAACCTACGACAAGTTGCAGGATGTCGTCGGCCACGTCCTGCGCATGACCAATACGCCCTGGGCGCCGTGGATCATCGTCGAGGGCGAGGAGGACCGCTATCGTTCGCTGACCACCGGCAAGATCCTGCTCGCGGCAATCCGCGACCGCCTGGCCAATGCCGGCAAGCAGACCACGCCGGTGGCGCCGCCGATGCGCGTCAATATCGACGGCCGCAATGTCCTGTCCGAACTCAACCTCACGCACAGGCTCAGCGAGAAGGACTATGACGAGCAACTGGCGAAGTGGCAGGGCAAGCTTTCCGAACTGGTGCGCGACCCGCGCTTCAAGGGGCGCTCGCTGGTCTGTGCATTTGAAGGGGCGGATGCCGCCGGCAAGGGAGGCGCCATCCGGCGCATCGCCGCCTCGATGGATGCCCGCGACTACCAGATCATTCCCGTCGCCGCGCCGACCGAGGAAGAGCGCGCCCAGCCCTACCTCTGGCGCTTCTGGCGGCATATGCCGCGCAACGGCCGGGTGGCGATCTTCGACCGCACCTGGTACGGCCGCGTGCTGGTCGAGCGTGTCGAGGGCTACTGTGCCGATGCCGACTGGCTGCGCGCCTATTCCGAAATCAACGACTTCGAGCACGATCTGGCCGACGCTGGCGTGATCGTGGTCAAGTTCTGGCTCCAGATCAGCCAGGAAGAACAGTTGCGCCGCTTCAAGGAACGCGAGAAGATCGAATTCAAGCGCTTCAAGATCACCGAGGAAGACTGGCGCAATCGCGAAAAGTGGGATGCCTATCAGGAAGCCATCTGCGACATGGTTGACCGCACCAGCACCGGTACCGCACCCTGGACGCTGATCGAGGCCAATGACAAGGGGTATGCCCGCGTGAAGATCCTGCGCACCATCTGCGAACGCCTCGAGGCCGAACTCAGCGGCAAGCCGCTTCCGCGTGCCAAGCCGGAAAAGGCGCCCAAGCAAAAGAAGGCCGACAAGAAGGAAATGGCGCCGCCCAAGGCTGTCGTGGTCGCGCCGAAGCCGGCCACCGCCGCGGCGAAGACCGCGATCTCACGCAAGCCGGCGCAAGCCAAACCCGCAACGCGGCCGGCGCAGGCCAAACCGGGGAAAGGCAAAACCGCGCAATGAGCCTGGAGATCCGCGAAAGCCAGCCCGAAACCGATGCCCGCCTGGTGGCCTGGGTGCGCCAGGCGGCGCCCTACATCCATGCCTTTCGCGGTCGTACCTTCGTCATCGCCTTCGGTGGCGAGGTTCTGGACTCCGGTGCCGCGCAAGCCCTGATCCATGACATCGCCCTGCTCGACAGCATGGGCATCCGCCTGGTGCTGGTGCATGGCGCACGGCCGCAGATCGATGCGGAAATGCGCAGCCGCGGCCTGACGCCGAAGTTCCACAAGGGGCTGCGCGTCACCGATGGCGAAGCGCTGGAGTGCGTCAAGCGGGCCATGGGCGTCACCCGCATCGAGATCGAGGCCCTGCTCTCGCAAGGCCTGCCGAACACGCCAATGGCCGGTGCCTTCCTTCGCGTCACCGGCGGCAACTTCATCACCGCGCGACCGGTCGGCGTGGTCGACGGCATCGACTTCCAATACACCGGGGCGGTGCGCAAGGTGATCGCCGAGGAAATCCAGGCCGACCTGGCCCAGGAAAATGTGGTGCTGATCACGCCGATCGGCGCCTCGCCCACCGGCGAGATCTTCAACCTCGCCTGGGAAGAGGTCGCCGAGGCAGTCGCCGTCGCGGTCAGGGCAGACAAGCTGATCTACCTTTGCGATGCCGCCGGCCTGGTCAATCCCAAGGGCGTGGCGATCGACGCACTCACCGCCGACGAGGCGCAGAAGCTCGCCGCGCGCCACCTTTCGCGCCAAGCCGCAGAGGTCGCCCGCGTCCTGCCCAGCGCCATCCGCGCCTGCCGCAGCGGCGTCGGCCGCGTGCATTTCCTCGACCGGCAGGCCGACGGCGCCATGCTGATGGAGTTATTCACGCGCGACGGCATCGGCACCGTGCTGACCAGCGCGCCGCTGGCGCGGCTGCGCGACGCCACCATCGACGACGTCGGCGCGATCCTCGGTTTGATCGAACCGCTGGAGGCCGACGGCACCCTGGTCAAGCGCGGCCGCGAACGCCTGGAAATGGAGATCACCCAGTTCTCGGTGGTCGAGCATGACGGAGTAATCGTCGGTTGCGCCGCGATCTATCCCTTTTCCGGCGAGAAGGCCGCCGAACTCGCCTGCCTGGCGGTAGTGTCGGACTTCCGCCGCAGCGGCTATGGCGACCAGTTGCGCGCCCACATCGAGGCCCGGGCGAAGAAGCTGAAACTCAAGCGCCTGTTCGTGCTCACCACCCGCACCGCCCACTGGTTCATCGAGCGCGGCTTCGCCGAGGCCGACGTCGATGCCCTGCCCGCCGCACGGCGCGAACTCTACAACCTGCAGCGGCGTTCCAAGGTGCTGGTGAAAGCCTTGTAGCCGCTGCCGGAATCGGAGGTAAACTGCGCGCTTCCGAATCCTCAACTGAAGGAAACACCGTGGCACGAATGGTCAATTGCATCAAGCTGGGACGCGAAGCCGAAGGTCTCGACCTGCCGCCCATGCCGGGCGAACTCGGCAGGAAGCTCTGGGAGAATGTGTCCAAGGAAGCCTGGCAGCAGTGGATCAAGCTGCAGACGATGATCATCAACGAAAACCGGCTGAGCCTGGCCGACCCGCAGCACCGGAAGTATCTTTCCGAGCAGGTCACCAAGCATTTCTTCGGCGAGGGCGCCGATCAGATCAGCGGCTTCGTGCCGCCAGGCAGGTAAGCGAGGAGCGGCCGGCCCCGGTGCCGGCCTCGCGCGGCGCTCAGCGCGCCGCGACTTCCCGTTCCATGGCTTCCAGGCCGATGTGGCGAACGTCGCGCCCCTTGACCAGATACACCACGTACTCCGAGATGTTCTTTGCGTGGTCGCCGATGCGCTCGATCGAGCGCGCAATGAACAGCAGGTCGAGCGAACTGGAAATGGTGCGCGGATCTTCCATCATGAAGGTAATCAACTGGCGCATCGCCGACTTGAACCCGGCATCGACGTCCCGGTCCTGACGCACGACTTCCGCCGAGGCGTTGACGTCAAGCCGGGCGAACGCGTCGAGCGATTTGCGCAGCATGGCCACGGCGATTTCCGCGGGCCGTCGCAGATCAACCTTGGGCACCAGACGCTTTTCGCCGCGATGGACCTCGCACGCCATCTTGGCGATTTTTTTCGCCTCGTCGCCGATGCGTTCGAGATCGGTGATGGTCTTGACCACGGTCATGATCATGCGCAAGTCCACCGCCGCCGGCTGGCGCCGCGCAATCACGTTGTTGCAAGCCTCGTCGAGTTCGACCTCGTGTCGATTGACCAGGCGATCGGTGGCAATGACCTGCTCCAGCAAGGCGATATCGCCGGACTCCAGGCCGTCCATGGCGCGCACCAGTTGTTGTTCGACCAGTCCGCCCATCGCCAGCACGCGTGTGCGCAGACCCTCCAGATCGGCGTCAAAGCGCCTGCTGATATGTTCCTGATTCATGCCGTCACCTGTCGTGCAATCCCGCAACTATAGCCGCGCCATGTGACGGAATTGTTTCAGCGTTTGAATGTCTGGACGCCGTCCGGCGTCGCCAGCAGCAGTACATCGGCACCGCGACGGGCAAAAAGCCCGTTGGTCACCACGCCGACGATCTCGTTGATGCGTGACTCCAGGCCCGCCGGATCGGTGATCGATAGCCCATGCACGTCGAGGATCAGGTTTCCGTTGTCGGTGACAACGCCCTCGCGCAACACGGGCTTGCCGCCGAGCCGGATCAGCTCGCGGGCAACGTAGGCGCGCGACATGGGAATGACTTCGACCGGCAAGGGAAAGCGCCCCATGACGGGTACCCGCTTTGAAGCATCGCAGATGCAGACGAAGGTATCGGCCACGGCGGCGACGATCTTCTCGCGCGTCAGTGCGCCGCCGCCACCCTTGATCATGGCCATGCCGGCATCGATCTCGTCGGCGCCGTCGACATAAATACCCATGGCGTCGACGTCGTTCAGGTCCAGCACGCGAATGCCATGCCCGGCAAGGCGCTGCGCCGTGGCTTCGGAACTGGCGACCGTGCCGCCGAGCCGGTCCTTGATGGTGGCGATCTGGTCAATGAAGAAATTCGCCGTGCTGCCGGTGCCGACTCCGAGAATGGCACCGACCGGCAGCCGGTCGGCAACGTAGTCGCGCGCGGCGCGCGCGACCGCCTGTTTCAGTTCGTCCTGCGTCATGGAATCGCTCCGTGGATAACGGAACGAATCTTACCTCTTGCGCATCGGCGGCAGGTCGGTACAGGAGCCGTGGGCGACTTCGGCCGTCATGCCTATGGTTTCGCCCAGGGTCGGATGGGGATGGATGGTCTTGCCGATATCCACGGCGTCGGCGCCCATTTCGATGGCCAGCGCCACTTCGCCGATCATGTCGCCGGCATTGGGGCCGACGATGCTGCCGCCGATCACGCGATGGGTCTCCTCGTCGAACACCAGCTTGGTGAAGCCATAGTCGGCCCCGTTGGCGATCGCCCGGCCCGAAGCCGCCCAGGGGAACTTGGCAACGCTGACCTTGCGCCCGGCTTTTTTGGCTTCGTCCTCGCCGACCCCGACCCAGGCCACCTCGGGGTGGGTGTAGGCCACCCCGGGGATTACCGTGGCATCGAAGTGGGCCTTCTGTCCGGCGGCGGCTTCGGCGGCGACGTGCGCTTCATGCACCGCCTTGTGCGCCAGCATCGGATTGCCGACGATGTCGCCGATGGCGAAAATGTGCGGGATGTTGGTGCGCATCTGGCTGTCTACCGGGATGAAGCCGCGCTCGTTGACCGTCACGCCCGCCTTCTCCGCGCCGATCTTCTTGCCGTTCGGCGCGCGACCGGCGGATTGCAGGATCATGTCGTAGCGCACGGCCTCGGCCGGCGCCTTCTCGCCGTCGAACTTCACCCACAGGCCGTCGTCCCTGGCCTCGACCGCCGTGGTCTTGGTCTTCAGCATGATGGACTCGAAGCGGTGGGCGTTCTGCTTCTCCCAGACCTTGACCAGGTCGCGATCCGGCCCCTGCATCAGGCCGTCGAGCATTTCGACGACATCGACCTTGGCACCCAGGGTCGAATACACCGTCGCCATCTCCAGGCCGATGATGCCACCGCCGATGACCAGCATCTTTTTCGGCACCTGGCGCAGTTCCAGCGCCCCGGTGGAATCGACGATGCGCGGATCGCGTGGAATGAAGGGCAGGTGAAACGCGGCGGAGCCTGCGGCGATGATGCACTTCTGGAAGCGGATCACCTTCTTGCCGCCGGTCTTGTCCTGCGAGGTCCCGGTGGTTTCTTCAACCTCCAGGTGGTTGGCATCGAGGAAGTGGCCGTAGCCGCGCACGGTCTCGACCTTGCGCGCCTTGGCCATGCCGGCGAGGCCGCCGGTGAGCTTGCCGACGACTTTTTCCTTGTGGGCGCGCAGCTTGTCGATATCCACCGTGGGCGCGGCGAAGCTGACGCCGAGGTCGGCGGCGTGTGCGGCCTCCTCCATCACCGCGGCGACGTGCAGCAGCGCCTTCGAGGGAATGCAGCCGACATTGAGGCAGACGCCGCCCAGCGTCGCGTAGCGTTCGACGATCACGGTCTTCAGCCCCAAGTCGGCGGCGCGGAAGGCGGCGGAATAGCCGCCCGGGCCGGCGCCCAACACCAGCATTTCACATTCGAGGTCGGCCTTGCCGGCAAATGCGCCTGCCGCAACCGGTGCCGCAACCGGCGCCACGGCCGGGGCGGCAACCGGCGCAGCGGCCGCGGCGGCGGGAGGCGGCACGGTCGCCGTGGTACCAGCGCCGACTATGACTAATGCAACCAGGCTGCCCTCGGCGAGCTTGTCGCCGACCTTGACCTTGATTTCGGTCACCGTGCCGCTGACGGGCGAGGGCACGTCCATGGTGGCCTTGTCCGATTCCAGGGTGATCAGCGAATCCTCGGCCTTGACCGTGTCGCCAGGCTTGACCAGCACTTCGATGACGGGCACATCCTTGAAGTCGCCGATGTCCGGCACTTTCACTTCGACGATGTCACTCATTGGGCTTTCCTTCCAGTGTGAACTCGTAGACCACGATGGGCGGTCCCGAGGCGGTGTCGAATTCGATGCCGGCGTCCACGCCGGCGCGGGCGATTTCGGCCGCGGAGAGAGGGCTGTCATAGAGCGCATGCATCGCGCCGAGGGCGAAGCTGCGGCCGGAACCGGCCGCCCAGACGCGATCGAACTCGAACACCTCGCGATAGGAATACACGCCGTAGATGCCGCTGGTATTGGCGATCAGGGCGGTGATCTGCGAGCTCTCGTAGGGGTCGTCCTCGTCTTCCTTGGGATTGAGGAAGGCGTGCTCCTTGAGCACCGGATGCAGGCGGCGGAAGCTCTCATACACCTCCATTCGCGAACCGAGTTTTACGTCCTCGAGTTTCGAGAACGCGCTGACCAGCACCAGGTGGTGTGCCGACGATCCGCAGATGGCGATCTTCGAGCCGGCGATGTCGAGGATCTTGTCATGCTCGCCCTTGTAGCTGCGCGCCAGGCGCGTGTCGCCGAAGGTGGTGAGACCGTCCGCCGCAATGGCGACACGGTCTCCCTTCTTGGCCACGGTGAGCGTGGTCACAGCATGCTTCTCCGCATGTCGGCCAGCAGTTGCGCCAGATAGACGTTGAAGCGCGTCGCCAGGGCGCCGTCGATCACGCGATGGTCGGCGGTGAGCGACAAGGGCAGCGTCAGGCGCGGGACGAATTGCTTGCCGTCCCACACCGGCTTCAGCGCCGACTTGTTGACCCCGAGGATGGCGACTTCCGGCGCATTGACGATGGGCGCGAAGTAGGTGCCGCCGATGCCGCCGAGGCTGGAAATGGTGAAGCACGCACCCTGCATGTCGGCTGGCTTGAGCTTGCCGTCGCGCGCCAGCTTGGCCAGCTCGCCCGACTCCCTGGCGATTTCGAACACGCCCTTGCTGTCGGCGTTCTTGATCACCGGCACCACCAGGCCGTTCGGCGTGTCGGCGGCAAAGGCGATGTTGTAGTACTTCTTCATCACCAGGCTCATTTCCGTACCACTCGCGTCGAGCGAGGAATTGAACTCGGGATACTTCTGCATCGCCTTGACACAGGCCTTGATCAGGAAGGCGAGCATGGTCAGCTTGTTGCCCGACTTCTCGTTCTCCTTGTTGATCTGCACGCGGAAGGCTTCGAGGTCGGTAATGTCGGCGTCCTCGTGATAGGTGACGGCCGGGATCATCGCCCAGTTGCGCGACAGGTTGGCGCCGGAAATCTTCTTGATCCGCGACAGCGGCTGGACCTCGATGGCGCCGAACTTGGAGAAATCGATCTTCGGCCAGGGCAGCAGGTCGAGCCCGCCACCCGACGAGGCGACGGCGGGCGCCGCCGCCGGCGGCGCGCTGAGCACGCCCTTGACATAGGCCTGGACATCGCCTTGCAGGATGCGGCCCTTGGGGCCGGTGCCCGGTACCTTGCTCACATCGACACCGAGTTCGCGGGCGAAACGACGCACCGAGGGACTGGCGTGGGCAGCCTTGCCGGAAAGACGTTCGGCGGGGGTCGGCATGGCCATGCGGGGCGGGGCGGCGATTGCTTCGGCGGCACCGGGGCGGAAATCGACCGGCGTCGCAGTGGCAGCCGCGGACGCAGGCGCCGCAGCGACGGCTGCGGGCGCGGGTGCAGCAGCAGGCGCCGCCTTGGGTGCCGCTGCGGGCGCAGTCGCCGTACCGTCAGCGCCGACTCTCACCAGCGCCAGGAGCACGCCTTCGGCGACCTTGTCGCCGACCTGGACCTTGAGGTCGCTGATCACGCCGGACACCGGCGAGGGTATGTCCATGGTCGCCTTGTCCGACTCCAGGGTCATCAGCGAGTCCTCGGCCTTGACCGTGTCGCCGACCTTGACCAGCAGCTCGATGATCGGCACATCCTTGAAGTCGCCGATGTCGGGCACGCGCACTTCGACCGTAGACGCCACTGCGGCAGCGGGTGCCGGCGTCGCGGCAGGTGCCGAGGCCGCCGCAGGCGCCGGTGCAGGCGCGGCGGCCTGTGCCGCGCCGCTTTCCACCAGGGCGACGAGGCTGCCTTCGGCGACCTTGTCACCGATCGTGAGCTTCAACTCGGTAATCACGCCCGAGACCGGCGACGGCACGTCCATGGTCGCCTTGTCGGATTCCAGCGTCACCAGCGAATCCTCGGCCTTTACCGAGTCGCCGACCTTGACCAGCACTTCGATCACCGGCACATCCTTGAAGTCGCCGATGTCAGGCACTTTCACTTCCACTATCGTGCTCATGGCTTACACCTTGGTGGGATTGGGCTTGTTCGGATCGAGGCCATATTTCTTGATTGCCTCGGCGACTTTCTCACGCTTCAGGGCCCCCTCGTCGGCCAGCGCGGTCAATGCCGCCAGGGTGATCCAGTGGCGGTCGACCTCGAAGAAATGGCGCAGCTTCTCGCGCGTGTCGGAGCGGCCAAAGCCGTCGGTACCGAGCACCGTGTAGGGGCGCGGCACGAAGGGCCGGATCTGCTCGGCGAAGGCGCGCACGTAGTCGGTGGCGGCGATCACCGGGCCGCGCGTCTCGGCCAGGCAGGCGCCGACATGCGAAACGCGTTGCTTTTCGGTCGGGTGCAGCAGGTTCCAGCGCGCACAGTCCTGGCCTTCGCGGGCCAATTCGTTGAAGCTGGGGCAGGACCAGAGGTCGGCCTCGACGCCCCAGTCCTTCTTTAGCAGCGCCGCGGCGGCGATCGCCTCCATGAAGATGGTGCCGGAGCCGAGCAGTTGTATGCGGGGGCCATTGCTGGCCGCACCCTTGCGGAACTGGTACATGCCCTTGAGGATTCCCGGCGCTGCACCCTCCGGCATCGCCGGATGCTCGTAGTTCTCGTTCATCACCGTCAGGTAATAGAACACGTCTTCCTGCTCGGTCACCATGCGGCGCAGGCCATCCTGGGTGATCACGGCGACTTCGTAGGCGAAGGTCGGATCGTAGGAAATGCAGTTGGGCACCGCGCCGGCGAGGATCTGCGAATGGCCGTCTTCGTGCTGCAGGCCTTCACCATTGAGGGTAGTGCGCCCGGCCGTGCCGCCGATCAGGAAGCCGCGCGCCCGCTGGTCGCCCGCCGCCCAGACCAGGTCCAGGGTGCGCTGCATGCCGAACATCGAATAGCAGACATAGACCGGGATCATCTGCACGCCATGCGTCGAATAGCTGGTGCCGGCGGCAATCCAGTCGGCCATGGCGCCGGCTTCGTTGATGCCTTCCTGCAGGATCTGGCCGTTTCGGGTTTCCTTGTAGAACATCATCTGGTCGGCATCCTGAGGCACATAGTTCTGGCCGTCCTGGTTCCAGATGCCGATCTGGCGGAACAGGCCTTCCATGCCGAAGGTGCGCGATTCGTCGACCACGATCGGCACCACGCGCTTGCCGATGATTTTGTCTTTCAGCATGACGTTGAGGCCGCGCACGAAGGACATCGTCGTCGAGAATTCGCGCCCCTCGCCGCCGGCCTTGAGCAGCGCGTCGAAGGCCGACAGCGGCGGCACCGGCAGGGCTTCCGCCTGGCGGCGGCGCGCGGGCAGGTAGCCGCCGAGCGCCATGCGCCGTTCGCGCATGTAGTTCAGCTCCGGCGAGCCCTCGGGGAAGGTCAGGTAGGGCAGCTTCTCCAGGTCCGCGTCCGGCACCGGCAGCTTGAAGCGGTCGCGGAAGGCCTTGACCGAGGTGGTCCCCATCTTCTTCTGCTGGTGGGTGATGTTCTGCGCTTCGCCGGCCTCGCCCATTCCGTAGCCCTTGATGGTCTTGGCCAGGATGACCGTGGGCTGGCCCTGGTGGGCTACGGCAGCGGCATACGCTGCGTACACCTTGTGTGGATCATGGCCGCCGCGATTGAGGCGCCAGATGTCGTCGTCGGTCCAGGTGGAGACCATCTTCAGCAGCTCGGGGTACTTGCCGAAGAAGTGCTTGCGCACGTAGGCGCCGTCGCGCGCCTTGAAGGTCTGGTAATCGCCGTCGATGCATTCCATCATGCGCTTTTGCAGCAGGCCGCTCTTGTCCTGGGCCAGCAGCGGATCCCAGTAACTGCCCCAGATCACCTTGATCACGTTCCAGCCGGCGCCGCGGAAGTCGGATTCCAGTTCCTGGATGATCTTGCCGTTGCCGCGCACCGGCCCGTCGAGGCGCTGCAGGTTGCAGTTGATGACGAACACCAGGTTGTCGAGGCGCTCGCGCCCGGCCATGCCGATGGCGCCCATCGATTCCGGTTCGTCCATCTCGCCGTCGCCCATGAAGGCCCAGACCTTGCGGCTGTCGGTCGGGATCATCTCGCGGTGCTGCATGTACTTCATGAAGCGCGCCTGGTAGATGGCCTGCAAGGGGCCGAGGCCCATCGACACCGTCGGGAACTGCCAGAAGTCCGGCATCAGCCAGGGGTGGGGATAGGACGACAGGCCCTTGCCGTCGACCTCGCGGCGGAAGTTGTCCATTTGGCTTTCGGTCAGGCGGCCGAGCATGAAGGCGCGGGCATAGGTACCGGGCGCCGAATGGCCCTGGGAGAACACCAGGTCGCCGCCATGCTTCTCGGAAGGCGCATGCCAGAAATGGTTGAAGCCGATGTCATAGAGCGTCGCCGCCGAGGCGTAGCTGGCGATGTGGCCGCCGAGGCCCGAGTCGTCCTTGTTCGCTCGCAGCACCATCACCATCGCATTCCAGCGCGCGTAGTCGCGGATCTTCTGCTCCATCTCGTAGTCGCCCGGCGTGACCGGCTGCTGGTCGGCGGGAATGGTGTTGATGTATTCGGTATTGGCGCTGTAGGGCATGTTGATGCCCGTCTGGTGCCCCAGCGCGATCAATTGTTCGAGAAGGAAATGGGCGCGCTCGGGACCTTCCTGCGCGATCACGGCCTGCAGTGCCTCAAGCCATTCACGGGTTTCCTGCGGATCGGCGTCGGATGACGCCAGAAGGGGCGCGGCTGACATGACTTCTCCTCGTCTGTTGGTGAGCGTCGGCGGGAGATCATCCCGCCGACGTCCTGCTCGTCACGCCACGGATGCGCCGCAGGGATCGGCCTGCGCAGCGGCACCCACAACGTTTTTCTTCCGCAGCATAGACCGGATTGATGCCCGGGCGGTCTGCGAATGTTGCGCATTGTAAAACGCATGTTCACAATGCGCAATAGTGGTTTTCCCGTAGCAGCAAACGGAAATTGAAAAGCGCCATCGCCGGCATGCCCGGGACGGAGCAAACGAAGGTCTTGGAACTCAGACTTCTGAACGTTTGCGCAGGGCGGACTTTTGCCGCGCGCGGCTGGCGCGCTTGTCCTGGCGCTGATGGGCGCCGCCCTTTTTCAGCAGCGGGGCGGTCGCCAGCGGATTGCGCGGCCTCAGGAGTCTTTGTTTGGCGCGCTTCATCGCGGACGAAAACTGATCACGGCGCGGCCGTCGGCGATCTGTCGCGGCTCGGGTTTCCAGGCGTGGCCGAAGACGACCTCGAAGCTCGCCGGCAGACGCCCGTCGGCGTCCGGCTCCCAGGCGTCGAAGACGCGGCGCCAGTCGCGCCAGGCCTGCCGGCCCAGCAATCCGTCGCGCACGCCGAGGTGGCGCTGATCGGCGAGAAAGGCACGTGGACCAGCATAGGTCAGGGTGATCATTTCCATGTCCATCACCGGATCGCCGAAGCCGGCGGCCACCAGCATGTCGCCCAGGTCGTGCATGTCGAGGAAGCGTCTCGCCGTGTCGCCAGCGCCGACTCTTGTCGCCGCGTCGCGTATTTGCTTGAGCGTATCCGGCCCCAGCACAGCAAAACACAGCAGGCCGCCGACCTCCAACACCCGATGCATTTCCCGGAAGGCCGGCAGCGGATCGTCCAGCCAGTGCAGCATCAGGTTGGACCAGACCAGGCCCAGACTGTTCGCCGCCAGCGGCAGTGCGCGCACGTCGGCATTCAGCAGCCGCGGACCGCGGCCCATGACGCGTTGCAGGCGCGGGGTGGCACGGCGCACGGCGCGCAGCATCGGCAGGGCATAGTCGAGGGCAATTGCCTGCGCCTTGGGGTAGCGCGCCTGCAAGGCGCGTATGCCGTCGCCGGTAGCGCAGCCGATGTCGGCGATTCGCTGCGGAGTGATCTTTACCAGGTCGAGACGCTGCGCCATGCGAGCGCCCACTTCGCGAGCAAGCACGGCAGCCGAGTCGTAGGTCGCGGCGGCCGTGGAGAAGTCGCCGCGCATCGAGGACGTCAGGCGGCGTGCAGCCCCAGCCGCTTGAACAGCGCCTCGTCACGCCCGGCTTCCGGATTGTCGGCCGTCAGCAGCTTGTCGCCATAGAAGATCGAGTTGGCGCCGGCGAGGAAGCACAGGGCCTGCAGCTCGTCGCTCATTTCCTGACGCCCGGCGGAAAGGCGCACCAGCGAGGCCGGCATGGTGATGCGCGCCACGGCAATGGTGCGCACGAACTCGAAGGGGTCCAGTGGCGGTGCGTTCTCCAGCGGCGTGCCGGGCATCGGCACCAGCTGGTTGATCGGCACCGATTCCGGCGGCGGCGCGAGATTGGCCAGTTCCGCCAGCAAGGACGCGCGTGCGCGGCGCGTCTCGCCCATGCCAACGATGCCGCCGCAGCAGACATTGATGCCGGCCGCGCGCACCTGGCCCAGGGTATCGAAGCGGTCCTGCTGGCTGTGCGTGCTGATCACCTGACCATAAAACTCCGGCGCGGTGTCGAGGTTGTGGTTGTAGTAGTCGAGCCCGGCGGCCTTGAGGCGCTCGGCCTGGCCGGGCTTGAGCATGCCCAGCGTGACACAGGTTTCCATGCCCAGCGCCTTGACCGCGCCGATCATGGTGGCGACGCGGTCGAGGTCCTTGTCCTTCGGCCCGCGCCAGGCCGCGCCCATGCAGAAGCGCGTGGCGCCCTTGTCCTTCGCCGCCTTGGCCGCCGTCACCACCTCATCAACGTCGAGCAGCGCCTCGCGCTCGGCCTCGCCGTGATGCGCCGACTGCGAGCAATAACCGCAATCCTCCGAGCAGCCGCCGGTCTTGATCGACAACAGGGTCGACAGCTGGACCGCGTTGGGCTGATGGTGTTCGCGGTGCACTTCCTGGGCGCGGAACAACAGGTCGTTGAAGGGCAGTTCAAACAGGCCGACGATGGCGTCGGTGGTCCAGCGCAGCGTCGGTACCGGCGCCGGCGCCGGCGCCAGCGTAATGGTTTGCGGTGCGGCGGTGAGGGTCATCGCTAGGGCTCGCTACAATGCGGGAAAGGCGCGAATCTTGGTGGAAGGAGGCAGGCTTGTCAAATTCACGGCAGCAAAACGACGGGCGCTCCGGCTTCGCCGCAAGGCTCGCCGGTGCCTTGCTGCCGCGCGCGTGCTTTCTCTGTGTTGCGCCTTCAGGAGCGGATTTTCTCTGCCCCGCCTGCCTGGACACTCTGCCGCGCATGCCAACCGAATGTTGCCCGGTTTGTGCCTTGCCAACGCCGTCGGCCTCGGTTTGCGGCGCCTGCCTGAAAATGCCGCCGCGTTTCGATTCGACGCAGGCGGTCTTCCGTTACGAATTCCCCATCGACCAACTGGTGCAGTCGCTCAAATACGCTCACCGTCTCGCCAGCGCCGACTTTCTCGGCAGGACACTCGTGCAACGCCTTCCGGATCGCCATTTCGACATGATCCTGCCCGTGCCGCTGGCATCGCAGCGCCTGGCCGAGCGCGGCTTCAACCAGGCGCTGGAAATTGCACGGCATCCGGCACGGCAAATGCACCTGTCGCTGGAAACCCGATGGGTCCGTCGCGGTGTCAATACGACACCCCAGGCCGCACTGCCCTGGAAGGAACGCGCCAAAAACATCCGCCACGCCTTCGAATGCGAAACCGACCTGACCGGGAAAGCCCTACTGGTCATCGACGACGTGATGACCACCGGCGCAACGCTGAACGAGCTCGCCGGAGCGCTCAAGGCCTGCGGCGCGGCGCGGGTGGAAAACCTCGTACTGGCGAGAACGCTGAAGGACTAGGGTCTGTAATCCATCACGCAACGCTAAAATCAGTGCTCCCGGAACCGGACAGATCCGATGACGCTACGTGATCCTGTAGACAAGAACATGCTGCGCATGGAAAGCCGGCGGTTTGCGGCGCGCTGTGAAGCCCAGATATCGTCCATTGAACGCGCCGACAACCTGCGCGAGATCGCCCGCCTGTCCGCCTCGCTTTATCTGCCCACCGTACTGTCGGCCGACGACCCGGCGCGAGATGCCGTACGCCTGCTGCAAACCCGGGCCGGCGACAGAGCGCGCGAACTCATCCTGGAACAGATCCAGGCCTACGTCCGCGCGGAAGACAGCCATCGCGAAAAGCTCAAGCGCGCGATGCTCGACGCCTGGACCAATCTCACCGGCCCGCTGGGATACCTCCGCAGCTGGGCGCAAGGCCGCCTCCTGGCGGCGGAGCAGCGCGCGGAGTAAACGCGTCACCAGACCCGCGACGGCTGGCGGATTTCAGCGCAAACGCTGATCGACATGCGATGCCAGATCGGGAGGCAGGTCGGGTGATTGACGCGCCCGCAGATAGGCCTCCCGCGCTTCGGATGGCTTGCCGGACGCATCCAGCGAAATACCCAGACCCGCCCACCAGCGCCCTTCCCCGGGCGACAGGCGTGCCGCCTGCCGGTAGCGCTCGACCGCCTCTGCGGAGCGCCCGGCGCGATTCAACAGGGCGCCGGTAAAACCCTGGAACTCGGCGCTGGATTCACCCGCGACGGCGTTCTTCTGCAATAGCTCCAGCGCTGCCGCCACCTGGTTGCGCTCGACCTTCAGCCTGGCCAGCGCCAGCGTCGACGACAGGCGCGTCGACGCCATCTCCGTTCCCTTGCGCAACACGTCTTCGGCGTCGTCATAGTGCCTGGCATCGATGAGCTGTGCGGCGAGCCCCTGACGCGCGCCTGCATGCTCGGGAAAGTGCTCCAGGGCGCTGCGATACCCGGCCAGCGCGGCATCCAGGTGGCCTTGGCGCCGGGCCGCGGCCGCACGCTGATACTCTGCCTCGGCGCGCTCGGCCGCGGTCGGAATGCGTTCCTGCTTGTCGATCCGCGTCTTCACCACGGGCTCGACCGCCGAACGCTTTTCGGTGGCCGGCATCGCTGCCGGCTTCACCGCAACCGGACGCGGCTCGCTGCGTGCCGCGGGCGCCGAAGCCGGGCTCGGGACGACGGGGGCGACGGCCGACAATTCGTCGGCCATGCGCAGGGCCGAGGGCGGCGGCACCACGTCGGCGCTACGCGTGGGGGGGACCGCCTCGCCGGGTGCCGGCGGGCTGGTGGCGACGGGCGCCGGGTCCGGATTCGGCGCCGCAAGCGGGGCCGGCGCAGCAAGCGGCCTGGGTGCCGAGGGTGGAAGGGCAGGTCGAATCGGCGCAAGATCGGGACGAAACTCCTGCCAGGCCAAGGCACCCGCCAGCGCCACAATCACCAGCAGTCCCAATGCCACCGCCGTCGGCCGGGACTTCTGCTCCTGGCGTGCCGCCAGCGGAGTCACTGCGGCGGGCAGCGCGGCACGCTCGCCTTCACCGATGTGGCGCGCATCGAGGTCGCGCAGCATCTTGTTGATCAGGCTCATCTCACCACCGCTGCCACCACGCCGGCATCGCCAGGCCCTCGGTATCCCGTGCCGCGAGCGCCACATGCCCGCGCGAGATGCGTGACTTGCCCTCGCCGTAGGCCAGCATCATGGCCTTGTGGGCGAGGATGTTCATCAGCCTGGGCGTGCCTCGCGTATAGCGGAACAAGGACTGGGCGCTGGCTCCGGGAAAGACATCGCCGTCGCGATGGCCGGCCACCCGGAGCCGGTGCGCCAGGTAGTGCCCGGCTTCTCCCTGCCGCAGGCCGGGCATGGCGTAATGGAAAACGATGCGCTGGCGCAACTGGCGCACCGCAGGATTGGCAAGCTTCTGGTCGAGTTCCGGTTGCCCGAACATGACGACCTGCAACAGTTTGCGCTTCTCGGTTTCGAGGTTGGAGAGCAGGCGCAGCGACTCCAGGCTGACCAGGGGCATCGACTGCGCCTCGTCGATGCAGATGATGACCTGCTTTCCCGCGGTGGCGAGATTCAGGAGGTGCCTGTTGAAATGCTTGAGCAGGTGGAACTCGTAGTCCTCCCCTTCCATGGCGAGTCCCAGTTCCTCCGCGATCGCCAGCAGCAGGGCGCGCGGTTCGAGCATCGGGTTCGGCAGGTAGGCCACCACCTGCTCCTCCTTCAGGGTAGCCAGAAAGCGGCGGCACAACAGGGTCTTGCCGGCACCCACCTCGCCCGTGATCTTGATGAATCCTTCGCCGGTTTCCAGGCCGATCAGCAGCGTGTTCAGCGCCTCCTGGTGGGCGTCGGCGGTATAGATGAAGCTGGTGTCCGGCGTAATGCCGAAGGGAAATTCGCGGAGGCCGAAGTGGCTCAGGTACATCGCACTTTGCCCCTGGTCACTTGGCGGACGGCGCGTCGATGTAGCCGCCCATGCGTTCCTGAACACCCTTGATGTCATCCGTCCAGGCGCGGTCGCTGTCAATGATCGTCGGCTTGATCAGGATCACCAGCTCGCGCTTGCGCATGCTGCTGGTGCGCTGCCCCAGGGCACTCGAGAGGACGCCGGTCGCACCCGGCAATTGCGAGCGGTCCGAGGACTGCTCCTGACGCATGAGGCCGCCGATGGCGACGATGTTGCCGTCCTGGGCGCGGACGATGGAATCGGTTTCGTTGATCCGGCTCACCGCCAGCGGCACCGTGATCTCGCCCGTCGCGCCGCCGAGGTTGATGACCTTGTTGCTCTCCGTGATCGTCGTCACCGCGGGGTGCACATGGAGAATGATGTTGCCATCCTCGTCGATCTGCGGCGTCACGTCCAGCGAGATGCCCGAGAACATCGACTGGAAGCGCGGCGTGATGGTGGCCGGCCCGGTCACCCCGGCGGCGTTGGTCGTTCCCGCGGAGACCGTCAGGTCATTGACGAAGAAGCCGTCGTCACCGACCTTGAGCACGGCTTTCTGGTTGTTGAGCGTGGCAATGCGGGGTGAGGAAAGGACCGATACGCTGCCCTGCGATTCGAGGAAATTCAGCAGGGTGGCGAAATTGGCGGTCTGGAAAGCCAGCCCGACGAAACCCTTGCCCAGGGCCGAGGCGGCGATCGCGCCAAGTCGTCCCGGGGTCACGGAGACCGTCGGCGGCACCGTCGAACCGCTGACCTGCGACGCCGCGGTCCCCTGGGTCAGCGCCGTGCCGGCAACACCGACTGCGGCGCCCGGCTGGGCGATGCCGATGCCGATCCGGCTGTTCGGTCCGGCCTTGAACGCCCCCCAATTGACCCCGGCCTGGTAACCCTCGGAGAGTTCCACGTCGACGATCTTGGCTTCCAGCATCACCTGGCGTTCGGCGATCAGCTGCGTGGCCTTCAGGTACTTCTCGACGTTGCGCAGCTCGACCGGCAAGGCGCGTATCAGCACGACGCCGGAAGACGGATTGACCACGACGCTGCGTCCCTCGCTGGAGCCGACGATCGCCGTCAGCGCCCGACTCAGGTCGCCCCAGAAGTCGTTGTCGGTGGTCATGCTGACGCGGCTGGTATCGCTCGATCGCGTGGTGGAGGTCGATGCCGCGCCGGACGGCACCGCCTGCCCCGGCGTCGATGTCGCCGTGGCGGAGCCGCTGCTGGTGCTCGTCGTGATCGTGCTGCCGGCGACGCGCAGATCGCTGCTGCCCTGGCGCCGGCTGGCCAGGTAGTTGATCCTGAATACCCGGCTCTTGACCGTGTTCGGCTCGATGAAGATGCGCTTGCCCTGGATGCGGTACTCGTAGCCGTAGAGTTCGCGTATGGTATCCAGCGCCTCGTGCAGGCTGACGTCCTTGAGATTGACCGTCAGGCTGCCGCCGACGTCCGGAGGCAGCAGCATGCTGTAGCGCGTGCCCGAGACCAGGGCCATGAACACCTGCGTCGCCGGTGCATTGATCACCGAGAGGTCGAATCGTGGCTCCGGATCCACCACCTCCGCCGTCGCCTGCGGCGTCAGGGGCGGCATCAATGAGTTGTCGGATACCGTTGCCGGCGCCTTGCGTTCGGTGGCCGATTTCAGCAGCACGTCATTGATCGTGTCCAGCACTTGCCCGGAGGGGCGCGGCGGCGTGGCGCACGCCGCAAGCGCCAGGGCAAGCCCCGCGGCGGCAATGGCTCGCGAATGCACGGATGCTGTCATTTGGCCTCCGATCCTTCCCTGGGTCCGCCGGTGCGCGCCTTGGCGCCGGACGCCGGCTTGACGGGAATCTTCTCCATGGTCGGCATGACCTTGATCACTTCACGCCCGCTTTCGCCTTTCAGCACGATTTCACGTTCACTGATTTTCATTACCTTCTTGTCTCCCAGCCGGTCACCGACCGACACCTGCTTGCCGTTGATGACCGCCACCGATTTTCCCTTCGGCCGCACGATGATGGTTTGCACGCCGCTTTGTGCGGCAGGTGCAAGGCCGCCGGCATCTGCCGCCGCACCCTCCGGGGGGCGCATCGGGTCTCCCCCCTGGGCCAGCGCCACGGCCGAAGCCACCAGCCCGGCCAGCAGCGCGGACGGGAACCGGGCCATCAGACGGTGAGCCATTTTCTGTCCAGGCTGAGGGTGTAGACCCGCAGCACCAGTATGTTGCGAGGATATTTGTCGACACTCAGGCCAAGGCTGTTCCACATCACGCGCTGCGGACTGCGCTCGATGTCTTCGACATACTTGAGCAGATCGCCGTAGCTTCCGGCAAGGCGGATCTCGATACCGTGCTGGTAGATGCCGTCGCCCGCCGTGGCCGGCGCTTTGCGCGGCGCGGCCTCGGTGGCCGAAGCCGCGGCGGTGGATGCAGCGGAACCCGCGGCCACTGCCTGAAGCGTCGCCTGCACCGACGCCGGAACCGCGTCGGCTTTGGGAACCGCCGGCGCGGCTGGCGCTGACGCCGGCGCCGGTGCGCCGACCATGGTCACCGGCAGGGTCTTGAGGCCGATCAACTCGACGGCGCCGTTCCGCGCCGTCAGGCGTTCGAGGAAGGCCTGCATTTTTGCCGGCGGCACCATTCCCGCCTCGAATGCGGTGAGCCGCTCGCCGATCGCGCCCAACTCCTTGCGAAGCTGGGCCAGACGCTGCCGTTTGGCGGCATCCGGATCGGCGTCGAGCACCTTCATTGCCGCGACCTCGGTCTTCAGCTTGGCCAGCTCGGCGCGTGCGCTGGCTTCGGCGCGACTGGCGTTGCGTGCCTTGAGCAGCAGCGGGTCGATGGCGAAGTTGAACACCAGGATGCCGCCGCCCACGATCGCCGCGCCGGCTACCAGCAGGCGCTCACGCCGCGCCAGGGCGGCAAATTTCGTCGCCCACTGCGACCATTGGCTGGCGATCGCGCTCACTGGCCGGCCTCTCTCGCCGCAACCAGCTTTGGCAACAGGACGAAATCGATTGGGCGCGCCGCAAGAGTCGGCGCTGGCGCCACGCCGGTTACCCGCACCGCGGTCGCCGACGCCGCCGGCGGCTCAGAGCGGTTCATGGTCAGGGAAGCGAAGCTGCGGCCCTGGAAGGCCTTTTCGGCACCCAGTCGGCGGATGTAATCCGGCAGCAGTGCGGGGTCGAGCATGCTGCCGCGAATTTCGATGTCGCTGCCGCCGTTGCCGATGGTGAAGCCCGTAAGCCAAAGTCCGTCGGGGGTTTGTCGGGCGAAGCCGCGGAGGAAGTCGGCAAAGCCGGCACCGCTGCCGATGGCGCCACCTTCCAGGAGGCGCGCGATCTCGGCACGGCTGCGCAGGAGCGCCTCGGCACGCTCCAGCTCCCCCTGCACCTTCGGGTCCGACTTGCGCTGAGCCACGGCCTTGGCGCTGGCCGCAAGCTGTTCGCGAACGAGCTTCAACTGGCTCTCGGCCGCGGCGGCGGCATCGCGCCCGCGCGCCATGCCCTGCCACGCCCACCCGGCCGCCGCCGCCAGCACCAGGTAGCACACGCCGGCAACCAGGGCGACATTGTTCAGCGTCAGCGGATCGCGCTGCCGAAGGTAGCGCGAATGGTAGAGGTTGATCTGTGCGCTCATGCCGCGATCGGCTCGTCACGCAGGGCCGCACCCAATGCACGCAGGCTCTGGAACCGGCGTACCGGATCCACCATGCCCGGCAGGCGTCCGAAATCGATCACCGACGCGAGGTCGAGCGGCGCCACGGCGATGGTCAGGTTTCCCTTGAGGTGGTCGATGAAGCCGTCGAGGCCGGGAATCGGCGACACCAGCAGGCGCTCCAGCGAAATGGCACTGTTCAGGCGATCGAAATTGTCCAGCGAACGCTGCACATCCAGCGCGATGCGCTCGAAAAGCGCCGTACGACGCTGCTCGTCGGCGGCAAGGAGTTGCCGCGCGCTGATCTCGACGTGGCGCGCCACCAGCAGCTCGCCCTTTGCGGTAAAGGTGAGCAGGCCTTCGTCGTCATCGAAGATCAGGGTGGCCAGGCCCAGGTTGCCGTTCTCGAACAAGGCGGCAAGGTTGCGCTGCGACATCTCCGGCAGATCGATGGCGGCCAGCACCAGGCCGGCGGACTGAAAGGCCTGGACCAGGGGCGCGACCGATCGCTCCGGCGCGATTGCGGCGAATACCTGCGCCGTCCGGCCGTCCGATGGAATCAGCAGCAGGTCGACCGCCGCGTTTTCAACCGGAAACTCAAGCTGGTCCTTGAGCTTCCAGCGCATCATCTCGCGCGCCTCGTCGGCCGGCGCATTGATGCCTTCGGTCTGGATCAGCTGGTACTTGCCGCGCCCGAGCAGCGTGGTGCACCGATAGCGCTCCAGATGCATCGGCCGTTTGAGCGCCCCCAGCATGCCGGCTTCGTCACCGGACTTCTCTATCGAATCGGCGAGCAGCAGCACGGGCCGGGCATCCCTTTCCCGCCGGATGTGGGCGAAATCGACGCGTTTCTCGCCGATCACCACCGACAACCAGCCTTGTTCGATTTTCGGTTTGAAAACCTTGAACACCGGACGTATCACCCTCCATTTTTCTCTGACTATACTGATCCACAGCCCTTCCCCAAGCCCCGATTTCACAGGGGAAGAGGTCGCAATTGGGGACTTCGGCAGCCACCGCGCAACATCACGGATCGCACCACGCCGCGCATCCGTCAACCCGCGGGCCGCCGGGGCCGGCGTTGGATCAGTAGCGTTCGCGCAGGTAGATGTAGGGCGCCTTCGAAGCGCCGAATTTCACCCGCGCGTTGGGGTCGAGTTTGCCGCTGCACCAGGGAAACTGTAGCCAGGACAGGTTGCCGGCGGCCGAAGCGGGGTTCGCTGCGTTGCAACTCGTGTCCGTGGCGCCCGAACCGAGGTTCGCGGCAAGATCGGCAAAACCGACCTGCGCCGGAGTCTTGTCGAACAATACGTAGGTGCCGGTGCCATTCGACAGGTTGAGCACCGGCGAACCGCCGGCGAGGCAGGAAGCATTGACCGGTGAGGCTGGGGGCGGGTTGCTGAGGAAGCAGACGTTGGCGGAAATTCCGGCGCTCGCCTTGACGGCATTCTGCGGAATTGTGGTGCAGGAATCGACCGAGTTCTGCGTCCAGGCCGTGCCGTTGAAGGACTCGGCGCGCACCGGCACGCGCAGCGGCAGGCGCTCGGAGCCATAGGCAGCAAGCAGCCTGAGGCGGCCGTAACGCAAGTTCGCCGATCCGACCGAGGTCGTCGCCATGGTCACGCCATCGCTGTCCGTGGGCTGGGCGCTGACCGTGATCGCGGTAGCGCCGGTCAGCGCCGTCGGGCGACTGATCTGGTGCTTGGCGCTGACCGAAGCGCTGCCGGAAGTCCAGGTGCCGCTCGGCGCCGTGGCACTGGCGGCGAAGCTGGAACCCGCTGGCAAGGTCGCCGCGGTGAACGCATAGTTGGCCCAGGTGGTGAGGCCGAACTTGGCCCAGCTTCCCGCATAGTTCGTCGTCGTCGCCGGCACTGTGTCGCCGTTTTCCGCCGTCAGCGTAAAGGCGGTGGTAAAGCCGTCCTGGCCAAAGTAGGTGAAGCTTCCGCAGCCGGCAGCCGACGCTCCGGCCGAAATCACAAAATGGTCAGGCCGGAAACGGCCCACCCACGCATTGCGCGTCGCGCCGTCGCCGAAAATCACCACCCGCGGCGCGAGATCTCCGCCACCGCCAAGGTAATTGCCCGAAGGCGTGGCCGTCAGCGTGAAGCTGCCGACTTCGCTGTACTTGAGTGTCGCCGTCGTCGCGCTGCCGGCGGCGACGATTATCGCCGTGCCGCCACTCAGCGTGCCCTGAGTGGCCGGCGGCGCGGTCGGCGCGAAGTTCGCGGCCGCCGTGTCGGTCGCCAGGGTCACGGTGTCGGCATAGCGCGGCGCGATGCCGCCGCCGTTGGTGACCACATCGGCGAAGCTCGGGCTGGCGTCGGGAATGCCATCGCCGTCGGCGTCGCCATACCCGGCGCTGCCGGCGCCGCTGCTCTTCCACAGGTAGCCGCCGGCGGTCGCCGAAAATGCCACGCCAGCGACGAAGGGACTGCCCGTAGCGCTACCCGGGCTCGCCGGATTGGGCGTCGCACCCTGAACGATGGTCGAGACGACGACCGCATATGGCCGCGCGGTCAATGTTGCCGTGGTACCGGTGACGGGCTGGCTCACGTTCGAATCATCGCGCAGGCTCAGGGTGTACTGGCCGACATCGGCGGTGGCCAGACAGTAATCGGCGACGCCGCTGGCAAACGTGATCGAGAGGTTGTTAACCCCTGCGTTGAGGGCCGGAGCGGCATTCGGCAGGCTCACGCAGGAACCTCCGGTGGCAGGCAGGCAGGGCGTGCCGCTGCCATTTACGGCGCAGATCTGCGGTGCCGTGGCCGCCCCGGGATGGCTGCCGCCGGGTCCGTACCAGCCGTCGAGGTTCCGGGCGCCGATGTAGCCGGTCAGGACGGTCACGCCATCGAGCTTGGTGCGGGTGATGCGCAGCCGGTGCGGCCGGCCGCCGATCACCACCTCGCCGTCTGGCGAGGACATGATGAACAGGGCCTGGCCTTCGCCCACCGCATAGTTGGTCGTCGCCGATAGCGGCCCGGCAATGCCGGTCACGGCCGTGGTCGTTGCCGTCGCCGACACCGGTGTCGGCGACGACCAGGCGGCGCCGGCGTACTTCGAGAGAATGAAGTTGGCCGGCACGGCACCGCCATCGACATCGGCAGCGACGAAGTTCACGGTGATGTCGTAGCTCGTCAGGTTGATGGTGTCGCCGGCCGACCACAGGGTCCAGTAGCGGTTGGCGCTACGCGCCGGATCGATGTCCGAAGTATTGATCTGCGGGTGCTCGGCCGCCGTGGTGCTGCCGGTCAAGGTGCCGCCGCCGGCGCCTGTGGTGGCGGCCAGGTTGATCGGCGTGTAGGCGGTGGCACTGCTGCCAACCGGGTAGGTGCAGGTGGTCGTGGCACTGGCCGGGAAGCTCAGGCGGATCGCGCCATTCACGTAGCCGCTGCCCGGCACCACGCTGGCTGGGCAGATGCCGGTGATGGTGAAAGCGAAGCCGCTGGTGGTGATTTCACCGTCGGTCAGGGTCAGCGTGCTGCTCACCGTGGTCGCGCCGGCCAGGGTGACGCCATTCGGATTGTTGACCTTGAGCTTGCCGTAACCCAGCGCGCTGACGGTTTGCGCCGCGCCACCGATGTATTCGACCGTGAGGTTGGTCAGGGTCTTGTTGGTGATGGTGTATTGCTGGCTGAAGCCGGCGACCGCGGCGGTGCGCGTCACCTGCACGGTGCCGCTACCGGTCAGGGTGCCGGTGCCACTGACGATCACGGTGGCCGCCGGCGAGAACGTGGCGTTCGCGGCGACGGTGAAGTTGCCCGTGGCGCTCAGGTTTTCGGTGCTGCTCACGCCGCTGGTATTGTTGATATTGACCACGGCGAGCGCCAGCGTCGCCGCCGTGGTGCCGGTAATCGAAGTCGCGGCCGCCGGCGCCGGGGTATTGAAATTGAGGGTGCTGCCGGTCGCCGTGATCGGCGTCGCTGCCGTTGAATTGATCACCCAGCTGCCGAAATTGTGAGTGAAGGCACCGGTGGTGAAGGTCGCCGTGCCCGAGGTGGTCAGGTTGCCATTGACCGTCAGGCCGGCGGCGGCCGTTTTCGCGCCGCTGGTGGCCAGGCCGAGGTGGTGGTAGGTGGTCGCCTTGACGCTCTGCGCACCGCCCAGGCTGTAATTCACAGTATTGCCCACCGCCGTTGCGTCCAGGGTGGTGATGGTCGGCGCGGCGGCGAAAGCAAGGTTAAGTACGCCGCTCGCCGCGTTGGTCAGCGCCGTGCCGGTCAGCGCCGCATTCACCGTCACCGTGCCGCTGTTGGTCTTGACCCCGGCGCCACTGAAGTTGAGCGTGGCATAGGTCGTGGCATTGACGGTCTGCGCCGCGGCACCCGTGTAATTCACCACGTTGCCCACCGCCGTCGCCGTCAAGGTGGTGATCGTCGAGGCCCCTGCGATGTTGAGCACTCCGGTGGCGGCATTGGTCAGCGCGGTGCCGGTCAGCGCCGCATTCACCGTCACCGTGCCGCTATTGGTCTTGACCCCGGCGCCACTGAAGTTGAGCGTGTCATAGGTGGTGGCCTTGACGGTCTGCGCCGCGCCGCCCGTGTAATTCACCACATTGCCCACCGCCGTGGCGGTCAGCGTAGTGATCGTCGAGGTGCCGCCGATATTGAGTACTCCGGTGGCGGCATTGGTCAGCGCCGTGCCGGTCAGCGCCGTATTCACCGTCACCGTGCCGCTATTGGTCTTGACCCCGGCGCCACTGAAGTTGAGCGTGGCATAGGTCGTGGCATTGACGGTCTGCGCCGCGGCACCCGTGTAATTCACCACGTTGCCCAC
>JACRIX010000062.1 GCA_016215645.1 Rhodocyclales bacterium
CCATCGGCTACGACTATGTCGGCGTCAGCCTCGACGGCCTGGGCGCCACGCACGACCGGTTTCGCCGCATGCACGGTGCATTCGACAAGTCGCTCGCGGGCCTACGCCTGTGCCGCGATGCCGGGCTCAAGGTGGGCGTGCGCTACACCATGACGCAAGACAACCACCAGTACATGCCCGGCCTCGTAAAGCTGGTCGAGGACGAGTGCAGCGATCGTTTCTATTTCTCGCACCTCAACTACGCCGGGCGCGGCAACAAGAACCGCAAGGACGACGCCCTGCACCAGATGACGCGCAGCGCCATGGACCTGCTGTTCGACACCTGCTGGAGCTACCAGGAGCGTGGCCTGCAAAAGGAATTCACCACCGGCAACAACGATGCCGACGGCGTGTACCTGCTCTACTGGTTGCAGCGCCGCTTTCCGGAAAAGCTCGAACACCTCCGCCAGAAACTCGCGCAGTGGGGCGGCAATTCCAGCGGCGTCAATGTTGCCAACATCGACAACCTCGGCAACGTGCATCCCGACACCATGTGGTGGCACTACACGCTGGGCAATGTGCGCGAGCGCGACTTCGGCGCGATCTGGAGCGACGTTTCCGATCCGTTGATGGCCGGCCTCAAGGCCCAGCCGCGCAAGGTCGGCGGCCGTTGCGGCGCCTGCGCCCACTTCGCCATCTGCGGCGGCAACACGCGGGTGCGTGCCCAGCAATTGACCGGCGACCCATGGGCCGAAGACCCCGGCTGTTACCTGAGCGACGAGGAAATCGGCATCGCTTGACCTGGGTCAAGCCGGCGCGTGAACACGGGCTGGCTGCGACACTGTGTCGCAGCATCGTGGTCCGGCCAGGTCGTATGCTCGACCGCATTCCAATCGAACTCGTGGAGGCTCAGGACCAACAGCCTGCCTTGATTGCCGCCCGGCGCATCGGGCGGCCTTTTCTCGGTGCGACTGCCCGTGATGCGCCTCATGATCGCCATGTCGTCCTCCCCACGTTTCGCTGCTGCCGTCGTGGCGCTAGCCATGCTCGGCGCCTGTTCCGACCCCGCCACTGTCGTGCCGAGCCCGCCGGGCGGCGACTTCGTCCTCCCGTCGAGCAACGGCCCGCTCGACACGCGGGCCCTGCGCGGCAAGGTGCTGCTGATCTACTTCGGCTACGTCAATTGTCCCGATGTCTGCCCGGTATCGATCGCGGCCGGCGCCGGTGCGCTGAACACGCTGTCGCCCGCCGAGCGCGAGCGGACGCGGATGATCATGATTTCGGTCGACCCGGAACGCGATACACCGGCGGCGCTGAAAAACTACGTCGCCTATTTCCACCCGCGGATGCTCGGCGCCGTCGGCAGTGCGAGTGACACCGCCACCGTGGCCAGGCAGTTCGGCGCCGGCTACCTCCGGCAACCGACGCGGCCGGACGGCAGCTATGCGGTGGATCATTCCTCGCAGACCTACGTGGTCGATCGCGAGGGGCGCCTGGTCGAGATGCTGTCGCTGGGCACGCCGCCAGAGAAGATTGCCTCTGCGGTGCGCAAGCTGTTATGAGCCGCCCGGCGGATCGCGCAATGTTCATTCTGGCGCTGGCCGGCGCCGCCTTCGCCGCCTGCTTCGTCGATGCGGCGCGGCTGCGCGCGGCGGCGGCCGATGATGCAAATGGTATGGCGGTGCTGGTGGCGCAATTGCGCCTGACCGATCTGGCGCTGTTCACCGAGGCGCGCTACACGCGCCACCCCTCGCAGGCCGACCTGCATTCGGCCTTCCAGGACCATCCGCTGGCGCTGGAACACTTTCCCACCGGCTCGCTGATCGGGCCGCCCGCCGGATTGACGAACCCGGTCGTGAAAGTCGGCGCTGGCGACACGGCGACGAGTGTGGCGAAATGAAGCTCTGGCTGGCAAGGCGGCGTTACCTGATCGATTTCACGCTGCTTGCCCTGGCGCGGCGCAAGACGCGCAACCTCGGCCTGCTGCTGGTCTACACCGTGCTGGTGTTCATGCTCGCTTCGGTCACGCTCTACAGCCATGCCCTGCGCCAGGAAGCGGCGCGGGTGCTGGCGAATTCGCCCGAGGTGATCGTGCAGCGCATGGTCGCCGGCCGCCACGACCTGATCCCGCCCGGCTACATCGAGAAGATCGGACGCATCCGTGGCGTGCAGACGCGCGAGGCTCGGCTCTGGGGCTATTACTACGACGCCGTGACCCGCGCCAACTATACGTTCATGGTGCCGGCGCAAGGGGCGCCAGCGGCGGGCGAGATCGTCGTCGGCCCGGCGCTGGAACGTTCGCGCGGGCTGGCGAAAAGCAACGGCATTTCCTTCCGTTCCTACTCCGGCAAGCTGCACACCTTCGTCGTCGCGGACGTGCTGCCGCAGGCCTCGGAACTGGTCAGCGCCGACCTGGTGCTGATGAGTGAAGAGAGCTTCCGCGCCTTCTTCGACTATCCCGCCGGGCATTACACCGACATCGCGCTGTCGGTGGCCAATCCGCTGGAAGTGCGCAACGTCGCGCTGAAGCTCGCCGCCGCGCTGCCCGACGCGCGGCCCATCCTGCGCGACGAAGTGCTGCGCACCTATGCGTCGATCTTCGACTGGCGCGAGGGCATCGTGCTGGCGCTGCTTTCCGCCGCCATCCTGGCTTTCGGCATCCTCGCCTGGGACAAGGCCTCCGGCCTCTCGGCCGAAGAGAAGCGCGAGATCGGGATACTGAAGGCGATCGGCTGGGAAACCGGCGACGTGATCAAGATGAAGTTTTGGGAAGGCCTGCTGGTCTCGCTGACGGCATTCCTGCTCGGCTTCGTCGCCGCCTATGTGCATGTCTTCCATTTCGCTGCTGCGCTGTTCGAGCCGGTGCTCAAGGGCTGGGCCGTGCTCTATCCGCGTTTCCAGCTGACGCCACAGATCGACGGCCTGCAGGTGGCGACCCTGTTCTTCTTCACCGTCGTGCCCTATGCCGCGGCAGTTCTGGTGCCGATCTGGAAAGCGGCGATCACCGATCCGGATTCGGTGATGAGGTGGTGAGATGAAATTCCCCTTGGTTTTGAGGCTGGTGCGGGATAGGGAGGGTGGGGCATTCTGCTCCGCTCATGTCCTCCGTCGGCGCCGTTCCGGCGCCTCCTCCCCCTTTACTTCGCTGTGCAGAACGCCCCACCCTCCCTATCCGGTGACGCCGTCACAGGTTTTCGGTAGCAAGGCAAAAGCGAATCCCCGGCGCTCCAACGCCGCCAGCAATCAGCGCGTTTGAATCATCGCAAATGAGCTACCCAAGATGATCGAGCTCCATGCCATCCGCAAGGCCTTCAACCAGGGGCGCGAGAACGAGTTATGGGCGCTCGACGGTATCGACCTGCACATCGAGGCGCAGAAGGTCACAGCGCTGCGCGGGCCCAGCGGGTCGGGCAAGACCACGCTGCTGACCCTGGTCGGCTGCCTGGCACGACCGACCGAGGGCCGGGTGCGGCTGGCCGGCGAGGACATCTCGGGGCTGCCCGAATGTTTCCTGACCGAGATTCGTCGCCGCCGCTTCGGTTTTGTGTTCCAGCAATTCAACCTGATCAAGGGGCTCTCGGCACTGGACAATATCATCCTGCCGGCCTATCCGACCGGGCGGCCGCGCAAGCAACTGCTGGAGCGCGCCGAGGAATTGCTGGCGCGGCTCAAGCTCGGCCACCGCCGCGCGGCGAAGGTCGAGTGGCTTTCCGGCGGCGAGCAGCAGCGCGTCGCCATCTGCCGCGCCCTGATCAACGATCCTGAACTCCTGATCGCCGACGAGCCGACCGCCAACCTCGACACGCATCTCGCCAAGGAATTCATGGCCATCCTCGAAGGCCTGGCCGGCGAGGGCCGCAGCATCCTGCTCAGCAGCCACGACCCGCTGGTCACCGAATCCGACGTGGTCGACCGCGTGGTCGAAATGCGCGACGGCCGCATCGTGGACGAACGCTGACGCCGTAGCGCCAGCGCCGACTTTCATGCTGTTCCAGCCCGCCATCATCGCCCTGCTGCTCGCCTCCGCGCTCTGTGTGCTGGCACTCGCCGCCAGCGCGCCCTTCGCCGTCGAGGTGATCCGCCGCTGGAATATCAAGAGCGGCAGCGAGCGCCAACTGCAGCTGGAACGCCGCACCTATTTGTTCTCGACCCTGCTGGGATTCGTGCTCGCGCTGCAATTGGCGGCCGTGCTGCTGTTTGTCTTCAACGCCGAGAAGATGTCGGCCATGTTCGTCGGCGCCATGTGCGCGGTGGGCACGCTCAACGTCAATGCCTTCGGCTTCCCGGCGCTCAACGCCAAGATCGCGGTGTTCTTCCTTGCCGCGATGTGGCTGGCGATCAACCATGTCGATAGCCGTGCTCGCGACTACCCGCTGGTGCGCATCAAGTACGCCCTGCTGCTGATACTGGCGCCGCTGCTGGCGGCCAGCGCCTGGGTCGAGCTGCAATACTTCCTCGGCCTCAAGGCCGATGTCATCACCTCCTGTTGCGGCAGCCTGTTCTCGGAAGGCAGCCCGACGCTGGCGGCCGAGGCCTCGGCCATGAAGCCGCTGCCGGCGATGTGGCTGTTCTACGCCAGCCTCGGCGCGGTGATTGCGCTGGCGGCCGCGCACGGCATCGGCGGCGCGCGCCGGGCCTGGCTGGCCTATGCGCTGGCAGCGGCAAGCGCGGCGGCTTTCGCTGGCACCATCGCCGGCATCCTTTCCTTCGTCTCGCTTTACGTCTATGAGCATCCCAACCATCATTGCCCGTTTTGCATCCTCAAGCCCGAGTATGGCTACCAGGGTTACCTGCTCTATCTGCCGCTGTTCGTCGCCACGGCGGCCGGGCTTGCCGTCGGGGCGGTGCAGCCCTTTGCCCGGCGCGAGAGCCTGCGCGATATCGTTCCCGCGTTTTCGCGCCATCTCGCCACCGTGGCGGCCAACGGATTCGCGCTGACCGCCGCGATTGCCTCGGTGATGATCTGGCAATCCCGGCTGATACTTCTGACGCAGTGATGCGCGTCGCGCGCCGGTACTTCCGGGTGTGGAACAGGCCTGCGGCGGTGCCTTCCTTGCGCCGGAATCAGGCGGCGACGAGTAACTCGCGGGAAACCCGGCAGGTCTTGGAGCCGTTGCCGCGCCGTTCGCGTTCCGGCTCCAGCGCGCCGATCCGGCGCAGGCCGGAGAGCATGCGCGATACGGTCTCGCCGGTCAGCGCGGTGATTTCCGCCATGTCGCGCAGGGGCGGCAGGTCCGTCCGTTGTGGCGCGGTGGCGGAGCGCGGTAGCAGCAGTTCGATCAGGCGGCAGACGCGTGCCATGGCTTGCCCCGAACGCAGGGCGACGATGTCGGCGGCGCGCTGCTCGGCGCGGGCCAAGGCCTGTAGCAGGCCGGCGCGATCCTGATCGAGGCGGCCCGGCCAGGGTTCCAGCTGGCAGGGTGTCAGGGCCGTGGCGCGGTGGGCGAAGTGACCGAACATCAGGACCTCGGTGCCGACCAGATCGCCTTCCATGGCCAGGCCGGCGAAGCTCAGTTCGCCGTCGACCGCCGCGGTATCGAAGCGCACCACACCGCGGCTGACGCGCCAAGGAAAGCCCATGGCGCCGGCTTCATGGATGCGCTGGCCGCGTTCGAAGCACAAGGGCGCCGAGGTGGCTGTGGCGGCAAGTGGTTCGTGGGTGACGGCGATCGGGTTCATGGCGGGTCCTCTGTTCGAAGCGGGGTAGTCGCGGGCGACTCTAGCGCTGCCACCGCCGATCGGGAATGTGACAAATTGCCGCAGGCGAGTGGCGCCCTTCCCGTTTGCCTGCCTCAGAAGGCAAGCAGCAGGCGCCGCAAGCCGAGCACGATGAGCACGGCCGCCGCGCCCCACAGCAGCCAACGGCCGATCCAGCCGCGCCCGGAGCGCAATTCGCGACCGAGGCGGCCGGCCAGCGGCACCAGCACCAGGATCGGCGTCAGCGTCGCGCCGAGGCCGAAGGCCAGCCCGTAGCCGGCGCCCTGCAGGGCATTGCCGCTGGCGGCGGCCAGCGCGAGCAGCGAGGCCAGGGGCACGCACGGCGTCAGCGACAGCGCGGCGCCGAGGAACAGCGGCGGCAGGCTGTCGGCGCGGCGCCGGTGGATGTGTACGGGTGCAAGAGTCGGCGCCGGCGGCACGGCGTTGCAGGCCTTGCCGGCGGGCCTGGCCAGCAGCCACAGCCCGGCGAGGATGCTGGCACCACCGATTACGGCATTACCCCAGGGGCCGCCCATGGCCTTGGCCAGCCCCAGTCCGGCGGCACCGGCGGCTGTTCCCAGCACGGTGTAGGTGAATACCCGGCCGGCGAGGAAGACCCCGGTGTGGAGAAAGGCCTCACCCTGGCCGCTGGCGCGGCCCAGTGCCCAGGTGCCCATGAAGGGCAGGCAGGTGACGGTGCAGGCGGTCAGCCCCATCGAAACGCCGAGCAGCCAGATGGCCGCCAGCGTCACCTGGCCGTTGGCGAGTGGATCAAGCATCGGCGGCGCCCGGCTTGGCAGCGTTGCGCACGAACTTCAGAGGCTTCACCGTGCCGTCGGGCAGCTCGCGCGCCACCTTGGCCTTGTAATACTCGCGGCCGGAGCCGAACAGTGCCAGCGGGCCCCATTTCATCTCGATGACCTTGTCCTGCGGGCAATACTCGACGCAGCGTCCGCACAGCGTGCAGTCCTCGTTGTAGGCCTTGTGCCCTTCCGCCGCAGAGATTTCCGGAATGTCCATCGGGCAGGCGTCGGTGCAGATGTGGCAGGAACCACAGTTGGCGCGGGTCGGTTTCGCCAGTCGCATCGGCGACAGGCGCTGAAACACCGAGTTGAAAGCCAGTAGCGGGCAGATGCGGCAGAAGGGCAGGCGCAGGGCGAGTCCGCCGACCAGCATGAAGCCGATCATCACGTTGGCGGCGGCGCCGAGGCCGAACTTCCAGCCGTCGTTCATGCGCAGCGCGAGCTCTTCGGTGTTGCCGGTCAGCAGCGTGGTGGCGATGCGCGAGGGGCAGATGTCGCAGTAGGGATTGCCCAGGGAATGCGGCGTAACGCCAAGTCCGGTGAGCAAGGGCAGCAGGAACACGAGGCCGAGCAGGAGGATCCACTTCACGGGGCGCACACGCCTGACCTCGCCGAGGTCGCCCTTCTCGAAGCGGCGCACGCCCACGTTGAAGCGGCGGCCGATTTTTCCTGTCCATTCCTGCAGCGTGCCCAGCGGGCAGACCCAGCCGCAGAAGGCCTTGCCGATGACGAAGAAGAAGGCGAAAAAGGTGAGGAAGACCATCAGCAGCGGCAGCACCATGTTGAGGGTCAGTTGCTGTGCCTGCACCATGGCCATGCCGATGCGATGATGCACCTGGTGCTGGGTCGGCACCAGCACGCAATAGGCGCCGTTGGCCTGGTCGTAGGCGCAGGAGAGTGCCGGCAGGGCGCCGGTGATCTTGTCGGCGGCGTAGGTGCCGACCACGACGCTGCCATAGACGGTAAGGAACAGCATCGCCAGTTGCACCACGAAGCGGACGCGCGAGAGCGTGGGAAAGAGTGTCTTAAGCATGGTCCTTGCCTCCTTGTGTCTGTTGCCGCCGGCGCAGCAGGGGCGTTGCCGCCACCATGCCGAGGATGCCGAAGGCGGCGCCCCAGCCCAGGCTGCGGCTGCGTTCGGGGTCCTGGGTGTAGCTGTGGTTGAAGGCGGTGAGGTAGCGCTTGCCGCTGTCCTCCTTCTCCGTGCTGAGCACGAAGCGGCCGCGGGCGCGCGGATCGTCGCCCTCGCCGTCGACCTTCGGTGCTGGCTTGAAGTCGCGCGGGAAGACGATGGTCGCGATGCCGTTTGCATCGGTGATCGCGGTCGAGCGGCTGCCGAATTCGGTTTCCAGTGCCACCGTTTGCGCGGCCAGGGGTTGTCCGTTGAAGCGCACGAGGAAGCGCCATTTCTCCGCCTCGCGGTAGCTGCGGTGTTCGCGCGGCAGTGGCGCCGGCACGAGTTCCAGTTCGTGTTTGCTTTGCGCCAGCATGTCGCTCGGTGCGTCGCCCGGATTGCCAAAATACCAGGCTGTCGATGCGACTTTCACCGTGTCGGGGCTCTCTTCGCGAGCAATGACCCAGTGGTAGTTGCCGGTCTTTGGGGCGACGGCATCGATGCTGGTACCTTCCGGCCCGTTCGGGAAGTCGCGCTTGCGTCGCTCCGTCGGTCCGTCGGCAGCGAAGACCGTGACACCGGACGCGACGAGCCCGCGCGCCGTGATTCCCGCCGCGGCGCGATCATCCTTTGCCGGGCGACCGATCAGGATGGGTTGTCGGGTCCATTCGCGCATCCCGCCGCGTCCTGCGGGACGTCCTTCCGGGGCCGCAGGTGCGGCGACACCGGCTCCGTGGCTGTGTTGCGCGTGCGCGGGGAGGGCCAGGGCCGTCGCGAGGATGGTGAGAAAGGTCAAAGGTTTCATAGGTGCTCCGGGCGAGGTTCGGTGGTCGGACGGCGGCGACAGTCAGAAGGCGTAGGACACGCCGGCGCGCAGCGTGAGCGGCGCATAGCTTCCGGCATTGCCTTGCCCGGCCTGCGCGGCCTGGACGTTGGCGACGCCGCCGACGGTGCTTAGTTGCACGCGGGTGGCATAGACGCGGTTGGTCAGATTGATGGCGTGCAGCCAGAACGACCAGTCCTTCTGCCGGTAGCTGGCGCGCAGGCTGATCAGGTCGGGACGGGTATAGGTGCCGTTGGCATTCGTGTTGTCGACGAAATACTCGGAGATGTGATCGCCTTCGAGTTCAACCAGCCAGCCGGGCGCGGGCTTGACCCCGATGCGCAGGTTGAGCTTGTGCCGCGGTGCAGCCTGGTAGGTCTTGCCGCTGAAATCGAAGGTGGTGCTCTTGAAGTCGGTAAACCAGACGCGCGAATTCGTGTAGGTGGCACCGAGCTCGAGCCATGATGTGGCAGCCCAATTGAACATCGACTCCAGGCCGCGTGTCGCAAGCTGGCCGGCCGCCTCGTTGATGGTGCAGGTGGCGCCGCCATTCAGTGCGGCCTGCTCGGCGGCGGTGCAGGTGCGGGTGGTGTTGAAGCCGTTGGAGCGGGCGTCGAACAAGGTTACGTCGTAGCGCAGGCCGGTTGCGGGAAACAGGCCGCGAAATCCGATCTCCCGCGTCTCCCCGCGCTCGGGAGTGAGCACCGCGCCAATCACGTTGCCGGCGGTGCCCACCGCGGCCGAATTGACCAGGCTGCCGGAGGATTGCGGGTTGAAGGTTTCGCCGTGGTTGGCCCAGATCAGGTGGTTCTTGTTGATCTCCCAGGTGGCGCCCAGGCGCAGTACATTGCCGCGCTTGGTCATGGCTATGTCACGGTTGGTCGCGGTGCGGTCGTCGACCTTGTAGTCGATCTTGCCGAAGCGCTCTCCGACATGCAGGCGCAGGCGGTCCAGCGGCGAGAACTCGAAATTCACGAAGGGCGTGGTTTCCCTGGTCTTGGTCAGGTTGCCCTGCCCGGTGGCGGTCATCGTTCCTTTGGCCCAGTTGCCGGCCTGCGCCTGGAGTGCGTTGAAACTGTTGTTGAACGTGGTCGAATCGGTGGAGACGTCGATGGTTTCGGCGCCGACATAGGCGGTGGCCTTGGCGAAGTCGAACTCCTGGCGGTACATCGCCAGCGTGGTTTCGGTGATCGCTCTGGAGAGCTTCACCGTGTTGGTCACGGTGGCGGCCACATTGACTACCGCACAGGTCACGGTGACGTTGTCGCAGATCACACTGTTGGCGCCGCCGGATCCGCCATTGCCGTTGTTGACGTCGTCGTTGATGATGCGCGTGCGCGCGATGGTCAGTTCCCCGCGTTCGCCGACCAACTGCTGCAGGCGCAAGGATGTGGTCTTGTACTCGTCGATGTATTGCCCGTAGGTCCCGGGCACGACCTGCTGCCAGTCGTTCGCCAGATGCACGCTGCGCAGGTTGGTGCCGTTCTGCGCCACGTTCTTGAGCTTCGCGCCTTCCGTGGCATTGATGGGGATTGGACCGGCCCAGCGGTAGTTGTAGTTGACTTCGCCATAGCCCAAAGTCAGTTTGGTCGAATCCGTGGGGCGGATCAGCGTCCGCAGCGTCAGCCCCTTTTTGTGCTCGGCGGCAGCGTCCTTGGCCGCCGCTGCCGTGCTCTTGCGCCAGCCGCCGTTGTCCAGGTCGCTGCCGACCAGGATGAATCCGACGCGGCCATCTGCAAGCGAAGCCCCGACATTTCCCCGGGTGCGCAGAAAGCCCCAGCTGCCGGCCTCCTGCGACAGGGTGGCCTTGAAGTCGCGCGGTGGCTGGCGCGTGAAGATGCTGATGGTGCCGCCAAAGGCCCCGCTGGAGTAAAGGGCCGACGCCGGACCGGTGATGACTTCGATGCGTTCGATGTCGGCGCCATCGACTTCGTCCAGCACCGAGGTATTGGTCGCCGTCGCGCGCATGCCGTCGATGCGGTTCTCGGTGTACAGCTTGCCGCCGTCGGGGATCCGCATGTTGCGGATCATGCTGATGCCGGGAACGCGCTTGCCCAGTTCCAGCAGGTTGTTCACCAGCTGCAGGTGCTCGATTTGCTCATGGGTTACCACGGCGCCGGAAATCGGCGTGTACTCGGTCAGCTTTCCCAGTTCCGTGCGCTGCTGAACCGGCTTGTCCGCATCGGCCGCGACCGTCATTTCCTTGAGCTTGGCTTCGCCCTCCTGGGCAAGAACGAGGCCCGCATGAATGCCGCCGAAGGCAATGGCGACGGCAATCGCCAGCGGCCCTTGAGAATTTCGCCACGAAGCGGCCTTTGAATTGCAAACCATGTTGATCGACTCCCTGTTTGAATTGGATTGATTGCCGGACGCCGCCTTGGGCGGGCTACCCCTTGGGTTCGGTAACGAAGGCGATGCGGTTGATCCCCGCCTTCTGTGCGGCGGCGAGGATGTCGGCCACGCTTTCGTAGCGCGTGCCGCGATCTGCGCGCAGGTGCAGTTCGGGATGGCGCGCCGCGCCGGCGGCGAAGTGGCG
>JACRIX010000063.1 GCA_016215645.1 Rhodocyclales bacterium
CGGGGCAGGGCGAGTCCTTCATGGCCTCCGACTGCGTCTCCTGCGGCGCCTGCGTCAAGGCCTGCCCGACGGCGACGCTGGTCGAAAAGACCGTCGTCGAGCAGGGCCAGGCCGAGCGCAGCGTAGCCACCACCTGCGCCTATTGCGGCGTCGGCTGTGGCTTCCGCGCCGAGGTGAAGGGCAATCCGCATTTTCCAACCGTCGTGCGCATGGTGCCGGCCGACGAGGGCCGCGCCAACGAGGGCCACGCCTGCGTCAAGGGCCGTTTCGCCTGGGGCTACGCGACGCACCCGGACCGCATCACCAAGCCCATGATCCGGGCGAAGATCAGCGATCCCTGGCGCGAGGTGTCGTGGGAGGAAGCACTGAGCCACGCCGCGAGCGAGTTCCGCCGCATCCAGCAGAAGTACGGCACCAACTCGATCGGCGCCATCGTCTCCAGCCGCTGCACCAACGAAGAGGATTACCTGGTGCAGAAGCTGGTGCGCGCGGCCTTCGGCAACAACAATGTCGATACCTGTGCCCGCGTCTGCCATTCGCCGACCGGCTACGGCCTCAAGCAGACCCTGGGCGAATCGGCCGGGACTCAGACCTTCAAGTCGGTCGAGCAGGCCGATGTCATCGTCGTGATCGGCGCCAATCCGAGCGATGCGCATCCGGTATTCGCCTCGCGCCTCAAGCGTCGCGTACGCGAAGGCGCGCAGCTGATCGTGATCGACCCGCGTGCCATCGACCTGGTCAGCTCTCCCCATGTGCGCGCCGCCCACCACCTGCAACTGCGACCCGGCACCAACGTCGCCGTGCTCTCGGCCATGGCGCATGTCATCGTCACCGAAAACCTGGTCGATGCGGCCTTCGTCGCCGAGCGTTGCGAAGCGAAGGCTTTTGCCGAATGGCGCGAGTTCGCGGCGCGGCCGGAGAACTCCCCCGAGGCGCTGCAGGCCGCCAGCGGCGTGCCGGCCAGCGAAATCCGCGCGGCGGCGCGCCTGTACGCCACAGGCGGCAACGCGGCGATCTACTACGGGCTGGGCGTCACCGAACATGCGCAGGGCTCGACCGCGGTGATCGCCATCGCCAACCTCGCCATGGCCACCGGCAACGTCGGCCGCGAGGGAGTCGGCGTCAATCCGCTGCGCGGCCAGAACAACGTGCAGGGCTCCTGCGACATGGGCAGCTTTCCGCACGAGCTGCCGGGCTACCGCCACGTTTCCGACACGGCGACGCGCGAACTGTTCGAGCGCGACTGGGGCGTACAAATCCAGTCCGAGCCGGGCCTGCGCATCCCCAACATGCTCGACGCCGCGCTCGACGGGTCCTTCATGGGGCTCTACTGCCAGGGCGAGGACCCGGCGCAATCGGACCCCGACACCCGTCACGTCACGGCCGCGCTGTCGGCCATGGAATGCGTGGTGGTGCAGGACCTGTTCCTCAATGAGACCGCGAAGTACGCCCACGTCTTCCTGCCCGGCGCCTCCTTCCTCGAAAAGGACGGCAGCTTCACCAACGCCGAGCGCCGCATCTCGCGCGTGCGCCGCGTCATGCCGCCGCTGGCCGGCAAGGCCGACTGGGAAACCACCCTGGCGCTGGCCAAGGCCCTGGGCTACGAGATGCACTACGAACACCCGGCACAGATCATGGACGAGATCGCACGCCTGACGCCCACGTTCGCCGGCGTCAGCTACGACAAGCTCGACCGCCTGGGCTCGATCCAGTGGCCCTGCAACGACGCGGCGCCCGAGGGCACGCCGACCATGCACGTCGATGGCTTTGTCCGTGGCAAGGGGCGCTTCCTGATCACGCAATACGTGCCGACCGACGAAAAGGTCACGCGCCGCTTTCCGCTGTTGCTGACCACCGGCCGCGTGCTTTCGCAATACAACGTCGGGGCGCAGACGCGCCGTACCGCCAACACCGACTTTTACGCCGCCGACCTGCTGGAGATCCATCCGCACGACGCCGAGGAACGCGGCATTCGCGAGGGTGATCGCGTCGCCGTCGAATCGCGCGTCGGCCGCACCCTGCTGCCCGTAACGTTGACCGAGCGCGTGGCGCCGGGCGTGGTCTACACCACTTTCCACTTTCCCGAATCCGGCGCCAACGTGATCACCACCGAGAACTCCGACTGGGCCACCAACTGCCCCGAGTACAAGGTCACGGCGGTGCAGGTCTCGCGCCTCGTCGGCGCATGAAGGCGATCGAGCAGTGGCGTGTCTGGCGCGATGGCGAGGCGCGCGCCGACCAACTGGCGGTCGAGACGCCGGTCGCCTTTGAGTACAACGGCATCAGCCACGCCGTGATGCTGGCCACCCCCGCCGACCTTGAAGACTTTGCAATCGGCTTCAGCCTGTCGGAGGGCATCGTGGCGCGGCGCAGCGACATCTTCGGCATCGAGGTCGAAGAGTCGGCGGCCGGCATCACGCTCAAGATCGAGATCGCGGCGGGCGATTTCATGCGTCTCAAGGAACGCCGCCGCAGCCTCGCCGGGCGCACCGGCTGCGGCCTGTGCGGCACCGAGAGCCTGGACCAGGTGCTGCGCGAACAGGCGCCCCTGCCGGCGGGCGAGCCCTTTCCGCCCGAGGCGCTCTACGCCGGCATGCGCGCGCTGCCGGCGCAACAGCGCGTGCAGCAGGCCACCGGCGCCACTCATGCGGCCTGCCGCGTCGGCCGCGACGGCAGCATCAGCCATGTGCGCGAAGACGTCGGCCGCCACAATGCGCTGGACAAAACCCTGGGCGCGCTGGCGCGCGAGGGCATCGATGCGTCGGCCGAGGCGCTGATCATCACCAGCCGCGCCAGCGTCGAGATGGTGCAGAAGGCCGTCGCGCTGCGCGTCGGCACGCTGGCGGCGGTGTCGGCGCCGACCGCGACGGCGGTGGCTCTCGCCGGCAAGCTCGGCCTCGCGCTGTTCGGCTTCCTGCGCGACGACCGCTGCGTCGGCTACACGGCGCCGCAGCCGAGCCGGGAGGTGCTCGCATGAAGCTGGAAAAGCTGATCGCGATGGCCAACCAGATCGGCGCATTCTTCGAGGCCATGCCGGACCACGAGCAGGCGGTCGCCGATGTGGCCAACCACCTGCGCCGCAGCTGGGAGCCGCGCATGCGCCAACAGATCATCGCCTGCCTCGGCACGACTAACGAGGAACAACTCAAGCCGCTGGTGCGCGAGGCCTTGCGCCGCTTTTAAGAGTCGGCGCTGACGACACGGCGATCAGGGCGGTGGCCCCGCCAGGCAGGCGCGATGCTCGCCGGCCGTGCCGGCGACATGTCCGGCCCACCAGAGGCAGAGGAAGCTTTGCAGTTCCTGCCGGTCGAAATTCGCGGTGGTGACGATGTCGGCGGCCAGGTAGGCGAACTCCTCGGCTTCGTTGCGCAGATCATCCAGGCCCGCAAAGTTCCTGGCCGCCAGCAGCGCCTCCTCGGCAGCGAAGTGCGCGCGCGCGAGTGCCATCAGCTCCGCGAAAGCCAGGTCGAAGCGGCGGTCGGCCTCGGGGTCGGTGTCCGGGGTGGCGAGGCAATCCCCCAGCGCAGTGCAGCGCGCCAGGAGTTCCCGGTGCTGGGCATCCAGGACGGCATCACTGACGCTGTGGCGCGGATCCCAAGCGACGCGGTTGGCCATGATCAGAAGCCCAGCGACTCGACGACCGCCACCAGGTCTACAAAGCTCGCCGCTTCCAGCTTCTTCGCCAGCGCCGCCTTGTCCAGGCCCTCGCACTCGAAACGGCTCAGGCTGACCTCGAAGGGCAGTTCGCGGATCTCCAGCGGCGACATGAAGCCGATGTGGCAGATGTGGGCGATGCAGCGGCGTTCCGGCTCGGTAAGGTCCAGGCCGTGGTGGCGCATCAGTTCCATGTAGCGCTCGGCGGTGCGGTTGAGGCGGCCGCTGAGCTCCATGGTGTTCTTCAGGCCGTCGGTGTGGATGGCCAGCGGCGGCCCGAAGAAGACCGGCGTCTTGCCGACATGGCGCGTCTTCTCGTCGCGCGTCAGCGCCGGGGCGATCCAGCTGGGGTCGCCCCGGACGGGCTTTTCGGGCGTGTCGGACATTGGCGCGGTATCAGTGACCAACGGCGTGCGATCAGTGCCCGACGGCGTGCAGCTTTTCGTGGTCGGCGTTGGCCATGCCCCTGGGCAACTGCGGCGAAGGCTCGGGCTGCAACTGCACGAAACCGCGATTGCGCGCGCCGTCCTGGACGTTGTGCGGGTTGTGGCACTCGGTGCAGGTGAACCAGCGCTTCTTGCCGGTGCTGACGAATTCGCCGATGCGCTTGCCGTGGATGCCGTCGCGCCAGTCGCGCAGCTTGTCGCCATGGCACTTGCCGCACAGGAGCTGCGGCTGGTCGAAGCTGACCGGGTCGCCGTAGTGGTCGACCAGCTTGTTGCGCTGGGTCGTGTGGTGACAGTCCATGCACCAGATGCGGCCGCGGCCGTGCTGCAGGTCCTTGAGGTCGGGCACCATCGCCGACATCGTCGGCACCGGTGCCGGCTTCTTGTCCTTGGGCAGGGTCGGCGGGGTGAACTTGGGACCGACGCCGTTGTGGCAGGAAACCCCGCACAGGGGCATCAACGCCAGCTTCTCCGAGCGTGGTTTGACCACGGCAAGACCTTCGGGGATGTCCATCTGCGGCATCTTGCCCATCGGCACCGTGCCGTCGAAGGGGTCGCCATACCAGAGCGCGGCGCCGGTGGTCGGCGAGCACTTGACGTTGGGCCAGCCGGGCTTGATTTCGCGCTGGGTGACTTCCGATGCGCCCTTGCGGCTTTCAAAGCATTCGACGGGCGCCTTGGGCGCGGCTTCCTTGGGCGCTGCGGCAGGATCGGCCGCCTTTTCGGCGGCGGAGACGGCGTAGAACGCGCCGCCGCAGAGGGCCAGGATCAGGGATACGGTTGCGAGTTTTCTCATGATGGCAGCCTCACTTGACAGCGGCCGCCGGGCCGCCGTACTTGATCTCGCCCAGCAGGATGCCGATGGCGCCCTTGAGCAGGATGGTCAGGATGAAGAAGCCGAAGGCCCAGATGCCCAGCGTCATCAGCACTTCGACGAAGCTCGGGTAGTACTCGGCGA
>JACRIX010000064.1 GCA_016215645.1 Rhodocyclales bacterium
ACATGCAGCAGCTCCGAGCTCAAGACGCGCAATGGCGATCCACGAAATTCAAAAACTATGTGTAGCACTTCCAGCCTGAGAGGCCGCCATCGCAGTGACTATGGTCGTACCTGTGCATAGTTGCGAACTGTGCATAGTGGCTGCTATGTAAACCTCTACATAGCGGCCAAGAGCGGTCAAAGTCTGTTTCGGCGCAGCCGCCATTACAGTGTCTGCTGTACTTCAAAGCCCGCCGGACGAGGTATGCGAGTAACTCGCGTATTCGCCGGCGTCCTGATATCTGTTCTGGCTGTCGAAATGGCATTGGCCGCATATTCGGCGAACCATCGGGCCGTCCATAGGGTAAATTTGCCGGCCTCCAGTTCATGCTTATAACGGCGCCCCATGGCCATCAAGAAATCCGATCTCTATTCCTCCCTGTGGGCCTCCTGCGATGAACTGCGCGGCGGCATGGACGCCAGCCAGTACAAGGACTACGTCCTGTTCATGCTGTTCATCAAGTACGTGTCCGACAAGTACGCCGACTATGACGGCTTCGAGCCGCCTATCGTCATCCCGCCCGGCGCGAGCTTCAAGGACATGGTTGCGCTCAAGGGCGACGCCGACATCGGCAACAAGATCAACACCCAAGTGATCCAGCCGCTGATCGACGCGAACACGCGCCTGGCGCGCAGCGATTTCCCGGATTTCAACGACCCGAACAAGCTGGGCGACGGCCAGAAGCGCGTCGAGACCCTGGGCAACCTGATCGCGATCTTCGAGAACCCGGCGCTCGATTTCGCCCAGAACCGCGCCGAGCACGACGACATCCTCGGCGACGCCTACGAGTACCTGATGCGGCACTTCGCCAGCGAGAGCGGCAAAAGCAAGGGCCAGTTCTACACGCCGGCCGAGGTGAGCCGCGTCATCGCCAAGGTCATCGGCATTTCGTCGGCCAACGCCACGGCGCGCACCACCGCCTACGACCCGACCTGCGGCTCGGGATCGCTGCTGCTCAAGGTCGCCGCCGAAGCCACGCCCATCAAAATCACCCTCGAAGGGCAGGAGAAGGACGGCACCACGGCCGGCCTTGCCCGCATGAACATGATCCTGCACGACTTCCCCACCGCCAACATCGCCTCCGGCGGCGAGGGTACGCTGGTGAAGCCTCGCTTCCTCGGCAAGGACGGGCAGCTGCGCACCTACGACTACGTGGTCGCCAATCCGCCCTTCTCGGACAAGACCTGGTCCACCGGGATGACCCTGGGCGAGAGCGGCGAAAGCGACCGCCACAAGCGTTTCAGCTGGGGTGTGCCGCCCAGGAAGCAGGGCGACTACGCTTATCTCCTGCACATCGTGCGCAGCATGAAAGCGAACGGCAAGGCCGCCTGCATCCTTCCGCACGGCGTGCTGTTCCGCGGCAATGCGGAAGGCATGGTCCGCGAGAACCTAGTCCGCTCGGGCATTCTCAAGGGCATCATCGGCCTGCCCGCCAACCTGTTCTACGGCACCGGCATCCCGGCCTGCATCCTGGTACTCGACAAGGAGAACGCACAGGCCCGCAAAGGCGTCTTCATGATCGACGCCGCCAAAGGCTTTCGCAAGGACGGGCCCAAGAACCGCCTGCGCGAGCAGGACATCCACAAGATCGTCGATACCTTCCGCAAGCAGGACGAGGGCAACCCGCACTATGCGCGCATGGTGCCGATCGTCGAGATCGCCGATCCAAAGAACAACTACAACCTCAACTTGCCGCGCTACATCGACAGCAGCGAACCGGAAGACCTGCAAGACATCGACGGCCATCTGCGCGGCGGCATTCCCCAGCGGGACATCGACGGCAATCCGGAACGCAACGTCGTCGGTCTGGCCGAATACTGGAAGGTCATGCCCGGTCTGCGCGCCGCGTTGTTCGAGCCGTTCGGGCGCCTTGGCTACTATGGCCTCAGGCTGCCCGTCGCGGAGATCAAGTCCGCCATCTTCGCGCACGCCGAGTTCGCCGCCTTCAACGCCAAGGCCGGCCGCATTTTCACGCAGTGGCAGCAAGCCAACCTGCCGGAACTCAAGGGCTTCGCCAAGGACGGCCACCCCAAGACGCTGATCGAGACGCTCTCGGAGAGCCTGCTCGCCGGCTTCAAGGCCGCGCCGCTGCTCGATGCCTACGACATCTACCAGCACCTGATGGACTACTGGGCCGAGACGATGCAGGACGACGCCTATCTGATCGCCGCCGTCGGCTGGAAGGAAGGCGCCCAGCCGCGCGAAATCCGCCAGGTCAAGAACAAGGACGGCAAGCTGGTCTGGCCGGAGAAGGAAGACTACAAGCTGGGCCGTCGCCGCTTCAAGTCCGATCTCGTGCCGGCGGCGCTGTTGATCGACCGCTGGTTCGCCGCCGAGCGCGACGCCATCGCCGCGCTGGAAGCGGAACTGGCTGCCGTCGAACAGCAGATGGGCGAAAAGCGCGAGGAGCAAGGCGGCGAAGACGGCCCGCTCGCCGAAGTCGTCGAAGGCGAGGGCGACAAGCAGAAGATCACCGCCAAGGCCGTGAAGGCGCGGCTCAGGGAGATCGGGGACGATGGGGACTACGCTGACGAACGCGAAGCCCTGCAAGCCTACGCCGCGCTGCTGGACCAGCAGGCCGATGCCAAGGCAAAGCTCAAGGCCGCGCAGGACGACCTGGAGGCAAAGATTGGCGCCAAGTATCCGAAGCTGAGCGAGAACGAGATCAAGACCCTGGTGGTGGACGACAAGTGGCTCGCCACGTTGGCCGTCGCCGTGCAGGGCGAACTCGACCGCGTCTCGCAGACGCTGACCGGGCGCATCCGCCAACTCGCAGAACGCTATGCCACGCCGCTGCCGCAGCTTGAAGACGAGGTGAAAGCCCTTGCTGCCCGTGTCGAGGGGCATTTGAAGAGGATGGGGGCGGTGTGGGACTGAGGCCGGGATACAAGCTGACGGAGGTGGGGGTTATTCCAGAAGAGTGGTTGGTTATTGAGCTTGGCGCTCTGAAGCCATTCGTTACCAGCGGTTCAAGGGGATGGGCCGCTCACTATTCCAATCATGGTTCGCTATTTGTCCGAATAACGAACCTGTCACGAGAGACGATCTATCTTGACCTCACCGACTCGAAATATGTGCGTCTTCCGCCGAACGATCAGGAGGCTGTCCGCGCGCAGCTATTTGACCGCGACGTTCTAATTTCCATAACGGCCGATATCGGAATCTTGGGTTATGTGGACGGCCGCGTGCCAACCCCGGCCTACATCAATCAGCATATCGCGCTAGTCAGATTCGATCCCTCCGAGGCCTGTGGGCAGTTTGTCAGTTATTTCTTGGCCTCGGAGAAGCCGCAGAAACTGTTCAAAGCTTCAACTGACACGGGAGCGAAGGCTGGCATGAGTTTGCGGGCAGTGCAGAAAATTCAAACCGCTCTCCCGCCCATTCACGAACAACGCGCCATCGCAAAGGCATTGAGCGATGTTGACGGGCTGCTAGAAGGACTGGACCGGCTCATCGCCAAGAAGCGCGACCTCAAACAGGCCGCCATGCAACGACTCCTCACCGGGCAAAGCCGCCTTCCCGGCTTCAGCGGGGAGTGGGAGGTGAAGCGGCTTGGCGATCACCTGACCTTTCTGAGGAACGGCGTGAATTCCCGCGCAGAGTTGATTGTCGAGGGCCAGGTGAAGTACCTGCACTACGGCGACATTCACGGGGCTCAAGGTCTGCTGTTGAACCCGAGTGTGACCCAGATGCCTCACTTGCCAAATTCAAAGGCCAGCCGACTGGACCGCTTGTCGGATGGCGATCTGGTTTTCGCAGATGCTTCCGAAGACTTGGATGGCGTCGGCAAATCGGTGGAGCTTCAAGGCGTCGGGCAATCGGAGGCCGTATCTGGCTTGCATACCGTTGCGGTTCGATTCGACAAGCAGGTGCTCGCAGACGGCTTCAAGGCATATCTCCAGTTCATTCCCGTGTTTCGTCAGCATGTGCGACGCCTCGCTGCCGGGACCAAGGTCTACGCAACAAACAGGGCGCACATCGCGAGCGCGGAGATGAAGTTGCCGGACGTGGAGGAGCAATCCGCCATCACCGCCATCCTCGCCGACATGGACGCCGAACTTGCCGCCCTCGAAGCCCGCCGCGACAAGACCCGCGCGCTCAAGCAAGCGATGATGCAGGAGTTGCTGACGGGGCGGACAAGGCTGGTCGAGCCGGCGGCAGAGGTCATTCCGTTTCCGGCAACGAGGGAGATCACAACCGCCAAGCGCGGCCACAACGAGCATTTCAACGAAGCCGTGGTCATCGCGGCACTGGCGCAGCAATTCGCCAGCGAGGACTACCCGCTGGGGCGCTTCCGCTATACCAAGCTGTCCTATCTGCTGCACCGGCACGCCGAGCGGACTACCGAGCAGTACCTGCGCAAGGCCGTCGGCCCGTACAACCCGAAAACCCGGTACGGCGGCGCGGAGAAGATCGCGCTGGCGAGGAGCTATGTTCGCGAACATTACGCCGGCAAGTATGCCGGCTTCGTCGCCGCCGACAATGCCGCCGAGGCGGAACGCTATTTCCGCGATTGGTATGGCGACGAAGCGCTGAATTGGCTGGACCAGTTCCGCAAAGCCTCGAATGACGACCTGGAATTGTTTACCACCGTCTTCGGCGCCATCGATGAAGTTGCCAGGAAGGGCGGCGCGCCATCCTTCAAGAGCGTCAAGCAGTTCATCGCCGACGACCCGGAATGGCGGGCCAAGCTTCTGCGGCCGTTGTTTTCTGATGACAACATCGTGCGCGCCGGGAGAAAATACCGCGACTTGTTCGGCGAGCCGCCGACGCCTCACACCTAGACATCATGACGACCTTGCGCATCTTCGTCAGCAGCGTGCAGAAGGAGTTTGCCGAGGAGCGGGCGGCGCTGCGAGACTATCTGCGCGGGGATGCCTTGATGCGCCGGTTTTTCGAACCCGTTCTTTTCGAGGACGTGCCCGCCGCCGACCGCCGCGCCGATGCGGTCTATCTCGACGAGGTGGAACGCTGCGACATTTACCTCGGCTTGTTGGGCAACGAGTACGGCTACGAGGACGCCGAGGGCGTTTCGCCGACGCAGCGGGAATTTGAGCTGGCCACGCGCCGTAATAAGCTGCGCCTGATATTCGTCAAGGGCGGTGACGATCGGGCCAAGCATTCGAAGATGCAGGCGCTGGTCCGCCGTGCCGGCAGCGACCTGATCCGTCGCCGCTTCGCCAGCGCTGCGGAACTGCTGGCCGCGGTATATGCGGCGCTGGTACAGGTGCTCGTCGATCGCGAGCTGATCCGTTCCGGACCGTTCGACGCCACCGCTTGCCCCAAGGCCACCATAGCGGAACTGGACACCGAAAGGATGGCCTGGTTCATCCGCAATGCCCGCCAGATGAGAGGCTTCCCGCTGAGCGAAGCCGCCACGCCCGAGGAACTGCTGACGCATCTGAACCTGCTCGACGAGGGGCGTCCCACCCACGCGGCGGTACTGCTGTTCGCCCGCCAGCCGCAGCGCTTCCTGATCGCCTCGGAACTCAAGTGCGCCCACTTCCACGGCACGCAGGTGGCCAAACCGATCCCGTCCTATCAGGTGTACAAGGGCACGGTGTTCGAGCTGGTGGATCAGGCCGTCGATTTCGTGTTGAGCAAGATCGCGCTGTCCGTGGGGACGCGCGCAGCAGGGCCGCAGGTTCCGGTGCGTTACGAGATTCCCCGCGAGGTGATTGCGGAAATGATCGTCAATGCGGTGGCGCACCGGGACTACACCAGCGACGGCAGCGTGCAGGTGATGCTCTTTTCCGACCGGATCGAGGTGTGGAATCCGGGCGGCTTGCCCCCCTCGCTGACGCTGGAGAAGTTGCGGCAGCCTCATGGCTCGGTGCCGGGCAACCCGCTGCTGGCGGAGCCCATGTACCTCGCCGGTTACATCGAGCGCATGGGCACCGGTACCCGCGACATGATCCAGCGCTGCCGGGAAGCGGGCTTGCCCGAGCCGGAGTTCTCGATCGGCGATGGGTTCGTGACGACAGTTCGCCGTGTTGGGTCCGGAATCCATTCCGCCCCCGAAGTCACCCCCGAAGTCACCCCCGAAGTTGCCCGACTCCTGCGGGTTCTAACCGGCGAAATGGCGCGTGCCGAAATCATGGCCGCACTCGGACTGAAGGACGAGAAGCACTTCCGGGAGCAGTACCAGCAGGCGGCGATCATCGCGGGCATGGTGGAAATGACTGTGGCCGACAAGCCAAAGAGTCGCCTGCAAAAGTACCGGCTGACGGCGAAAGGCTCGACGATGCGCAAGCTTCTGGACAAGGAGAACGGAGCATGAGCGAGGCGCCCCGCAGCGAACGCCAGACGCAGGACCGCGTCGTCGCCCTGTTCACCGATCCGGCCCGGACGGATGGCCTCGGTTACCGCTATCTGGGCGAATGGCGCGAACGCCCCAACAACCGGGGCGTCGAGACCGAACTGTTGCGGGCCAACCTGTTGGCGCGGGGCTACTCGGACGCGCACGTCTCCGCTGCCGTGCAAAGACTGTTGGCGGCCGCGGACGCCGGCAGCGCCAAGGACATGAGCGATCTCTACCAGGCGAGCCTGCGCAGCTACAAGCTACTGCGCTACGGCGTGGAGGTGCAGGTCGCGGCGGGCAAGCCCCACGACTCGGTGCATCTGGTCGACTGGGAAAGGCCGGAGAACAACGACTTCGCCCTGGCCGAAGAGGTGACGCTTAGAGGGGGCTTCGAACGCCGGCCCGACCTCGTGCTCTACCTCAACGGCATCGCGGTCGCGGTGATCGAACTGAAGCGTGGCTCGGTGGAGGTGGCCGACGGTGTCCGCCAACTCATCACCAACCAGGAACCCATTTTCAACCTGCCCTTCTTCCCGACGGTACAGTTGCTGTTGGCAGGCAACGACACCCAGGGCCTGCGCTACGGTACCGTCACTACGCGGGAGGAGTTCTTCGTCGAGTGGAAGGCGGCGCCCTTGCCGGCGGACGCACCCGTACCGCCCGGTGCGCTGCTCGATCGGCCGCTGGCCGAACTGTGCGACAAGGCGCGGATATTGGACTTGATTCGCCACTTCATCATTTTCGACAACGGCATCAAGAAGGTGCCGCGCCAGCATCAGTTCGCCGGCGTCAAGGCGGCGCAGGCGCGCGTCCGCAGCCGCGAGGGCGGCGTCATCTGGCACACCCAGGGCAGCGGCAAGAGCATCCTGATGGTGCTCCTGGCCAAGTGGCTGCTGGAGCACGACGCCGAGGCGCGCATCCTGGTCGTCACCGACCGCGACGAACTCGACAAGCAGATCGAGGGCGTGATGAAGAACGCCGGCGTGGTGGCCGAAGACGCGCCTAGCCCGCGCATCACCACGCGGGCGGAGTTCGTCGCCAAGATCGGTGCGGCCGCACCGCGGCTGTTGTGTGCGCTCATCCACAAGTTCGACCCGGCCGACCTCCAGGGCCCGCCGCCGCCCGTTCACGGACGCTTCTACGTGTTCGTCGACGAGTGCCACCGTACTCAGGGCGGGGACATGAACAAGCAGATGAAGCGCTGGCTCGAAGGGGCGATCTTCATCGGCTTCACCGGCACGCCGCTGTTACGCAAGGACCGGCAGACCACGCGCGAAGTGTTCGGCACCTATATCCACACTTACAAGTTCCATCAGGCGGTGGCGGACAAGGTGGTGCTAGACCTGAAATACGAGGCGCGCGACGTGCCGCAGCGCATCACTTCGCCACAGGCCATCGAGGCGTATTTCGAGACGAAGACCCGAGCGCTCAACAATTTCCAGAAGGCGGTGCTGCGCCGGCGCTGGGCGACGATGCAGGAGCTGATGAGCGCCGGCGAGCGCAAGCAGCGCATCCTGCACAGCATCATCGAGGACTTCGATCTCAAGCCGCGACTCAACAACGAGCGCGGCACGGCGATCCTGGTGGCGGCCAGCATCTTCGACGCTTGCCACTATTTCCGGTTGTTGCAGAACACCAGCCTGGGTTCCTGCTGCGGCATCGTCACTTCCTACGAGCCGAACCACAACGCCATCTCGCGCGAGCCGTCCAACAGCGACGAGCGCTACAAGTTCGACACCTACACCCGGCATGTCCTGAAGAGCGGCCAGACCACCAAGGCTTACGAGGACGAAGTCAAGCGCCGCTTCATCGAAGAGCCGGCCAACATGAAGCTGCTGGTGGTGGTGAGCAAGTTGCTCACCGGCTTCGACGCGCCGAGTTGCACCTACATCTACCTCGACAACGAGCTGCATGGCCACAACCTGTTCCAAGCCATCTGTCGCACCAACCGTCTCGACGGCGACGACAAGGATTACGGCTACATCGTGGACTTCAAGGAACTGTTCAAGGACGTGCAGGAGGCGATCGCGGTCTACAGCTCCGACGAGCTGGATATCGACGAAGGCAGCGGCGGCAGCAACAACGTCGAGTTGAAGGACTGGCTCAAGGAAGGCAGGAAGCAGCTCGACGCGGCGCGCGAGGCGCTGCACTATCTGCGCGAACCGGTGCCCTTGCCGCGCGAGGTCGAGCAGTTCCTGCATTACTTCTGCGGCGATGCCGCCGACCCGCAGGCGCTGAACGAGACCGAACCGCTGCGCATCACCTTCTACAAAGCTGTTGCCAGTTTCGTGCGTGCCTACGCGGATATCGCGCAGAACCTAGCGGAAGCCGGCTACAGCGATGCCGAAGCGGCTGCCCTGAAGAAGGAAGTGGAGTTCTACGGCGACACGCGCAATCAGATAAAGAGGCACTCGGGCGAGGAGCTGGACATCAAGCCTTACGAGGCCGACATGCGCCACCTGCTCAACACTTACGTGCAGGCCGACCCCGCGAGCGATCTGGGCAACCTTAGTTCGCTGTCGCTGACCGAGCTCATCATCAAGACCGGCATCCACGACGCCATCGCCCGCAAGCTCAACGAGAAGGGCAAGCTCTCGCGCAACGCCATCGCCGAGGGCATCATCAACAACGTCCGCAAGACCATCATCCGCGAGCAGCTCACCGATCCGCGCTTCTACGCCGAGATGTCGAAGTTGCTGCAGGATCTCATCAAGCATGCGCGCGACGACGCGGCCGCCTACGAACGTTTCCTGAAGGATGCCGAGGCGCTGGTGAGGCGGCTCGCCCAGAAGCACGACGTGGCCGGGGTGCCGGCGGTCTTGCACGGGCGCCCGGAAGCAATCGTGCTCTACCGCAACCTGCCGAGCATCGTGGCATCGCAGCCGCCGGCGGCGAACCAGGCCGCGGAACCGACGGCCCAATACCGCGACGAACATGCCGCGCTCGCGCTCAGGATCGATCAGGCCATGCGCGAGCAGGCGCCGGCGGGCTGGAAGGGTGATCCGGCTCGTGAAGCGCAAGTGCTCAATGCGCTGTTTCCGCTCATGGGCCGCGACCGCGAGGCGACCCGCGCCCTCTTCGAGATCATCAAGCAGCAGCCGGGCTACGCATGACCGAGACCATCCGTCTGGGCGGCATCGAAATCCAGGTGACCCGCAAGGCAATTAAGAACGTCCATCTATCCGTGCATCCGCCAGCCGGGCGCGTGACGCTGGTCGCCCCTACAGGAACGCGTCTGGAAGTGGCGCGTGCCTTTGCCATCACCAAGCTCCAGTGGATTCGGGACCAGCAGTCGCGGTTGCGGGAACAAGCGCGCGAGGCGCCGCGCCGGTTCGTCGATCGCGAGACCCATTACCTCTGGGGCCGGCGCTATCTGCTCAGCGTTCACCATCGCGACGCCAAACCGTCCGTCACGATCGACCACCGCCGCATCACTCTCACCGTGCGACCTGGCGCGAGCGAGGCAAAGCGGGCCGAAGTCATCCACGAGTGGCACAAGTCTTTACTGCACGGTACCGTTCCCGCACTGATCGCCAAATGGGAGAAGCGACTACGCGTCAAGGTCGGCGGCTATTTCCTGCAACGCATGAAGACCAAATGGGGAAGCTGCAACCACCGCGCCGGTCATATCCGTCTCAACACGGAACTGGTGAAGAAGCCGAAGGACCTGCTGGAATACGTCGTCGTGCATGAGATGTTGCATCTGCGGGAACCGACCCACAGCGACCGCTTCCTCGCCATTCTTGCCGAGCACTACCCTAGCTGGCGCGAGGCCCGCGCCGAGCTTAACGAGATGTCGCTTTCAGCCGAAAGCTGGGCCTAGTTGTCCTAACCATCACAGCAACACCCGCTCGATCCCACCCGCATTTGCCGCCTGCACATAGTTCTTCAGCCAGTCTTTCCCCAGCAGGTGCTTCGCCATTTCGACGACGACGTAGTCGGCGCGGACAGCGGCGTCGGGCTCGAAACGGGAGAGGCCTTGCAGGCAGCTCGGGCAGGAGGTCAGCAGCTTCACCTCGCCGCTGAAACCGTCGGCGCGCAGCTTGGCGGCGCCGGCTTCGATTTCCTGTTGCTTGCGGAAACGCACTTGCGTCGAGACGTCGGGACGCGTGACGGCCAGCGTGCCTGATTCGCCGCAACAGCGGTCGGAGAGATCTACCTTGCCGCCCATGAGCTCGGAGACGAGCTTGACCGGGTTGTAGTGCTTGATCGGGGTGTGGCAGGGGTCGTGGTACATGTAGCGCGTGCCGGTGATGCCTTCCAGATGGACGCCCTTCTCG
>JACRIX010000065.1 GCA_016215645.1 Rhodocyclales bacterium
AAAGACGCCCAAGGTCAAGCTCAACCTCCTCCACTGCTACCGCTCGATGAACTACATCAGCCGCCACATGGAAGAGAAGTACGGCATACCCTGGCTGGAGTACAACTTCTTCGGCCCAACCAAGGTGGCCGAGTCGCTGCGCGCCATCGCCGCCCACTTCGACGACACGATCAAAGAAGGTGCCGAGCGCGTGATCGCCAAGTACCAGCCGATGATGCAGGCCGTGATCGACAAGTACAAGCCGCGCCTGCAGGGCAAGACCGTGATGCTCTACGTCGGCGGCCTGCGTCCGCGCCACGTGATCGGCGCCTACGAAGACCTCGGCATGGAAGTCATCGGCACCGGCTACGAGTTCGCCCACGGCGACGACTACGACCGCACCATCAAGGAAATGGGCAACGCCACGCTGCTGTATGACGATGCCACCGGCTTCGAGCTGGAGGAGTTCGTCAAGAAGCTGAAGCCCGACCTGGTCGGTTCCGGCATCAAGGAAAAGTACGTATTCCAGAAGATGGGCATCCCGCTGCGCCAGATGCACTCCTGGGACTACTCCGGTCCGTATCACGGCTACGACGGCTTCGCCATCTTCGCCCGCGACATGGACATGGCGATCAGCAACCCGTGCTGGAGCAAGCAGACCCCGCCGTGGAAGAAGCAACCCGAGGTGGTGGAAGCCGCCGAGTTGCCGAAGGCCGCCTGAGCAAGGATTCGGAACATTCCCTCAATTTCGCCCGCATCCGCAAATGAGCGGTGCGGGCAAAGGAGACGAAGATGCAAACCGTAGATGAAATCAAGCCCTGTTTCCCGCTGTTCGGCGATGCCGACTACCAGGCCTCGCTGAAGAACAAACAGGAAATGTTCGAGGAGAAGCACCCCGCCGCCAAGGTGCAGGAAGTCTTCAACTGGACCACGACCAAGGAATACCAGGAACTCAACTTCAAGCGCGAGGCGCTGACCGTCGATCCGGCCAAGGCCTGCCAGCCGCTGGGCGCTGTCCTGTGTGCTCTGGGATTCGAGAAAACCCTGCCTTACGTGCATGGATCGCAGGGCTGCGTGTCCTACTTCCGCACCTACTTCAACCGCCACTTCAAGGAGCCGATCTCCTGCGTCTCGGATTCGATGACGGAAGACGCGGCGGTGTTCGGCGGCCAGAAGAACATGTATGACGGCCTCGAAAACGCCCGGGCGATCTACAAGCCCGAGATGATCGCGGTATCGACCACCTGCATGGCCGAGGTGATCGGCGACGACCTCAACGCCTTCATCAACAACACCAAGAAGGAAGGTCACATTCCGCAGGACTTCCCGGTGCCCTTCGCCCACACGCCCTCCTTCGTCGGCTCGCACGTCACCGGCTGGGACAACATGTTCGAGGGCATCATCCGCTCCTTCACGCTGAACACCATGGAAGGCAAGGTGATCGGCTCGAACAAGAAGCTCAACTTCGTGCCGGGCTTCGAAACCTACCTGGGCAACTTCCGCGTCATCAAGCGCATGATGGCCGAGATGGGCGTCGATGCAACCCTGATGTCGGACCCGACCGAGGTGCTCGACACCCCGTCGGACGGCGAGTTCCGCATGTATGCCGGCGGCACCACCCAGGCCGAGATCAAGGATGCGCCCAATGCCTACAGCACCCTCCTGATCCAGCCCTGGCAGCTCGAAAAGACCAAGAAGTTCGTCGAAAACACCTGGAACCACGAGGTGCCCAAGCTCAACATCCCGATGGGCGTGGATTGGACCGACGACTTCCTGATGAAGGTTTCGGAGCTCACCGGCAAGCCGATTCCCGAATCGCTGGCCGTCGAGCGCGGCCGCCTGGTCGACCTGATGGCCGACTCGCACGCCTGGCTGCACGGCAAGAAGTTCGCCCTCTACGGCGATCCCGACTTCCTCATGGGCATGGTCAAGATCCTCATGGAGTGCGGCGCCGAGCCGACCCACATCGTTTGCCACAACGGCGGCAAGCGCTGGAAGAAGGCGATGGAAGCCCTGCTCGCCGAGAACCCCTTCGGCGTCAATGGCAAGGTTTACATGGGCGCCGACCTGTGGCACCTGCGCAGCCTGTGCTTCACCGACAAGCCGGATTTCCTGATCGGCAACAGCTACGGCAAGTTCATCCAGCGCGACACCCTGCACAAGGGCAAGGAGTTCGAGGTGCCGCTGATCCGCATCGGCTTCCCGCTGTTCGACCGTCACCACCTGCATCGCCAGACGACGATCGGCTACGAGGGGGCCATGCAGGTCGTGACCACCCTGGTGAATGCGGTGCTGGAAAAGCTCGATGCCGACACCATGGGGATGGCCACCACCGACTACAACTTCGACCTGGTTCGTTAATTTCGACCGACGGGAAGGGCTTGCCCTTCCCGTCGCCAACCCGAAGGAAAGTCATGGCCAACATCATGGTCGGCAAGGACGCCGCCGGTGCCTACTCGTTCTACCTGCCCAAGCGCGACCTGGAGGATGCCATCGTCACGATGGAATTCGACAGCGCGGAAAAGTGGGGCGGCGAGATCCGGCTCAACAACGGCGGCACCTACTACATCGAGCCGCAGGCCCTGCCTGCGCGCTTCCCCATCTCGCTACGGGCGCGGCGCATCGACGCCGCCGAATAGGCTGTTACAGGGAGAACAATCATGGCAATGAAAATCATCCAGGCTGAATGCACCTCCTGCGGCGACTGCAAGCCGGTCTGCCCGACCACCTCGATCACCGACAAGGGCGGCATCTACAAGATCAACGTCGAGACCTGTACCGAGTGCGAGGGCGAGCACGATTCCCCGGCCTGCCTCGACGCCTGTCCGGCCGGCGAAGCCTGTATCGTGTATCTCTGATCCGGGAGCCGTCATGACTCCGTCGATCACCCGCGAAGCCGCCCTGCGCATTGCGCTGGCGGCGCGTGAACTGGACGATGTCGCGCCGCGCGACCTGGTCTCGGCGCTGGCGGAGCGGCTCGACCTGCCGCTGACCGAGACCAAGCTGAAGTCGGTCACCGTGGCCGACCTGCAGATGATCCTGCAAGGCGACGACGTGATCGTCACCGGCGTCCCGCGCGAAAACCTCAAGCACGCCGTGCGCCTGCTCTGGGGCGAGGGCGTCACCGGCAGCGAGCTGCCGACCGTGGCGCCGTATGCCGATGGCGACCTGCCCGGCTCGATCCGCGTCGCCTGCGCCTCCAACAACGGCGATTTGCTCGACGGCCATTTCGGCTCCTGCGAGCGCTTCCTGATCTACCAGGTCTCGCCTTCCGAGCTGCGCCTGGTCGACATCCGCCCGACCCTGGAGGCCGACCACGCCGAAGACCGCAACGTCGCCCGCGCCGAACTGATCAGGGATTGCCAGGTGGTCTACGTGCAGTCCATCGGCGGACCGGCCACTGCCAAGGTGGTGCGCGCCGGCATCCATCCGGTCAAGGTGAATGCCGGCGGCGAAGCCGGCAGCACCATCGCGCGGCTGCAACATGCCTTGCTATCGCCGCCGCCCTGGCTGGCCCGGATCATGGGCGTCGAAGCGGCGACGCTGACGCGGTTTGCCGTGGAATCCGAGGAGGGGTGATGGATCCCGACCTGCCCGGACGCGTTGCCGACTATGTCGCCGCAGCCAATCCGCGGCTGGCGGACATGGAGTTGCAGCAGCAGCTGCGCGCCGAGTTCGGCGGCCTGCGCATCGTCGTCTGCAACGACGACGATGTCGCCCCCAACCTGCCGGCGGCGCATGGCAACGCGCGCTGCCAGATTTACTACCTCGATGCCAATGAGCACTGCGTGCGCCTGACGCGCGAGGCCGAGGCCGCCAGCGGACTGGTGGTCGGCCTGATTGGCGACGATGCGTGATGCAAGCCGCGTCGGCGTCCGCACGGTTGCGGGCGCCCCTGCCCCCAGCTGCGAGCGCTGCCGCCACGCTGCCAGCCTGCTGGCGGCCGGCGCCTGCCATCCGCACGATGTCTGCGCGCTGGCGCCGAGCGGTCGCCGCATGGATCGCTTCTTCCGCAGCCACCCGGGCGAGGCCGAGGCCTACCTCGGCGACGACCACTGGGAGCGCCGCGCCATCGCCGCGCGCCATGCGCCGCTCGAGTCCATCGTGGCGCTCACCGAGGACCGCGATGAAGTGGTGCGCCGCGTCGTCGCCACGCGCCTGCCTCCCGAGCAGCTTGAGGTGCTGATGCAGGACCCCGACCGCGAAGTGCGCATCAGCGTGGCGCAGCGGCTGGACCCGCAACGCCTGATGCCGCTGGCACGCGACCCCGACTACATGGTGCGCGTGGTGGTGGCGCGGCGCCTGCCGCACGGCAAGCTGCCGAAACTGGCGGCAGATCCGGAACGCGAAGTGCGCAAGACCGTGGCCCATCGCCTGCCCGCCTTCGCCCTGGGCCGCCTGCTGTTCGACCACGAGGCCGAGGTGCGGCGCATCGTCGCCGGCCGCGCCCTCGCCAGCGATGCCGAACGCATGCTGGAGGATGACGACTGGCTGGTACGCCTGGCCGCCGTCGAACGCGCGCCGGTCGAGGCGGTGCGCCGCCATCTCGATGACCCCGAAGCCGACGTACGCCAGGCCGCCTGGCAACGTCTGCAACACAGCCACGGCCGCACGGAGCCCACAGAATGAGCCACCCGCACTGGGATGAACTTTCGCAGCACATCGCCGAACTTTGTGTGCGCCTTCCCGCCTCCGCCGGCCCTGCGGTGCTGGCGAAGGAACTGGGGGCGCTGGCCCCGGACCTGAGTTTTCGCGAAGTGCTGGCGCGCGGCGGCTGGTATCGCCTCGGCGGCGTGGTCGATGGTGACGGTCACCATGTCGCCGACGACCTCGAACGCTGGGCCGAAGCCGAACTGGCGGCGCGCGACGACGACATGGCCGCGCTCTGCGACGACTATGCCGACCGTGCGCTGCGCGCCACGCGACTGAATGGCCGTACCCGCTACCTGGTCGCGTCCACCGGCAACGGCGCCACCGACTTTGTCCAGCTGGAAATCGAAGAGCTGCAGGAGGTCGCCTGCCATCCGCTGTTCGCCGGCGACGCCCTGCCCTCCGGTATCGAGGAACTGGTGGATCCGCGCCACGGCGACAGCGCCTGCCCGGGCCACGGCCAACCGCTGGGTGCCGCCTTCCTCAGCCTGCGGCGGCTGACGCCGGTGACCGCCTTCCTCGATCGCATGCGCGCGCAAAAGCCCGATCCGCAACCCGTGCATCGCTTCATCGCGGCCTGGGAGCAAAGCAGCGCCGGCAGCGCGACGCAGTTCTCCAACCACTGGGTGCTTGCCGTGCGCGAGCACCTCGACCGCTACCGGCAGGCCATCCTCAACGCCACGCCGGTGGCGGCACTGAATGGCGCCGCGCCAAAGTTTTCCGCCGGCTTCGGCATCCAGGGCCTCGCCCTGCACGATGCGCTGGCGCGCTACGACAAGGCCGTCGGCTACCCGATGGCCTGGTTCTTCCACATGCTGACCCTGCGCAGCGTGCCGCACGCATTGGCCACTGCCGTGATCGATGACGTCCAGGCCGGCTTCCGCTACCTGCCCGACCGCGACGCCGCAGTGGTCAAGGACTGGCTCTACCAGCCCTACGGCTTCTGAGCCGTCGGGGCGGGCTGTGGCTCGGCGACGACAGGTGCCGCATCCTGCCGTTGCAGCAGTTGTCCGCGGATCACCGCGCCGGGATCGATTTCGGCCAGCGCATAGGTGACATCGCAGTCGATCCGGGCCGTAGCGCGAAGCCGCAGCAATTCACTGGCATCGACCCGCCCCGTCACCTGACCGTTGACGATCAGGCGCGCCACATCGATGTCACCTTCGATGCGCCCATGCTCGCCAATCACCAGTGTGCCGGCCTGCGCCTCACGGGTGCGGACGCTGCCCTTCACCTCACCGTCGATGCGCAGCCCACCGGAAAACACGATGTCGCCGGAAAGCCGGGTGCCGACACCAATCAGGGTTTCGAAAGCAGCCAGAGGGGGGGATCTTCTATCGTCAGCTTCGCCAGACATCCTGTGTACTTTCTGGGACCGGAATCGGCGGACCCCATGGCAGTGAATGAATCCGCTGGGCGGCCGCGCCGCCGCGACTCGGTCTCCGGCACGCCGCTCGCCAACGACTCCGCCAAGCGGGCCGTGCACGGAAGCAGGGCTTCCGGGTTAACTGGCGCCAGATGCTCAATGGTGGAAATCTGATACATGCGTTGTATCTTGCTGCGCGCCTCGGGCTCGCTACGCGCCCAGACCTTCAGCCTGAGGATGGTCTGGGAAAACCGGACTTCGCATTTCCACCACATGGTCGAAAGGCCTCGCCAGAAATGGTCGATTCGGCTCGACCGGCAAAAGCAAAAGACCGCACTATAACTATGGTTATATCGTGCAGTCAAGCGGAAATGCTTTCAGGCTACTACGCAAGCATTCGGCGCCGTACCACCATCGCCGACTCTTCGAAGCCCAGCGCCTGGTAGAAGCGCAGGGCCGCCGCGTTGTCACGGTCGGCCAGCAGCGTGACGCGCGACAGGCCCGTGTCGCGCGCCCAGGCCAGGACATGCTCGACCAGCCGGCGTCCCTGGCCCCGTCCGCGATGGCTGGCGGCGACGATGACGTCTTCCAGCACCAGCACCGGCCCACCCTCGGCAGTGCTGACCTGGATCAGCGCATTGGCCATGCCGACCACCGCGTCGCCGTCGCGCAGCACGAACAGGCGGCCGTGGTCGGGATGGTCGAGGATCCAGCGCAGGGCGGCACGCTGCCTGGCGCGGTCCGGCGTGAAGTCCGTTTCGAGGGCGAAGAGTTCGCCGAGCAGGTCGGCCATGGCATCGAGGTCGGCCTGGCCGGCGAATCCCGTTTGCATGGCGCCACTCAGCCGATCAGCGCCACGGCCTTGATCTGCACCCAGACCTCGCGCCCCGGGGCGAGCCCGAGGCGTTGCGCCGAGCGCCGCGTCAGGCGCGCCAGCAGCGTCGTGGCGCCGATGCGCAGTTGCACCAGCACCGCCGACGGATGGTCTTCACCGGCGTGGGCGATGACGGTGGCCGGCAGCAGGTTCATGATGCTGACGTCGTCGTGGCGGCTGCTGGCGATCGAGACGTCGCGGGCGAGGATGCGCACCCGCACGCGGCGCCCGACCGGCACGCCGCTGTCGCGCACCCACAGCTCGCCGCCGTCGAACTCGACGCGCGCCAGGTGCCACTCGGCGTCGCGCTCGGCCACCCGCGCGGCGAACACGGCGCCCGCATCCTCGCCCAGCCGGATCGGCAGGTCGATGCGCGCCAGGGTCTCGGCCAGCGGCCCCTGGGCCACGGCGCGGCCGGCTTCCATGACCACGATATGGTCGGCCAGGCGCGCGACCTCGTCGGGCGCGTGGCTGACGTAGATCAGCGGGATGTCGAGTTCGTCGCGCAGGCGTTCCAGCCAGGGCAGGAATTCCTGCTTGCGGGCATGATCCAGCGAGGCCAGCGGCTCGTCCATCAAGAGCAGGCGCGGCGCCGTGAGCAGCGCCCGGGCGATCGCCACGCGCTGCTGTTCGCCGCCCGACAGGCGCTCCGGCAGGCGGTCGAGCAAGGGGCCGAGGCCGAGCAGGTCGACAATGGCGTCGCGCTTCACCGCCGCCGCGCCATTGCAACGACGGCAGCCGAAATCGAGGTTGCGCGCGACATCGAGGTGCGCAAACAGCCGTGCATCCTGAAACACATAGCCCAGCGGCCGCTGGTGGGTGGGCAAAAAGCGCGCGTCGTCCTGCCAGGTCTCGCCATTCACATCGAGCCGGCCGGCGCCACGCTCCAGTCCGGCGATGCAGCGCAGCAGCGTGGTCTTGCCGCAACCGGAGTGGCCGAACACGGCGCTGACGCCGCTGCCCGGCAGGTCGAGATCGACATCCAGCGCGAAGCCCGGATGGTTCAGCAGGAATTGCGCGCGGATGCTCATGGCCGGCGTTTCCCGGTGAGCGTGTATAGCGCCAGCAGCACCAGGAAGGAAAAGGCCATCATGGCGCCGGCCAGCCAGTGCGCCTGGCCGTATTCGAGCGCTTCGACGTGGTCGTAGATCTGCACCGAGACCACGCGCGTGGCCCCCGGGATGTTGCCGCCTATCATCAGCACCACGCCGAATTCGCCGACGGTGTGGGCGAAGCCCAGTATCGTCGCGGTGAGGAAGCCGGGCCTGGCCAGCGGCAGGGCGACGCTGAAAAAGGCGTCGAGCGGCGAGGCGCGCAAGGTCGCCGCCGCTTCCAGCGGGCGCTCGCCGATGGCCTCGAAGGCGTTCTGGATCGGCTGCACGACGAAGGGCATGGAGTAGAACACCGAGGCCACCACCAGGCCCCAGAAAGTGAAGGGCAGGAGGCCGATGCCGGCCCATTGCGTGAATTGCCCGACCGGGCCATTCGGCCCCATTACCAGCAGCAGGTAGAAGCCGATCACGGTCGGCGGCAGCACGATGGGCAGCGCCACCACGGCACCGACCGGGCCTTTCCACCACGAACGGGTACGCGCCAGCCACCAGGCGATCGGCGTGCCGATCAGCAGCAGGATCAGCGTGGTGACGGTCGCCAGCTTGAAGGTCAGCCAGACGGCACCGAGATCGGACGCGAGGTTGGGTAAGCTCAGCATGGGGCGAATGCTACCGCGACATCGCGCGGCGGGGGATGCCGCTGTCTTTGCTAGACCTCGTAGCCGAAGGACGTGATGACGGCGTTTGCCTTGTCGCTCTTGAGGAAGCCCAGCCAGGCCTCGGCGGCGGGCTTGCCCTTGCCCTTGTCGAGCAGCACGGCATCCTGCCGGATGGCTTTGTGCAGGTTCGCCGGCACGACCCAGGCCGAGCCGGCGCCGAGCCGGCCGTCCTGCATGACCTGCGACAGGGCGACGAAACCCAGTTCGGCATTGCCCGTGGCGACGAACTGATGGGCCTGGGCGATGTTCTCGGCCTGGACGAACCGGGGCCGCACGGTGTCGACCAGTTTCAGCGCGGCCAACACCTCGACCGCAGCGGCGCCGTAGGGGGCCAGTTTCGGATTGGCGATGGCGAGGTGTTTGAAGTTGCCCTGTTTCAGCACTGCGCCCTTGTCATCGACATAGCCGGGCTTCGCTGACCAGAGCACCAGTCGACCCGTGGCATAGGTGAATCGGCTGCCGGCGACGGCTGCGCCTTCCTGCTCCAGTCTGGCCGGAGTTTCGTCGTCGGCGGCGAGCAGCACGTCGAAGGGCGCGCCATTTTTGATCTGGGCGTAGAACTTGCCGGTACCGCCAAAGGACAGTTGCACCTTGTGCCCGCTGTGCTTCTCGAAGGCGGCGGCGACACGCCTGGCCGGTGCGGTGAAATTCGCGGCGACGGCGACCTGCACCTCGTCGGCGTGGGCGGCGCAGGCGGCGAACAGCAGGGGAATGAAAAGTCGTCTCATGTCTCGGGTCCGAAGCAGACCGAATAGTCGCAGCATTCGGCGCAGCTGGGGGACTTGCAGATCAGCACTTCCGCGGCTTCGCAGAGCTGGCGGTAGAAGAACTTCTTCCACTTCATGTCGCCGACGTTCTTCAGCTTCAGCGCGGTGAAGCGGGTCTGCATCAGGGCGTTGAGCTCGACCCGGCTGGGCAGGCCGAGGTCCTGCCAGAGGTGGTTATCAGCCATGCTGGCGGTGGCGATGGCGTGGGCCAGCCAGCGTGAATCGGGCCCGTCGTCGGTCTGGTGCGCAATCAGCAGGGCGACCAGGTCATCGAACTCGTCCATCGCCGGACGTGGCAGCGCTTCGGCCTCCTCGCGCCAGATGTGCAGCAGCGGGCGCAGCGGGGCGGCGGCGGGGAAGTAGGTCAGCAGCACCGCATCGAGCTCGCGCGCGCCAAGGCCGGCCAGCGGGGCGCGCCAAGGCCCGCGCCGACGCGGGGCCAGCGCAATCGTCCCGGCCAGTGCCTGGGTTTCCGGGAGCGTCGGCCGGGCGGCAAAGGCAAGCAGGTGGGGGCGCAGGTCGGTGGCGTTCATAGTTGTCGACGATGCAGGATCGGTGCCAGCCGGCAAACCCGCGCCGTTACGCGGGGTCGTCGCAGCACTGTCGCAAACCCTACAAAGGCCGGCAGCGGCCCGACATCGCCGTCGTGCCAGCGCCGACTTTCACGCGGCGTCAAGGACTTGCGCTCTGGCATGGGGCTTGCAAAACATGGGGCAACCCATCGAGGCCCGCCATGAAAGCCGCCGAAATCGCCGAACTGCTGAACGAACCCGCCTGCGCCCACAACAAGAAGGAGAAGTCCGGCTGCGCCAAGACCAAGCCCGGCGCCACGGCCGGCGGCTGCTCCTTCGACGGCGCGCAGATTGCGCTCTTGCCGGTGGCCGACGTCGCCCACATCGTGCATGGCCCGATCGCCTGCGCCGGTTCCTCCTGGGACAACCGCGGCACGCGTTCATCGGGGCCGACGCTCTACCGCATCGGCATGACCACCGACCTCACCGAGCAGGACGTGATCATGGGTCGCGGCGAAAAGCGGCTGTTCCACGCCATCAAGCAGGCCATCGACGACTATTCGCCGGCGGCGGTCTTCCTCTATTCGACCTGCGTCCCGGCGCTGACCGGCGACGACATGGAGGCCGTGGCCAGGGCGGCCACCGAGCGCTGGGGCACGCCGGTGGTGCCGGTGGATTGCGCCGGCTTCTACGGCACCAAGAACCTCGGCAACCGCATCGCCGGCGAGGCCATGTTCCGCCATGTGATCGGCACCCGCGAGCCGGATCCGGTGCCGGCTTCCGCCCAGCGGCCGGGCATCCCGGTGTTCGACGTCAACCTGATCGGCGAGTACAACATCGCCGGCGAGTTCTGGCATGTGGCGCCGCTGTTCGACGAACTCGGCCTGCGCATCCTGTGCACGCTCTCGGGCGACACGCGCTTCCGCGAGGTGCAGACCATGCACCGTGCCAAAGTATCGATGGTGGTGTGTGCCAAGGCGCTGCTGAATGTCGCGCGCAAACTCGAAACCGATTTCGGCGTGCCCTTTTTCGAGGGCAGCTTCTACGGCATCACCGACACCTCGCAGGCGCTGCGCGACTTCGCCCGCCTCATCGGCGACCCCGGGCTCAGCTTGCGCACCGAACACCTGATCGCCCGCGAGGAAGCGAAGATCAAGGCCGCGCTGGCGCCCTGGGCCGCGCGCCTCAAGGACAAGCGGGTGCTGCTCTACACCGGCGGCGTCAAGAGCTGGTCGGTGGTCTCGGCCTTGCAGGACCTGGGCATGAAGGTGGTGGCCACCGGCACCAACAAATCCACCGAGGAAGACAAGGCGCGCATCCGCGAGATCATGGGCGATGACGCCAAGATGATCACCGACGGCAGCCCCAAGGCGCTGCTGCAAGCCTACAAGGACCACCAAGCCGACATCCTGATCGCCGGCGGGCGCAACCTCTACACGGCGCTCAAGGCGCGCATCCCCTTCCTCGACATCAACCAGGAACGCGAGTTCGGCTACGCCGGCTATGACGGTATGCTGGAACTGGTGCGCCAGCTGGCGCTGACGCTGGAAGCACCGGTGTGGGCGCAGGTACGCGCGCCGGCGCCGTGGGCGACGCCCGCCCTTGCCGGCGAACCGTTGGCAGCGAGGGAATAAGCTATGGCCGAGAGCCTCAAGCGTGCAAAAGCCCTCGCGGTCAATCCGCTCAAGGCCAGCCAGCCGGTGGGCGCGGCGCTGGCCTTCCTCGGCCTGAAGAACAGCATCCCGATGCTGCACGGCTCGCAGGGCTGCACGGCTTTCGGCAAGGTGTTCTTCGTGCGCCATTTCCGCGAGCCGATCCCGCTGCAGACCACGGCCATGGACCAGGTGTCCACCATCATGAGCGCCGACGAGAACGTCATCGAAGGCCTGCGCGTGATCTGCGAAAAGAACCAGCCCGATGTCATCGGCCTGCCGACCACCGGGCTTTCCGAAATGCAGGGCACCGACATCCGACGCCTGGTGCGCGAATTTCGCGCACAAAATCCGCAGTTTGAATCGACCGCCGTGGTGCCGGTGAATACGCCGGACTACACCGGCTGCCTCGAATCCGGCTTTGCGCTGGCGGTGGAAGCGATCATCGACGTGCTGGTGCCAGATACCCGAGAGTCGGCGCTGGCTGGACGGCGAAAGCGGCAGGTCAATGTCCTCTGCGCATCGATGCTGACGCCCGGCGACACCGAAGCGATCCGGGAATGGATCGAGGCCTTCGGCCTGCGTCCGGTGATGCTGCCCGACATCGGCGATTCGCTCGACGGCCACCTGGTGGATGTCGAAACCACGCCGCTGACTCTGGGCGGCACGCCGAAGAGCGAGATCGCGGCGATGTGCGAGTCGGTCGCCACGCTGGTGATCGGCCGTTCGCTAGCCAAGGCCGCCGACCTGCTGAAAGAACGCAGCGGCGTGCCCGATTACCGCTTCGACCACCTGCTGGGCCTCGCCGCCTGCGATGCCTTCACCATGGCGCTGGCGGAGATCTCGGGCCAGCCGGTGCCGGCCAGGATCGACCGCCTGCGCCGCCAGTTGCAGGACGCGATGGTCGATACCCATTTCATGACCGGCTTCCTGCGCGTGGCGATTGCCGCAGACGCCGACCTGCTGGTGGGCCTCGGCCAATTCCTCGCCGGTGTCGGTGCCGAGATCGTCGCCGCCGTCGCCCCAGCGCGTGCCGAGGTGCTGGCCGAGATGCCGGCGACCAGCGTGCAGATCGGCGACCTCGAGGACATGGAGAAGCTCGCCCGCGCCGGCCGCGTGCAGCTCGTGATTTCCAATTCGCATGCGGCGCAAAGCGCGGAACGCCTCGGCGTACCCCTGCTGCGCGCCGGCTTCCCGCAGTACGACTGGGTCGGCGGCTATACGCGGACCTGGGTCGGCTATCGCGGCGCGCGCCAGGCCCTGTTCGATGTCGCCAACCTTTTCCTGGGCAACCACCATGACATCCCCGTCCATCGATCCATTTACCGCGATGCCACCGAGCCCGCCACGCCAGCCCGGTCGCCGTCTGGCGCTGGCCTGGTCGGCCACTAGCGAGGCCCCGGCCGTGCTGCGCGTCGCCTTCGCCAGCGCCGACCGCGTCATGGTCGACCAGCACTTCGGGGCCGCGATCGGCTTCGCCATCTACGCGCTGGACGGCGAGCGCGCGCAGCTCGTCGAGCTGGCCGAGTTCCCGCCCGAAAGCATGGACGGCAACGAGAACAAGCTGCCGGCGAAGATCGCCTCGCTGTCGGGCTGCGCCGCCGTGTATTGCCTGGCTGCCGGCGCCTCGGCGGTGAAGCAGTTGCTGGCCGCCGGCATCCAGCCGGTGCGCCTCGACGACGAAACCGAGATCGAGCCCCTGTTGAAGCAGATCAGTCTGGCCATCCGCGAAGGCGGCATCGGCTGGGTGGACAAGGCCATGCGCGCGCGCAAGGACGCCGACCGCTTCGACCGCATGGCCGAGGAATCCTGGGAAGAGTGACGCGCTTCCGCAAACGATTGCAACCTACCGACGGAGAACATCCATGAGCACCGCCCTTGCCGAACCGACCGCGACCGACACGCCCGACATCTACGAAACCGACTTCATCAAGGAGATGCTGCGCCAGACGCGGGCGCTCGACAGCTACGGCCAGTGGGACGGCAAGCCGGTGGAAAAGATCCTCGCCGGCTACGTGCTGAGCAAGGAACAGAAGCGGGCGCTGCCCATCGTCGGCGATCCCGACGACACCATCGTCGCCCGCGTCAAGGCTTTCCACAATGCCATTGCGGTACTGATCGAAAAGGAATGCGGGCTGATGGCCGTGCCCTTCGTGCAGCTCACGCACGAAGGTTTCGGCCGCGCACTGATCGTGGTCGGCAAGCTGGTGGTGATGGACCGCACCCTGCGCGACGTCCATCGCTTCGGCTTCGACAGCCTGTCGAAGATGAAGACCGAGGCCGACAAGTACCTGTCGGTGGCCGTCGAGATCATCGGCAAGTATCCGGACGTTGCGGGTCTGTAGGATGAAAACCCTTGGGGATTCTCTGTGGACGCGGGATCGGGAGGGCGGGGCATTCTGCTCCGCTCATGTCCTCCGTCGGCGCCCTGCGGGCGCCTCCTCCCCCTTTACTTCGCTGCGCAGAACGCCCCACCCTCCCGATCAGGTTACGCCGTTGCAGTGCGACGGTCGCAAAGCAAGAGCCTATCCCGCTAAGGGCGGTGGGTGCCCGTCGCAGCGAGGTAAAGGAGGAGAGCCGGGCGCAGCCCGGCTCGGGGGACACGAGCGGCGACGGGTACCCACCGCCCGTGGCGAGCGCAGGACTCGAACCGCGACGGCTTTGTCCCTCGCAGAAAAGCGCAGCAACATGGAGCACTGAAATGACCGATGACGAACTCAGGGACCTCGACAAGGAGGTCAAGAAGCGCAAACGCATCGCCAGCGAATGGGCATCGAAGCTGCATGACCTGGTCGAAGACCGCCTGCCCGCCGGGTGGGAGGAAATTCCCGGGATCTCGCAGGGCACGCTGGATGCCTGCAAGGCCTGGGCCGAAGCCAACGCGCGCCTGCAGGCGGCGCAGAAAGGATGACATCATGGTCATGATCACCGGCCGCACCCGCGGCGGCGTCGAATGGACGCCGCAGTGCGCCGTCGCCATCGACGGCAGGAAATGTATCGGCTGCGGCCGCTGCTACAAGGTCTGTCCGCGCGAGGTGCTCGACCTCGTCGAGCGCGGCGAAGAGCTGATGGCCGACATCGACGAGGATGACCTCGATGACGACCAGATGATGGTGATGAGCCTGAAGAACGCCGCCGACTGCATCGGCTGCGGCTCCTGCGGCCGCGTCTGCCCCAAGGGCTGCTACAGCTACGCCAGCGCCGAAGCCTGATGCACGCATGTCGCATCTGCGACAAGATCGCCGTGGCACCAGCGCCGACTTTCAAGAAAACAAGCAGTTGCAGGTATGGCACGGCGCTTGCGGAGTGAAGGTTGCCCCCAACACTTCCAGGAGACCAAGATGATCACCCTGACCCCCGCCGCCGATAAAGCCATCAAGCGCTTCCTGCGCGGTGCCGAGAATCCCGTTGCCGGCCTGCGCATCTTCGTTTCCGGCGGCGGCTGCGCCGGACTCCAGTACGGCTTGCGCCTCGAACAGGACAAGTCCGACGACGACTACGAATTCGACCTCGACGGCACGAAACTGCTGGTCGACCCGATGAGCCGGCCGATGCTCGAAGGCCTGACCGTCGATTTCGTCGACTCGCTGACCCAGACCGGCTTCAAGTTCAGCAACCCCAATGCCACGGGCGGTTGCGCCTGCGGCCAGTCGTTTTCCGCCTGAGGATCGCCGCCATGTGGGATTACTCCGAAACAGTCCGCGAGCACTTCTTCAACCCGAGGAACTCGGGTCCGCTGGACAATGCCAATGGCGTCGGCGACGTCGGCTCGATCAAGTGCGGCGATGCGCTGCGCCTGATGCTGAAGGTGAATCCCGAGTCCGAAATCATCGAGGACGCGCACTTCCAGACCTTCGGCTGCGGCTCGGCCATCGCCTCGAGCTCGGCGCTGACCGAGATCATCAAGGGCAAGACGCTGGATGAAGCGCTGAAGGTCAGCAACCAGGACATCGCCGACTACCTCGACGGCCTGCCACCCGAGAAGATGCACTGCTCGGTGATGGGCCGCGAGGCGCTGCAGGCGGCGGTGGCCAACTATCGTGGCGAGGAATGGAAGGACGACCACGAGGAAGGCGACCTGGTCTGCAAGTGCTTCGCCAT
>JACRIX010000015.1 GCA_016215645.1 Rhodocyclales bacterium
ACCTTGTCGCCCTTCTTGTGGTTCATCGCGAAATCGTCCCACGGGTTCGCCATGCACTGCTTCATGCCCAGCGAAATGCGGCGACGGTCTTCGTCGATTTCGAGGATCATCACTTCGACTTCGTCGCCCAGCTGGACAACCTTGGTCGGGTGGATGTTCTTGTTGGTCCAGTCCATTTCCGAGACGTGCACCAGGCCTTCGATGCCCTGCTCGATCTCGACGAAGGCACCGTAGTCGGTCAGGTTGGTGACCTTGCCGAACAGGCGCGTGCCCTGCGGATAGCGGCGGGCGATTCCCACCCACGGATCTTCGCCGAGCTGCTTCATGCCGAGGCTGACGCGGTTCTTTTCCTGGTCGAACTTGAGCACCTTGGCGGTGACTTCGTCGCCGACGTTGAGCACTTCGCTGGGGTGACGCACGCGACGCCAGGCCAGGTCGGTGATGTGCAGCAGGCCGTCGATGCCGCCGAGGTCGACGAACGCGCCGTAGTCGGTGATGTTCTTGACGATGCCCTTGATGACGGTGCCTTCCTGCAGGTTTTCGAGCAGCTTCTGGCGCTCTTCGCCCATGCTGGCTTCGAGCACGGCGCGGCGCGAAACCACCACGTTATTGCGCTTGCGATCGAGCTTGATGACCTTGAACTCGAACTCGCGATTTTCGTAGGGCGTAGTGTCCTTGACCGGGCGCGTATCGACCAGCGAACCCGGGAGGAAGGCACGGATGCCATTCACCATGACGGTGAGGCCGCCCTTGACCTTGCCGGTGACCATGCCCTTGATCAGGGCGCCATCCGTCATGGCCTTGTCGAGATCGTTCCAGGCGGCAATGCGCTTGGCCTTCTCGCGCGACAGGCGCGTCGCACCGTAGCCGTCTTCGAGCATCTCGATGGCGACCAGGACGAAGTCGCCGATCTTGGCTTCGACTTCGCCACGTTCATTGTGAAATTCCTCGGCGGGAATCATGGATTCGGACTTCAGGCCCGCATTCACGACCACGAAGTTCTGGTCGATACGGACGATTTCGGCGGTGATGACTTCACCGGCACGCATTTCCTGGCGCTGGAGGCTTTCCTCGAACAGGGCGGCAAAACTCTCCATGGGCGAAGCGTCGGCTATAGCAGCAGTAGACATTGATTGGGGGACCTTACAGAGGGGTGTCACCAGGGTGACGGGTTGGTTGGACTTTGCCGTACTGGCCGGGCGGCCGGCACGACGCCGTTGCTGCGCTACATCTACAAAAACACCTTCATCGGGATCGCAAACCCTGCCGTTTGGCGATGACCATCACGGCGGCGACTGCGGCGTCGATGCTCATCTCGGTGGTATCCACCCGATCGGCATCGTCGCATTGCCTGAGGGGAGCCACGCTACGCTGGGCATCGCGCGCATCCCGTTCCTGCAAATCCTGCAAAAGGGCGTGCATGTTAGCAGGCATCCCCTTTGCGATCAACTGTTTATAGCGTCTTTCTGCACGCGCCGCGGCCGAGGCCGTCAAAAACACCTTGGCCACCGCCCCGGGGAACACCACAGACGCCATATCGCGGCCATCCGCGACCAGGCCGGGGAAGCGCCGGTAGGCCCGCTGGCGGTCCAAGAGGGCGGCCCTGACGGCCGGCAACGCCGCCACCTTCGAGGCGCCGACCGAGATTTCCTCGGTACGGATGGCATCGGTCACATCAGCCGCGTCCAGGTAGATGCGCCCGGCGGAAAAGCGCGCCGGAAGGCTTGCCGCCAGCGCCGCCAAACCAGCCTCGTCATCCAGGGCCTTGCCAGCGCGCAGGCCGGCCAGCGCCGTGAGCCGGTACAGGGAGCCGCTGTCGAGGTAGTGGTAGCCAAAGGCGGCCGCCACGCGCTCGGCCACCGTGCCCTTGCCCGAGGCCGAGGGACCGTCGATCGCGATCACCGGCGCCGCCACTTCGGCAAAGGCATCGAAATACCCGGGAAAGGTCTTGTTCACGCACGCCGGGTCATTGATGGTCACTGACACGCCGCCCAGTGCCGCGAGCGAAAAACACATGGCCATGCGATGGTCGTCATAGGTATCGATGGCGGCGCCGGAACTGAAAGTCGGCGCTGGCGAGACGGCGAGAAAATCCGCGCCCTCCTCCACCGTCGCGCCAATCTTGCGCAGTTCGGCCGCCATTGCCGCAATCCGGTCGGTTTCCTTGACCCGCCAGGAGGCAATGTTGCGCAGGCGGCAGGGACCGTCGGCGAACAGGGCGGCCACGGCCAGGGTCATCGCCGCGTCGGGAATGTGGTTCAAGTCGAGGTCGAAAGCCTTCAACTTGCCGCGCGGCGCGGCCGCCTCGATCCAGGTGTCACCCCGGGTGATGGTGGCACCGAGTTTCTCCAGTTCGTCGGCAAAGCGCACGTCGCCCTGGATACTCTCCCTGCCCACGCCCTCGACGCGAACCGGCCCACCGCCGATCGCACCGGCGGCAAGGAAGTAGGACGCGGTAGAGGCATCGCCTTCGACATGCAGCACGCCTGGGCTGCGATACGACTGCGCTGCCGGAATCGAAAACCGCTCCCAGCCCTCGCGCTCGACGCGAACCCCAAAGCGGGCCATCAGATTCAGCGTGATCTCGACATAGGGCCTGGAGATCAACGCGGTGGTCATTTCGATGACCGCGTGGCGACCGGTCAGGGGCAAGGCCATCAGCAGCGCGGTAAGGAACTGCGAGGACACGTCGCCGCGCAGCCGGATCGGCGCATCGAGTTTCACCGTGGCAGGATGGATGCTCAGCGGCGGATAGCCGGCGTTGCCTTCGTACCGTATGTCGGCGCCGATCTGGAGCAAGCCGTCGACCAGATCGCCGATCGGACGCTCATGCATGCGCGGAACGCCGGAAAGCCGGTAGTGTCCGCCCGACAGCGCCAGCGCCGCGGTCAGCGGACGGATCGCCGTACCGGCGTTGCCCATGAACAGATCCGCCTCGCGCACCGGAAGCTGCCCGCGGCAGCCCTCTATGACATAAGCATTGCAACCGATCGCCGTAAGGCCAACGCCGACTTTTACCAGCGCCGCCAGCATCACGCGAGTGTCGTCGGAATCGAGCAGGTCGCGAATTTCGGTGCGGCCTTCGGAGAGGGCGGCAAGCAAGAGCATACGATTGGAAATGCTCTTCGATCCGGGAAGGCGAATGATGCCGGAGGCGCGATTCAGCGGAGGAAGTTCAAGATGGTTCATACGATACGTGGCAGTGAAGGCCTTGGAGCGATGCGATACAAGCCCACTTGGTAGGAAACAAGAGATGGCTAAGCGGCCAACGATGTGACCGTCGTCAGCAATTGTTCCACCTCGGCAATGACTGCCAGGCGATCAATCGATACGTCGGATTCCACCAACCCGGCCTCGTAGCGCGCCTGAACGGCAAACACCGTGTATTGAACGAGCGGCCAATAACGGCCGACATCGATACGGGCCTCTTCCAGCAAACCAAGCAAGCGCGAAAGATCGTGCGTCAGCGGAAAATCAGTTGAGCGCGCAGTAAGCCATGCCTTGAGCGCTTTTTCGATGGCTTGCTGGGCATGGAATCCAAAAACTTCGTCGGCGAACAAGGGATTGCCAACCATGCCGCGCATCGCGTCGAAATCCTTGCGGGCCATGAGCAACAAGCCCCGTGCGTGATCAGGCGCGCTCATGCAGAACTCTTCCTTCGCGTTGGGCGCGACCGACGATGTGGTGCGCGGAGTCCTTGAACCGCTCGAATTCGTCACGGCTGTAGAGCAGCAAATCCTTGGATATCGCCAGTTTGCGCAGGGCAAGGTACAGACGAGCCGTTTCCTGGCGGCGGCTGCGTTGCGGACTGAAAGGCTCGCGCTCCACAATCAACAGATCAACATCGGAGTCTGCTCGTGCGTTGCCGTGCGCGCGCGAACCGAACAAGATCACCGTATCCGGATCGGCCTCGCGGACAATCGTATCAACCATCTCCCGAATGAGGCTGTCGTCATTGCTCAGCATTTTCGACTTCTCCATTACGTAGATAAGGCAATCGCCGGTTCGTCAGCACCGACTATTGTCGAAAACAGCAGAGATAGCAGTGATCGGTCTATGGATATTAAATTTCAATTGTGGTCTGTCCCCTACTAATCACTATTGATCAATTCCTATTGATTCTATTTACGGCAACATATCGCTTCCTCTGACTATGCTTCGCCCCTGATGCTTCATGAATTTTTTCTGGATTGCTTCATCAACATAATCAAGGCGTACCTCTAAGTGACCTGGCTCTGAAGTGGGAGATAACCATAAACGCAAAAAAACTCCCGCCTTTCCATCCCTCCAGAATATATTGTCGTGGTCTTTGAAATCAGATTGACCATAGATATTCTGAATTTTTGATCCAACTTTCCTAAATAATAGTCGCGCCTCTGGCTCAGGATCTCCTACCAAGCCGTGATTTAAGTAAATTGAGAACATAACTAGTTTCTTGCGCGAGAAAAGAGAGCCAACCATAAGGACAGGCTCATTCGCATACGTCACTGAATTATTATCAAAATTGATAATAAAGCACCTCTCATCAATGATTCCGGACAAGTCACTACAGGTCTGATCAGTCACCACCGCATCGGAAACCAGAAAGGACTTTTTTAGCAATTCACCTACCGTTTTCTTTGACTGGCCAATCTTTATTCCCTTTGGACCGACAGGAATACTCGCAGCAGTTACAGAAACTGAAAATGCAACTGCCATAAATAGAACAAACGCCCGAAGCATATTCACGCCCGCACCGTTGATAAATTAATTGCAATGTTCGACTCCAGTATCGGCGACATCGATTCGCTGATGGTCGCCTTGTGCATTAAACAGTTCTGGTCCCGAACCGTATAGCTGACTCGGGGATCGATGCCAAACAACTCCACCAGACATTCGACCAGAAAAGTGTGCTTGCCGCCTATCGGTGCCATGTCGATCAACTCCCCTTCGATCAATTCGACACGTTCGGTCTCGTCGAGCAGCCCGGCCTGCGCCATCTGGTGATATTCCTCCTCCGACCAGCGGTGATAAGGCAGGGCAGCACGTTCGCAAACTTCAAGCAGGGTGAGCATTTCGATCTCCCGAAGTGATGACAGGCGAGATGATAGCCCTGCTATTCGCCCGGCGGCAACAGGGAGTCGAGCCAGGCGTCGCGCCGCGCGCGCGCCGTGGAGAAGAGTTGTTCCAGTCCGGCGGCGTCGGCGCCGGCCAGCAGCACGCGGGTGCGCATCAGTTCCATCAGGTAGGCATCCAGCTCCCGCAGCAGCGCATGACGATTCGCAACGCATATGTCGCGCCACATCTCCGGATGGCTGCTGGCAATGCGCGTGAAGTCGCGGAAACCGCCGGCGGCGAAGCCGAACAGCTGATCCGAATTCGGACGCTGCGCAAAATCGTGCACCAGGGCAAAGGCCAGCAAATGCGGCAGGTGACTGACCGCAGCGAAAACGCGATCATGCTCCTCGGGCGCGAGACGCGACACCTTGGCGCCGCAGGCTTCCCACGCCGTCTGTACTTTCGCCACGTGGCTCGCGGAGTTTTCGGCCAAGGGTGTCAGTACCACCCGCTTATCGACGTAGAGATCGGGCTTGGCCGCCGCGACGCCGCTCCTTTCCGCCCCTGCGATCGGATGACCGGGGACGAACTGCCCGATCTTGGCGCCAAGTCCGGCGCGCGCCGCGGCGACCACGTCGGACTTGGTGCTGCCGCCGTCGGTGATGACAGTGCCCGGGCCAAGGTGGGGAGCCAGCGCGGTAAACACTGCCTCCATCTGTCCTACCGGCGTCGCCAGCAACACCAGATCGGCACCGGCAAGGGCATCGGCCCAGCCTTCCGCGATACGATCGATCACACCCAGCTTGCGAGCCTCTTCGAGGGGGGCACGCGTACGGCCCAGGCCGACCACTTCGCCAACCCTGCCGGCAGCTTTCAGTCCCTGTGCAAACGAACCGCCGATCAGGCCGACGCCGCAGACGACGAGCTTCTTCAGCATCAGGGGTGCAGCGCCTTCTCCAGGGCGTCGAGGAATATGGCGTTCTCCGCCGGCAGTCCTATGGTGACGCGCAGGTGGTTGGGCAAGCCATAGCCACCGATGGGTCGCACGATCACACCCTGCTTCAGCAGGCGCGCATTTACGCCCGGGGTATCCGCCACTTCGAAGGTGACGAAGTTGCCATGCGAAGGAATGTGCGCCAGCCCCAGGCGCTTGAGGCCGGCCACGATCTGTTCCATGCCGCTGCGATTCGACTCGTAGCTGCGCGCCAAGAACTCGTGGTCGTCGAGCGCGGCGATGGCGCCGGCCAGCGCCAGGTTATTCACATTGAATGGTTGGCGCACCCGATTCAACAGGTCGATCATTTCACCGCGCCCGATACCGTAGCCGACGCGCAAGCCCGCCAAGCCGTAGATTTTGGAGAAGGTCCGCACCACCAGCAGGTTCGGATAGTCGCGCACCCAGGCCACCGTGTCGGCGCGCTCGGCGGGCGCCAGGTATTCGGTATAGGCCTCGTCGAGCACCACGCAGATGTGTGACGGAATGTTCTCGATGAAGGCCCTGACCTCGGCCTGCGGCAGGAAATTGCCGGTCGGGTTGTTCGGGTTGGCGATCCATACGACATGCGTATCGCCACGGATCGCCGCCAACATCGCCGCCGGGTCATGGCCATAGTTCTTTGCCGGAGCCGCCAGACACTCGGCACCCGCCGACATCGTGGCCAGGGGATACACCGCAAAGGCATGGCGCGAAAACACGGCCGAGCGACCCGGCGCAAGGAACACCCGGGCCGCCAGATCAAGCACGTCGTTCGAGCCGTTGCCCAGCACCACCTGTTCCTGGGCCACGCCGTGGCGCTCGGCAATCGCCGCGATCAAGTCGAACTGATCCGGATAACGCTCGACGCCGGCAAGCGCCGCCTCGACCGCCGCACGCGCCTTGGGGCTCATGCCCAATGGATTCTCGTTGGAGGCCAGCTTGACGATTTTGTCCACCGGGATGCCCATCTGGCGCGCCAGTTCCGTGATCGGCTTGCCGGGAATGTAAGGTGAAATCGCGCGAATGTAGGACGGCGCCTGATCAACGATTTTCATTGCTCTGCCTTTCAGTACGCAGCCCTGGGGTAGGAACCCAGTAACTTGACGAAACCGGCCCGACCGCGCAATTCTTCCAGCGCCCTGGCGACTCCCGCTTCGGTCCGATGCCCCTCGATATCGATGTAAAACACGTACTCCCAGCGACTACCGCCGAAACCGCGCGCCGGCCGGGATTCGAGCCGGCTCATGGAAACACCGTTGTCCGCGAACGGTGCCAGCAACTGATGCACCGCACCCGGACGATTCTGTGCCGAGCACACCAGTGAGGTGCGGTCGTTGCCGGACGGACCCGCATCGTGCCCGGCAATGACGGCAAAGCGCGTGGTGTTGTTCGGATCGTCCTCGATGTTTTCGGCAAGAATCGTCAGGCCGTAAAGTTCGGCCGCAGCATCGCCGGCAATCGCCGCGGTTCCCGGCTCGGCCGCCGCCAGACGCGCGGCCTCGGCATTGCTTGCGACCGGGATGCGCGACACCTGCGGCATATTGCGATTCAACCACTCATGGCATTGCGCCAGGGATTGAGCGTGGGAATAGATGCGCGCGACCTCGGCCGGAGTGCCAGCTTGCGCCATCAGTTTGTGATGGATGGGCAGATTGATCTCGCCGCAGATCTGCGAAGGCGATGACAGCAATAGATCAAGGGAGCGACCAATGGCCCCCTCGGTGGAGTTCTCGATCGGCACTACGCCGTAGTGCGCATTCCCGGCCTCGACGGCACGAAATACATCGTCGATGCCAGGGCAAGCCAGAAGCGTCGGCGCGCCACCGAAGTGCTTGCGCGCGGCCGACTCCGAATAGGTGCCCGCCGGTCCCAGGTAAGCGATATTCAGCGGCTGTTCGAGTGCCAGGCAGGCCGACATGATTTCGCGCACGATGCGTTGCGCCGCCACGGCCGGCAGCGGCCCCGGATTGCGCTCGGCAACGCGGCGCAATACCTGTGCCTCCCGTTCCGGTCGATAGATGTTGCCCTGCTTGATTTCGCCGATGCGCCGGGCGAGCTTGGCACGCTCGTTGATCAGGCGCAGAAGGTCGCCATCGATCGCATCGATCTGGTCACGCAGCTTTCCCAGCTCCCGGGAATCGTCGGACACCCTCAGTCCTCCCGCGGCAGGTACCGGACAGCAAGCACTCCCTCGATCTTGGCGATCTGCGCGATCACCGTCTTCGGCACCTTGCTGTCCACATCGACCAGGGTGTAGGCCAAGTCCTTCTTCGACTTGTTCATCATGTTATGGATGTTGAGCCTGGCCTCGGCCATGGCGGTCGAAATCTGACCGACCATGTTGGGCACATTGGCATTGGCGATGGCAATGCGGTAGCTCGATTCACGCGGCATCGTGACATTGGGAAAATTCACCGCATTCACGACGTTGCCGTCGAGCATGTAGTCGCGAACCTGATCGGCGACCATGATGGCGCAATTCTCTTCCGCCTCTCGCGTGGATGCGCCCAGGTGCGGCAGCGCGATTACGTGCGGGTGCGCATTCACCTGCGGGCTCGGGAAATCACAGACGTAGCAACCGAGCTTTTTCGCATCGAGCGCGGCAAGTACAGCGGCTTCATCGACCACGCCATCGCGCGAGAAGTTGAGCAATACCGCACCGTGCTTCATCTGTTCGATGCTGTCCGCATTGACCATGCGGCGGGTGGCATCGACCAGCGGTACATGGAGGGTGATGAAATTGCAGCTCTTCAGCACCTCGCCCAGGGAATTTGCCCGACGCACCTGCGAAGGCAGGCTCCAGGCAGCGTCGACCGTGATTTCGGGATCGTAGCCGACGACATTCATGCCGAGCTTGATCGCCGCATCTGCCACCAGGCAGCCGATCTTGCCCAGGCCGACAACGCCCAGCGTATGCCCCGCAATCTCGTAGCCGGCGAAGGTCTTCTTGCCATCCTCGACCTTCTTTTCCATCTCCGGATCCTTGGCATCGAGGGCCGAGACGAACTTCATGGCACCGCCGATGTTGCGCGCGGCGAGCAGCATGCCGGCCAGGACCAGTTCCTTGACCGCATTGGCGTTCGCGCCCGGCGCATTGAATACGGGAACGCCGCGCTTGGTCATCTCGCCCACCGGGATATTGTTGGTGCCTGAGCCGGCGCGACCGATGGCCATCACCGACCTGGCAATCTCGACACTGTGCAGGTCGGCCGAACGCAGCAGGATCGCGTCCGGCTTGGCCACATCCTTGCCGCAGGCGAAGTGCTCCGCCGGAAGCCGCTTGAGGCCATTTTGCGAAACGTTGTTGAGAATCAGAACCTGGAATTGATCTGCCATGATCTCAACCCTTCTGCGCCGCGAATTCCTTCATGTACTCGACCAGCGCCTGAACGCCGGCCATCGGCATGGCGTTGTAGATCGAGGCGCGCATGCCACCCACCGAGCGATGGCCCTTCAACTGGGCCATGCCGCGAGCCTTGGCGCCCTTGAGAAACTCCTCGTCCAGCGCTGCGTCCTTGAGCGTGAAGGGGACGTTCATGCGCGACTGGTCTTCCTTGCACACCGGGTTGCGATAAAAATCGGTGGTCGCGAGGTAGTCATACAGCAGATTCGCTTTTTCGATGTTGTGCTTTTCCATCGCAGCAACGCCGCCATTTTTCTTCAGCCACTGGAACACCAGGCCGGCGATGTAAATGCCATAAGTGGGCGGGGTGTTGTACATCGACTCGGCATCGGCGTGGGTCTTGTAGTCGAGCATCGCCGGCGGCGTGGGTTGCGCCTTGCCGACCAGGTCCTCGCGCACGATGACGATGGTCAAACCAGCCGGGCCGATGTTCTTCTGGGCGCCGGCATAGATCAGTCCATACTTGCTGACGTCGACCGCCTTGGAAAGAATATTGGAGGACATGTCGCATACCAGCGGCACGTCACCGGTATTGGGGGTCCAGTGGAACTCGACGCCACCGATGGTCTCGTTGGCGGTGTAATGGACGTAGGCCGCATCCTTGCTGAGCTTCCAGTCGGCCTGAACGGGCGCGTAGGTGAAATTCCTGTCCTCGGCGCTGGCGACGACATTCACATTGCAGAACAGCTTGGCCGCCTTGATCGCCTTCTTCGCCCATTCGCCGGTATGGACGAAATCCGCGGAGGCCTTGCCGCGCAACAGGTTGATCGGGATCATTTCGAACTGGGCCGAGGCGCCGCCCTGCAGGAACAGCACTTTGTAGTTCGCTGGAATGCCCATCAACTCGCGCAGATCGGCTTCGGCCTGGGCGGCGATGCCCATGAACTCCTTGCCGCGATGGCTCATTTCCATGACCGAGGTACCGCTGCCGTGCCAGTCGAGCATCTCGTCGGCGGCCTGCTTGAGAACCTCCTCGGGCAGGGCTGCGGGGCCTGCGCTGAAATTGAAAATACGTGCCATTACGTGCCTCCTGAAGTATTAGTAGATGAATTTCTGAAAATTTATCGAGTACAGAATACCGTATACATTGGCAAGCCAATTGACGCCGGACAATTCCGGAACAGCAAGGAACAGCGCGTTGTCACTCAGCGACAACGGAGTCACCCGCCGGATCATCGTCTTCCGTCTCGATCACCTTTTCGAGGCCCGCCAGGAAAGTCCCGTCGTCCAGGTTGATCAGCGTCACGCCCTGGGTCGAACGACTCATGACGCGAATGTCGGCAACGCGGGTACGGATCAAGACGCCACCAGTGGAAATCAGCATGATCTCCTCCTGTGTATCGCCCAGCGCGGCGAGCACCGCGGCGACCACCCTGCCATTGCGCTCCGATGTCTGGATCGCGATCATGCCCTTGGTGCCACGGCCATGACGGGTGTACTCGGAGATCGCCGTACGCTTGCCGAAGCCGTTTTCGGTCGCGGTCAATACGGTGTAGTCCTCGCTGTCGGCCACTAGCATCGATATCACCTGTTGCTCGTCCTCGAGTGTCATGCCGCGTACGCCACGGGCTTCGCGACCCATCGGACGAACATCGTCCTCGGCAAAGCGCACCGCCTTGCCAGCGTCAGAGAACAGCATCACGTCGCACTCGCCGTTGGTGATGGCAACGCCGATCAGGTGATCGCCGTCGTCGAGGCCGACGGCGATGATGCCAGCCTTGCGCGGATTGGCGAAACTGGTCAGCGGCGTTTTCTTCACGGTGCCCATGGACGTGGCCATGAAGACAAAATGTTCCTCGTCGAATTCCTTGACCGGCAGGATCGCGGTGATCTTTTCCCTGTCTTCAAGCGGGAACAGGTTGACGATGGGTTTGCCGCGCGAATTCCGCGTGCCTTCCGGCGCTTCATACACCTTGAGCCAATACACACGGCCACGATTGGAGAAGCACAGGATGTAGTCGTGCGTGTTGGCAACGAACAGCCGGTCGACGAAATCATCGTCCTTGATTGCCGCCGCTTGCTTGCCGCGCCCGCCGCGCCGCTGGGCACGATAGTCCGCCAGGGGTTGTCGCTTGACGTAGCCGGAATGCGACAGGGTAACCACCATGTCCTCGCGAACGATCAAGTCCTCGAGGTTGATTTCCGCGGTGCTGAGCACGATCTCGGAACGACGCGCGTCGCCGAACTGCGCCTTGACGGCCTCCAGTTCATCGCCAATGATCACGGTAATACGCTCGGGGCGCGCCAGGATGTCGAGCAGGTCGGCGATCTGATCCATCACCTCCTTGTACTCGGCAACGATCTTGTCCTGCTCCAGGCCGGTCAGTCGCTGCAAACGCAGTTCGAGAATGGCCTGGGCCTGGGCATCCGACAGCAGATACCCGTCCTTTGAAAGTCCAAACTGTGGGCCCAGTCCATCCGGGCGGGAAGATTCTGCAGCGGCGCGAGCCAGCATGCCTTCGACCAACTCCGATCGCCAGGTGCGACCCATCAGTCCGCGCTTGGCTTCGGCCGGTGTCTGGGCAGCCTTGATCAGGGCGATGATCTCATCGACATTCGACAGCGCGACGGCCAGGCCCTCAAGGATATGGCCGCGCTCGCGCGCCTTGCGCAGTTCGAACACCGTGCGACGCGTGATGACCTCGCGTCGATGCGACAGGAAGGCCTGCAGCATTTCCTTGAGATTGAGCAGGCGCGGCCGACCATCGACCAGCGCCACCATGTTCATGCCGAAGGTGTCCTGCAACTGCGTCTGCTTGTAAAGGTGATTCAGCACCACCTCGGGCACTTCGCCCTTTTTCAGTTCGATCACCAGGCGCATGCCGGACTTGTCGGATTCGTCCTGAATATGGGCAATGCCATCGATCTTCTTTTCGTGGACCAACTCCGCGATCTTTTCCTGCAAGGTCTTTTTGTTGACCTGATAGGGAAGTTCATCCACCACGATGGCCTGGCGACCGTTGCGCGGCAAGTCTTCGATATGGGTACGGGCGCGCATTACCACCCGGCCGCGCCCGGTCATGTAGCCGTCGCGTACTCCGGTAACACCGTAGATCAGGGCGGCGGTAGGGAAGTCCGGCGCCGGGATCACCTGGATCAATTCTTCGATGGTTGTTTTCGGAGCGCGCAACAGCAGCAGACAGGCATCGACGACTTCATTGAGGTTGTGCGGCGGAATATTGGTCGCCATGCCCACCGCAATACCCGAGGAACCGTTGATCAGCAGATTGGGGATGCGTGCCGGCAGGATCAGCGGCTCCTGCTCCGAACCATCGTAGTTGGGCCCGAAATCAACAGTCTCCTTGTCGATGTCGACAAGCAGTTCGTGACCAATCCGCGCCATGCGCACTTCCGTGTAGCGCATGGCCGCCGCATTGTCGCCATCCACCGAACCGAAGTTGCCCTGGCCATCCACCAGCATGTAGCGCAGCGAAAAATTCTGCGCCATGCGCACGATGGTGTCATAGACCGCGGTATCGCCGTGCGGGTGGTACTTGCCGATGACATCGCCGACGATGCGGGCGGATTTCTTGTAGGCCCGGTTCCAGTCGTTGTTCAGCTCGTGCATCGCGAACAGCACGCGGCGATGAACGGGTTTCAGGCCGTCGCGGACGTCCGGCAGAGCCCGGCCGACGATCACGCTCATCGCATAGTCGAGGTAGGAGTGACGCATCTCCTCTTCGAGGCTGATCGGCAGGGTTTCTTTGGCGAACGAATTCATTTAGGCGGGCCTCGGCCGACGCGCGGCAGGCGGTGACATGAAGCCTGCGATTTTAGCATGCGGAGATAGCGCGAACGGGTTGTCGGGAGACCCCAAATCTGGTTGAATCCAAAGATGATTACCCCAGACGACGCCAGCCGCACCCCGGTCGAAATCGACCTCCTGATCCGCCCGCAGTGGATCATCCCGGTCGAACCTGCCGGCGTCACCCTGACTGGTCACTCACTGGCGGTCAGCAAAGGGCGAATTGTCGCCTTGCCAGCGGATGCCGACGCCTGCCGACGGTACCGACCTCGCGAGACGGTCGACCTTCCGGGGCAGGTGCTGATACCGGGCCTGATCAACCTGCATACCCACGCGGCCATGAGTCTCATGCGCGGCTACGCCGACGACCTGCCGCTGATGCGCTGGCTCGCTGAGCATATCTGGCCTGCCGAGGCAAAACACGCCGATGCCGAATTCGTGCGCGCGGGTACTCTTCTCGCCTGCGCCGAGATGCTGCGCGGCGGCATCACGACGTTCAACGACATGTATTTCTTTCCCGAGGCCGCAGCAGAAGCCGTACTGCGAAGCGGCATGCGGGCCGTTCTGGGCATGATCGCGATCGAATTCCCCACCCGCTATGCCGCCGACGCCGACGATTATCTGGCCAAGGGGCTGGCAGTGCGCGACCGCTACAGCGACCAGGCGCGGCTTGGCTTCAGTCTGGCGCCGCATGCGCCCTATACCGTGGCCGACAAGACCTTCAAAAAGCTGGCCACCCTGGCGGCGCAACTGGAAGTACCGATCCACATGCATATTCACGAGACGGCACACGAAATCGAGGAAAGCCTGAGGCTTCATGGTGTGCGCCCGATCGAACGCCTGCGGCGCCTTGGGCTGCTGAGTCCGCAATTGATCGCGGTGCATGCCGTTCACCTTGAGCCTGCCGAAATCGAGCTGCTGGCCCGCGAAGGCTGCCATGTCGCACATTGCCCGACTTCGAACATGAAGCTGGGCAGCGGCATTCCTCCAATCGCCGCAGCACAGGCACGCGGAGTGAACTTCGGCCTGGGTACCGATGGTGCCGCGTCGAACAATCGCCTCGACTTGTTCCACGAGATTCGCCATGCCGCCTTGCTGGCAAAGGCCGCCACCCGCGACGCCGTAGCCCTGGATGCACATACCGTTCTGGGCGCGGCCACGCTGGGCGGCGCACGGGCACTCGGCCAGGAAACGCAAATCGGCTCGCTGATTCCCGGCAAGGCCGCTGACGTGTGCGCCGTTCGACTCGACGAATGGTTGATGCAGCCCTGCTACGATCCCGCATCCCATCTGGTGTACGCCGCCGGCCGGGAGCAGGTCACACATACCTGGGTAGGCGGAAAACTGGTGATGAAGGGCGGCATTCCAACCCAGATCGACGTTTCCGAATTGCTTGACATCGCGGGTTTATGGCATACTCGCCTGACGTCCTGACTCGCTGCAATCGCTCAGGGAAAAGTTGAAACACCGAATCCGTCACCATCTAACCCATCCAGGGGGGACCTAATGATCAAGAAATCGCTACTGCTCACCGCCGTGCTCGGCCTATCCGCCGCCGCAATCGCCCAAACGCCCGGAGTTGACCTGAAGGGAACCGTCGGCTACGCCATCGACCAGCGCGGCTACGTCGTCAAGAGCGGCACCGGCCTTTGCTGGCGTGATGGCTACTGGACCCCGGCGATGGCCATCGAGGAATGCGATCCCGACCTGGTGAAGAAGGCCGCTCCGGCTGCTGCTCCCGCCGCCCCTGCAGCACCGGTCGCCGCGCCCGCCGCCGCACCGAAGCCCGCCGCACAGAAAGTGACCCTGGCCGCCGATGCTCTGTTCGACTTCAACAAAGCTGACCTCCGTGCCGAAGGCAAGGCCAAGCTCGACAAGCTCGCCGCCGACATCAAGGGTATCAAGCTGGAAGTGATCATCGCCGTCGGCCACGCTGACCGCTTCGGCACCGATGCCTACAACCAGAAGCTGTCCGAGAAGCGCGCCGAAGCCGTCAAGGCCTATCTGGTCGGCAAGGGTGTCGAACCGAACCGCGTCTACACCGAAGGCAAGGGCAAGAAGCAGCCCGTGACCAAGGCCGATCAGTGCAAGGGCCCGAAGAGCAAGAAGGTTGTGGATTGCCTGCAGCCTGACCGTCGCGTCGAAATCGAAGTCATCGGCACCAAGTAATCCTGCCAGACTCCGGAAAGAGCCCTGCCCCGCAGGGCTTTTTTATGTCCGGCCCGAAGGGGCGGACGGTATCCTAGTGATATATCCGCGCCAAAGGCGCGGACGGTATCCAGAGGACTTTGGTCTCCTTCATCCACCTATCCGAGCCTGTCGCAATGAATGCTGCAACTAACGCCGACCCGGCCGAACTCGACAAGTTCGGCGAAGTTGCCCATCACTGGTGGGATCCCAACTCCGAATTTCGCCCCCTGCACGATATCAACCCGGCGCGGGTCGCCTGGATCGACCACCACGCCGCGTTGAACGGCAAGCGCGTGATCGACATTGGTTGCGGTGGCGGGCTGCTCAGCGAGGGCATGGCAGCGCTCGGCGCCGACGTCTCCGGCATCGACCTCTCCGACAAGGCGCTCGGCGTCGCGCGCCTGCATCTTTACGAGAGCGGGCACCAGATCGACTATCGATTGATCTCGGCCGAGGCCATGGCTGAAGAATCCCCCGGCGGTTTCGACCATGTCACCTGCCTCGAAATGCTGGAGCATGTGCCGGACCCGGCCAGCACGGTCGCCGCCTGCGCACGCCTGGTGAAGCCGGGCGGACAGGTTTTTCTGTCGACACTGAACCGCAACGCCAAGGCCTATGTCATCGCCGTGCTTGGCGCCGAATACCTGCTCAACCTCCTGCCTCGCGGCACCCACGAATACACGCGCTTTCTCAAGCCGGCCGAGTTGGCCCGCCTTTGCCGCCAGGCCGGTCTTGAGGTTCTGGAGATCACCGGACTGCGCTACAACCCGTTCACGCGCGAAGGCGTGGTCGGATCGGACACCGACATCAATTATCTGCTGCGAGCGCGGCGCAATGCCTGAAGCGGTGCTGTTCGACCTCGACGGCACCCTCGCGGACACCGCACCCGACCTGGGTGGTGCCTTGAACCAGTTGCTGTGCGAGCAGGGACGCCCCCCCCTGCCCATGGACCAGTTGCGGCCCCATGTTTCTTCAGGGGCGCGCGGATTGATCGGCGCCGGCCTCGGCATCGGGCCGCATGACGCCGCCTATCCCGCCCTGCTGCAACGCTTCCTTGCCATTTACCAGGACGCCCTCTGCGTCGGGACGCGACTTTTCGATGGCGTCGCCGAACATCTCGAAGGCCTTGAGGCGCGCAACATCCCCTGGGGCATCGTCACCAACAAATCGCAGCGCTTCGCCATTCCGCTGCTGGAACAGCTCGGCCTGCGCCAGCGCAGCGCCTGCATCGTCTGCGGCGACAGTGTGCAACGCGCCAAGCCGCACGGCCACCCGATGCGCCTCGCCGGCGCGGTAATCGGCATTGCCACCGAAGCCTGCGTCTACGTCGGAGACGACGAGCGCGACGTCATTTCGGGGCGTGCCGTCGGCATGCGCACCGTGGTCGCCGCCTGGGGCTATCTCGGCAACGGCCGCCCGCCCCGCGACTGGGGCGCCGATGCCATTGCCGCCTCGCCCGATGAAATCCTCGGCGACGTCACCGCAAAGCGCTAGAATCCGGCTTGCAATCCGTGGATCGGACACCACCTGATCCACACCATCCAGGGGGCGACATGGCTTCGACATGGGTGACAAAGCATGCAGGGCATACCGAGGATCCGGGTACCTCGTAAATCCATTCGGAATGTACTAACTGCCAACGACGAGCGTTTCGCTCTAGCCGCTTAATTGCGGCTGGCTTCCGAACTGGCCTTCCCGCGGGCCAGGCAGCGCAAGCTGCATCGGAATCATTCAGCGGGATAAGGCTGTGCAGAGTCGCGATGCATGGTTCGAAAATCAAGCGAATCGCCTGAAGCCAGCCTGTCCGTCGGCGGGTAGCGGGTCAAATCAAACGGCGAGACTAAGTATGTAGAACTGTCTGTGGCGCACTTATGGACGCGGGTTCAATTCCCGCCGCCTCCACCAATTCCCTTGCCGGCCCTTGGCCGGCATTTTTTTGTACCCTGGCGTCACCTGGGGTGTTGTAGTAGTTGTCTGAAACGTGGTTTGGTGCCGGCAACCGGAATCGAACTGGTGACCTACCGCTTACAAGGCGGTTGCTCTACCAACTGAGCTATGCCGGCACGGCGCGGATTATAGCGGAGGCATTCCGCTATAAACTCCCCGCTCTGCATTGCCGACATTCCCATGACTGCCACGCCCTCCTCCCGCCAGCCCTTGAATCTGCTGGTCGTCGCCAACGACGATGCGGCGCTGGCACCACTGGCGCTGGCGCTGGAAGCATCCGACAAGCTCTGCCATTTTCACCGTGCCGCCAGCGCCGACTCTTTGCGTGCTTCGATGTGCGACCAGGCCTGGGACCTGGTGCTGCACCTGCCCAGCGACGGCGGTCCGGGAATCGTGGACACCCTGCGATTGATCGACGAACAGGGCGCCGACCTGCCGACCATCGCCGTGGCGCCGGCCGACGACAAGGACGCGATGACCGAAGCAATGCTGGCCGGTGCCCGCGACGTCATCGACGCCGACCGGCTCGACCGCCTGCGACTGGCCGTCGAGCGTGAAGTACGCGAGGCGCGCCATCGCGCCGACCATCGCGCGGCACTGGAAATGCTGAACGAGAGCCAGGCGCGCTTCGATGCCCTGGCCTCCAACCTGCCCGGGATGCTGTTCCACCTGCGTCGCGACGAGGTCGGTGAATACCGCTTCCTTTTCGTCAGCGAGGGATGCCAGAAGCTCTTCGGCTTCAAGCAACAGCACCTTCTGGCCTCCGCCGACAAGTTGTTCGACGCCTTCGACGGCGAACGCCGCAAGGGGCTGGAAACGGCCCTGCGCGACTCTGCCATGCATGGCACCCTGCTCAACTGGGAAGGACACACGCGCGGCCGCACGCGACAGAAGTGGATCAACCTGCGTTCGACGCCGTATCGCTTCGACAACGGCGTCGTCGAGTGGCGCGGCATGGCCACCAACATCACCGAAAGCAAGGAAAACGAAGCCGAACTGCGCGGCTCCCGGCAGCAGCTGGCGGAACTGTCGAGCCACCTCGAAGCGGCCAAGGAAGAGGAACGGGAACGCATCTCGCGCGACATCCACGACGAACTCGGCTCGATCCTGGTGTTCCTCAAGATCGAAGCCGCGCAACTCGCCGGGAAACTGCCGGCCGACGCCGCCAAGCTGCGCGAGAAGGCCCACTCCATCGAGACCCTGCTCGACCAGGCGATGAGCACCGCGAGCCGCGTCGCGCGCGAACTGCGCCCCGGCATCCTCAAGGAGTTCGGTCTGCCGGCAGCCATCGAATGCCAGGCCGAGGACTTCAGCCAGCGCTTCGGCATTACCTGTCGCGTCCAGTGTGATGAAGATGGCATCGAGCCGGAGCCGGATACCTCGCTGGCCCTGTTTCGGATCGCCCAGGAGGCGCTGACCAATGTCGCCAAGCACGCCCATGCCTCGCTGGTAGTGATGCGCTTGAGTCGTGAAAGCGGTAACATCCTGCTCGAAATCAGGGACAACGGTCGCGGCATCTCGCGGCACGACATGCAGAAGCCGAGGTCCTTCGGACTGCGCGGCATCCGCGAACGGGTATCCAGTCTGGGCGGCGATTTCGAGATCTCCGCAGCCGAGCATGGCGGCACGCACCTTGTGTTGCGCGTGCCGGAATCCCGACCCAGCGAACCACCGACGGAAGAAGAATTGCAACGCAAGCTGTTCTGACAATGGCCGATAAAATCCACGTACTGATTGCCGACGACCACGCCATCGTGCGCCAGGGCCTGAAGCAGATACTTTCCGAGACCGAGGACATGCTCGTCACCGGCGAAGCCGATGACGGCGCCGAAGCATTGGGCCTGGCGCGGCAACAGCCCTGGGATGTGTTCCTGCTCGACGTCTCGATGCCCAACCGCAACGGCATCGACACCCTGAAGCAGTTGAAGAAGGAATTCCCGCGCCTGCCGGTACTGATCCTCAGCATGCACCCGGAAGAGCAGTATGCGGTGCGTGCCCTGAAGGCCGGCGCCTCGGGCTACCTGACCAAGCAGAGCGCCCCGGAGCAACTGGTCAATGCCATCCGCCAGGTGGCCTCCGGCAAAAAATACCTCAGCCCCGCGGTGGCCCAGCAGCTCGCCGACGCCATCTCCGAGGACACCGAAAAATCGCCCCACGAACGCATCACTGACCGCGAGTACCAGGTGCTGAAGCTGATTGCGGCCGGCAAGACCCTGACGCAGATCGCCGAATCCCTCAACCTCGGTGTCGCCACGGTCAGCACCTACCGCGCGCGGCTGCTCGAAAAAATGGGCCTGCGCAGCACGGCGGAACTGATCCGGTATGGCCTCGAACACGGGCTTGCCGATTGATCCCAAACCGTACGCTGCCGGCCTGGCAACATCGGAAGACACCAAGCGCGCGACTTCCTGCACAATAGCCGTATGTGTGCGCCAGGCTCTGAACCTGCAACCAACAACCGCCGGCCATCAGGCCACCTGACACGAGAGGAAAAGCACCATGAAGACACTGAAACAACTGCTCGGCGAAAAGCCACGTGCGCCACTATCGGTTGCCCCGGACGACTCGGTATTCTCGGCCCTCGAGTTGATGGCCAGGCACGACATCGGCGCCGTGCTGGTGATGCGTGACGGCCAACTGGCCGGCATCTTCAGCGAGCGCGACTACGCACGCAAGGTGATCCTGCTCGGCAAATCCTCCAAGGAAACCGCGGTCAAGGAAATCATGACCGAGAAGGTGCTTTATGCCTTGCCCGAACAGACCACCGACCAGGCCATGGCCCTGATGACCGAGAAGCACATCCGCCATCTGCCGGTGCTGGATGCAAGCAGGCGCGTGATCGGCATGGTATCGATCGGTGACCTGGTCAAGGAAACCATCTCGCAACAGGCCTTCCTGATCCAGCAGCTCGAGCAATACATCGCCAGCTGATCCGGACACGATTGCGATGGCCGCCAACGACGCGCCCGAGACCCCCGAAGCCCTGCGTACCAAGCTCGTCGAGCTGCGCGTCGAGCATCGCGATCTCGACGAGGCCATCGAGCGACTGACGCTGACGCCGCCGGAGGACGACCTGATGCTGCGGCGCCTGAAGAAGCGCAAGCTGATGATCAAGGATCGCATCTCGGCGCTGGAACGCCTGCTCGACCCCGACGAATACGCTTAGGCGAACGGCATGACCTACAACTTCGATACGCTTGCCCTGCACGCGGGGCAGGTACCGGACGAGCATTTCGGTGCGCGCGCGACGCCGATCTACCTGACCACCTCCTTTGTCTTCAAGGATTCCGATCAGGCAGCGGCACTGTTCAACATGGAACGCGCCGGCCATGTGTATTCGCGCATCTCCAACCCGACCAATGCCGTGCTCGAGGAACGCGTCGCCGCCCTCGAAGGCGGCGTCGGCGCCATCGCCGTGGCCTCGGGCCAGGCCGCCCTGCACCTGGCCATCGCCACGCTGATGGGCGCCGGCAGCCACATCGTCGCCAGCCGCTCGCTGTATGGCGGCTCGCATAACCTGCTGGATTACACCCTGCCCCGCTTCGGCATCACGACCACCTTCGTCGATCCACGCGACCTGAACACCTGGCGCGGCGCGATCCGCCCGGAAACCCGCTTGCTGTTCGGCGAAACCCTGGGTAATCCGGGGCTGGATGTCCTGGACATCCCGGAGGTGGCGGCGCTGGCCCATGAACATGGCCTGCCGCTGCTGGTGGATAGCACCTTCACCACGCCCTGGTTGATGCGCCCCTTCGAGCACGGCGCCGACCTGATCTTCCATTCCGCCACCAAGTTCCTCGGCGGCCACGGCGTCGCCATCGGCGGCGTTCTGGTCGACAGCGGCAGTTTCGACTGGGACAAATCCGGCAAGTTTCCAACCCTGACCGAGCCCTACGAGGGCTTTCACGGCATGGATTTCAGCGAGGAATCCACCGTCGCCGCCTTCCTGCTGCGCGCGCGGCGCGAGGGCCTGCGCGATTTCGGCGCCTGCATGAGTCCGCTCACCGCCTTCCAGTTGCTGCAAGGCGTCGAAACCCTGCCGCTGCGCATGGAACGCCATATCGCCAACACGCGCCAGGCCGTGGCGCATCTGGTCAGGAGCGAAGCCGTCGACGCCGTGGCCTACCCGGAACTCGATAGCCATCCGGACCGCGCCCTGGCGCAGAAACTTCTGCCGCGCGGCGCCGGTTCGGTGTTCAGCTTCACGCTCAAGGGCGGCAGGCCGGCCGGGCGAAAATTCATCGAGGCCCTGCGCGTGTTCTCGCACCTGGCCAATGTCGGCGATGCCAAATCGCTGGTGATCCATCCGGCATCGACCACGCATTTCCGCATGTCGGACGCCGCACTGGTTGCCGCCGGCATCCATCCCGGCACCATCCGCCTGTCGATCGGCCTGGAAGACGCCGGCGACCTGCTGGAAGACCTGAACCGCGGCCTCGCCGCGGCGGCGAAGACCTGATCGCATGCAGATCGAGATCAATGGCCACTCCGCCTTTGCCTACACCGGCGGCAAGGCATTTGACGCCAGCCTGCCCACGGTCGTCTTCATCCATGGCGCGCAGAACGACCACAGCGTCTGGGGCCTGCAAAGCCGCTGGTTCGCCCATCACGGTTTCGGCGTGCTGGCCGTAGACCTGCCGGGCCACGGCCGCAGCGACGGTGCCCCGCTGCCTTCGATCGAAGACCTCGCCGACTGGATCGAGTTGCTGATGGAGAAAGTTGTGCGAAGCGGTATCCAGGCGGACGGCGTTGGCGAGACGGCGAAATCCGTGTCCCTGGTGGGTCACAGCATGGGCTCGCTGACCGCACTCGAATGCGCTTCACGCCATCCGGCGCGCATCGCCCGCATCGCGCTGGTCGGCACCGCGGTGCCGATGCCGGTGTCCGATGCCCTGCTCGACGCGGCCAAAAACGACGAGCCCAAGGCCATCGCCATGATCAACGGCTGGTCGCATTCGCCGCACGGCACGATAGGCGGCAACACGGTGCCCGGCATGTGGATGTTCGGCGCAGCCAAGCGCCTGGCGGAGCGGCAGCGCCCCGGGGTGCTGCACAATGATCTTGCCGCCTGCAATGCCTACACGCATGGCATGGAAGCGGCAACGGCCCTCGCCTGCCCTGCCCTCGTCATCAGTGGCAGCAAGGACATGATGACCCACCCCAAGGCGGCGGCAAAGCTGGCAAGCAATATTCGTGATGTCCGCAGCGTGACACTTGCCGGCGCCGGCCACGCGCTGATGGCCGAGCAGCCGGACGCGGTGCTCGACACCTTGAGCGCCTTCATGGCCGCCTGAGCCGCTTGGACGACGCCTCCCACCAGAACCCGTTTCCCGTGGTCCGCAGCGGGTTGCCGCTGACCGCGCCCTTCGAATGGCTGCGGCGCGGTGCCGACGACCTCCGGGCCTGCGGCATGGCCAGCCTGTTCTATGGCCTGTGCTTTGCCGGAACCGGCCTGGCTCTGCTGCTGGCGCTGCGTCACGCCGTGCAACTGGTCACCGCCGTCACCACCGGCTTCATGCTGGTCGGGCCCTTCTTCGCCATCGGGCTTTACGAGCTCTCGCGCCGGCGTGAATCCGGAGAAGCGACCGCGCTGATCCCGACTCTTGCCGTATGGCGCCGCAACCTGGCGGCCATCGGCATCTACTCGCTGATCCTGATCGTGCTCTACCTGCTCTGGGCACGCGCCTCGCTGGTGATGTTCGCCCTCTTCTACGAGGGCGGCATGCCGACGCTGGAAAGCTTCATCGCCCAGCTTGCCAAGTTCGACAACATCGAGTTCATGATTGCCTACCTGGTCGTCGGTGCCATCTTCGCCGGGCTGGTGTTCGCGTTTTCCGTGGTGTCGATTCCGATGATGCTGGATCGCAATCAGGACACGGTGACCGCCATGCTGGCCAGCTTCCTGGCACTGGTGCGCAACCTGCCGATGATGCTGTTATGGGGCGCGCTGATTGTTCTGCTCACGGCGCTTGGCATTGCCACCGCCTTCGTCGGCCTGATCATTACCATGCCACTGGTGGGCCATGCCACCTGGCATGCCTACCGGGCGCTGATCGAGCCGCGCGCGTCGAGCTGATCAAGACGCGCGCCCGGCGCGAGCTCCATTACTGGCTACCGTTCAGGACGAGCACTGCGCCAGCTTCTTGGCGACGCGACGCTCTTCCTTCTTCTGTTCCTTCGCCTCGCCCTTCTTCTTGTCGTCCTTCTTTTCTTCCTTCTTTTCTTCCTTGTCCTTGGAGGTATCGGCGACGGTGTCCTTCGCCGGGTCCCTGGGGGCTTCCGATTTCTCCTGCGATTTAGCCGAACCACTGCCCTCACCGGATGAGGACTGGTTTGCAGGAGGCGTGGGCGGGGCCGGCGTCGGCTCGCTACCGCCGAGTTGGCTCGACGCACCCGACCCCGGGTTCGACTCCGGAACCGGGGAACCAAAGGTTCCCGTATCTCCTCCGGTGGTCTGGTTGGCCAACGCCAGGTTGATCGGCCCGGTCGAAGACTCGGTGGTCTGCTGCGGCGGAGGCGGCGCCGATGCGTTGTCGTTGGTCAGGGAATCCGAGGTCTTGGTCACCGTATTGACAATGTCATTGGTGGTGGACGTGGCCGCCGTGCCAACGCTGCTGCCACCGGAACTGCTGATGCTGGGGGTGGCACCGGCGAAGTTGGATGCGCTGGACGTTACGCTGCCGGCCGAGGCGCTGTAGCCGATGCTGCCACCCGCCGGCACGGTGCTTACCGCCGTCGGCGCCACCGTGACGTTGCCACTGGTGCTGGCCACCGTGATGTTTTGTCCCTGGATCGAGGAATTCTGCGCCACCGCGCCATAGGCCGACACCCCCACCGAGCCGCCGGAAGACGCGATCACACCGTTCATGGTGATGGTGCTGTCCGGCGCTGCCGTCGCCGCCGTCAGCGAGATATTGCCCGTGGCCGACAGGCCGCCGCTGCCGACCTGGATCGGGCTGTGCGCAACGAAACTCAGGGTGCCACCGTTGGCGCTGACCGGTGAGGCCGTGGTGAAGATGCCGCCGCTGGTGTCGACCAGAATGTCGCCACTGCTGGTGCTCACGGCACCCAGCGTCAGCGGCGCGTTGTTGACGATGCTCAGCGCGCCGGCGGCCTGGGCAATGTTGATCAGGCCGGTCAGCGCCAGGCTGCCGCCGCTCTTGGCGAAGCTGGTGCCGACATTCAGACTTCCCGACCCGTTCAGTGTGCCGCCGGTCTGGTTGAAGTTCGGCGTCGTCAGGCTGCCCGACACGTTGAGGCTGCTGTCGGCCATGACAAAGCTGCCGCCGGCACCTTGCGCGATGCTGTTGAGCTGGGTCGCCAGGGCCAAGGGATCGAAGTTCACCGTGCTTCCGGGAGGCAGCGACACGGCCGCAACGTTGGCGCCATCCGGAAGTGCACTGCCTGCCCAGTTGCCGGCGGTCGACCACTTGCCATCGCCGGCGGTTCCGGTCCAATTCACACTCGCCAGCTGGGTGATGGCGCCGCTACCGGTAGCCGTCGCTGCGATGCTGTAGTTTGCGGCGTTGCCTGTACCGTTGGCCAGGCCAAGGCCGGTGAAATTCACCGTCTTGCCAGCGCCGACATTGCGATTGTCAAAGCTCGCGGTACCGCCCAGGATCAGCGTTTCGCCGTTGGCCAGATTGTTCAGCGTGTACCCGGGGACGCTCGCTGAGGTGTTGCCATCGTAGGGTTTGCTCTGCGCGGTGAAGCTGGCCGTAAGCGGTCTGGGCGTCACACCCAGCGAACCATCGACATAGCTGATAGTGTAGTTCACCGGATTGAAACTGCCACCCGTCGCGGCGCTGGCCACGATCGGATAAGGCCCGCCGGCGACGCCCGCCGTCGCTGCGGCACCGCCGGTCGCCAGAGAAACACTGCCGATGGTTTGCCCATTCTTCAGGCCGCCGGCGATGAACTCGGCTCCCGTCAGGCTCAGCACATCGCCATACACCTTGCTCTGGTTGTTGGCCGTGATTGACAGGGGCGCCGGCGTCACGTTGTAGGCCGGCGTGATGCCGCTGCTGATGGTGTACCCCAGGGTGCTGGACAGGCCGTTGGCGACGACGAAATAGCTGCCGGAATCGAGCTGGTTGTCGATCAACAGGCTGCCCACGCTGGTGCGATAACTCGCCGAACCGAGATTGACGCCGAAATTCGCCGCCATGTCTTCGTTGTCCGCAGGCGTCGCAGGCACCAGGGTAATGCTGTAGGTGGCGGTCGGAGCGTCACCATAGATGTGGCTCGTGGAGCCCGGCAGGCCCAGGTCGGCCGTCAAGCCGGGTTGGGCACTGGCGTAAATGAAACCATTGCCCGATTCGCTGACGCTGCCCGGCGCGTAGCTGCCAATGGTGCTGCCATAGTGACGGAAGGCCGAGGTCAATCCGCCCTTGGCGATGGTCGCTGGAGCCTGGGAGTAAACCAGCCAGCGCCCACTGCCTGCCGTCAGCGTATGGCCGCCGGCATTGTTGAAGTCCTTGCCCGTGGCAAGCACCACGGCATTGCCCGAACCGCTCGCCGCGATATTGCCATTGAGATTGATATGGCCCGTGGCATTGGCGAGCAGCGAGGTCAACGCGGTCATGGCCGGCAGGCTGAGGTCGCCGGTGTGCGCGATGTCCAGCGCGCCGCTAAGCCCCACCGTGCCGCCGCTGTAGTTGAAGCCGTTGGCGATGCCCAGGTTGCCGCTGCCGTTCAAGGCGCCGGCGGTCATGCCCAGCGTTTGCACGGACGACGCTCCGTTCAGCACCAGCGTGCCGCCCGATACCGACAATGACCCACCGACGCTGGTGGCTCCGCTCACCGTCAGCGAGCCGCCGGAGATATCCAGCGAATTGAGTGCATTCACCGTCAGCGCCGCGATCGTGTCGTTGCCGCTCGGATGCAGCACCGCGAAGCCGGCGCTGATCAACGCCGAATTGCCCGCCCCCGGCACGACACCACCCGACCAATTGACCGGATTGCCCCAGGTCAGGTCGCTGGCCGTGTTGAGGAAGGTCTTGGTGCCGGTCGTCGAATAGATCAACCTCGATGCCTCGCCGGCCGCCAGGTTGTAACCCGCATCGAAATTCCCGGGCAGGTTGGAGTTTGCGAAATTGCCGCTGGCCGTGCCCGTCATCGCCAGGAAGGGCATCGCATCGCCATTGACGGGCGTCGGATAGCTGCCCGTCAGACTGGCGTTCAGCGTACCGCCCATGGTGACGTTTCCGCTCACGGCAAGCTTGTCGAACTGGCCGGCCCCGGTACCGCCGAGGTCGATGGCGAGCTGGCCACCGGTGAGGTCGAGATTGCCCACGATGCTCAGCGTCGCCGTATTTCCAGCGCCGACTCCCGGGCTGATCGTGCCGTTGTTGGTCAGGGTATTGGCAGATCCGACGTCGATCGTACCGCTGCCGCTCAGGGTGCCGGCGTTGGTGAAGCTGCCGGGAAACTGCACGGTGCCGGTCTGGACATCCAGCACACCTGCATTGCTGAACGTAATCGGATTGGAGAGGCCGATCACCGTGACGCCCGCGCCGGCAGACTTCCTCAGCGTGCCCGTGTTGCTCAGCGTCGGTACCGCCCCGGCGGTGTATTGCAGACTGGCATCGCCCTGGATGTCGAGTACGCCATTGTTGGTCAGCACAGAACCATTGTTCAGGATCAGGTTGCCGGTGCCGCTCACCGTCATCGTCCCGGCAATGGTCAGATTGCCGCCATCGAGCAGCTTGGTGCCAGCGCCGCTCAGGGCCAGGGTCCTGCCGGCGGCGACCGTCACACCACCCGGTGATCCGACCGAAAAGCCGCCACCCGTCCAGTTGATGCTGCCGTTATTCAGGTTTACCGTGCCACTGTCGTACCAGGTCGCACCCGAGAGGTTCAGCGTACCGGCACCGGTAAAATTGGTGACGCTGCTGAAGCCGTGATTGCCCCCTACGTAGTCGAGCACCGTGCCGGCGCCCAGCAGGATGCTGCCGTTGGAATCACCGCCCGAACCGCTGATCGTGACATTGCCGTTGATGGTATTGGCGCCGGTGAGACTGACGGCACCGTTGAGATTGAGCGAGCCGCTCTGGATGTCCAGGGTCGCGGCGGAAATGTTGACCGCCATCGGGTTGGTCAGGCCGATGATGGTCTGGCCGGCACTGGCGGTTTTTTGCAGCGTGCCGCTGCTGGTGAAGCTGGGTACGCCGCCGGCGGTGTACTGGATGTCGCTGTCGGTCTGGATGCTGAACAGGCCGCTGCTGGCGAGTTGCGCGGCGTTGTTGAGCAGCAGGTTGCCGGCGCCGGTCCAGGCGATCGTGCCGGCGTTGTTCAGGCTGCCACCACTCATATCGACGTTGCCGGGGTTGGCGATGGTGAGCGTGCTGCCGGACGGAATCGAATAGTTGGCGGCCAGCAGGCTGCCACCCGACCACTTGCTGGTGCCGGTGAAGGCGGCGGTACCACTGAAGTTGCCGCCGGCCAGTTCCAGGTTGCTGCTGCTGACGGCGCCGCTGAAGCTGCCGCCACTGCTGACCAGATTGACACCGGCGCCAATGAAGGAGCTGCCGGCGGTAAAGCTGTTGTTACCGATGTACTGGAGCGTGCCGCTCTGGGCGTCGAGGACGCCGGAGTTGGTGAAGGTGAAGGGGTTGGTGAGGCCAATCACCGTGGCGCCGGCGCCGGCGGACTTCCGCAGCGTTCCGGTATTGACGATGCTCGGCACGCCGCCGGCGGTGTATTGGAAATCGGCGTCGGACTGGATGTCGAGCAGGTTGTTGTTGGTGAGAGTCCCGCCATTGTTCAGCAGCAGATTGCCCGTTCCGCTCACCGTCATCGTGCCGCTGTTCGTCAGCTTGCCGGCGTCCAGCAGCTTGTTGCCGGCACCGCTCAGCGCCAGGGTCCGACCAGCCGCCACGGTTGTGCCACCGACGCCGCCTACCGCCAGCGTACCGCCCGTCCAGCTGAGGACGCTGCTGTCGAGATTGACCGTGCCCGTGCCGGTCCAGGTGGCGCCCGACAGCGTCAGTGTGCCGGCGCCGGTATAGCTGGTCGCGCCACCGAAATTGTGCGAGCCGCCCACGTAGTCGAGCACCGTGCCGGCGCCAAGAATGAAGCTGCCGTTGTTGCCGCCACCCGAGCCGCTGATGCTGATGTTTCCATTCAGCGTATTGGCGCCGGTGAAACTGACGGCGCCGTTGAGGTTGAGCGAGCCTGTCTGGATGTCCAGTGTCGCGGCCGAACTGTTGATCGCCATCGGGTTGGTCAGGCCGATGATGGTCTGCCCGGCACTGGCGGTTTTTTGCAGCGTGCCGCTGTTGTTGAAGCTGGGTACGCCGCCGGCGGTGTACTGGATGTCGCCGTCGGTCTGGATGCTGAACAGGCCGCTGTTGTTGATCTGCGCGGCGTTGTTGAGCAGCAGGTTGCCGGCGCCGGTCCAGGCGATCGTGCCGGCATTGTTCAGGGTGCCGCCACTCATATCGACGTTGCCCGGGTTGGCAATGGTGAGCGTGCTGCCGGACGGAATCGAATAGTTGGCGGCCAGCAGGCTGCCGCCCGACCACTTGGTGGTACCGGTGAAGCTGGCGGTGCCGCTGAAGCTGCCGCCGGCCAGGTCGAGGTTGCTGCTGCTGATGGCGCCGCTGAAACTGCCACCGGTGCTGACCTGGTTGGCTCCGGCGCCGGTGAAGGAGCTGCCGGCAGTGAAGCTGTTGTTGCTGACGTACTGGAGCGTGCCGCTCTGGGCATCGAGCACGCCAGCATTGCTGAAGTTGATCGGATTGGTCAGGCCAATTACCGTGACGCCCGCTCCGGCCGATTTGCGCAGCGTGCCGGTGTTGCTCAGCGTCGGCATCCCGCCGACGGTGTATTGCACGCCCGCATCGCTCTGGATATCGAATACGCCATTGTTGGTCAGCAGGGAACCGTTGTTCAACAGCACATTGCCCGTGCCACTCACCGTCATCGTGCCGGCATTGGTCAGCTTGCCGCCGTCCAGGGCCTTGTTGATCGCGCCGCTCAGCGCCAGGGTCTGCCCCGCGCCGACCGTCAGGCCACCTGCCCCGCCGATGGATACCGTGCCGCCGGTCCAGGTGCTGCCGACGCCGGAAATCGTCAGCGTCCCGCTGCCGGCAAGGACCCCGCCGGACTGCTGATAGGTCGCGATGGTCGAGGCAGCCGCAATGCTCAGTGTGCCGCCGGAAAGGTTCAACTGCCCGCTGGCAGCGCCACTCACGGCGCCATTCAATGCGGCGGAGCCAATGCCGGACACGATCAAGCCGCCGCCCAGGGTGGTCAGCCCGCTAACCGTCAATGATCCACCGGAGACATTCACGGTATTGCCACTATCGATGGTCAGGGCCGCAATACTGTCGGCACCGTAGCCATGACTCACGGCATGGCTGCCGCTGATCAGTGCCGTGTCGCCGACGCCGGGCAGGCCGCCGGTCCAGTTGAGCGCCGTGCCCCAGTCGAGGTTGGCCTGGCTATTGTTGAAGGTACGGGTGCCCACAGTCGAGAAGATCATGCGTGCGCCTTCACCCCCCGCCAGGTTGTAACCCGCGCTGAAGTTGGCGGCGATCACTCCGGGCGTGAAGGTCCCGCTGGCCACACCGCCCATGGTGAGGAAGGGGATCGCATCGGCATTCACCGGCGTGTAGCCGCCCGTAACCGCCGCATTCAGCGTGCCTCCCATGGTGACGTTGCCAGTCGCCGAAATCTTGTCGAACTGCCCGGCGCCGGTGCCGCCCAGGTCGACGTTGAGCGTGCCGCCAGCGAGATTCAGGTCGCCGGTGATAGCCAAAGTCGCCGTGTTGCCAGCGCCGACTCCCGGGCTGATCGTGCCGTTGTTGGTGAGAGTCGCGGAGGTGAGGTTCACCGTTCCCGAGCCGCGGATCACACCGCTTGCAGCGTTAGTCAACGGCCCGCCGGCGGTGCCAAACGTCGCGCCGCCGCCGACCTCAATGATTCCGTTATTGCTGATCGTCGTACGCACCTCCAGCGTGCCGCTGGAAGCCTTTAGCGTGCCGTTGTTTTCCGGAAAACTCAGATCCGACCACAGTATCCCCGTGCCCGAACCCGCATTCTGGATCGTGCCGGTATTGTTCACCGTGCCCGAAGCACCTGAAATGGTCTCGATAAAATTCACGCCCGAACCGTTATCGAACCGGATCAGGCCCGAGTTGTTCACCACCGAGCCGTTGCTCAACCACAGACCGTCGTTGTGGCTGACGTTGATCGTCGTCGTGCCCTGGTTGTTCAGCGTCACGCCAACCAGTTCGCGCCCCCCGGATCCGCCCAGCGCCAGCGTCTGGGCCGAAGGCACCGAAAGCGTCGGGGAGGCGCCGCTTCCAGTGATCACGCCGTTCACCGTCCAATTCATGCCCCCGTTCAGGGTCATCGTCCCGCCGGTCAGATTGAGCGATCCGCCGCTTAACTGGTAGGGCCCGTTGAGTGTCGCGTTTGAGACGTTTAGCGTTCCGCCTGTTTGCGTGAGCGAGGCGCCATTGACCATCGACACCACCGCGCCATTGCCCAGAGTGTGCGGGCCGATGCCCGTGTACGCCGCGAACTCGATCCCCGTGCCATCCAGCGTCGTCATGCCGTTGTAGTTCCCGGCAAACATTGCGAGCGATCCCGCCGTGCGCTTGAGCGTTCCGCCCGTATGCGTAATGCTCATGTCGTTCCAGAGACCTCCAGTGCCAGCGCCCGCGTTCTGGATTGTGCCGGTATTGTTCAGCGTGCCGGACGCACCCGACATGGTCTCGATAAAGTTCACGCCCGAAGCGGTATCGAACCGGATCAGGCCCGAGTTGTTCACCACCGAGCCGTTGCTCAGCCACAGTCCGTCGTTGTTACTGACGTTGATCGTCGTCGTGCCCTGGTTGTTCAGCGTCACGCCAACCAGTTCGCGCCCCCCGGATCCGCTCAGCGCCAGCGTTGCTCCGGACGCGATGTTCAGTGTGCCCAGACCTCCCTTCGAAACCGTCCCACCCGTCCAGTTGAACGTGCCATTCACCGTCAGATCGCCCGCACCCTGTAGCGTTCCACCCGAAAGGGTGAAACTCGTACCCGCCGCGGTAGTTGAGGCAGCGTCGAGTTGCAACGAACCACCGGTGATCGACACCGTTTCATCGTCACCCAAGCTCAGTGACTTCGCCACTTGCGTGCCGGTACTTACCGTCGCCGTCTTGGTCAAGCCGATGACATTGACAATCGCGTCCTTGTTCGCATTCGGCGTGCCGCGCGTCCAGTTCGCAGCCGTCTCCCAGGCCGTGCTGCTGGCGCCGGTGAAGCGCGTGACAACCGATGAAAGGAACGAGGTCGTGGTGGCGCCATACGTTGGCGCCAAATTGACGTCCGTTGGATTGGTGATCGTAAACGTACCGCTGGCAGATGCATGGGTGAAGGGCGTAAAGCTTTGCCCGCCATCAGTGACGAAGCTGTTGATTTCGCTGAAGGCGACAGTGCCGCCGCGGGTGAGCGCGCCGGTCACGGCCAGCACGTCGTACTGTGTGCCCGCAGTGGTACCGCCCAATTCGATGGCGATGGTGCCGGTATTGGTGAGGTCGCCGGTGATGCTCAAGGTCGCCGTGTTGCCAGCGCCGACTCCCGGGGAAATCGTGCCGTTGTTGGTCAGCGTGCTGACGCCGACGCTGATGGTGCCGGCACCGGTCAGCGAGCCTGTGTTGGTAAAACCGCCCGTCTTTTCAAAGACAGCTCCAGATGCCACGTTGATCGTACCGGCCTCGGATGCCGATCCGCTGACCTGGAAGGTTCCCGAATTGACGTTGAACGTGCCGCCTGCGGCATTGCTGAAGGTGGTGATGCTGGAAGACTGCGTCGCCAGCGAACCGGCGTTCTTGTTGAAGGTGCCGGTATTCACAAAGGTGGAACTGGAACCATTACCTTCGAGCGGACTGGGCGCCGTGGTCGTGTCGTTGATGATGCCGCCGGCCAGGTTGTTCAGCGTCGCACCGTTGTAAATCAGGACCCGATGCGAACCGCCAACGTCCACCGTGCCGCTGTTGTTCCAGGTCACCACACCATTGAACGTGGGGGAACCGCTCAGCGTGGTAACGCTGGTAGTGCCGGTGGTGAAACTGCCACCGCCAACACCGGTGAAGCTGGGTGTGCCCAGGCTCAAGGCGTTGTTCACCGTGAGGTTGCCCGCGCCCTGCACGGTGCCACCAGTCAAGGAGAGCGTCGGACCTCCGACCACAAACGTGGTGTTGGTGCCAAAGCTCATGGTCCCGCCCGTCAGCCCCAGCACACCCGTACCGC
>JACRIX010000066.1 GCA_016215645.1 Rhodocyclales bacterium
CACAATCATGCTGGTGGACGATTCGGCGACGATCCTGTTGTCGATCTCGAACATCCTGACCAAGGCGGGCTATGCGGTGGAAAAGGCCGGCAACGCGGCCGAGGGGCTGGGCAAATTCAAGAGCGGACCGAAGGTGGACCTCCTGATCACGGACCTCAACATGCCGGGGATGAACGGCATCGAGTTCATCAAGGAAGTGCGCACCCTGCCGAACTACAAATTCATGCCGATCCTGTTCCTGACCACGGAATCGCAGCAGGCCAAACGCATGGAAGCCAAGGCGGCGGGCGCCTCGGGCTGGCTGGTCAAACCGGCCACGGCCGATGAACTGCTGAACACCATCAAGCTGGTGCTGCGCTGACGACGTTTCCGGATCCAATCCAGATATCATGTACACCGCCCAGGGAACACTGACCAAGGACAAACAGGTTGCCGGCTATCTTCCTCTGGTGAAGCGGATTGCCTACGTGCTGATGGCCAAGTTGCCTGCCAGCGTCGAAGTTGACGACTTGATCCAGAACGGGCTGATCGGGTTGCTCGACGCCATGGATCGCTTCGAAGATGGCATGGGTGCCCAGTTCGAAACCTATGCCGTACAGCGCATCCGCGGCTCGATGCTCGATGGATTGCGCGAAAACGACTGGCTGCCGCGCAGCGTGCGCAAGGAAATGCGTCGCGTCGAAGAGGCGATCCGCGTACTCGAACATGAGATCGGTCGCCCGCCGAGCGAGACCGAACTGGCCAAGGCGCTCGACATGCCACTGGCCGACTACCAGAGGCTGTTGCAGGATGCACGCGGCCACCAACTGGTGTATATCGAAGAGGTCTCCGAGGGGAATGGCGAGGACTTCCTTGATCGATATGGCGCCGCCAGTGTTCCCGATCCGCTGAGCATCCTTGAAGAAGCCGGCACGCGCCAGGCGCTGGTCGGCGCCATCGACGCGTTGCCGGAGCGCGAAAAGCTGATGATGTCGCTCTACTATGAGCAGGACCTGAATCTGCGCGAGATCGGCGAAGTCATGGGTGTCACCGAATCGCGCGTCTGCCAGCTTCACAGCCAGGCAGTGGCCCGATTGCGCTCGGCGATTACCGGCCAGATCCGGCCGGTCGGGGGCCGTCGCGGCGGTCGAGCCGCGTCCAGGCCCTGATCATGGACAAGATCAGCTTCGTCGGCTTGTTCCTCGGGCTGGCCGCGATCGTCGGCGGCCAGGTGCTCGAAGGAGGCCATATCGCCTCGCTGATCCAGCCCACGGCATTGATGATCGTGGTTGGCGGCACCTTGGGCGCGGTGATGCTGCAAAGCCCGCTCAAGGTTTTCCGCGATGGCATGAAAATGGCCAAATGGGTGTTCTTTCCTCCGCTGGTGGATCCCGTCAGGCAGATCGCCGATATTTCGCGCTGGAGCCACATTGCCCGCAAGGAAGGCCTGCTGTCCCTCGAATCCCATATTGGCGGCGTCAAGGATCCCTTCGCCGTCAAAGGCCTGCAATTGCTGGTCGACGGTGCCGAGCCGGAGCGCTTACGCGAAGTGCTGGAGGTCGAGATCACGGCCGTCGAATCGAGTCTCAAAGCGGCAGCAAAGGTCTGGGAGTCCGCCGGCGGCTATGCCCCGACGATCGGCATCCTCGGCGCCGTCATGGGTCTGATCCATGTCATGGAGAATCTCTCCGATCCCTCCAAACTCGGCAGCGGCATCGCGGTGGCCTTCGTGGCGACGATCTACGGCGTGGGTGCGGCCAACCTGATTTTTCTGCCGATTGCAAAAAAGCTGCTGGCAAACATTGCGCGGGTCATCACCCTGCGTGAAATGCTGGTCGACGGACTGGTGGGCATCGCCAACGGCGACAATCCCCGGGTTTTGGAAGGCCGGCTCCAGGGCTATTTCGTCTGATGCCGCACTATCGTCGCCGCCGCCGCCGGCGTGAAGCCGACGATCCCGAGAATCACGAGCGCTGGATGGTCTCCTACGCCGACTTCATCACGTTGCTGTTTGCCTTTTTTGTCGTGATGTACGGAATCTCATCAATCAACGAGGGCAAGTATCGGGTGATGTCCGATTCCATCGTATTTGCCTTCCGCAGTGATCCGGGGACGGCGCCGGGCGCGATGGTCGCCACCGGGCATGCCGAATCGCAGATGACACTGCCGATCCGGCGACCACCACCCAAGCCGAAAAGCGACGAGAACCAGGCGATAAAGAAGGAGCACTTGCGCAACCTGGCGCGCGACCTCAATCAGGCCCTGGCACCCCTGGCCGCCCAGGGCAAGGTGCGAGTTTCCGAAGGGGCGCTGGGCATCACCGTCGATATCAGCGCCAGCGCCCTGTTTGCGCCCGGCGAAGCGCGCCTCGATCTGGGCGCGATTCGCGCCTTGGGAGCGGTGGGACGGATGCTGGCGGAAGCCGATTTCCCCATCGTGGTCGAGGGCCATACCGACAATATTCCGATCAGCACACCGCAATATCCCTCCAACTGGGAGCTCTCGGCGGCTCGCGCGGCCAGCGTGGTGCGCCTTTTCATCGATACGGGGATGGATCCGCGGCGACTCAGTGCGGTGGGTCACGCCGATCAGCGACCGGTGGCGGACAACGCCACGCCGGACGGACGCCAGCGCAATCGGCGGGTGGCCATCACCATCGAGGCGAAGACGCCGGATGCGACCGTGGACGTACCGCTCGCGGAATAGCTGGCGAAGCGGAAGCCGCGCGGAATCAGGCGCTGCCCAGGGTTCTGCGCCCGGCGCTGCTGTTGCGCTGGCCGTCTGCGCCGTAGGTCGTGGATTCGGCGCCTTCATTCAACAGGACGTCGAGTGCTTGCTGGTTCTGCTGCAAACGGGCGGCAATCAGCCTGCCGTTGATTTCGTTAGCCTGCTTCGCCTTGGTCGCAAGGTCCAGAATGGATGTCCAGGTGGTCCGTGAAGCCTGACTGCCTGCGGCGGGAAGTGTGCCCAGCCAGCGCTCGACCCCGGGGCGACCGGCGGGGTGGTTTTGGGCAGTGAGCGCGGCATCCAGCTGGGTGTCGAGCTCCGCGAGGCGTGCCGCCAGCGCCGACTTCTGCGCGGTGATTGCCTGCAAGGCATCAACGTCACCCTGGGCCAGGGTCTGGCGCTCCGCCTCGATGACGACGAGGAATTCCCCGAGCGCGCTGTGGGATGCCTGCAACCGGGACTCGATTGTCGCCAAGGTGGTCGGGCTCAGGGCTGTCGCTCTTTGCCCAGTTGCTCGCGCGTGCCCTCGATCAGGCGGTCGGCAATCTTTTCCGCATTGATCTGCAATTTTCCGTCCGCAATCGACTGACGGATTTCGGCGATGCGCTGGCTGTCGATCGGCGCCGCGGCCGATTCGGTGCCTGGTGCATGGCTCAGTGACAGCGCCGTGCTGCTCTCGACACTGGCTCCCGCCGCCGGGCCAGGGCCGGCAGGCCGTTGTTGGCGCGTCTTCGACAGACTGACGGTCGAAGGGGGGGTGGAGTCGATTTTCATGATGTGCACCTGCTAAGGGTTCTGAGCTTGCGAGTCATAACGGCGGATTCGGCCCCGACTTTAGCATTCCATGGCGAAAAGTTGCATCCGGTCGCGTTCATTGGCCCACCCGCACCGTGCCGTCGGCCTGGGCCAGACCGCTGACGGTCTGGCCGGAATTCATGCGAACCTGGACCACCTGGCCGGCAACGGCATTGCCCAGCGCCCTGCCTTCGCCGGCGACCTGAAAACCGCTGCCCCCGGAGACTACCCGGGTGCTCTGCCCCTGGCGCACCACCACCGGTTTGCGCAGCAGGTCGCTGCGCAAGGGGCGTTCGGCCGGAAGCGCCACGCTGGCGGTCAGGCCGAGGGCCTGGGCGGTATCGGTCAGGACATTGGCCGGAAGCTCCGCCAGGTCGCCGCGACGAAGGGCCAGGTCGGACTCGGAAATTGCCTGTCCCGGGCGCAGCGGGCGGGCGCTGACCACATAGTCGGCGGTAACGTGGATCGCTACCGGTACATAGAGGTTCCAGTTTGCGCCCTCGGTGCAGCGCGCCTGGACATGGGTGCGCCCCCAGGGCTTGGCACCGGGCGGCATCGACACCGAAATGCTGCGGCAACCATCCGCGATACCGCTGGCGGCAATGCTACCGATCTCATGGCGGGAAGGCCCCGGCAGGGACGGCGCCTGGCGATCGAGGAAATCCCGGATGGCACGATGGATCGGCTCGCTGTCGGCAGCGACAGCCGGTGGGGTGTGGCTGCCGGCCACTACCAAGGCAAGCAGGCAAAGCGGGAGGTGTTTCATTCGATGGATTATCGCAGCTTGCACCCGGCGGTGATTTTTGCGGTGGTGATTCCTGGTGTCCGCTGGTCCGGCAAGTTTTGCCGGAACCACAGTCCGTCTTGCCGCCTACTTGCCGAAATCGCCCCCGTTGCCCGTATCAGAAGGGATTTCTGGCTATGGCATGGTTGGTGCATCAGCTAGCTCGGAGCAACCAATCGAGCCATCGAACACCATCATGAACGACAGATTCGGCGAACATCTCACGGTCCAGCGCAGCGCACTGAGCATTCTCGTGCAACGTCAGGAAATGATCGCCTCGAATATCGCCAATGCCGACACGCCTCATTACAAGGCGCGTGACATTGACTTCAAGGAAGCCCTGGCGAACCGCCTGGCCGGTCGTCGCGAGCAGAACCTGAGCCTGGCGCGTACCAGTCGCGGCCACCTGGGTGGTGCCGCCGATCCCTCGATGCCGGCCTCGATGAAGTATCGCAATGAATTTCAGCCGGGCGTCGATGGCAACACGGTGAATATGGATGTGGAGCGTGCGGCCTTTGCCGAAACCGCGCTGCGGCTTGAGGCGGCGCTGACCTTTGTGCGCGGCAGCCTCAAGGACCTGCAGACCGCAATGAGCCAGTAAGGACGATCATGAGTCTCTTCAATGTAATGAACATCGCCGGTTCCGCCCTGACTGCACAGTCGGCGCGTCTGAATGCGGTGGCCAGCAACCTGGCCAACGCCGACAGCATGGTCGGTGCCGATGGCCAGCCCTATCGGGCCAAACAGGTCCAGTTCCGCGCCATGATGGTCGAAGGCGGCGGGATTGGCGTGCGGGCAACGCAGGTCGTTGAGAGCAGTGCGCCGATGCGCCTGGCCTACGATCCGACCAGCCCGGCGGCGAACGAGCAGGGCTACGTCACGATGCCGAACGTGAACCCGATCGAGGAGATGGTGAACATGATCTCTGCGTCGCGTTCCTACCAGAATAATGCGGAGGTAATGAACTCCGCCAAGGCGCTGGTCCAGAAGACCCTCGCCATCGGGCAGTAATTCCAAAGGAGCAGAAAAATGGCAACCAGTTCCGTTACCGGCGCCAACAGCACCACCACCCAGGCCCTGATCGATGCCAGCAAGGGCACATCCGGCTCGACGTCCAGTGTGAATTCGATGACCGATGCGCAGAACCGCTTCCTCAAGCTGCTGACCACACAGCTGAAGAACCAGGATCCGTTGAACCCGATGGACAACGCGCAGATGACCTCGCAGCTGGCGCAAATCAGTACCGTGGATGGCATCGAGAAGCTCAATGCCACGCTGCAGAAACTGGTTTCCAGCAGCGTCGAAGGCGAGGCGATGCAGGCGGCGGCGCTGGTCGGTCATCAGGTCATGGTGGCCGGCAGCGGCCTGCAACTCGGCGACAGCGGTGCGGCGGGTGGCCTGACGCTGGAGGCGGCGGCCGATCAGGTAACGGTAACCGTCAAGGACCTCAACGGACTGGTGATGCGTACGCTGAATCTGGGGGATCTCGATGCCGGAACGCACAACTTCAGCTGGGATGGCACGACTGATGCTGGTGCACTGGCAGTGAATGGCAACTACGGGATTTCGGTAGCCGCCAAACGCGGAAGTGAAACAGTAACGGCGACGGCATTGCAACTGGCCGCCGTCGGCAACATCAATCGCAGCACGCAGGGCGTCACCTTGAACCTGGGAAGCCTGGGTCTGGTGAAGCTCAGCGACATCAAACAAATTTTCTAAGCGGAGAAGATCATGGGATTCCAACAAGGCCTCGCCGGACTGAATGCCTCCTCGAAGGCGCTCGACACCATCGGCAACAACATCGCCAACGCCAGCACCATCGGCTACAAGACCGGCTCGACCCAGTTCGCCGACGTCTTCGCGGCTTCGCTCTCGGGTGCCGGCGCGGCACCGGTCGGCCTCGGCACCAAGGTCTCGGCCGTGGTCCAGCAATTCACCCAGGGCAGCATCGGCGTGACCAGCAATCCGCTCGACATCGCCATCAACGGCGGCGGCTTCTTCCAGATGGACGACGGCAACGGCGCCACGGTGTATAGCCGCAACGGCCAGTTCCAGCTCGATCAGTCGGGTTACATCGTCAACAGCAACGGCCTGCAACTGAAGGGCATCATGGCCAGCATGGGCGTGATTTCGCAGGGTTCGCCGGCCGTGCCGCTGCGCCTGTTCGACCCCACGCAAAGCCTGGCGGGACCTCCGCAGGCCACCGGCGGCAGCCCCGGCAACACCGGTGTCGACGTCAACGTCAATCTTGATGCCCGGCTGGGGTCGCCCTCGGTAGCACCGTTCGATTTCAACAATCCGTCGTCGTACAACCAATCGACCGCGATCACGACCTACGACAGCCTGGGCAATGCCCATACCTATTCGATGTACTTCGTCAAGACGGCGGCCAACACCTGGGATGTGTATTCGACCGTGACCAACCCGGCCGGCGCCTCCCCGACCTTCACCGACCTGTCGGGCGGCGGCAAGCTCGGCACCATGACCTTCGACCAGTCCGGCAACATCACGTCGCCGTCCTTCAACGCCAGCATCACCGCCGCCGAGCTCGGATACGCCGGTGCCGTCAATGCCCTGTCCTTCCCGGTGAATTTTGCCGGCTCGACGCAATTCGGTTCCAGCTTCTCGGTCAATGCCATGGTTCAGGACGGCTACGGCTCGGGCACGCTGGCGGGCTTCAACGTCGGTCAGGACGGCACCATCCTCGGGCGCTACACCAATGGCCAGACGGCCGTGGTCGGACAGATCATTCTTGCCGCCTTCCGCAACGCGCAGGGCATGCAGCCGCTGGGTGACAACGTCTGGGCGCAAACACCGGGCAGCGGCGACGCCATCGCCGGGGTTCCGGGATCGTCCGGCCAGTACGGTGTGCTGCAGTCCGCCGCCCTCGAAGAGTCGAACGTCGATCTGACGGCCGAACTGGTGAGCATGATCACCATGCAGCGTTCCTATCAGGCGAATGCGCAGACCATCAAGACCCAGGACAGCATCCTGCAAACCCTGGTGAACCTGCGCTAAGAGTCGGCGCTGACGACACGGCGATCGGGACGACAGCATGGACCGGATGATCTACACGGCAATGACCGGGGCGAGCCAGACCATGGCGCGCCAGGCAGCCGTCGCGCACAATCTGGCGAACGCCAATTCCACCGGCTACAAGGCCGAGGAACATCGCCTGCGTGCGGTTCAGGTGCAGTCCCAGGCGGCGCAGAAGGGCCTGCCGACGCGGGCCTTTGCCATCGACGCCAGCACCCATACGGATTTTTCCGCCGGCGGCATGGTCGGCACCGGGCGTCCGCTGGACGTGGCGGTGCAAGGTCCGGGCTGGATCGCATTGCAACTGCCCGACGGCAGCGAGGCCTATACCCGCAACGGCTCGTTCGAGCTCAATGTCAATGGCGTATTGCAAACGCGCAAGGGCATTCCGGTGCAGGGTGACGGCGGCGCCATCAGCGTGCCGCCCGACGTCAAGCTCAGCATCGGCGTCGACGGCACCCTGTCGGCATTGCCCGAATCGGGCGCGCAGAACACCCCCAGCGTGATCGGTCGCATCAAGCTGGCGAATCCCCCGACCGCCGAACTGGTGCGCGGTGACGACGGCCTTTTCCGCACCCGCAGCGGCGACGCCGCGCCGATCGATGAAACCGTTTCCATCGTGGCTGCCACGCTTGAAGCCAGCAACGTCAACCCGGCGGAGCAGATGGTCAACATGATCTCGCTGGCGCGCCAGTTCGAGATGCAATTGCGCATGGTGTCCACTGCCGACGCCAACGACAAGGCGGCAACGCAGATCCTGACGACGCGCTGATTCTTGGCATGTCCCTTGCAGTTGTTGGCGTGAACGAATTTTCCGAAGGATAAGAAAATGGCCTTTTCGAACAGCTTGAGCGGCTTGATCGCGGCAGGAAAAGCCCTCGACGTCATCGGCAACAACATTGCCAACTCGCAAACCATCGGTTTCAAGTCGTCGGTGGCCCGCTTCACCAACGTGGCGGCGGCAGGAAAGGGCAGCGGGCCGGCAGATTCTGCCGCCAGTGCCGGCGTGAGTGCCGACAACGTGTTCCAGAATTTCGAGCAGGGGCGGATGGAAATCACCAACAACCCGCTCGACATGGCGATCAACGGCCAGGGCTTCTTCCGCCTCTACGACCCGCAAACCGGCAAGATCAGCTATACGCGCGACGGCCAGTTTCGCCTGTCCTTCGAGGAGAACAGCCTGCCGCGCCTGGTCACGCGTTCGGGTTTGAGCCTCACCGGCAATCTGCCGAATTTCGCCACCGATCCCTACGGCACCATCGACACTGTTCCGGCGCCCGTCGAAATCACCATCGATCCCTATTTCCCGCCGAAGGCCACCGGCACGGTGAATCTCAGCGTGAACCTCGATCCGCGCGTTGCGCCGGCCGCCGTGCCTTTCGATCCGAGCGATCCGGTCACCTTCAACGGTTCCACCATGGCTCAGGTGTTCGACGCGGCTGGAAATCAGCATGACTTGCGCGTGTACTTCATTTCTCCCGGCGCCGGCAATCAGTGGGATATGTATTCGACGCTCGACTATGATCCGGGCAATCCCTTGACCACCGCCGTGAATGGGCCGGTCACCCTGAACTTCGATACGCGTGGCGTCCTTGCCACCGCCATGCCGCTGGCGGCGCAGAACTACGTCACCACCAGCGGTGAAACCCTGAACATCGCGGTTGATTTCACCGGCACCAGCCAACTTGGTACGCCCTTCAGCCTGAATGCGCTGAGCCAGAATGGTTACGGCGAAGGCGATATCCAGGATTCCTACGAGTTCAGCGTGCTGGCCGATGGCCACATCAGCGCCCGCTACTCCAATGGCCAGCGCCGCAACGTGGCGCAAGTCGTGCTGGCGAACTTTGCCAATCCCAATGCCCTGATCAACAGCGGCGACAACCAGTGGGTCTCCAACGACGATCCGGCAAAGGGCACGGGCACGATCAGCCTGGGCTTCCCCAACTTCGCCACCGAGAAAATCTCCGGCTTCAAGGGCAACAGCGACGTGGCGGAAGGCATGGGCTCGATCCAGGGCTTTGCCCGCGAACAATCGAACGTGGATCTGGGTACCGAACTCGTCGCCCTGATCGAACAGCAGCGCAACTACCAGGCCAGTGCGCAGACCTTCAAGATCCTCGACCAGGTGTTGCAGAACCTGGCCAACATGCGCTCCAACTGACGGCGCCTGCAACAGACCCACAGGAGTAGTTCCTCATGATGCGTTCCCTCTGGATTGCCAAGACCGGCCTCGATGCCCATCAGACCTCGATGGACGTGATCACCAGCAACCTGGCCAACGTCTCCACCACCGGTTTCAAGCGCTCGCGCCCGGTGTTCGAAGATCTTCTTTACCAGACCTTGCGCCAGCCCGGCTCATCCTCGTCCCAGGCCACGGCGATTCCCTCCGGCCTGACGCTGGGCACCGGCGTTCGTGTTGTCGCCACCGAGCACATCTTCACCCAGGGCACCGTGCAGAAGACCGACAACCCGCTCGATCTGGCGATCCAGGGCAACGGCTTCTTCCAGATCCAGATGCCCGACGGCACGCTCTCCTATACCCGCGACGGGTCGTTCACCAAGGATGCCAACGGTCTCATCGTCACCGCCAACGGCTATCCGCTGAGCCCGCCGATCACCATTCCGGCCAACGCCATCAGCGTGACGATTTCGCCCGATGGCATCGTCACCTATTCACAGCCGGGCAACAACGCGCCGCAACCCGCCGGCAACATCCAGCTGGTCGGCTTCGTCAACAACGGCGGCTTGCAGAGCACGGGGCAGAACCTGTTCGTCGAGACCGCGTCGTCCGGCACCGGCACGCCAACCACGCCGGGCACCAATGGCACCGGCCTGATCAACCAGGGCTATGTCGAAACCTCCAACGTCAATGTGGCGGAGGAGCTGGTGAACATGATCGTGGCGCAGCGCGGCTACGAAATGAACTCCAAGGCGGTGACCACCTGCGACCAGATGCTGTCGAAACTGAGCAACATCTGACCGGGCCTTCATGGACGAATGACATCATGAAAATTGCATTTTCGATCCTCCCCTTGCTGGTCCTGCTGGCCGGCTGCGTGACCACGGCGCCGACCACGGCGATCCATCAGCCGATGAGCATCCGCCCCGAGGCACGGGCTTACGTCGCGCCCAGCAGTGGCGCAATTTTCAATGTGGCCTCGGCTCGCCCCCTGTTCGAAGACCGGCGCGCCCGCTTCGTCGGCGATACGCTGACCATCAACATCGCGGAGAAGGTCCAGGCCTCGAAGAAATCCGAGAACAAGACCACCCGCAGCCAGGCGGTCGATGTCACCGTGCCGACCATCGTCGGCATGCCGTTCAAGGGCGCGCAGGGTACCGCGCTGTCCGCCAGTGACACCAACAATTTCACCGGCACGGGTCAGAACACCTCGTCCAACGACTTCACCGGCACCATCACGGTGACCGTGATCGAGGTCTATCCGAACGGCAACCTGCTGGTGTCGGGCGAGAAACAGATCGGGCTCAAGGAGGGCGAGGAGTTCGTGCGCTTCTCCGGCGTGGTCAATCCCAACACCATCACTTCCGCGAATACCGTGACCTCGACCCAGATCGCCGATGCGCGCATCGAATACAAGGCCAACGGCTTCATCGATTCGGCCCAGGTCATGGGCTGGCTGGGACGCTTCTTCCTGAGCTTCATGCCATTCTGAGGAATACGCCATGAAATCCATCCAACGCAAATTGCTGGCGGCACTGTGCATCGCCGGCGCCGTGTTCGGTGCCGATCTGGCCCGGGCCGAGCGCATCAAGGACATCGCCTCGGTGGCCGGCGTGCGCGCCAACCAGCTGGTCGGCTACGGTGTTGTGGTCGGCCTCGACGGCAGCGGCGACCAGACTACGCAAACGCCCTTTACGGTGCAGAGCATGATCAGCATGCTGTCGGCGATGGGCATCAACATGCCCCCCGGACAGTCGCTGCAGTTGAAGAACGTCGCCGCCGTCATGGTAACCGCCAGCCTGCCGGCCTTTGCCCGCTCCGGGCAGACCATCGATATCACGGTTTCCTCGATCGGCAACGCCAAGAGCCTCAAGGGCGGCACCCTGATCCTGACGCCGCTGAAAGGTGCTGACGGCCAGATCTACGCCATGGCCCAGGGCAATGTCACGGTGGTCGGCGCGGGGGCTTCCGGCGCTGGCTCGAAGGTGACGGTCAATCACCTCTCGGTGGGGCGCATCGCCGCCGGCGCCACGGTCGAGCGCGAAGTGTTGATGCCGCTGGGGCAGGGCGAGTACGTTCAGTTCGAGCTCAACAATACCGACTTCAGCACCGCCCAGCAGATGGCCGAGGCCATCAATCGCATGGCCCCCGGCACGGCATTGGCCGCCGATGGCCGTCAGGTACGGGTCAAGGCGCCGGCCACCGCCGACGAGCGCGTCAGCTTCATCGGCCGCATCGAAAACCTGGAAGTGACGCCGGCAAAAATGGCGGCCAAGGTGATCGTGAACAGCCGTACCGGTTCGGTGGTGATGAACCAGGCCGTGCTGCTCGACAATTGCGCGGTGGCCCACGGCGCGCTGTCGGTGTCGGTGACCACCGACAACGCCGTAAGCCAGCCCGGTGCGCTGTCCGGCGGGCAGACCGCGCCGGTGGCCAATGCGCAGATCGAAATCAAGCAGGAAGGCTCGGCGATGATGAACGTCAAGTCCGGCGCCAACCTGGCCGAAATCGTCCGTGCGCTGAATGCGCTGGGGGCGAATCCGCAAGACCTGATCGCGATCCTGCAAGCCATGAAATCCGCCGGTGCCTTGCGCGCCGAGCTGGAAATCATCTGAGCCTGCGACGCCACGCGACACAGATCACCGTAGGTTCCCGATCCTGAACCGCCGCCTCGTGAGCATCCGGCACCCGACATGAGCTCCGACCTGACTGGCGCCAACGTCCTCGACAACGGCCGGCTTGCTGCGCTCAAGCGGCAAGCCAGGGCCGGCGACCCGGCGGCGGCGAAGGAAGTCGCGAGGCAGTTCGAGGCGCTGTTCATGCAGATGGTGCTCAAATCGATGCGCGACGCCGTGCCGCGCGAAGGCCTGTTCGACAGCCAGGCGTCGCGGCTCTACGAATCGCTGCATGACCAGCAGTTGAGCCTGCAACTCGGCGGTGGGCGCGGCCTGGGTCTGGCGGCGATGATCGAAAAGCAGCTGACCCGTGAAATTTCGCCGGCGACGCCCGCACTCGGCCCCTTGCCGCTGCGCCGCGCGCCGACCGGACTGCCGCTTGATGCAAAGCTGCGTGGGTTTTCCTTGCCGCCTGCCGCGGCGCCGGAAAGCGGAAAAATCACCGTACCACCAGCGCCGACTTCTGCGCCTGCCGCCGGTGCGAGTGCGGCGCAGCGTGCGTTTGTCGATCGGCTGATGCCAGCCGCGATGGACGCCGAACGCCAGACCGGGGTGCCCGCGCATTTCATGGTGGCGCAGGCGGCACTCGAAACCGGCTGGGGACGGGCCGAACCGATGCGGGGCGACGGCAGATCCAGCCACAACGTCTTCGGCATCAAGGCCGGCCGCCATTGGCAGGGGCCGACGGTCGAAACCCGGACGACGGAAGTTATTGCCGGTCTGGCGCAGACCCGAGTCGAACGCTTTCGCGCCTATGGCTCCGACGCGGAGGCTTTTGCCGACTACGCCAATCTCCTGGCGGACAATCCGCGGTACGCCGCGGTGCTCGGAACCCGCGAGCCGCAGCAGTTCGCGCGCGGCCTGCAAGCCGCCGGCTATGCCACCGACCCCGGCTACGCCAACAAGCTTGAGCGCATCATCGGCGCCACCGCGCTGCGCCAGACACTACCGACCTGATCCCGCAGAGCTGGCACGCCCATTGCAATTCCTAGGCTGAAGCCTCAAGGCGCGGCAATTTTTGCCGTTACCGAAGGCCAAGGTGGAGCGATCATGGGTATCTTGAACATTGGTGTCAGCGGGCTGAATGCGGCACAGTCCGGGTTGCTGACGACCAGCCACAATATTTCCAACGCCTCGACACCGGGTTACAGCCGGCAGCAGACGGTGCAGACGGCCAACATCTACCTCCGTACCGGCTCGGGTTACGTCGGCCAGGGCGCGCACGTGGAAACCGTCCGCCGCAGCTATGACCAGTTGCTCGGACGGCAGGTCCTGAGCGCGGAAGCCGGTGCATCGGAAATGGACAGCTACCTGTCGCAGATCCGCCAGATCGACAACATGCTGGCCGACGCGGATGCGGGTCTGTCGCCCAGCCTCGCGGCCTTTTTCAAGGGCGTGCAGGAGGTCGCGGCGAATCCGACCTCCATGGCCGGCCGCCAGGCCATGCTGTCGGCGTCGCAGGCACTCTCCGCGCGCTTTCAGGCCCTGGACCAGCGGATCTCGGAGGTCCGCGAAGGCGTCAATGCGCAAGTGACAACGCAGGTCACCCAGATCAACACCTACAGCGCCCAGCTCGCGGACATCAATCAGCGCATTCTTCTCGCCCGCGCCAGCGGCACCAACCACGAACCCAACGATCTGCTTGACCAGCGGGAGCAGGTCGTCAAGGACCTCAACAAGCTGGTGCGCGTCACCACCGTGACCCAGGGTGACGGCAGCTACAACGTCTTCATCGGCGCCGGCCAGCCGCTGGTGGTCGGCAGCCAATCCTTCCAGCTCAAGGCCGTGCGCGCGCCAAACGATGCCGAACGTGTCACCGTGGGACTGGTGGGTGCAGGAGGCAGTACGCAGACCTTGCCCGAGGCGCAAATCACCGGGGGCAGCCTGGGTGGTGTGCTGCGTTTTCGCAGCCAGACCCTGGACGAAGCCCAGAATGCACTTGGCCGCATTGCACTCACCCTGTCGCAGAACGTCAACGACCAGCATGCCCTGGGTCAGGATCTGACCGGTGCCATGGGGCAGAAGCTGTTCAACCAGGCTGTCCCGCGAGTCACCGCCAGCAGCAACAATGCCGGCAGCGGCGTGCCGAGCGTGGCGATTGATGCATCGAGTATCGACGCGCTGACCACCAGCAACTACGAACTGGCCTTCGTCGGCGGAAACTACCAATTGACACGGCTCTCCGACAGCCTGGTGCGAACCTATGGCAGCCTGCCGCAGACCGTCGATGGCATCACTATCACCGCCGGGGCCTGGGCACCGGCGGCCAACGACAGCATCCTGATCCAGCCGACACGCGACGGTGCGCACAGCCTTTCGGTGGCGATTACCGACGTTCGAGCCCTGGCGGCCGCGGCGCCGATACGCAGCGCGGGAACCCTGGCCAACACGGGACTGGCGAGCATCGAACCGGGAACCGTCAATGGCCCGCCACCGGCCAACGGCAACCTGCTGCACACGGTGACGCTCAGTTTTACCAGCGCCACCAGTTTCGATGTCGTCGATGTCACGGCCGGAGCGACCCTGGCCAGCGGTGTCAGCTACACCGCCGGCGCCGACATCAGCTACAACGGCTGGACCACCCGGATACGGGGCACCCCCGCCACCGGCGACACGTTCAGCGTCGAACAGAATGTCAATGGCGTCGCCGACAACCGCAACATCGCCCTGCTGGGCGCGCTGCAAACACGCAACACCATGAATGCACCCGCCGGCGGCAATGCCACGGCAACCTACCAGGGCGCCTACGCACAGATCGTCAGCGCCATCGGCAGCAAATCCAACGAAGTCGCGGCCATCGGTGCCGCGCAACAAAGTCTCGCCGACCAATCGACGGCGGCGTTGCAATCGGTGGCCGGCGTCAATCTGGACGAGGAAGCGGCCAACCTGCTGCGCTACCAGCAGGCTTACCAGGCGGCCGCCAAGATTCTCGATATTGCCGGGAAGCTCTTCGACGAAGTGCTGGCCCTTGGCAGGTAACGCGATAGCGACGGAGGAATTTCACCATGCGAGTCAGCAGCTCAATGATCTTTGATACGGGCGCCAGCGGCATTTCGCGCCAGACCTCGGCCCTGCTCAAGGTGCAGCAGCAGTTGTCCAGCGGCCGGCGGATCCTTGCGCCCGGCGATGATCCGGTCGCCGCCGCGCGCGCGCTCGACGTGTCGCAGGCCAATGACGTGGTCAACCAGTTTGCGAAGAACCAGGACTCGGCGATGGGCATGCTGGGCCTGGAAGAAGTGCATCTGTCGCATGCCGAGGATCTCCTGCAGCGCGTCCATGAACTCGCCGTGCAGGCGGGCAGCACCAGTCTGACGGCAGCGGCACGCAAGGGCATCGCCACCGAACTGCGCGGCACCTTTGACCAGTTGCTGGGCATCGCCAACAGCAAGGATGCTTCCGGCAACCACGTTTTCGGCGGCTTCAAGAGCGACACCATTCCCTTTGGCGGCTCGATCGATGCGCTGATTGCCGGCGGGGAAATCGACTATCAGGGCGACGAGGGGCAGCGCGAACTCCAGGTTTCCGGCAGCCGCTACATCGCCATCAGCGATTCCGGCCTCGACGTGTTCCGGCGGATTCCCAATGGCAACGGTTACTTCGCCACCGACTACGCCGCCGGCAACACCGGCACGGCGACCATCAATGCCGGATCGATCAGCGACCCGGCGGCCTGGCGCAATTCGGCGACCCAGGAGGTCGAGGTCCGGTTTTCCATCAACGCCGGCGTGACCACCTACGACCTGGTCGATACCGCCAGCGGAAATTCGCTGCTGACCGGCGGTGCCGCGCCGGCGGCGGTCGGCAGCCAGCGTGCCTACCTTTCGGGCCAGCCGATCACTCTGAAGTCCCAGGGCGTGGAACCGGCCTTCGATCTCGGGGGCAGTATTGCCATCACCGGTGCGGCGGCCGATGGTGACCGCTTTGCGCTCGCACCGAGCAGTTCGCAGAGCGTGTTTGCCTCCGTGGCCAAGCTGGTCGGCGCGCTCGAAGCCGGCGGCACCACGCCCGCCGCCGATGCGCGTTACATCAGCGATATCCGCGCCGGGCTGGCCAACATTTCGCAGTCCCTGGAAAACGTGGTGCGCGTGCGGGCAGCGGTGGGGACACGAATGAACGAAATCGAGTCGCTGCAAACCATGGGCGGCGAGCTGAGCCTCCAGTACCAGCAGACATTGTCCGAACTACAGGATGTCGATTACGCCGAGGCGATAACCGAAATGACGCGCCGGCAAGCCGAACTGGAAGCCGCCCAGCAGTCCTTCCTCCGCGTTTCCCAACTTTCATTGTTCAGACTGCTATGAAAACACCGTCCCACCAGCGCCGACTTCTGGCATCGGCGGCCCTCCTGCTCGGACTTGCCGGCTGCGGTGCCATGAACTATCCGGGCGCAACCGGCCTGAGCGGCGAATTCCCGGCCCAGGGTCCGATCATTCCGGACACCACCCTGGTCCTCAGCAAATCGACGCAGATCCCCCTGGAAAAGATGGTCTCGTGGGGACTGTACGCCGGCGCCGCCTGGCTGATCATCGATCCGCTGGCGCCCAACTGGGAAATCGAGCAAGCCAGTTTTCCCGATCAGCATTTCCATCTGATGCTCAAGATGAAGCGCGTCTATTCCGGCGGGGCAGGCGAGGCCCGCATGGTGTTCCAGCAACGCGCCAAGGAATTGATGCGACAGAACGGCTACGACGGGTTTGCCATCATCGAATACAACGAAAGCCTGGAATCCTCGGTGCTGGGCTCGCAGCGCATTGCACGGGGCGTGATCCAACTGACGCGGCGTGCCGGCTAGGCTGCGCGCCTAGGGTCTGTTCTCAATCATCCGTCGCATGATTGAGAACAGACCCTACCCCCCGGCGGCGACGCGCACCACGGCCTCCAGCGCATCGAAGCCGCGAGTGAAGACGGGTTCCATGGCGGCGCCGATGTAGGGCAGGCAAAGCAGCAGGACGAGGAAGCCGAGCGCCATGGTGACCGGAAAACCCACGGCGAACAGATTCAAGGCCGGTGCCACGCGCGACAGTACGCCCAGCGCGAGGTTGGTCACCAGCAGAGCCGTGATCAACGGCAAGGCCAGCAATACGCCGAGCGAGAACATCATCGAGGCCGCCTTGACCAGGGCCGCCAGCGATACGGCGTGAAACGGCAGGCTACCGATAGGCAGCACGGTGAAGCTTTCCGCGACCAGGTAGATCGCCAGCAGGTGCCCGTTCATCGCGAGGAAGAACAGTGCCGTCAGCAGGCCGAGGAACTGGGTCATCACCGGCGTCTGGCCGCCGGCCACCGGATCGAAGAAGGTGGCGAAGGACAGACCCATCTGCAGGCCGATCAACTCGCCGGCCACGTCGATCGCGGCAAACGCGATGCGCAGCGCAAAGCCCATCATGGTGCCGATCAGCAATTGTTCGGCGATGACGGTGAGGCCCAGCCAGGACCCGGCAGTGACGGCCGGAGGCGGCGGCAAGGCGGGGGCGAGCGCCATGGCGATGGCCAGGCCGGCAACGAGGCGGAGGCGCGCCGGCATGGCCGCGTTGTTGAACACGGGGGCGGTGGCCAGCAAGGCCAGAATCCGCGTCAACGGAAAGATGAACAGCGCCAGCCAGGCATCGAGTTGGGCCGAATCGATCGCGATCATCGTGTCTGCGCGGACTATGCTGGCCGGCTGCCGGCGGCAACTGCCTAGCCGATGATGCCCGGGATCGACTCGTAGAGCCGGCGCATGTAGTCGGTCATCAGGGTGATCATCCAGGGGCCGGCCAGGATCAGGGTGACGAAGATGGCCACCAGCTTGGGGACGAAGGACAGCGTCGACTCGTTGATCTGCGTTGCCGCCTGAAAGACGCTGATCACCAGACCGGTCACCAGGGCGGCGAGGAACAGGGGCGCCGAGATCAACAGCGTGAGCTCGACGGCACCGCGGCCGATATCGATGACGGCGGTCGGCGTCATGTGCCGAAACTCAACACCAGCGAGCCGATCAACAGGTTCCAGCCGTCGACCAGCACGAACAGCATGATCTTGAAGGGCAGGGCGACGATCACCGGAGACATCATCATCATGCCCATCGACATCAGCACCGACGCCACCACCATGTCGATGATCAGGAAGGGTATGAAGACGATGAAACCGATCTGGAACGCGGTCTTCAGTTCCGACGTAACGAACGCGGGAATCAGCACCCGCATCGGGATGTCATCCACCCTGGCGGGCTTGGGCTGTCTGGCCACCTTGGTGAAGGTGGCGAGGTCGGCGTCGCGCACCTGCCTGAGCATGAAGGCGCGCAGCGGCACGGCACCGGTTTCAAGGGCCTGCTGGAAACTGATCCGATTCTCCGTAAGCGGCACATAGGCCTCGGCATAAATGCGGTCGCCGACCGGGGCCATGATGAAGAAGGTCAGGAACAGGGCGAGACCGACCAGAACCTGATTCGGCGGCGACGTCTGGGTGCCCAGCGCGTGACGCAACAAGGAAAAGACGATGATGATGCGCGTGAAACTGGTCATCATCAGCACCAGGGCCGGCAGGAAAGTCAGGCTGGTCAGCAGCAGCAGGGTCTGGATCGACAGCGACCACTGGGTGCCGCCACCCGCCGCCGGCGTGCTGGTGATTGCCGGCATGGCCTGGGCCAGGGCCAGACCCGGGAGCAGGAGCAGCGATGCGAGCAGCCAGCGAACCATGATCAGCGGCGCGGCATGATGCGTTGCAGCCAGTCGGCGGCGGCTGGCGAGGCGGCCGGCGGAGTTTCCGCAACCGCCTGCCGGGGAATTTCGGCAAGCGCGGAAACCCGTCCGGGCGCGACGCCGAGAACCAGCCAGGTGCTGCCGACTTCGACAATGACCACGCGTTCGCGTCCGCCGACGGCGGTTGCCGCGACCACGCGCATCATGCCGCTGGCGGGTCCGCGCACTGCGGTGAGTCGTTTCAGGAGCCAGAGACTGCCGACCAGCAGGGCCAGGACGCCTGCCAGTCCCAGCAGCATCTGGCCGAGCCCCGAGCCCAGCGACGGCTGGGCAGCCGTTTGCGCGGCGGTCTGCGCCCAGGCACCGGTGGCGGCCAGGGCCAGGATCAGGGCGGGTAGGACGAACTTGCGCATGCGTTCCTGTCAGGGCACCCGTCGCGAAAGCGACGCTGGAATGATGTCGGCGAGGATACGTCGCGGGCGGCTGCGAGCAGCCGCAAAGCAAAGGGGCGAAGCGCCGACTTATCAGCGATTCAGCTTGCGGATGCGCTCTTGCGGCGTAATGATGTCGGTCAGGCGGATGCCGAACTTTTCGTTCACCACCACCACCTCGCCCTGGGCGATCAAGGTACCGTTGATCAGGACATCCATGGGTTCGCCGGCAAGACCTTCGAGTTCGACCACGGAACCGTGGGCCAGTTGCAGCAGGTTGCGGATCGAGATCTTGGTGCGGCCGAGTTCCACGGTGAGCGATACCGGGATGTCCATGATCATGTCGAAGCCGCGTGGCGCGGCGCCCGGCGCGGCACCTTCGGAAAACTGCTCGAAAATCTGCGCCGGCTGCGGCGCGGCGGCTTGCGCGGCAGTCGCGGTCTGTTCGTTCATCGCCGCGGCCCAATCGTCTTCCGATACCTGTGGTTCGTCGGTGGTTTGGCTCATATCATGCTCCGGGCATCAGGTAGGCAAATGGGATAGTCGGAAATCATGGAATCAGGCGTCCTCTTCGGCAAGGAAGCGCTGGACCTTCAAGGCGTATTGTCCGTTCTGGATGCCGTAGCGGGATTCCATGATCGGAACGCCATCGACAGTCGCCTGGACGGTGTCGCCGATCTCGATCGGGATCACGTCCCCGACCTTGAGGTCGACCACCTTGTCGAGGGTGATGCTGGTAGCACCCAGGGTGGCGACCACCTCGACTTCTGCCGTCTGCAACTGGCGGGTGAGCATGCTGGTCCAGCGGTTGTCCGATGAGGCCTGCTCGCTGTGCATCGCGCTGTGCAGCAGGTCGCGGATCGGTTCGATCATGGAGTAGGGCAGGCAGATGTGCAACTCGGACGAATTGCCCGAGAACTCGAGCGTGAAGCTGATGGCAATGACGACTTCGGATGGGGTGGCAATGTTGGCGAACTGGGTGTTCATCTCCGAGCGCACGTATTCGAAGTTCAGCGGGTATACCGGTCGCCAGGCGCGCTGGTATTCCTCGAAAATCACGCCGAGCAGACCGCGGATGATGCGCTGCTCGGTGGCGGTGAAGTCGCGGCCCTCGACGCGGGTATGGAAGCGACCGTCGCCGCCGAACATGTTGTCCACCACCAGGAACACCAAACTCGGGTCGAGCACGATGAGCCCGGTGCCGCGCAGGGGTTTGGCCTGGATCAGGTTGAGGTTGGTGGGGACCACCAGATTGCGGATGAATTCGCTGTACTTCTGCACCTTTACCGGTGCCACCGAGACTTCGACGCCCTTGTGCATGTAGTTGAACAGGCCGATGCGCAGATAACGGGCAAAGCGCTCGTTGATCAGCTCCATCGTCGGCATGCGCCCGCGGACGATGCGTTCCTGCCGGCCCAGATCGTAGGGTTTGACCGATCCGGAATCGCTGGTTTCGGCGGGCGCCTCGTCGGCCTCGCCGGAAACCCCCTTCAGCAGTGCGTCGACTTCTTCCTGGGAAAGAAAATCCTGGGCCATGGAAATCCACGCCCTGCGAGGGCGGGAGTTACTGAACGATGAAGCTTGAGAATAGCACGGATTGGACGACGGCTGAGGGGTCGGCAAGCTCCGCAGGCTCGGGCTTTTCGGGCGTTTTGGGGGGCGTTCCGTCGGCCGGCTTCTCGGCGATTTTTTCCACCGGTTTTTCGACTGCCTTTTCCTTGCTTGCGGTTGCCGGCGATACCACCTTGTTGACCGTGTCGCGAATTTCGTTGGCCAGTCGCTGCACGCCATCCGAAGACGACAGCATCGACGCCTTGCGCCCCATCAACATCAGCGTGATCCTGTGCTTCAGCTCCGGCTCGTTCTGCTTGATGACATCTGCGCCAGCCGCGTCGAGCAGTTTCAATTGCACTTCGGTCTGCAGATAGGCGTCCTGCTGCTCGGTCGCGAGCTTCACGGTGAAGGGTTTGTCGAACTTGTAGAACACCGGCGCCGCCGCCGGATCGACTTTCTTCTTTGCCGGTGCCGCGGCTTCGGCGCCCTCGGCCTGGGGTGGTTTCTTCAGCAGGAAAAATGCCGCGGCACCGCCGCCGGCGAGCAGCAGAACGCCGATGACGGCGAACAGGATCCACTTGCTCCTGGATTTCTTGGGTGGGGCGACTACCGCGTCGGCTTCGGTTTTCTTGGCATCTGCCATGACGTTCTCCGGGTTTCGTTCATGCCGCCGCCACGGGGCGGTCGATCAGGACGGCGTGCGAGCGTGTGGGTAAGGATTGTGCTGACATGGCCGCGTCGCTCAAGCGAAGACATCGACCATGCCGCGACTGCGCGATGGCTGCCAGGCGGTTCCCGAGCCCGGCGGCAGGCCAGGGGCCGCACTCGACTCCCGGCGTGATCCATTGCCCTGGCGCGCATCGCCCTCCGGCTTCATGAACGGCGCGTCACGGCTGGAGTCGCGCCCGACGTGGGTTTGCCCGAGGTTGATGCCGGACTCCGCCAGTGATTCGCGCAGGCGGACCAGGGACTCTTCAATGGCCTCGCGCACCGCCTGATGGGGCGAGGCAAAGCTGGCATTGACCTCGTCGCCCTGGACCACCAGGGTGACTTCGATGCGACCGAGATCCGGCGGATTGAGCACCAGATCGGCCTGCTGGCGGGTATGGGTGACCATCCAGCCGAGCTTCTGGTCGACTTCCTGCGCCCAACCGGTTTGGGCGAACGGGGTTGCCACGCGAAGCTGTACCGGCACGGCGCTGTTCTGTTGGGACGGCGCCTGGAACGGCACCTGGAACGGCACCTGTGGCGGTGTCGCCTGGGGCGCGATGTTTCCGGCATGGTCTGGCAGCCGATCCGACCGGGGGCGAAACTCGACGGTGGCATCCGGCATGTCGCCTGCTTCGGCAGAAATTGCCGTGCTGGCGGCAAACTGTGCCTGCTTGGTCGGTGCATGACCAACGACTTCCGTCAAGGTGGGCATGGGGCGGTCGGTGCTCGGGGCGGGCGTCGGCAAACGGTGTTCCTGGGCCTTGGCTGCTGCAAGAGTCGGCGCTGGCGGTACGGCGCCGGCGACAGCCAAAGGGCCTGGCGATGCCGGTCGACTGATGGTTGAGGCGGACAGCGCCAGCGGGATTGCCGGCGCCGCCAGTAGCGGTGCATCCGCCAGCGGAGCGCCGGCCGGAGGCAGCGCAGGCAAGGCTTGTCCCGCGGCTTCCGCGGGTACACCACGGCCTTCCGCCACGGCGGACACTGCCGGCAGGGTGGCTTGCACGGCAGCAGGGTCGTCGCGCGTGAGTTGGGCAAGAAGGTGTGGCGTCGAGGGATTCTCGGACGGCAGCGGAATGCCGGTCATGACGGCCAGGAAGGAGAAGTCTTCCTGGGCGACTTGCGGCCGCGTGTCGTCGGCGGTTTCGTCGGTTGCCGACGCGGACGTGGGCGTCGCTTTCGATTTCAGTACCTCGGCAAAGCTGCGTGGCGAGCTGTCGCCGTCGGCTTTGATGCCGGTCGCTTCCGGCACGGCCCGGCCTTCGTCGCCACGACTTGCGGTCGGCGCCGGAGTTACGGTCAGCTGGGGGATGGTGATTGCTTCGGACATTCGATTCTCCTTGCGGCGGGGCCTGCGTGCCCAAGCTATTGCAAGGCCTGTGCCAAGGGTCAGAGGGTCAAGCCGGACTTGGTCTTGTCGGCCATCAGGGCGGCCAGCAAGTCGGCTTGCGCATCCTTGTTGGCGTGGCTGCGGGCGCCATGCTCGTCATTGATCTTTTGCTCTGCCCTGTTTTCCTGGCTGGCGATCATGGCGCGATGGCGATCGGCCAGTGTGTCGAAGGCGCGAACGCGACCCTGTTTGCCTACCCAGTTCTGCTTGCCGGCCAGGGTGCGTTGCTGGGTGAGCGCCACCGCTTGCGCCGCGGGCACGATGGCGTCGTCGATGCGGGCCAGGAAGCTGCTGAAGTTGGCCCATTCGGCGGGACCCAGGCCGCGTTCGGCGGCGGCGCGGAACTGGGCCTGATATTCGTCGCGATACTGCGTCAATATCTCCAGACGGCGCGATGCTTCCTGCTCGCCGGCAATCAGTTGGCCGAGTTCGCGCGTGGCTTCGTCCAGGCGCAGCTTGGAGAGATCGAGCAGGGGCTGGAGGTGGAAGGGGGGCGACATGACGCGTTCTTTCGTGATCGGTTCTTACGAAGCAAAAAGCGCGCGCAACTGGTCACGCGACGCGCCGCTGTTGGCGCGCTGCGCAATCGGCTGCTGCAAAAATGACTCCAGCCGGGGAAAGATGGCTATCGCCCGGTCCAGCAGTTGATCCGAGCCCGGCGCATAGGCACCCACGGCGATCAGGTCGCGGGCGCGCTGGTAGCGTGTGTACAACTGCTTGAACTGGCGTGCCGATTCGAATTGTTCGGGTTCGATCAACTGGTTCATGGCGCGCGAAATCGACTGCTCGATGTCGATGGCCGGATAGTGTCCGGCGTCGGAAAGTTGCCGGCTCAGCACGATGTGACCGTCAAGGATGGCGCGGGCGGCATCGGCGATCGGATCCTGCGGATCGTCGCCCTCGGTCAGCACCGTATAGAAAGCGGTGATCGAGCCACCACCGGCCGGGCCGTTGCCGGCGCGTTCCACCAGCTGTGGCAGGCGCGCAAAGACGGACGGCGGGTAGCCGCGGGTGACCGGCGGCTCGCCGATGGCCAGGGCAATCTCGCGCTGGGCCATGGCGTAGCGGGTCAGGGAATCCATGATCAGCAGCACGTGGTGGCCCTGGTCGCGGAAATGCTCGGCGATTGCGGTGGCATACGAGGCGCCTTGCAGGCGCAGCAAGGGGCTGACGTCGGCCGGCGCGGCAACGACCACCGAGCGTGCGCGTCCGTCTTCGCCGAGGTTCTGATCGAGGAACTCCTGAACTTCGCGACCGCGCTCGCCGATCAGACCGACCACGATGCGATCGGCCTGGGTGTAGCGGGCCATCATGCCCAGCAATACGCTTTTGCCCACCCCGGAGCCGGCGAACAGGCCGAGGCGCTGGCCACGCCCCACGGTGAGCAGGCCGTTGATGGCGCGGATGCCGACATCCATGTCATGACGGATGGGTTCGCGCTGCAAGGGGTTCATCGGCCGGCTGGACAAGGAGCGGCGCTGGTCCGTGCGCAAGGATCCGAGGTCGTCCAGCGGCTTGCCGCCGCCGTCGACCACGCGGCCGAGCAGTTCGTCGCCGACCGGCAGGTGCTTGGTTCGGTCCGCGGCGCGACGGCGCACGGGGCGGGGCTGGCCCATCACCGGGGCCGGGGTCTTGATTTCCTGCGGCAGGACCAGCGCGCCGGGTGCCAGGCCATAGACGTCTTCGGCGGGCATCATGAACAGGCGGTCGCCGGCAAAGCCGACAACCTCGGCTTCGACCATGCCTTCTCCCGGCAACTGGATCCGCGCCGAGGCGCCGAGCGGCAGCTTGAGTCCGGAGGCTTCCATGACCAGGCCATTGATGCGGGTCAGGCGGCCGGTGATCTGGCAGGTCTGGACGCCGGAGACATGGACCTGGCACTGTTCGAGATACCGGGCCAGCGCCTGGGTGTTCACGTCGCGCTCCTGGCGACGGGCTCCGGTTCGACGGATTCCCAAACGCGCTGCCAGCGGGTTTCCAGCCGTGCATCGATCTGGGTGCCACCGGCTTCGACCAGCACGTCGCCGCGCGAAAGCTGCGGGTTCTCATGGATGCGATGGCCGGCGCGGGCCAGCGCATCGCCGCTCTGGGTGCGAATCAGTTCGGCGTCTTCGCTGTTGAGATGGATCACCGAGTGCTGCGCCGGCAGTTGTGCCAGCGCCTCGCGGATGCTGGCGAGCACCACCTCGGGCTGGGCCTCCAGCGTATCGCCGACGATGCGGCGGGCGATACCCAGCGCCAGGTTCAGCAGTTCCTGCGCGACATCCTTTTCGAGTTGGGCGACGCCTTGATCAAAGCGCGCGATCGCACTGCCCAGTTGCATCGCCAGGGCGCGTCCCTCGGCCTGGGCGGCCTCGCGACCGGCGTCGAGTCCGTCATGGCGGCCGCTGTCGAATCCGGCGCGGTAGGCTTCGGTGTGCACAGCCTCGCGCAGGGCTTCGATACCGGCGCGATCCGCCACCGGGTTCGCTGCGGCATCGACGCGGGCGCTGACCGTGGTCGCGGCCTTGGTCGAGGCGTCATTGAAGCGATTGGGTTCCCAGCGTTCCCAGGCATGTCCGGCGGGTGTTTGATCAGCTGACAAAATCGTTTCGGCCCCCATTTTTGGTGTGTCACGCGACTCTGAATTCGCCTTGCGGCAGCGTCGCGACGGCACGCATACCGTGGGAAGAATCTTCCCAAAGCGACGGGGTTTTGTTTATCCGTGAATTACGCGACAAACTGCGGTCACTACGGAGGCCGCACCAGGCTTGCCGCCCAAGGGGCATTCGCTTGGCTGGCGGGCCTAGGGTGCTGGCAACGTGAGCGGGCGAACGGCCCCGTTTGCCGCTTCAGACGAAGGCGTCGTCCGAGCCGCCGCCGCCCAGCTGGATCTGGCCTTCCTCGGCGAGGCGACGGGCCACCTTGAGGATTTCCTTCTGTTCGTTTTCGACCTCGGAGAGCCGCACCGGACCCTTCGATTCGAGATCCTCGCGCAACATTTCGGCGGCACGCTGGGACATGTTCTTGAAGATTTTGTCGCGCAGTTCCGGCGAGGCGCCCTTCAGCGCGATGATCAAGGCGTCGGACTGGACTTCCCTGAGCAGGAGCTGGATGCCGCGATCGTCGACATCGAGCAGGTTCTCGAAGACGAACATCTCGTCGAGAATCTTCTGCGCCAGGTCGGGGTCGTATTCGCGAACGTTGTCGATGATCGCGGTTTCGTTCGACTGGCCGACAAAGTTGAGTATTTCGGCGGCGTGGCGGATGCCACCCATGGCGGTTTTCCTGGCGTTGGCCGCCGAACTGGAAAGGATGCGTGTCAGGGCCTCGTTGAGCTCGCGCAGTGCAATCGGCTGAACCCCATCCAGCGTGGCGATGCGCAGCAGCACGTCATTGCGCAGGCGGTCGGTGAAGTGCTTGAGGATGTCGCCGGCGTGGTCGAACTCCAGATGCACGAGGATGGTGGCAATGATCTGCGGGTGCTCGTTGCGGATCAGGTCGGCGACGCTGGCCGCGTCCATCCATTTCAGGCCCTCGATGCCGGCCGTATCGTTTCCGGACATGATGCGGCTGATCAGGCTGGCGGCGCGGTCGTCGCCCAAGGCCTTGGTCAGCATGGCCTTGATCGACTCGTTGTCTACGTTGACGGGCGCTCCCTTGGAGGCATGCTGCGAAAACTCGTCGATCACCGACTCGACGCGCTCGCGGGGAACCTGCTTGAGCGCCGCCATGGCATGACCCAGCTTCTGAACTTCCTTCGGGCCGAGATTCCGGAGTACTTCGGCGGCCTCGTCCTGTCCCAGCGACAGCAGCAGGATGGCGCTTTTCTCGATGCCTTCGTCAGCCTTCACGGCCCACCCAGTCCTTGATCATGGCGGCGACGGCCTTTGGATCCTGCTTGGCGATTTCCCGTGCGGCCGCGAGCTTGGTTTCATAGCTGTGCTGGTGCTGGACCGCAGGAGTTTCTTCGACCGTGGCGGCGGCGCGCTCGGCGGCCGCCCGCGCGGCCGCCTCGGTGAAGCTGATCAGCACCGGCTTGACAATCCGCGACCACAACCAGAAGCCGACGATCGCGATCAGCAGATAGCGGGCGTATTCGAGCACGGTCGAGATCAGCGTCGGGCTCTGCCAGATCGGTGCGTCGGGAATGACTTCCTTCTCGACCGGCGAGAAGGGCGCATTGGCGACGTTCAGCGTGTCGCCTCGTTCCTTGTTGAAGCCCATGGCCTCGCGCGCGAGCTCATTGATCTGCTTCAGATCGTTCTCCGAAAGTGGCGCCGGCTGGGCTTTCGCCGCGTCTTTCGGGTCCTTGGGAATGTCCTTCCGATAGTTGACCACCACGGCCACCGACAGGCGGCGCACCGATCCCGGCGCGCCCTTGGTATGGCGCACGGTTTTGTCGATCTCGAAATTCACCGTCGAGTTGCGACTGAAATTCTGGTTGGCCGCGGTGGCGGCGGCCGCGCTTTGCGCCGGCTGGACCAGCGGCGCGGTCGCGGGCGCCGGAGGCTGGTTGCTCAATGCACCGGGAATGCCGGCGGCGGCGGGCGTGCCGCTGCCCGTCTCCGAGGTCAACTGGCTGCGGATCGCCGTGGCTGGCGTCGGGTTCGGGCGGTAGGTTTCGGCCACCTGATCGGTCTGCGAGAAGTCGACATCGGCCGCGACCTGGGCGCGGACATTGCTGTTGCCGACGATGGGCGCGAGGATGGACTCGATGCGCTGCACGTAGGCATTCTCGATTTCGCGCACGAAGCGGATCTGGGCGGCGTCCAGGCCCGCGTCGCGGGTCGGGTCGATCTGCTGGGAAATCAGCTTGCCCTCCTGGTCGATGACACTGACGTTCTTTGGATTCAGCTGCGGAACGCTGAAGGCCACCAGATTGACGATGCCGGCGACCTGGGCCTGATCGAGGTGGCGGCCGGGCGCGAGGCTGACCAGCACCGAGGCCGAGGCTTTCTGGTCTTCGCGCAGGAAGGCGGATTGTTTCGGTATCGCCAGGTGCACCCGCGCACCCTTGACCACCGCCAGCGACTGGATGGAGCGCGCGAGCTCGCCTTCGAGGCCGCGCTGGTAGTTCACCTGTTCGGCAAACTGGCTGATGCCCATCTTCTGGTTTTCCAGCAGTTCGAACCCGGCCAGCCCGCCCTTGGGCAAGCCCTGGGCGGCAAGCTTCAGGCGTGTGTCATGTACCTGCGCTTGTGGAACCAGAATGGTATGGCCGCCCTGGCTGAAGCGATAGGGGATGTTCTGTTGTTGCAGGGCAGTAACAATATTCCCGCCGTCCTTTTCGTCCTGGATCGAGAACAGCACGGCGTAGGTGGGCTCCCGCGCCCACATCGCGCCGGCGATCAGCACCGCTGCCAGCAGGGCGAGCGCCAGCAGGCTGAACAGCTTCTGGCTGAAGCCCATGCGGCCGAAGGCCTCCGGAGATAGCGGAAAGGAAGATGCGGCCGCTGCGGTTTCTGCCATGTTTTCTGAGGGTTCCTGTGTGCCCGCACATTTCGGGTCGATACACCCGCGTGCGGCAGTATGGACTGCGTTAGCAAGAGCGGTTCCACGAAGAAGCGGCAATTTTTGCCGGCATATCGGCCAGCGTGTTTCTTGTGGCCTGCTGCCGATTCTGCCATCATCCGGCCCCATGCAAATCCCCGCGCCCATAGTTCCTGCCGTGGTTGCCGCTGTGCCGGATGCCCCGGCAGCGACCGGCCACATGGCACCGGAGGAGGCAGTGCGGCTGGCTGAAGCTTTCCGCATGTTCAGCCGCGCCTCCGAGGAACTGAGCGGTGCGTATAGTGAATTGCAGGGCCAGATGGCGCGGCTGACCGGCGAACTGGAAGCCGCCAACGGCGCGCTGCGCCAGCAATACCTGGAAAAGGCCGCCCTCACCGAGAGGCTGAGCACCCTGCTGGATGCGCTTCCTGCCGGGGTCGTGGTGCTCGACGACGCCGGCAGCGTGGTTCAGATCAACCCGGCCGCCGAGGACTTTCTCCGCGCCGCGAAAGTCGGCGACAGCTGGATGGCGATTTACGGCGATACCCTGGTTCCCGGGGAAACCCCCGGCGAATTCATGGTCGCCAAACGCCATCTGGCGGTCGATGTGACGCCGCTGGGCACCTCGGGCGGACGCATTGTGCTGCTGCATGACATCACCGAAGCGCAGGAGCTGAAGGGCCACGCCGAACGCACGCAACGCCTTGCTGCCATGGGAGAAATGGCCGCCCAGCTGGCGCATCAACTGCGGACGCCGCTGGCGGCCGCGCTGCTCTACGCGGGCACCCTGGAAAATCCCGAGCTGCCGGTTGCAAGCCGTGGCGCGATTGCGCAAAAGACCGTGGCGCGGCTCAAGCATATCGAGCGCCTGATCCAGGACATGCTGTTGTTCGCGCGTGGCGAGGCCCTCGGCCAGGACCGTTTTACGGTGGCAGACCTGCTCGCCGAACTGGCTCAGAACTTCGAACCGCTGCTGGCGAAAACCGGTTCGCGACTGGTGGTGGGCGACACGACCGGCGACGTCCGCCTTACCGGAACCCGCAAGTCGCTGGTCAGCGCGCTCACCAGCCTGCTGGAAAACGCGCTTCAGGCCGTCGACGGAATCGCCGATGCGCGGATCGAACTTGGCGCGCGCTGCGATGATGGCTCGGTAGTGATCACGGTGCGTGACAACGGGCCAGGCATGGACAAGGCCACCGCGGCCCGCCTGTTCCAGCCGTTTTTTACCACCCGCAGCGATGGTACCGGCCTGGGGCTGGCGATCGCCCATGGCGTTGTGCGCGCCCACGGTGGCAGCATCGATGTCGTTTCCAGCCCCGGTGGCGGGGCTGAATTCACGGTAACACTGCCATGTCAGAAAAACTGAGCATTCTTGTCGTCGAGGACGACGAAGCACTGCGCGATGCACTGCAGATCACCCTTGAAACCGCCGGCCACGAGGCCGATGTCGCCGACGGCGGACCGGCGGCGCTGGATGCCCTGAAGCGCAGGGGCTACAACATGGTGGTGTCGGACTTGCGCATGAGCCCGATGGACGGGCTTGCGCTGCTGGGTGAAATACGCAACCGCTTTCCCGGTCTGCCGGTGCTGCTGATGACGGCCTTCGGCGATGTGGACAAGGCGGTATCGGCCATGCGCGGCGGCGCCTGCGATTTCATGCTCAAGCCGTTTGAACCCAGAGCCCTGCTGCAGCAGATCGAGCGCTATGCCACGCCGCCGGCCCCGGCCGCCGGCGTGGTCGCCGTCGATGCCAAGACCCGCGCCACGCTCCTGCTGGCATCGCGCGTCGCGCGTACCGATGCCACGGTGATGCTGACCGGCGAATCGGGCGTGGGCAAGGAGGTATTTGCCCGCTACATCCATGAGCAATCCGCGCGTTCCGGCGGCCCTTTCGTCGCCATCAACTGCGCCGCGATCCCGGACAATCTTCTTGAGGCCACCCTGTTCGGCCACGAAAAGGGGGCGTTCACCGGCGCACAGGTGGCTCAGGCCGGCAAATTCGAACAGGCCAACGGCGGGACCCTGCTGCTCGATGAAATTTCCGAGATGCCGCTGGGTTTGCAGGCGAAACTGCTGCGCGTGCTGCAGGAGCGCGAAGTGGAGCGTGTCGGTGGCAAGAAGCCGGTGCCGCTGGATATCCGCATCCTTGCGACATCCAATCGCGATATGGCGGCTGAAGTTCGCGCCGGCCATTTCCGCGAGGACCTGTATTACCGCCTCAATGTGTTTCCGCTGGAAATTCCCTCGCTGCGCGAGCGTCCCGGCGACATCGTGCCGCTGGCGCGCAAGACCTTGGCGCACCTTGCCGCTGCAACCGGGCGGGCGGCAAGATTTGCCGCCGGGGCCGAACAGCGGCTGCAAACCCATGCCTGGCCAGGAAATGTCCGCGAACTGGAAAACGTGGTGCAGCGCGTACTGATCCTTGAGGCCGGCGCCCTTATCGAGGCGGACGCCTTGCCCTTGCCCGATGCCGCCGCCACCGTGCCCTTACCCGAACCGTTGCCACCGTCGGGCGTTCAAATCGCCGTGCCGCCAGCGCCGACTCCTGTGGCGACAGGCGCTGCCGACATGAAGACCCTGGAGCGGCAACATATCCAGGATGTGCTCGCCCGCGTCGGCGGGTCGCGCAAGAAGGCGGTGGCCATCCTCGGCATTTCCGAACGCACCCTGCGCTACAAACTCAACCAGTATCGGGCCGAGGGATTTGCGATTCCCGGCGACGACGATTAAGCCGACTTGAAGGCTGGCACGCCGATTGCTGCTTTGACGGCAGGTGCATAACAGCGAGGGTTCATCATGGCCATCGATACACGACAAATTGACCAAATGCTGGCCGAACTGAAATCGGCTTCCGCCCTTGCCGGCAGCAAATCGCCGGCAGCGGCGCAGACCCCGGCGGGGGGGGGCGATTTCGCCGAGGTGCTGAAAAGCACCATTGACCAGGTGAGTGCGGCGCAGGCCGACGCGCAAAAAATGGCCGAGGACTTTTCCAGCGGGCAAAGCGACGTCAACCTGCAGGATGTCATGATCAATCTGCAAAAGGCCAGCCTTTCCTTCCAGCAGATGGTCCAGGTGCGCAACCGTCTGGTGTCGGCCTATCACGACATCATGAATATCCAGGTCTGATCGATCTCGTGGCGCCTCGGCCAGGCCGGGGCGGGATCGATAAAGATTCGGCCAGGCGTGCCGTTAACGACGAAAAGTCGAACAGGATATATATGTCAACCAAACGTATCGCGCACAGCGCTTGCGCCATCGCGGCGCTGATCCTGGCCGGTCCCCTGGCCGCGAACTCGTGGCGCACGGTGCATGCCGGCAACAGCGAGACCGTCGAGATCGACAGTGCCAGCATTGCTCAGGGCTTTGACGGCATTACCGCCTGGAGCCGGGTCAGGCTGGATCGCCAGGTCGCCGATGGCGGCGGCAATTACGACACGATTCGCGCCCAGAATCTCTACCACTGCGGCCAGCGCCGTTTCACTACCTTGCGCCGGGCTTTTTTCCTCGGCGAACGCCTGGTGCGCGAAGAGGATGTGGCACGTCGACGTGCCAATCCGGCGCAAGTCGGCAGCCTCGATGAACGCTTGCTGAATGTGGCCTGCCAGCGGCGTGAAGCGGAGCCGGTCGTTTCCGATAGCGCGGACAGCAAACCCGCAGCAACCGCCGTCGATCGCCCGGTAGCGATGCACGCGGACATGCGCATGGCCGGCGCTGGCGACGGGCCCAAGGTGTTTGCGGTGGCGGATTCGACGGCGGACAAGCCCAAACTGATCCAGTTGCCCCAGATCGACAAGGCGGCCCTGGGCCAGGCGGCGGCGGCCCAGGAGGCGGCGGTACGCGCGGACTCCCATGGCAAACCGGTAAGTGCACCCTCCGTAACCACCGCCGGCAAGCCCAGGGGCGGCAAAGTCGAGACCAGGGAGACCGAGGCCTTGAGCGAGAAGCGCATCCGCGAACTGCACTACGCCAACTCCGGACCGCCGCGCACCGCCCGCAAGAAACCCCCGGCGGCGCCTGTCGTCCATGAGGCGGAAAATCCGGCGGCAAGCATGCACACGCATTGGAGCTACGAAGGCGAAACCGGCCCCGCCCACTGGGCCAGGCTGCGTCCCGACTATGCCGCCTGTGCATCAGGCAAACGACAGTCTCCCATCGACATCCGCGACGGCATACGGGTCAATCTCGAAAACATCCGCTTCGACTACAAGCCGATGCAGTTTCGCATCGTGGACAACGGGCATACCGTTCAGGTCAATGCCGGCGAGGGCTCCAGCCTCAGCGTGATGGGCAAGCGCTATGCGCTGCAGCAGTTCCATTTCCACCGCCCCTCCGAAGAGCGGGTGAATGGCCGCATGTACGACATGTCGGTGCATCTCGTGCATCGCAATGACGAAGGCCAGTTGGCCGTGGTCGCCGTGCTGCTGGAGAAGGGTGCTGAACATCCCTTGATCCAGACCCTGCTCAACAACCTGCCGCTGGAACAGGACAGCGAAATGGCGCCGGAAGAATCCATTGATCCCTCCCGACTGTTGCCGGAGAACCGTGCCTACTGGACCTATATGGGATCCTTGACCACGCCGCCGTGCACCGAGGGCGTGCTGTGGATGGTTCTGAAGCAGCCGCTGCAGGTGGCCAGCGAACAGGTAACGATCTTTTCCAGGGTATTCCGCAACAATTCCCGGCCGATCCAGCCACCCAACGGTCGCCTGGTCAAGGAAACGCGCTAACGACCAGACATGTCGCTACGGTCGGAAGCGGCCGGCTATCGGGTAAAGTAGCGGTACCGATCCGGCAGGCAGCCACACGAAGCGGATCCACCCGATTCGGACACCCAATTCCAATGAACAGGCACGCGACATCAGCGGCGATTTCCGGCAGGGGCATCTTGCGCCGGGCGCTTTGCGCGCTGGCACTGCTGCTTACGGCCTGCGGCAATACTCAGTCCGCCTATCTCGACGATGGCGGGGGGCTTTCGCTGTCCGTGGTGCGCGAGCAAAGTTACCTCGGCGGCCCCTGGCATTCCACGCTGATTTCTGCGGCGACGCCGCGCTGCCAGAAGCGTCATCGGCTGGAAGGTTTGTCCGAGGACGGCTTCCAGCTCAAGGTTTTCCGTCCCGAGCCGGGCGTCTACATTCTCAACTCGGGCAAGCGCTGGTATGTCACGGAACTGCGCAATTGCGAATTCCAGACGTACAAGTCGCCGCCGCCGTTTCCCGGCGAAGCGATCGGTCGTTTTGAAGCCGCGAGCCAGGTGCTGGCGTTCATCGCCGACAAACCGGCCAAGCGCTGAGCGAGACACGTTCGCTCCAGAAATAGCGATCGTTCCATGTTGAAAAAAGTCGGCGTCGAGAACCTGCGTCTCGGCATGTATGTCCATGAACTGTGCGGCTCGTGGATGGATCATCCGTTCTGGCGTACCCGCTTCGAGCTTGGCGACCCCGAAGACATTCGCCGCCTGCGGGAGAGCGCGGTGACCGAAGTCTGGATCGACACCCGCCGGGGTCAGGACGCCGCCGCCCATGAAACGCGGGCGCAAGCCATCGATGAAACCGAGATGGTCGCCGCGGCCAACCGTGCGCTGATTGAGTCCGCTGAAACCGAAGCGGCGCCACGGCTGGTGCCGTTGGCAGAAGAACTTGCGCGCGCCGCCAGGATTTGTGCCCGCAGCAAGCAGGCCGTGGTCTCGATGTTCCAGGAGGTGCGCATGGGGCGTGCCGTTTCCCCGGAGCTGGCCGGTGCCCTGGTGGAAGAGATTTCCAATTCCGTCGAGCGCAATCCCGGCGCCCTGATCAGCCTGGCACGACTCAAGTCCGCCGACGACTACACCTACATGCACTCGGTCGCCGTCTGTGCCCTGATGGTCGCGCTGTCCCGCCAGCTCGGGCTGGATGTGGCAACGACCCGCGAAGTGGGGCTGGCCGGCTTGCTTCATGATCTGGGCAAGGCGCTGGTGCCGACCGAGGTGCTGAACAAACCCGGCAAGCTCACCGACGAGGAATTCGCCATCATCAAGCGGCATCCCGTCGAGGGGCATCGCCTGCTGGTCGACGGGGCTGCCGTGGGGGAGATCCCGCTCAACGTCGTCCTGCATCACCACGAGAAGACCGACGGAACGGGCTATCCGGATCATCTGAAGGATGAGCAGATCAGCCTCTATGCCAAGATGGGCGCCGTGTGCGATGTCTATGACGCGGTCACCTCGAACCGGCCCTACAAACCCGGCTGGGATCCGGCCGAGTCGATCCGGCGCATGGCGGAGTGGTGCAAGGGGCATTTCGACGAGCGCGTTTTCCAGGCCTTCGTCAAATGCATCGGCATCTATCCCATCGGCTCCCTGGTCAAGCTGGAATCCGGGCGATTGGCCGTGGTGATGGATCAATCCGGACACTCACTGCTGACGCCACGCGTCAAGATTTTCTTTTCGACCAGGTCGATGGCACAGATAGCGCCCGAGGTCGTTGATCTCTCGCAGCCGTCGGCGCGCGACAAGATCGTCGGTCGCGAGGAGGCCTCGAAATGGGGCCTCACCAACATCGAACGGCTTTGGGCACCCTGAACCCGGCGGAACGCCCGCCCCTGCTGCCGGCGCTGGCGGCCCAGTGTTTCGGCCTGTTGACGGTCGGCCTGCCGGTCCTGCTGTTTTTCCCCGCCTTGCTTGAGCACGCACTGTTGCTGGCAATGCTGCAAGGCGGAATCGCGGCCCTGGCGGCGCGCTGGATGCAGGCGCCGCCGTGGTGGCCGGCGATTCACCTTGGTTTCATGCCCTTGCTGGTCCTGGTCCGCCTGCTTGAGCTTCCAGGCTGGATCTGGCCCAGTGGCCTGGCCTTGCTGTTGCTGGTGTTCTGGCGCACGGATCGCAGCCGGGTACCGCTTTACCTGAGCAGCCGTGGGGCTGCCGACGCCGTGTTGCGCTTGCTGCCGCCGGGCCCTTGCCGCGTGATCGACCTGGGGTGTGGCGACGGCGCCTTGCTGCGGCACCTGGCAGCAGCGCGTCCCGAGAGCCACTTCGTCGGCATTGAACACGCGCCACTCCCCTGGCTCTGGGCGCGCATGGCCGGCGGCTCGCTGAGCAATCTGACCCTGCACCGCGGGGACTTCTGGGCACATTCCCTGGCGGACTACGACGTGGTCTACGCCTTTCTTTCGCCGGCGCCGATGCCTCGCCTATGGGCCAAGGCCTGCGCGGAAATGCCGCCGGATGCGATGCTGGTGAGCAACAGCTTTGCCGTTCCCGGGCAAATGGAAAGCCAGCGGATAGCGGTCAACGACAGGGCAATGACGTATTTCTACGTATATCGGCCGGGCAGTGCGGCGGTCTAGAATGATCCGCAGGATGTCGCCAGCCCGTCCATGGGACGACGGGGACGCGGCATGTATGTTGCATTCGTGAATGCAGTTCGCGTTGTCATAGGGTAAATCATGGCCGACTCCAAGCAACTGTCCGAAGCTGAAATCGCACGCGAGACCTTGCGCCTGCTGGCCACGCGAAAGCTGCAGCCGACCCCCGACAACTACCGGTCGCTATACTTCGAAATCGCCGGCGTGGCGGCGGCGGCTCCGTTTCCCGAGCGCGAGCTGAAGGCAGTACAGGCCGGCCTGCCACGCGCCAGCGCGGATCAACTGAAGTTCGCTCGGCAGTTCGAGGCGGCGATTGCCAAGGGTAGCTGGGAAGGCATTTCCGCAACCATCACCGACTACCTGGCCAAGAGCGGAGAGCAGCCGCAGTGGTCCAACATCATCCGCGACATGCTGACGCAACTGGAGACCCATCACTCCGGTCTCACCGCGGCGAAGAAGAAGGACGCCCTGGACCAGGTGCTTGCCGGCGCAGGTACGCCCGATGTCCTGGTGACCCGTTTGCAGGCCCTGATCCGCTCCTGGAGCCAGCAAGCCCCTGCCGAGCGCGGCGGCTTGGCATCGAGCGAGCCGCTTCCGGTACCTGCCGCCGCGAGCTCGGCGACCAACGCCGCCGCACCGGCGGCGACATCCGGCTTGCCCGGGGTGGCGGCGCCCTGGCAGGGCGGCATACTCGATCTGCGCGACATCATTGCGCAGTTGCTCGACAACACGCTCTCCATCGTCTTGCGTGATACGCCCGACCTGGCGAGTGAAGCCACGGCAATTTCGGCGGCGGTGCGTGCCGCGAGGAACGGCGATGCGCTGGTCGGCTTGTCCGATCGGCTGAAGAAGCTTTGCTACCGCGCCCTGTTTGTCGCCGAGGATCAATCGGAAATGGGCAGCGCCCTGCTGCACCTGGTGCAACTGATCATCGACAACATCAGCGAACTGGTGGTCGAGGACAAATGGCTCAGCGGCCAGATCAAGGTGGTGCGCGACCTGATACAGCAGCCGCTCAGCCTGCGCCGGCTGGATGACGTGGAACGGCGCATGAAGGACGTGATCGTCAAGCAAAGCGCTCTGAAAAAGAGTCTCAATGAAGCCAACGAGCGGCTCAAGCTGATGCTGGCGACCTTCGTCGACCGGCTGGCCGACTTCTCCGAAACCACCAGCGATTACCACAGCAAGATCGAAGGCTATGCCGAAAAGATCAGCAAGGCCGGCGACATCACCGAACTGACCGATGTGCTCGACGAAGTGATGCGCGAAACCCGCGTGGTCCAGGTCAATGCCGCGCGTTCCCGGGACGAGATGGGCAGCATGCGCGTGCGTGTCAGCGAGGCCGAGGAAGTGGTCGCGCGGCTGCAGAACGAACTCTCCAACGCCAGCGAGCTGGTGCGCCATGACCTGCTGACCGGCGCCCTGAATCGCAAGGGTCTGGACGAGGCCCTGGAGAAGGAGATCGGTCGCCTGCGACGCCAGAGCGGAACCTTGAGCATGGCCCTGCTCGATATCGACAACTTCAAGAAGCTCAACGAGGTCCATGGCAGCCTGGTCGGCGATGCAGCCCTCGTGCATCTGTCAAAGATCGTCCAGGCCACCGTGCGGCCGCAGGACATGCTGGCGCGCTACGGTGGCGAGGAGTTCGTTGTGCTGTTGCCGAACACCCCGATCGACGATGCGGTGGCCGCCATGACACGTGTGCAGCGCGAATTGACGCGCGAATTTTTCCTCAACAACAATGAAAAGGTGCTGATCACCTTCAGTTGCGGTGTCGCCGAGATACGTGACGCCGAGGATCCCTACGAGGCGCTCAAACGCGCCGATGCCGCGATGTATCGCGCCAAGCGAGCGGGCAAGAACCGGGTGATCCCGGCGTAGGCGCGCCAAGCGTCTGGTGCCTACGTAGGTTCCGCAGTTTGCAGCGTAATTCACGGATAAACAGCCTGACCGCATTCTGCGAACATCAGCACATCCCGGCCGGATTGGTATTCGGCCGGGATGCGGACCGCTCTCCTTGGGCGCGAGCCGCATCAACGAACATTTCGATGAGGAGCAAGCGATGTTTTTCGGCTCTGCCAGGCGCGAAGAACTGGAGCAGGTGCGCCAACAGCTGCAGCAATGCCAGTCCGGGGAGGCCAATGCCCGCGAGCTGATCGCTTCACTGGAGGGGCAGCTCGCGGCCTCCGTCGCTCGCGCCAGGGAGCTGGAAAGCCGGATTGAAGGCCTTCAGGCCCTGAATCAGCAGCTCGACAACTTCGGCAGCTCGATCGGCCTTTCGCAGCAAAGCCTGGTCCGGCTGGCAGACAACATGAGTGCCGAACGCGGCAGCGCCAGTGAGACCTTCGGTGTCGCACAGGCCAACCGCGATGCCATTGATCGAATCTCCGGCACGCTCTCGCAATTGTCGGTGAATTCGGCGACCGCGGCCGACAAGGTGACTGCTCTCGGCGAGCGGGCAAACAGGATTGTCGGCATCGTCAATTTGATCAAGGAAATTGCCGACCAGACCAACCTGCTTGCACTCAACGCCGCGATCGAGGCCGCCCGGGCAGGCGAGCAGGGCAGGGGCTTTGCCGTGGTGGCGGACGAAGTGCGCAAGCTGGCAGAGCGCACCACCAACGCCACCACCGAGATATCCACCCTGGTCGGGCAGATTGGCGAGGATTCCGGCGGCGCCACCGAAAGCATGGCCTTGCTGTCGCGGGAAGCCCGGCGCGCCGGCGTCGAAGGCGGCTCGGCCGGCGAGAACATGCAACGCCTGCTGGGGCTGGCAACACGGATGGAGCAAACCATCGCCGTGTCGTCCCTCAACAGCTTCGTCGAAATGGCCAAGCTTGAGCACGTGCTCTTCAAGTTCGATGCCTATCGGGCCTTTCTCGGACTTGGGGATCGCAATTCCGCCGAGATTTCCGATCACCGTCGTTGTCGCCTGGGTGTCTGGCATGCCAATGGCGAAGGTCGGGAACGTTATGCGCACTTGCCAGGGTATCAGGATATCGAGCAGCCGCATGCCGCCGTGCATCGCGCGGCCGGCGAGGCACTGGAATCCCTGCGCGGCGGCAACATGCCGGCCGGGATCGGCGCCATAGCGCGCATGGAAGATGCCAGCCGCAATCTGGTCGACGCGCTCGATCGACTGGCTGCGTCGGTCGAGGGCGATCGCAGCCTGCTCTGCCGCCAGGCTTGAATCGGGACGCCCGCGCATCGGGCCTCGTGGCGGACTCGATAGGCGTGATGAACACCGGCCTGGCACCTCTGGCGCCGGCTGCGCTGCTCGGAATCTTTCGCAACGAACTCGAAACTCCGCTGGTCGTGCGCGGGGCGGCGCAGGGAGTCGAGATGCTCGGGGGCGTCGAATTCTGGGCCTCATTGTCGATACCGGACCTCAAGCGCATGGCGCTGGGCGGAAACGGCAAGGCGCAGGCAGAACTGGCCTGGCGCCACGCCGGCGGCGGCCATGAAGGCAGGCCGGCCGAGGCACTGCGCTGGGCCTTGAAAAGCGCCGAGTCCGATTGCGTCGCCGGAATTGCCGTGCTCGGCTGGTTGCTGCACAAGGGCCTGGGGTTGCCGCGGGACGATGCCGAGGCCGCGCGACTGTTTGCCATTGCCGCGGCACGGGGTTCAACGCTGGCGAGTTTCGCCCTGGGACGCATGCGCTATTTCGGCATCGGCATCGCCCGCGATTTCGCGGCTGCCGTGCCCCTGCTGCAACGTGCCCGTGCCGACCATCCTGAAGCCAAGGACCTGCTTGCACGCTGTCATTTCCACGGCCGGGGCTTGCCTGAGGATCGCGACGCCGCGCTGAAGCTGTGGCGTGACGCGGCAAAGGCCGGCGTTGGCGCCGCCAGCTATTGCCTTGGCATGTGCCTGCATGTGGCTGCCAAGGGCCCACCGCATGCAGTCGAGGCGGTTGGCCACCTCAGGGCCGCGGCCGACAGCGGCATCGCCGCCGCGATGTTCCTGCTGGGCCAGTGCGCCATGTTCGGCACCGGCATGGCGCGTGATCCCGGTGCGGCACTGGAATGGTATCGGCGGGCCGCCGCCGGCGGCAGCCGCGATGCCGAATTTGAACTCGGCGAATGCCTTGCCCTGGGTGTCGGCAGCACCTTGCGCGATGCCACCGCCGCGGTAGAGCACTGGCAGAAAGCGGCACGCGTCGGGCATGTTCGCGCGCTGCTGAAGGTCGCCCATGCCCATCGCAACGGCGATGGCGTCGTCGAGAATCGTTCCGAGGCGCTGCGCTGCTATCGGCTGGCCGCGGAACGGGGCGAGGTCCAGGCCTGGGTCTGGTTGGGCGAAGTTCTCGAACAAGGTGACGGCGGACTCCCGAATCCCGCGGCGGCACGGCGGGCCTACGCGCGCGCGGCGCAAGCCGGCGATGCCCACGGGCAAGCTGAACACGGCCGCTGCCTGCTCCATGGCATCGGCGGAGCGAGCGACATCGAAAATGGAGTTGCCGAACTGGAGCAGGCCTCGCAGGCAGGTTGGGAGCAGGCACGCGGCGAACTGGAACGCTTCTGGTTCGAGCGCGGCATGTCACTGCTGGAGGCTGCCAGGACGGCGGACGATCCCGGCCTGGCGCAGGCGCTGGCTTGCCTGCGTCGCGCGGCCACCAGCGGCCACCGGCGGGCGGCGTTCATGCTGGCCGAGTGCCTGAGCCATGGCACGGGCGCGCCGGTCGACCTGCCCCAGGCGCTGGGGTGGTATCGCCAGTCGGCCACCCTGGTCGATGCCCAGTTGATCCTCGGCGACATGTTGTACTTTGGTCGCGGGGTGCCGCGCAACGCGGCGGAGGCCTTCACCTGGTACCTGCGCGCCGCCATCCAGCATCAGGATGCCTATGCCATGTACAGCTGCGGTTTCTGCCTGCTGCATGGTGACGGCACCGACCGTGACACCACAAGCGCCCTGCGCTGGCTGAAGCGTGCGGCGGCCCAGGGCGAGGCGAACGCCTGCCACGAATTGGGAAATTACTACCTGCGTAGCGGGACGGAATCTACGGCGCCACGCCAGGCGCTGCGCTGGCTGCGCGCTGCCGCTGGCCTGGGCCATGCGGCGGCAACCGAACTGCTGGGCACCTTGGCGCGACGAAGCCCTGCAGGTTGAGCGGAAATGGTTTGCCTCATTGGGCGGCTTGCCGCAATTCCATGATTGTCGATTCCAGGCGCGCCGCCATTTCGCCGAGCAGGTCGCGGTTCTGGCGTCTGGCCTGGCGTGCCGCGATGAACAGTTCGTAAAGCGGCGATCCAAACAGGCGGTGCAACTCGCTCTCGATCCGTGACAGACGGGCGCGCAGGCACTGTAGCTGTGCATGAAGCAGGGAGGCACCCGGGTCGCCGCCACCGCGCCGGTTGGCCGCTTGCTCCTGCCACAGCGAGGCGATTTCGCGCAGGCTGGCGGTGTCGCCGTTGCGGTAGGCACGGTTGGCCTCGCTCATGAGCCGGGTGCGCCAGGCCCGGTCGTCTGCGTCGATGGCCCGGTCCGGATGGATCTGCTGCGCAAGCCGGCGAAACATCTGCTTGGTCTCGCTGTCCGGGTTGAAGGCGGGCGCATCCGGTGCCAGGGCTTCGGTGAAGCGACCGGCATCGGAAGCGGATTCTTCCGCCTGATCACGACTTGCCGCGGCCTCCGCCTGCAAACCGGGATCGTTCGGTGCATGCGCCGCCTTGCGTGCGGCCACGCCGGCCTGCAAGGCGTCAAGCGTCGTCATCAGGCTGCCGACTCGCCGGTAGTAGTCACGCATGAATTCGGCCAGTTCGCCCTGTACGCTGGCCAACTCCAGTTCGAGGTCGGCAATGTCCTGCGTGAGGCGGGTACGCTCGAGCAGGAGGCGTGCGGTTTCTTCCGTCAGGGCAAGCTTCCTGCTGCGGCTCGGCGCTATCGGGATACCCAGCCGCAGCAGTTTCGCGACATCGGCATTCAGGTCGGCAGGCGCGTCGCACCGGTAAAGCAGGGTGATCGCGTCTGGCCGCGCAGATGCCGTTGTCCATGCGGCTACCGGCAGGATCAGTGCCGGAAACACTGCCGCGAAGTCGATGCGAACGGAATGGTCGTCGCCTGGCGGCGCGATCCAGGCCTGCGCTTCGCGCCAGGGCCCCGGCATGGCATCGAGGCGTCGGCGCAGGGCCGTCCAGGATGGGGTGTGGCTATCCTCGCCGTCCCGCCAGAGCCGGCTCTTGAGCAGGGACAGCGTCGCCCGCAGGGCGATGCCGACGGCAAAATCGGCGTGCGGCAACACCAGACAGAGCGGGCGGATGGCGAGGTCCAGCGCATTCGACAACTCGGGCAGGAGCGCGTCGTCGGGGACCAGGATCAGCAGTTCATGGCCGTCGGCCAGGGCCAGGGCGACCAGCGCCGCGATGCATGCCATGGGCTGCGCGGGCAGTTCGGCTTCATGGGGCATGGACGCGCGGCGCGGGCCGGCGACATGGGCATACCAGATCCCGGCTATCTCATCGGGATAGTCCGGGTCCGCTGCCGGCACCGGGCTCAGGCGGCTTGTTCCTGCGGGAAGAGGAAGGCCGAGCGGGGCACGCCATGTCCCGGGCGGCTCATGCTGAAGAGTTCCTTCATGTCGAGGATCAGCACGATCTTGCCGTTCGACAAGGTGGTGACGCCGGAGACCCCCTTGGGCCGGAAATCATCCAGTGACTTGACCACCGCGTCCTCGCGTCCCATGAAGCCGTCGATGGCGAGAATGAAGGACGACTGGCCGATGCCCTGCATCAGGACGCCGAATTTCGGCGGGCGCTCCGCAGTCCAGCCCAGCAGGTGGTTCAAGGGGTACATCGGCATGACCTCGCCGCGCACCACCATGGTGGCGCGACCACCGATTTCCTGGATCGCCGAAAGCTGGATCGGGATGATTTCGCGCACCATGGACAGGGGTACGGCGAAGGGCTGTCCGCCCAGCTGTACCAGCAGCACGGGCAGGATGGCCAGGGTCAGGGGCAGCGAGATGACGAAGGTGGAGCCTCGCCCCAGGGTGGAGCGGATGTCGATGCTGCCCTTCAGTTTCTGGATGTTGGTTTTCACTACATCCATGCCGACGCCGCGGCCGGAAACATCCGAGGCCACGTCCTTGGTCGAAAAGCCCGGCAGCATCACCAGCTCGAAGCTCTGCCGTTCATCCATGGCGTTGGCCTGCTCCATGGTGATCAGGCCCTTTTCGAGCGCCTTGCCGCGCAATTTTTCGGCGTTCATGCCGCGACCGTCGTCGTTGATAAGGATCACGATGTGATCGCCTTCCTGACGGGCTTCGAGGCGCACGTGCGACTTTTCCGGCTTGCCGGCGGCGCGCCGTTCCTCGGGCGATTCGACGCCATGATCGACGGCATTGCGGATCAGGTGGATGATCGGGTCGCCCAGGTCCTCGATCATGGTCTTGTCGATCTCGGTGTCTTCGCCCACCAGTTCGAGCTCGACGTCCTTGCCCAGGCTGCGGGCGAGGTCGCGGGCGATTCGCGGGTATTTCTGGAACAGGCGTCCGATCGGCTGCATGCGGGTCTTCATGACCGCGTTCTGCATGTCGGAGACCAGCAGATCGAGCTGGCTGACCGCCTGGTCGAGGGCGTGCAGGGTTTCGGTATCGGTATGGCCGTTGAGAATCTCGGAGCGCAGGGCGTTGAGGCGGTTCTTGGTCAGTCCGATCTCGCCGGAAAGATTCAGCACCTGGTCGAGGCGCGAGGTGTCCACGCGAATCGAGCTGTCGCGCGCCTTTTCGCTGTCGCGACGGCCAACCGGTGCTGCCGCACCCGGCTTGTCGGTGGCGCGACGACCAATGGCGGCGGCAATTACCTGTTCCGGCTTGGCACCGGTGAGATCGTGGCTGATCGGCTGGACGGCGGTAGTTGCCCTGGTCAAGTTGCTTGGCGTGGCAATGGCCTGGAACATCGCATTCCAGTCGGGGCCGACGGTCGGCACCGGCGCGGCGGCGGCTGGCACGGCCGCGACCGGCACGGCGGGTTTGGTGACAGTCGCTTCGCCGACCAGGACCTGCCTGAGCGCGGCAATCACCGCGGGATCGGCGGCGCCGGGTTGCATGCCGCGTTCAAGGGTGTCGAACATGCTGCGCACACCCGCCGTGGCGGACATGATGACGTCCATGATTTCCGGCGTCAGGGTCATCTGGTTGTTGCGCAGCTTGTCGAACAGGTTTTCCGTCAGATGGCACAGGGTCACGAGTTCCGTGGCATTGAGGAAACCGGCCCCGCCCTTGATGGTGTGGAAGCCGCGAAAGATTTCGTTCAGCAGTTTGTGGTCGCCGGGGCTCTGTTCCAGGTCGACGAGCTTGTTATCGACGCCGGCAAGGAGCTCACCCGCCTCGACGAGGAAATCCTGCAACAGGTCTTCCATTCCCTCAAAAGCGCTCATGGCATGCTCCTTGGTGGACTCATGGCTCAGAAGCCCAGGCTTTCCAGCAGGTCATCGACCTGCGTCTGGTTGGCGACCACGTCGTGGCCGGCGGTGCCGCCGATGACCGGGCCGTTGAGCAGGCCACCGGGGGCTTCCGCCTTGCGTTCGGCCGGCATGGCCTCCAGCAGCACGGCGAGCAACTGCGATTCGAGTCCCTGCACCAGTTCGACGATCTTCTTGATCACCTGCCCGGTCAGGTCCTGAAAGTCCTGGGCCAGGATGATTTCCATGAGTTGGTCGTTGGTCAGCGTGAGTTGTCCGGGGGCTTCGGAGAAATAGCCGCGGGTATCGTTGGCCAGTTGCTTGAACTCGTCGACCGACAGCTGGTTGGCGTACATGCTGTCCCAGCGCTGCGACAGCGCTTTGGAGCGGGTGATCAGACCGTCCTGGATCGGCTTGGCGATGTCGGTGGCATTGAGCACCCGCGAGGCGGCCTGCTCGGTCATCCTGGCGATGTAGGCCAGGCGGTCGCGGGCATCGGGGATCTGGCGCGCCGAATCCTCGATCAGCTTGTCCATCCCCAGGCCGCGCAGGCTGTCGTGCAACTGCCGCGCCAGGTTGCCGAGGCGGTTGAAGACCACCTCCGGGTCGTTACTCCCGGGAGTCGGCGCTGGCGACACGGCGATTGCGGGCGCTGCCGCCCGGCTGACGCTGTCGAACAAGGCCTGCAGCTCGTCGTTATCCCCTGCGGACGGGTTCGCCGCAGGCGCGGCAGCCGGGGGCGGTGCGAGGGTGGCCGCCACGCTGTCGAACAAGGCCTGCAAATCATCGGAATCACCTGCCGTATCAATGGCTGGTGCGGGAATTGGCCTGGCGGCCGGCGCGGCCGTGGCGGCGACACTGTCGAACAGGGCTTGCAGGTCGTCGGAGTCCTGGCCGTCGTCGTGCGTGCTGGGAAGGGTCATCGGTGCACTTTCAGGGGGTGGGTCCGGGCAGGGGGTTCCATGATGGCGGCGTGGCGGCTGTTTGCGGTCGATCAGGCCGACCAGCCCAGCTTCTCGAAGATCTTGGCCAGCTTCTCGCCCAGGGTGGCGGCGGTGAAGGGCTTGACGATGTAGCCCGAGGCGCCGGCCTGGGCGGCCATGATGATGTTCTCGCGCTTGGCTTCGGCGGTGATCATCAGCACCGGCAGATCCCTCAGCGTCGGGTCGGCGCGAATTGCCTGCAGCAGGGCCAGGCCATCCATATTGGGCATGTTCCAGTCGGTGACGACGAAATCGACGCCGCCGGCCTTGAGGATTTGCAGTGCCACGGCGCCGTCCTCGGCTTCTTCGGCATTGGTATAGCCCAGTTCCTTGAGCAGGTTGCGCACAATGCGGCGCATGGTCGAAAAGTCGTCGACCACGAGAAATTTGAGTTTTGTAGGGTCAATTGCCATGGTGGGGGGTCTCCTGGTTCCGGGTCGTTGCATGCCGACTCAATTGTGCACGCAAAGTCTGTGACAGCGCGTCGGCATCGAACTTGGCCACGTAGGCATCGACGCCGACGCTGTGACCCATGGCATGGTTGGCCTGGGAGGAAAGCGAGGAGTGCATGACCACGGGAATGCCGTCAAAGCGCTTGTCCGACTTTATGTTGCGGGTGAGCACGTAGCCGTCCATCTCCGGCATTTCAGCGTCAACCAGGATCAGGTCGAGGTCGTGATGAATCGAGTGGCCGGTTTGCTGGGCGCGGGCCGCCATCCCCGAGAGCCGGGTCCAGGCTTCCATGCCGTTCTGCGCGAACTTGTGATTGACCGCCAGCTTGTCCAGTACCTCGGCAATTTTCCGGCGGGCCACCATGGAATCGTCGACGAAGAATACATTCATGGTTTCGCCGTCGCTGATCTGCTCGATCGGGCCGATTTCGGCGTCGCCAAAGGTATTCGCCAGGATCTGCTCGACATCGAGAATCGAGACCAGGCGGCCGTCGCCGAGTTCGGTTACGGCGGAAATGTAGGTATTGGTGCCGCCAGCCAGGCCTTCCGGGGCGCGCACTTTTTCCCAGTCGACGCGGATGATGTGATCCACTTCGTGCACCAGGAAGCCGAGATTGCGCTTGCTGTACTCGGCAACCATCATCGCGTTGCCGCGGCCCGGCGGCGCGTCGTGGAGCTTCATGACGGTCGCCAGCGAGAGTACCGGGATCACGTCGCCGCGCAGGCTGATCAGGCCCTCGACGCCTTCGGGCATGTTCGGCGTGCGCGTGATGTCGGGTGTCTCGGTGACTTCCCGGACCTTGAAGACGTTGATGCCGAACAATTCATGGGTGCCCAGCGAGAACAGCAGGATCTCCATGCGATTCGAGCCGGCGAGGCGGGTCCGTGCGTCGACGCTGTCGAGCAGGGAAGGTGGCGCGGTGCTTACCAGCGCACCACCGGACATGGTCGGTACTGCGCTTGCCTGGGTATCCGGCAGCTTGCCCACCAGCAGTCGAACCAGGGCCTCGGACAGTCGTTGCGGCTCGAATTTGGGAATGTATTCGTCGACCCCGACCGACTGTCCGAGCTGCCGATTGGACGCCGAGGACAGCGAGGAATGCATCAGCACCGGAAGGCCGTTGAAACGCGGGTCGCCCTTGATCGAGCGGGTCAATAGATAGCCGTCCATTTCAGGCATTTCGACGTCGGTGAGGATCACCTGGACGAAATCGCGCACCGGCCGTCCGCAGCGTTCGGCATGCTCGGCGATGCGCCGCAATTCGTCCCAGGCGGCGCGGCCATTGACGGCGCCGACCGAGCGCACGCCCATGGCATCCAGGGTGCGCTGGATCTGGCCGCGTGCCACCGAGGAATCGTCGGCATACAGCACCATCAGGTCCTGCCGATTCAGCGGCGGAATGTTCGAGAACAGCATGCTGTCGTCCGGTTTGACGGTTTCGGCGAGGATGCGCTCGACATCGAGCAACATCACCAGACGCCCGTCCTCCAGTTCGGTGACCGCCGTCACCAGGCCGCCAAGCTTGTTGCTGAGCATTTCCGGGGGCACCCGCATCTGCGCCCAATCAACCCGCAGGATGGTGTCCACCGCCTCGACCAGGAAGCCTTGGGTATGGTGGTTGTACTCGGTGACAATCATGATCTTGCGCTGCGAATCGGTGGGCACGCCGACGTAGTCGCCGAGGTCCACCACCGGCACCAGCGCTCCGCGCAGGCTGACCATGCCCTTGACCGCGGCGTTCATTTCCGGCGCCGCCGTGATCGTCGGCGTATTCATCACCTCGCGTACCTTGAACACATTGATGCCGAAGGTTTCGCAACGCCCGGTGCGGGCATCGGTGCCCAGCGAAAACAGCAGGATTTCGAGCTTGTTGGTGCCGGCGAGCCGGGTGCGGGCGTCGACGTTCTTGAGCAGTTCGGACATGGTCAGGTCCCTCGGTGGTTCGCGCGGGCCGTGGCCGTCATGCGCGGAGTGCCTCGATCAGCGAGTCGACTTCGGCTTTCGACTCGGCGAGGATGCTGCTCAGGGTCTCGTCATCCAGGGCCAGGTCGATATCGACGGCGGTACCTTCACGGCCATTGCCGGCGAGTTGCGACAAGGGCGATTCGACGGGGGCAAGGTGATCGGCCAGCAGCAGGGTGTCGGCCAGGGATTGTGGCGGCATCGCCAGATAGCCTTCCCACATGCCTTCGATGGCGTCGACCACCGGAGCCGGAGCGCCAAGGTGCTTGAGCACGGCGCGACCGACGGCGGCCGCGCCGCCTTCCTCCCACGCCAGCAGGGTGCCGTGCGGGGATTCCAGCAGGCCGGGGTAGGCGCCGCTGCGGGCAATCAGGTAAAAGCCGCCGATCTCGTGGATGATGCCGGCGAAGAAGGCCGTGTCGGGATTGACCCTGGTGACACGACGGGCGATGACCTGCGCCAGCGCAGCCACATGGGCGGTGTGTTCCCACAGTGCCATCGCCAGTTTGCGGTGGGCGGGTGTGGCGGACATGCTTCCCATCTGCCGCACGACGACGGCAGCGGCCAGCACCCGCAAGGTGTTGAAGCCGAGGCGCGAGACCGCGCTGCGCACGTCAGCGACGGCCCGCCCGGAGCGGTTGTAGATCACCGAGTTGGCAACGGCGACGACACGTGCCGAGAGCAGCGGATCGGCGTGCACCAGTTTCGCCAGGGCGTCGATGGAGCAATCCGGATCGTCGATCAGGCGTTGCACCTTGAGGGCAAGCTCCGCCGTGGTGGGAAACACCAGATTGCCGCTTTCGGCGGCGGCGGCAACGCTGGCGAGGATGGCATCCACGGCGGGCGGCTGAATGGCGGCGGAAGCGGGTGCGGATGTGCCTGTCGTCATGGTGGTCGTCCTCAGAAGAGTTCGATTTTCTTTTCGGCGCTTGGCCGGCTGGGTCGAATCAGCGTTTGTTCGTAGGCGCGCTCGGCGCTGACCACCTCCTGGACGCCGGGTTGGCTGATCGGCAGGCGACGGCAATAGGCGTCACCCGTGTCCGGGGTGAACAGCACCTTGCGTGACCAGGCGCCGCCAAAATCCTGTGCCGCCAGCGGGATGCCCTCGCGCTCCAGCCACTCTTTGGCAAACTCCGCGTTGCGCTGGCCGATCGCCATCAGGATCGAGGTGACGATGGTGCCGCCGCCGAAGGCCTTGGCGACGATGCGCTGTTTGGCCGCCCCCTTGTTGAGCATGGTGTTGAGCAACACCTCCATCGAATAGTCGCCGGCCAGGATGACATCGGAGTCGTCGCTGGCGGTCTTGGCGCGGCTGGGCAGCAGGAAGTGATTCATGCCGGCGAGACGCAGCTTGGGGTCATACAGGCAGACCGCGACGCAGGAGCCGAGCAGGGTAGTGATCGGCCGTTCGAACTCGACCGCCCAGCCGCCCGGATTGATGTTGCGCGCCGCGCGTTCCAGCTCTTTCGGGTCGTGCGGCAACGGGCCTGGCATGAGAGGTCTCCGGTTTCCTTGCGCGTCAGCCGTAGGCAACGATTTCGGCGGGAATGGCGTCGAGCGGTACCACGCGGTCTACGCCGCCGAGCTTGATTGCTTCCTTGGGCATGCCGAACACGACGCAGGTCGATTCATCCTCGGCAATGGTGCGGGCGCCGGCGTCGTGCATTTCCTTCATGCCGCGCGCGCCATCGTCGCCCATGCCGGTCATGATCACGCCCAGCGCGTTGCGTCCGGCGATCTGGGCCACCGAACGGAACAGCACATCGACCGAGGGCTTGTGCCGATTCACCAGCGGGCCGTCAGTGACTTCGACGAAATACTGTGCCCCGCTGCGGCGCAGCATCATGTGCCGACCGCCCGGGGCGATCAGGGCGCGTCCGGGCAGGATGCGATCGCCGTTCCTGGCTTCGCGTACTTCCAGCTTGCACAGGCCATCGAGACGTTCGGCGAACATCGCGGTGAATTTTTCCGGCATGTGCTGGACGATGACAATGCCGCTGCCGACGTTGGGCAGGCGTGTCAGCACCGCTTCCAGCGCCTGGGTGCCGCCGGTCGAGGTGCCGATCGCGACGACGCGATCGGTGGTCTCGGCCATGGCCCGGGTGCTTGCCGCCTGGGCGGCGAGCATGGCGTCGGCGGTCAGCTTGGGCGGCGGGACGCCGGCGGTGGCAGATCGCCGGTTCAGTTGCCCCATGTTGGCGTGGGCGGCGGCGCGCACGGCGCCAGCCAGATCGTCGCCCGAGTCCTGGAGGAACTGCTTTACGCCCATCTTGGGCTTGGTAATGATGGCCAGCGCGCCGGCAGCCAGCGCGTCCATCGTCGCCGCAGCGCCTTTCTCGGCAAGTGAGGAGCAGATGATGGTCGGCGTCGGTCGCTCGCTCATGATCTTCCTGAGGAAGGTCAGCCCGTCCATGCGTGGCATCTCGATGTCGATGACAAGCACGTCCGGCCACTGGGCTTTCATTTTGTCCAGGGCGTAAATCGGATCCGAGGCCACGCCGATGACTTCCATGTCGGCTTCGCGCTCGATGGTTGCGCGATTCACCTGCCGTACCACGGCGGAATCGTCGACGATCATTACCTTGATCTTGTTGGCCATGGTCAGGACGGAAGGCGATAAATGGTGGGCTTGACCGGTTTCAGGCGATCCGTCAGCCCGTTCAGGCTTTCGGAATGACCGACGATGAAATAGCCGCCGGGAAGCAGTTGTTCAACAAGGCGGCTGATGACCTGGCGCTTGGTTTCGGCATCGAAGTAGATCATCACGTTGCGCAGAAAAATCACGTCGAACCTGCCCAGGGATGGCAGCGTCTGATTCAGGTTGACCTGCAGGAAGCGTGTATGACGCTTGATCTCGGGCGCGACCATGAAGCTGCCCTCCTGGCTGCGCACGCCCTTCAGACAATATTTCTTGAGATAGGACTGGGGCAGGCCTCTGGTCCGATCCAGCCAGTACAGGCCGCGTTCGGCGGTGGCCAGCACAGCGGTCGAAATGTCCGACCCGGTCACCTGCCAGGGTGAATCCAGTCCGAGGGTATCGGCCAGGACGAAGCTGAGGGTGTAGATTTCCTCGCCGGTCGAGGATGCCGCACTCCAGATGTTGACGGGCCGGGAAGACGGGTGGTTCGCCAGGATGACGTCCTTGAGGAAGTCGAAATGCGCTTCCTCGCGGAAGAAGTAGGTCTCGTTGGTGGTCAGCAGATCCACCATGGTCTGCAACTCGCCGGGCTCGCCGCCGCCTGAAACCAGACGGAAATACTCGCCAAAACTCGAAAGATTCAGATGCCGCAAGCGCTTGCCCAGACGTCCGGCAAGCAGGACCCGTTTTGAGTCGGCCAGGCTGATCCCGGCGATCTTGTAGATCAGCCGCTGGAACTGGGCAAACTCGGCGGTGCTGATTTCAGCGTTTTCGTAGGCGGCCATCGGTCTCGGGGTGGTCTGGAGCCATTGAAGTTTTTGACAATTTCGTCTCCCACGACGGCACCAAACGCAGCTACAATGCGGCTCAAATAAATAAAACGATTCAAAACCTTTCGGCTATCTTCTCAAAGCGAACCTAGCTTGTGCATCCGGAAATTACGCTACAAACTGCGGTATCTACGTAGGTTTGCACGGTGACGCGTGACATGCAGCATAGAGTTTCCGCCACAAGGCTTTAAGGATTCGGCCCAGCGATGCAGACCAAGAAACCCAGCCGCCCACAACCGAAGGTTTATCTCATTGATGACGATCCGGTCATCACCTTCCTTCTGGTCGACCTCGTCGAGTCCGTGGCCTTGCCCTATGCGGTGTTCAACGACGCGCAAAGTTTCCTCAAGCAGGATCTGACCGAGCTAGCCGGGTGTATCGTCACCGACGTGCGCATGCCGGGAATGAGCGGCCTCGAACTCCAGGATGAGTTGCGCCATCAGGGCATCGATCTGCCGATCATTTTCATTTCCAGTTATGCGGAAGTCCCCTCGGTGGTACGCGCCATGCGTGGCGGAGCGCTGGATTTCTTCCAGAAGCCATTTTCCACCCAGCGTTTGCTGGATCGCATCCAGGACGGCCTGCGCATTGACAAGCAGCGCTCTGAAATGCAGGCCCGCAGCCGTGATATCGGGGAGCGCATGGCCTTGCTCACGCCGCGCGAACGTGAGGTTCTCGAAGGCGTATTCGAAGGCAAGCTGACCAAGGTCATCGCCCACGAACTTGGCATCAGCCAGCGTACCGCCGAGACCTATCGGCACCTGATCATGCAAAAGCTCCAGGCCGGTTCGATCGCCGAACTGGTACGCCTGACCATGGAATTCATGCCGGGCAGCAGCCTGGCTGCCAAGAACCTTCCGGAAAAAGAGGGCTGACGGGGTTCAGGGCCTTGGGCGACGTGCCATGCGTCATGCCGGCGCGTGGGCTTGTTCGCGAAACTCGCGCAGGATGGTAGCAGCCCCCTCGTATTCGAAAGCGTCGATGCGTACCTGCAAGGTATCCGCCGCTTCGCCGAGGACACTGGACAGCATCTCGGCCTCTTCCTTGGCAAGGTAGCTCGCCGCCATGTCCCCCTGTTCCAGCAGGGTTTCCAACCGTGCCAGGATTTCCGCAAAGCGTGCCGGCGTCTGCGAAATGCCGGCGTCCAGGGGATCGTCGACCGCGTGCTGGCGGATGCCCGTGACCAGTGCCGCCAGGTCTTCCGCGAGTGCTGCGCAGAGTTTGCCCACCACTTCGGCGCCGGCATCGTTCTCCAGTGCCATCAATACGGCGTTTGCCGCGTCTGACAACCGCAAGGCGCCAAGCATGCCGGACGCCCCGCGCAGCGCATGCGCCAGGGGTTCGATGGCTTCCATCTGTCCTTTGCCGAGGAAGCGGAAAATCTGGTTGGCATGTTCCTGGTAGCCCTCGGCGAACAACACCAGCAGGCGGCTGTATTTGCCCACGTTGCCGCGCATGCTTGCCAGGCCGGCCGACAGGTCAAGTCCGGGTATGCAGGCCAGATGACGCTTGCGCTCGTCGTCGCTGAGTTTGGGCGTGAGCGGGGGCTCGGCCCTGGCAGGCTTGTGGACGGGGGCCGGCAGCCATTTCATCAGCGCCGCATAGAACAGCTCGGGATTCACCGGCTTGGCGATAAAGTCATTCATTCCTGCCTCCATGCAGGTCTGACGGTCCTCGCTGAAGGCGTTGGCCGTCATGGCCAGAATCGGAACCGCAGCGTGGCTGGGCAGCAGGCGGATGGCCCGCGTTGCATCCAGCCCGTTCATCTGCGGCATCTGTACGTCCATCAGGATCAGGTCATAGGCGATGTTCGAAGCCCTGGCCAGGGCTTCGCGCCCGTTTTTCGCCGTGTCGGCCTCAAGCCCGGCCGCGTGGATCAATTCGAGCGCGACTTCGCGGTTGACCGCATTGTCTTCCGCCAGCAGCAGGCGGGCGCCGGCATGGCGCCGGCGCAGCCGTGCCTCGGAACTGTCGTCTTCCATGGCGGCCTCGGCCTGCAGCACTGGCACGATGCCGTGGCCATGCTGCAAGCGCACGGTGAACCAGAAGGTACTGCCCTTGCCGACTTCGCTTTCGACGCCGGCATCGCCATCCATCATGTAGGCCAGGCGCCGGCTGATGGCCAGGCCAAGACCGGTGCCGCCATAGGTGCGGGTGGTCGAGGCATCCGCCTGTACAAAGGCCTGGAACAGGCTCGATAGATGCTCGGCAGGTATGCCGATACCCGTATCCTGTACTTCGAAGCGGATGCGAACGCCTTCGTCATCGTCCGAAACCAGGAGCGCTCGCAGGTTGACCTCGCCCTGCTTGGTGAACTTGACGGCGTTGCCGGCATAGTTGAGCAGGGCCTGGCGCAGGCGCGTGGGGTCACCGCGCAGCCAGGCCGGGACGCCCTCGCAGTCGACATTTACCGCGATGTTCTTGGCGTGCGCCTGTTCCGAAATCAACGAGCGGGTGTGATCAAGAACGGCAGAAAGTGAAAAGTCCGTCTGTTCCAGTGCCAGCTTGCCGGATTCGATCTTCGACAGGTCGAGGATGTCGTTGATGATGGATAGCAGGTGCTCGGCGGCTTCGCTGATCCTGGTCAGTTTGTCCGACTGTTCTGCGGTCGGCTGGGTGCGCCGCAGGATGTAGGTCAGGCCGACGATGGCGTTCATCGGTGTGCGGATTTCGTGGCTCATGTTGGCCAGGAAGGCGCTCTTGGCGACGTTGGCCGCCTCGGCTTTCTCGCGCGCCTCTTCAAGCTGCGTCGTGCGTCTGGCAACGAGTTCTTCGAGGTGGTGGCGGTGCTCATCGAGTTCGCGGCCGACGCGTCGCTTCTCGGTGATGTCCTCCTTGACCGCCACATAGTGGGTGACGGCGCCATCGGCCTGGCGAATCGGCGTCACGATGGCAAATTCGACGTATTCCTCGCCATTCTTGCGACGATTGAACAGCTCCCCTTTCCAGGGTTTTCCCTGAGAAAGGTGGTCCCACATGGCGAGGTAAGTCTCGCGTGGCGTGCGGCCGGAGTGCAGGATGCGCGGGTTCCGGCCAATCACTTCCTCGCGGCTATAGCCGGTGTTGCGCGAAAAAGCCTCATTCACGTATTCGATCTCGGCGCGCATGTTGGTGATGACGATGCTTTCCGGGCTTTGCTCGACGGCGAGCGACAGCTTGCGCAGCATTTCATCCGATTCCTTGCGCTCGGTGACGTCGAGCATGATGCCGCGCAACCAGCGCGGCTTGCCGTCCTGCTCGACCACGGTGACCGTATCGTGCAGCCAGACCGTGCGGCCGTCACGGGCGATGAAGCGGTACTCGAATTCGTGTGGCTGCAGGCGTGCGGTGCAGTCGACACAGTATTGCGGCGCCCAGCTGACGTCGTCCGGGTGCATGTGCTGGATCCAGAATCCGGGGCGCAGCCAGTCCTCGGTGGGGAAGCCGAACAGGCGCTCGGCCTGTTGGCTGACGAAGGTGTAGGTGAAACTCTCGGCGTCCGCTTCCCAGACGATGCCGTCGGTGGTGTTGACCAGGTCGCGAAAGCGTTGTTCGGATGCCTTGAGGACATGCTCGGCCTGCTTGCGCTCCGTGATGTCGCGGATGTAGGCGGTAAAGATGAAACCGCCTTCGTCCTGCAACGCCCCTATCGTCAGTTCGACCGGGAACTCCGTGCCATCGGCGCGCATGGCAAAGACTTCCAGGCGCTTTCCGATCACCTGGCGCTTGCCGGTCCGGATGAACCGGGCCAGTCCTGCGCGATGCATTTCGCGGAACTTCGGCGGAATGATCAGCTCGGAAAGATCGTGGCCGTGCGCCTGTTCCGCCGGGTACCAGAACATGGTTTCGGCGCTGGCGTTCCAGGTCATGACACGGCCTTCCTGATCCATGCCGATCACTGCGTCGAGTGCGGACTCGATCAGCAACTGGGCATGGGACAGCGATCCCTTGAGCGAGGCCGCCGTTGCCTTCAGGTCAAGTTCCATTTGCTTGCGTTCGGTGATGTCGCGGCCGATGCAGAAGCTGCCGATCACTTCGCCCTCGACGTCGTGCAGCGGCCCCTTGGTCGATAGCAGGAAGCGCAGTCCATCGCGGGCGCTGAGTTTCTCCTCGACGGTGATGGTGAGATTTTCCGTGCGCAAGCGGCGGTCCAGGGCGAGGATGGCTTGCGCTTCCTCGCCCGGCAACAATGCGGTGGCATCCTTGCCCAGCAAGCGGGATTCCTCGATATCGAAGAAGCGGCAGGCTGCCGGGTTGAACAGCAGGTAGCGCCCGGCCTCGTCCTTGACATAAATGATGTCATCGGAACTGCGCACCAGATTGTCGAGCAATTCCAGGGATCGCAGCTTCTCGGCCTGGGCTTCACGTTGGCGCACGCTTTCCTGAAGTCGCTGGCGCTCGCGCATGACGAAGACGCCGGCCACGGCCATGAACAGCGCCAGCAGTCCCGCCAGGGCCAGCCACAAGGCGTCGCGCCAGGCCTGGGCCAGCAGTTCGTCGCGATCCATTTTGGCGATCAGGAACCAGTCCGTGGCGAGCACGGCCTGCGCCACGCCCATGACCGGTACGCCGCGATAGTCCTCTCCCTCGAAGAGTCGACCGGGTTTGATTTCGCCGCGCAATACTTGCGCCGCCAGCAGCTTCGGCGTGGCAATCGGGGCATGGAACCTGGCGGCGGCGTCGGCGCGGTGCAGCAGGTCATTGAGATACATCACCTGGTCGCCATCGCGGCGGAATAGCAGGGTTTCCGCGCTGGCGCTGGGCACCGGCCAGGATTGCAGCAAAGGGAAGAGATAGATCGCCGGGTCAGTACGCAGGATGACCACCGGAGGATTCTGCTCACGCACCGCGAGCGGGGCAATGAAGTCGAGGCGCATGGTGCCGGCGGCGTCGCGATAGGGCGACGGATTGGTGACGCGCCCGGTCGTGACGGACTCCCGAATCGCAGTCAGGAGCGAGGCTTGCAAGGGCGCGGCATTGCCTTCGGATTGCCAGATCACCCGACCCTGGACATCCGCCAGCAATATGCTCGAGTAATCCTTGGTGCTGCGGTACTGTTGCAGCAGCGCGGTCAATTCGGCGCGACTGGTGCTATCGCCAAAACGTGACCAGCGCTGGTAACTGTCGGCGATGCGTTGATCGGCGGCGAGGAATTCTGCATCGCTCAGGCGCTCCTGCAACCAATCGGCGACTTGTCGGGTTTTTACGTCGGCGATGGCCTGGACGCGCGATGCTTCGCTTTGGTATTGATGGTTGAACTGGACGCTGATCGCGAATGTCGTTGCCGCGATCACGACCAGGCCGATCAGTCCGGCGGGAATCAGCAGCGAGCGATTGTTGGAAAATTCGAACGCTGGAACCTGGCGCCGGTGCGCGTGGCGCGTGAGGACATAGAACAGCAACACCGCCGTGACGGCGATGAAAAGCCAGCCTTTCAGGGTGTTGGCAATGATGGCCTGGGACGGTTCCGGAAACATCATCGCCACGACCCGATCCGACATCAGGATCCAGGTTGCGCCGATCGCGGCATAACCGAGCGCAATCGAGGCGGCGCCGATGCGGCTGCGCGGGCCGGGAGGGGCGGGGGTGTTCATGTCATCCGTCGCTGTGCTGCTCGGCGATGGCGGCGAACTCGCTGAAGCAGGCGAGGAAGATGTCGGTCACATCCGGATCGAACTGCTTGCCACGCTCGCCGACGATGATTTCACGAACCTTGTCGATCGGCATCGGATCCTTGTACACCCGCTTCGATATGAGTGCGTCGAACACGTCGGCAATGGTCATCAGGCGGGCGGAAATGGGTATCGATTCCGCGATCAACCCGTCGGGGTAGCCGCGACCATCCCAGCGCTCGTGATGCCAGTGCGCGACTTCCTTGGCCAGTGCAAGGAATTCGACCGGATGGGCGATGTCGCGTTCGGCCTGCTCGATGGCGTCGCTGCCCAGCCGGGAATGGGTTTTCATGATCTCCCATTCTTCCGGCGTGAGTTTGCCGGGCTTTTGCAGGATCGAATCCGGAATGCCGACCTTGCCGATGTCGTGCAGCGGCGCCGAGTCGGCGAGCATCTTGATGTATCCGTCGGTGAGGGTTTCGGCGAAACACTCGTGGTGCTGCAGTTTGATTGCCAACAGGCGCACGTAGCCCTGGGTGCGCAAGATGTGGTTGCCGGTTTCCGGATCACGGGTTTCGGCAAGATGCGCGAGGGCGCGGATGCTCGCGGCCTGGATCAGTTCGTTCTCTTCCATGCGCCGCGCCACTTCCGCTTCCAGCGCCGCGTTCTGGTCGCGCAACCAATTGGTGGCGATTCGGGCCAGCAACTGGTTGCGGACCCGGGCCAGTACCACGTCGGGCTTGATCGGCTTGGCGATGTAGTCGGCCGCGCCATGCTGGAACCCGCGCTCTTCGTCGCGGGCGTTGTCCAGGGCGGTAAGGAATATGACCGGAATGGTGATCGTCGCCGGGTCCTTGCGCAAGGTGGCCAGCACCTGGTAGCCGTCCATTTCCGGCATCATCACGTCGAGCAGGATCAAGGCCGGCTGGGGATCCTGGGTGGCGTAACGCAGGGCCGCACGGCCTGAAGTCGCCGCCTTGACCTGGTAGCCGGCACCGTGCAGCAGGTCGCCGAGCACGGCCAGGTTCGCCGGCACGTCATCGACGATCAGGATCAGCGATCCCTTGACGGCATCGTCCGAGCTGGATGGGTCGCAGCGGGTGAAATCGATTGGAATGTTCATGGTGCTAGCGCTTCCTGGCCAAAATCGGCGTGGCGTCAGCGCCGACTTTGAAGAACTCCATGAGCTCCTGGAGTTGCGCTGCCTGGCCGCCCATCTCTTCGGCGGTGGCGGCGAGTTCCTCGGACGCCGAGGCATTCTGCTGGGTGACCTGGTTCAGTTGGCCCATGGCGCCGTTGATCCGGCTCACGCCCGACAGTTGCTCCTGGCTGGCGGCAGCAATCTCCTGCACCAGACCCGAGGTCTTGCGAATCGTGGGCACCATTTCGTCGAGCACGCGACCGGCCCTTTCCGCCGTGTTGACGCTGGTCGTGGCGAGTTGCCCGATTTCCTGCGCCGCCACCTGGCTGCGTTCGGCAAGCTTGCGCACTTCGGCGGCAACCACCGCAAAGCCCTTGCCATGCACGCCGGCGCGCGCCGCTTCGATTGCGGCGTTCAAGGCCAGCAGGTTGGTCTGGTAGGCAATGTCGTCGACGATGCCGATCTTGTCGGCGATGGACTTCATGGCATCAATGGTGTCTTTCACCGCCGCGCCACCCTGTTCGGCCTCGGCGGATGACTGGGTGGCCATGTTGTCGGTGACTTTGGCGTTTTCGGTGTTTTGCGTGATGCTGACGGTCATTTGCGCCATCGACGCTGTCGTTTTTTCCACCGCCGCCGCCTGTTCGGACGATGCCGTGGACAGCATCTGCGCGGTCGCCGAGACCTGCTGCGAGGAGTTCACCAGAACGTCCGCGCTTTGCCTGACCTCGCCGATGATGCGGGCCAGGGCCTCACTGGTTTTGCGGATCGCGAACAACAAGCTGCCGTGGTCACCTTTGGGCAGTACGATGTCGTCGCTCAGGTCACCGTCGGCGAGGCGGTGCATCACCTCGACGGTGTAGGCGGGCTCGCCGCCGAGCACACGACGGAGGAAGCGCTGGATGGCGAACGCCAGCAATGCCAGCAGGGGCAGGGAGACGAGTGCGGCAATCAATGCGCTGGTCTGCACGAAAGAGCGAGCGGCAACGTCGACCTTGTCGAGCTTGATCTGCATGCTGACGGCGCCGAGGACGGTTCCTTCCGCGACCTGGTGGCAGGTGGTGCAGTCCTTGCCGAGGTAGTTTTTCAACGCCAGGATGGGGGTGACGACGTGCAGATAGTTGCCGTTCTTCCCGTCCTGTTCCTCGTGCGCAGTGACTTTGCCGCTGGCGAGCGCCTGCTTTTCCAGCGCGTCCGGAACGTGGTCCTTGACGGTCCCGGGGCCAAACACCTTGATCAGGGATTCGCCGCGAATCACCTTGAGCTTGCGCAGGACCGTCAGCTCCTGGATCTGGTCAAGGAATACATCGCGTTGGCCGATGCTGCCGGTGATCATCATGCCGGTGAGACCGGCCATGGTCATCTCGTGGATGCTGGTGGCGACGTCGCCGGCCTGCTCGATGGCATTGGCCCGATTGATGCGGGATTGCCAGGTGATGGTTCCCACCAGCACCAACACCAGCATCATCGATACCAGCGCCGCGAGGCGCATCCAGACGGGAATCGCGGCAGGGCGGTTCATGGCAAATCCACTTGTCCTCAGTCCGCCTGGGCCAGCGCAGCGCCGGACGGCTCCGGCAGTTTGAAAAATTCCATCAGCTCCTGGAGCTCGGCGGCCTGTCCGCCCATTTCCTCCGCCGTGGCGGCCAGTTCCTCGGAGGCCGAGGCATTCTGTTGCGTGGCCTTGTTGAGTTGGCCCATGGCGCCGTTGATCTGGCTGACGCCGGTCGATTGTTCTTCGCTGGCGCCGGCGATTTCCTGCACCAGGTCGGATGTCTTGCGAATGGTGGGCACCATTTCGTCGAGCACCCGGCCGGCCTTCTCGGCGGTGTTCACGCTGGCATTGGCCAACTGGCCGATTTCTTGCGCCGCGATCTGGCTGCGTTCGGCGAGCTTGCGTACTTCGGCGGCGACCACCGCGAAGCCCTTGCCATGTTCGCCGGCCCGCGCCGCTTCAATCGCGGCGTTGAGCGCCAGCAGGTTGGTCTGGTAGGCGATGTCGTCGACAATGCCGATCTTGCCGGCAATGGAATTCATGGCGGCGACGGTTTCCTTGACGGTCTCGCCGCCGCTTGCCGCCTCGGTGGCCGAGCGTGCCGCCATGGCATCGGTGACACGTGCATTTTCGGTGTTCTGGCTGATCGACGCCGCCATCTGTTCCACGCTGGCCGTGGTCTGCTCGACTGCGGCAGCCTGCTCGGAGGACGACTGGGACAGCGACTGCGCTGTGGCCGATACCTGTCCGGCGGCGCTGTTGAGCGAATCGGCGGCGATTCTGACATTGCCGATGGTGCGCGACAGCTTTTCCACGGTGCGTGCAACGGAATCCTGCAAGTCGCCGATCTCATCCTTGCGGTCGACGCGCACCGTGATCCGCAGGTCGCCCTCGGAAAGACTGCGGGCCGCCACCGACGCCGCATGTACGTCGCGCAGCATCCGCGTCAGCAGCCGCACATAGACGACCGCAAGCACGACCAGGATCACCGACCAGCCGACTGCCCAGGCAAGACCGCGCCTGGTACTCGAAACCAGTTGCGCGCTGCTGGCGGCAATGTCGGTGGCCAGCCGGTCTTCGATCGCCTTCATGCCGTCGATCTTGGCCGTGATCGTGGTGAACCAGGTCGCCGGTTCGACCTCGAAGTTGCCCAGGAACGCCTGCTCGTTGGCAATGCCGCGCATGCGCAAGGTCTCTTGTGCCGGCTTTGATGCCAGCAATTCGTCAAGCGCCTTTACCGCCGCTGGATCGGCCAGATCGCGGAATTGCGCAAGGTAGTGGTCCTGCGCCGTGATCAGGCGTTGCAGGCGCTGGAACAGGCTGACGGTCAGCGGCTGGTTGGCGGAAAAAATGCCGTTGACGGTGGCACGCTCCCGACCGGCCTGCTCCTTGGCCGCAAGGAACATCGAATAGGCCGAGAAGGCACGCAGCATCTGGATTTCATCGATGGTCGCGACCACGCCGGACACGGCGGTCAGATAGTTGTCGATGGTGCCGGTATAGAAGGCGAAAGAGGCGGGGCCGGCCAGCTTGAGGCCCGATATGTCACCGCGCCTGGCCTCCAGCGCGGCACTGGCGTCGTTGGCCTTGCGCAGGTTGGCAGCCACCGTGGGAGGCAGTTCATCGCTGCGCGCCGAAAGGATCTCGCTCAGTGCCTTGCGCCGTGCGTCGGAATCGCGGCGCTGCTTGTCCAGCGCATCGCGAAACTTCTCGCCCCTGGAACCGATGAAACCTGCCGAAAGCCCGCGTTCCTTTTGCAACTCATGCACCAGGGCACTCGCCGCGACGGAAACCTCGGCAACGGCGGTGATCCGGTTGCCCTCGCGCAGTTGGAGCAAGCCGTTCTTGATGGCCTCACCCAGGTTCCATAGCAGACCAATGGCAAGGACAGCAAACAACAGCAACAGACGGACGCGAATCGATTTCAGGTTCATGGTTCTTCCTGACGTGCTGGTTCGGCGGATCAAACTCCGGCGGTGGTTTGGGCGCCGCGGTCGGATACCGTGGCCAGCGTGGCGATCTCGTCGACCGAGAGCACCTTCTGGATGTCGAGGATGATCACGAACTTGCCGGCGATCTTGCCCATGCCGGCGATGAAGTCGGCGCGGATCTTGGCGCCGAAGCTGGGTGCCGGCTCGATGTCGGCGCTGGACACTTCCAGCACCTCGGACACGGCATCGACCACGATGCCGATGTCGTGGTGCTCGTCCTCATGCACCAGCTCGATGATCACGATGCAGGTCCGGCGCGAGGTCTCGGTGGTGCGGCCGCCGAAGCGGGCCGAGAGGTCGATCACCGGCACCACGCTGCCGCGCAGGTTGATCACGCCGCGGATGAAGGCCGGCATCATCGGGATCTCGGTGAGCTGGCCGTACTCGATGATCTCCTTGACGTTGAGGATGCCCACCGCGTACATCTCGCCGGAGAGCAGGAAGGTCAGGTACTGCTGAATATCCACCGCGCTGCCGGTGACGACCGTCGGCGGTTTTCCGCGCACGGCGGGGGCTTGCTGAATGACTTGTCCCATGATGGGTCTCCTTTGTCGGGTCGGCGGATTTAGAAGCGCTCGAAATCGCCTTCGGTGGCAGGGGACGCCTGGCGGGCCGGGCGTGCCGCGGTGCGCGGGGCGGCGACGGCCACGGTAGCGGCCGGACGGGCCTTCTTCGCCGTGCTGCCAGCGCCGACTCTTGCCTGCGATTCAATCTTGAAGAACCCCATCAGTTCCTGGAGTTGCGCCGCCTGGCCACCCATTTCCTCGGAGGTGGCCGCCAGTTCTTCGGAGGCACTGGCGTTCTGTTGCGTAGCCTTGTTCAGCTGCCCCATCGCGCCATTGATCTGGCCCACGCCCTGGCTTTGTTCCTGACTTGCCGCGGCGATTTCCTGAACGAGGTCCGAGGTCTTCTTGATGCTGGGCACCATTTCGTCGAGCAGCTTGCCGGCCTGCTCGGCCATCTTGACGCTGGAGCCGGCGAGTTGCCCGATCTCCTGTGCGGCAACCTGGCTCCTTTCGGCCAGCTTCCTGACTTCGGCGGCGACGACGGCAAAGCCCTTGCCGTGTTCGCCGGCGCGGGCCGCTTCGATCGCGGCATTCAGCGCCAGCAGGTTGGTCTGGTAGGCGATGTCGTCGATGATGCCAATTTTGCCGGCGATGGACTTCATGGCCTCCACCGTGTCCTTCACCGCCGTGCCGCCCTGTTCGGCTTCGACCGAGGACTGGGTGGCCATGTTGTCGGTGACCTTGGCGTTCTCGGTGTTCTGGGTGATGGAAGCGGTCATCTGTTCGATGCTGGCGGTGGTTTCTTCCACCGAGGCGGCCTGCTCGGAACTCGATTGCGAGAGCGACTGCGCGGTGGCGGACACCTGGCCGGCGGCGTTGGCCAGCGCATCGGCCGCGCCCTTCACTTCGCCGATGATCTGGTTCAGCTTGGCAATCAGGCCTTGCTGCGCGGTGAGCATCTGGCCGATTTCGTCAGTGCTGACATTGTCGATGCGAACCGTCAGGTCGCCGTCCGCCATGCGTTGGGTAAGCCCCAGCGCCTCATTGACCGGACGGGTGATGCTGCGCGTGATGAAAAAGGCCAGCAAGGCGCCAAGTACAAAGGCGGCGAGCGCCAGGCTGATGATCAGGGTGCGTGTTTCGTTCGCCAGTTTCTCGGCATCGTTTCCCAACTGCTTCGCCACTTCGGTCTGGAAGGCGATGAAATCGTTACCGGCCTTGGTGAAGTTGTTGAAGGCCGGTCGGTAGGTGTCATTGAAGACTTTCAGTGCATCGGCCCAGTTACTTGCCTTGATGTGCTCCTCGAGCTTCAAGGAACTGGCCACGTAGGGCTTGCGCGTCTCGAATACCTGTTCCAGGGTGGCCTTGCCCTTATCGCTGAATTGCATGCCCTTCAGTTTCTCCAGCGTAATACCGACCTCCTTGCGCGTTTCTTCGGCACGTGCCATTTCGGTTCGAGTCACGTCGTCGCTTTGGGCAATCAGCATGTTGCGATGAAAGCGGCCGACGCGATTGATGTTGATGATGGCGGAGTTGGCCAGTTCGGTCTTGACGTTCTTGTCGGTCACAAGGTCTTCGATTTCCCTGTCCAGATCATTGACGCGCAGTACGCCAATGGTGGCAACGGCGGCCAGCAGCAACAGGATGATGGCAAAGCCGATGCCAAGACGGACGCCGATTTTTAGCTGATTTAGCATTTTCTTGTTCCCTGATGTGTGGCAGAAATATATGGGTGGAGGTTTGATATGCCCAGTGCACCTCAGGCGCCATGGGCCTCGAGCAGCCGACCGCCTTGAGTGGCCCGCGCCTTTTGCTCTTCGGCCATCGCACTGCGGCTGACCAGCGCCTGCACATCGAGGATCAGGGCGACTTCGCCGCTGCCGAGGATGGTCGAGCCACCGATGCCGCGCATGTTGCGGAAGAGGGTGCCCAGCGGCTTGATCACGGTCTGGAATTCGCCCAGCAACTGGTCCACCACGATGCCGGCCTTCTGCCCGGCATACTGGACGACCACGACGTTTTCACGCGTCGGACGTTCGCCACTGACTTCGAACAGTTCGCGCAGGCGCACAAAGGGCAGCACCTCGCCGCGCAGATTGATGTAGTCGCGATTGGCGCTGGTGTCGGCCAGTTCGATGCACTCGATCACCATGTCCAGCGGTATCACGTACGAGGCCTTGCCGACGCCGGTGAGGAAGCCGTCGATGATGGCGAGCGTCAGCGGCAGGCGGATGGTGAAGCGCGAGCCGGCGCTCGGTTCGGTCCTGACATCGACACTGCCGCGCAAGGCGGTGATGTTCTTGCGCACCACGTCCATGCCGACGCCGCGCCCGGAAAGGTTGGTGACCTTTTCCACCGTGGAAAAACCCGGTTCGAAAATCAGGTTCACCACCTCCTGGTCGGAGAGCGTTTCGCCGGCCTGGATGACGCCTTTTTCGATGGCCTTGGCCTGGATCCGGTCCTTGTTGAGGCCGCCGCCGTCATCCACCACTTCGATGACAATGCTGCCGGAATCATGGAAGGCATTCAGCTCGACCCGGCCCCTGACCGGCTTGCCGGCGGCGGCACGCACAGCGGCGGATTCGATGCCGTGGTCCATGGCATTGCGCACCAGGTGCATCAGCGGATCGCCGATCTTCTCGACCACGGACTTGTCGAGTTCGGTCTCGGCACCATTGATCACCAGCTCGATTTCCTTGTTGAGCTCCTTGGAAACGTCGCGGGCGACGCGATGAAAGCGGTTGAAGGTTTCACCGATTTGCACCATGCGCAGTTGCAGGGCCGAGTCGCGAATGCTTTCGACCAGGCGCGAAAGCACCGACGTGGCTTCGACCAGGGTGGCTTCCCCGCTTTTCTTCGCCAGCAGGTTGGCCGAGGCGCCGGCGATGACGAGTTCGCCGACCAGATCGATCAGCTGATCCAGCTTGTCGGCGTGGATGCGGATCAGGCTGGCTTCGGCGGCCTTCTTTTCCGACACGGTTTTCTGTTTCGCCGCCGCGGCTTCGACAATTTCCGGCTGCACGCTGTTCTGCTGGATCAGGATATTGCCCAGCGGGGGCAGCGGCGCCGTGCCGTCAGCGCCGACTTTTGCGGTCGACTGACGCTTCAATCCGGTATCAAGCTCCTCGCGCGTCAGGGCGCCGCTCTTGACCAGGATTTCGCCCAGGCGCATGGTTTCTTCGGGCAGCGCCTCGATCAGGCCGAGGAATTCCTCGACCTTGCTGTTCGGCGGCAGGATGTGCAGCTCGCAGTCGTCACGACAGAAGTCGAAGACGCGCTCGATGGCTGCCTTGCTCGCATGGCTGCGGAAACTGATCTCGAAGCCGAGGTAACACAGCTCCGGATCCATTTCGTCGGCGTCGGGCAGGGCGTCAGTGAGGGTTGCCATGTTGGCGATTTCGCCCAGGTTCAGCAGGTAGCGCAGGAAGGCCAGCGGGTCCATGCCGTTCTTCAGCACATTGCGGCCAAAGCGCAGCGAGATGTGCCAGCAGTCATTGACGGCGGCGGCCGAATCCTCGCGCTGGACATCGCTCTCCGCTTCGGTCAGCTTGCCGGCTTCGGCCTTGCGTTGGCCCAGGAAGGGCTTCAGTTGTTCGCTGATGTCGGCACCGGCGCGCGCCGTGTCCGCGTCGGCTTCCATCTGGCCGCCGGCAACGAGGTCGAGCAGGACGCCGATGTGGTCACAGCCGAGCAACAGCGCCGAAATCATCTCGCCGCTGACCTCGATTTCGCCGTTGCGCAGGCGATCGAGCACGTTCTCGAGGACGTGGGTGAATTTTTCGACGGAGTGGATCTCCACCACGCCGGCGCCTCCCTTGATGGTGTGCGCGGCGCGGAATACGGCATTGATGGTTTCCGGGTCGCGATCGCCTTGTTCCAATTGCATCAGGCCGGATTCCATGGCCTCGAGCTGTTCGCGGGCCTCGACCGAAAAAACGTTGAGTACTTCGTCCATATCCTGCTCCCTCAGCCTGGTTCGCCGGCGGGAATCACCAGCGGGTCGCCGAAAAAGGCCACCATGTTGAAGAACTCGATGACCTCGCGAACCGCCGTGCTGTGGCCGACAATCCGCAGGTCGCTGCCGAGGCGCTGACTTTCGCGCTTGGCCATCGCGAGAAGCTGGAAGCCGGCCGTGTCCATCTCGCTGACATGCGACAAGTCCAGCTCGAGCACCGGGTGGGCGCGGACGTCCTCGATCAGGCGCTGCCTGATGTCGGTCGCGTGGTAGATGCCAAACTCTCCTTCGACGAGGAGGCGGGTTGCGCCCTCTGCGGTGGTCTGGGATGTGATGTTCATCGCATGGGCTCCTAGAACAGTTCCACTTTCGGGCCGACCTTCTGGTCGACATTGCCGCTATGCGTCACGTTGTTATGCGTGCTGCGTTGCGAATCCATGACGTAATTGCTGTAAATCTGGTCAAGATGTGACGACAGGGGCTGCAATTCGAAGGCCGGGTCCTCAAGCTGGGCGAGGCGCTCGGCCAGCATGCGGGTATGGCCGTCGAGGCGGTTCAGGGCATCCATCACCTGTTCGATCTGCTGCCGGGTGACATCCTGGAACTGCACGCTGGCCAGGGCGGACATGAACATGTCGGCCAGTTGCCGGCTGCTTTCGGTGATGGTGGCCATGACGCCGGCACCGTGTTCGGTGACTTCCCGATAGCTGCGCCCGAGATCATCGAGCTGGGTGGCAAAGCTTCCCAAAGCGTCACGTTCCGACGAGGCGTTGTCCTTGGACAGTTTTTCCTCGAACTGGGACTCGATCGAATCGGCCACGGCCTGGATGCCGCTGCTGATCTTGCCCACGGCTTCGTCGGTGGCGCGCGACAGCTTGCGCACTTCGTCGGCGACGACCGCAAAGCCGCGGCCGGCGTCGCCGGCACGTGCGGCCTCGATGGCGGCATTCAGTGCCAGCAGATTGGTCTGGCCCGAGATGTTGCGGATCAGATCGACAAGCGTGCCGAGGGACCGCGCTTCCTTGACCACGTGGGAGATCCGCTCTCGGTCTTCCAGCGACGACGCGACCCGTTCGCGAATGTAGCTTTCGAGGGTGTCGATCAGTTCGCGGTTGCGGGCGATCCGCTCCTCGGAACTGCTCAGCAGGCGGGCGGATTCGTTGGTGGTGCTCTCGACGTAGCGCCCCAGGCGCGAAATGATGTCATCGATGTTCTGTAGCCGACCGGCGATGTCGAAGGCCGCTTTTTCGGTTTCGGAGACCACGCTGTTGAGCTGACCACGCACCACATCGTTGAAACCCTGCACGCCACGCAGCTCGCCGGCGACCTGTTCGACCGCCGTGACGACCTTGCCATTGCGCTCGGTGGCTTCCATCTGGGCATTCGCCAGGCCATATTCCCAGTCGCGAAAGATCGCGGCGGAAATCAGGCGTTGCGCCAGGAAGGCGAAGGCGACGACGGCGAAGCTACCCAAGCCATCGCCCAGGGACGGACTGATCGAGAGCGAGGGCAACAGACTGCCATGGAACCAGTCATGGAGCAGGATAGCCATCAGTGCGGTGCAGATGCCGACCGCAAGCGCGACCAGTACGGAGCGCCGCAAAATCAATTTGGCGTCCATCACCGCAACACCAGCTTGATGGTGTTCAGCAGTTCATCGGCCGTGGCCGGTTTGACCAGCCAGCCCGAGGCGCCCGCCGCCTTGGCTTCCAGGCGCCTGGCCTGCTGCGATTCCGTGGTCAGGAACAGGATCGGCATGAATTTGTAGTTCGGCAGGGTGCGCACTTCCTTGATGAACTCGATGCCGTTCATCCCCGGCATGTTGAGGTCCGTGATCAACAGGTCCACCTTCGGTCCGCTCTTGAATTTGCCCAGCCCCTCGGCCGCGTTGCCGGCCTTTTCCACCGCATAGCCCGCCTTGGTCAGGATGTTCGAGATCGACAACAGGATCGTCGCCGAATCGTCCACCAGCATGATTGTG
>JACRIX010000067.1 GCA_016215645.1 Rhodocyclales bacterium
CGCCGAGGGCCGCCGCATCCGCTCGGCCTTCATCGCGCCGGAAAATCGCCGTATCGTCAGCGCCGACTATTCGCAGATCGAGCTGCGCATCATGGCCCACCTGTCGGACGACCCGCGCCTGCTGGAAGCCTTCGCCCAGGGCGAGGATGTGCATCGCGCCACCGCCGGCGAAGTCTTCGGCCTGACGCCGATCGAGGTATCCAGCGAGCAGCGCCGCGCCGCCAAGGCGATCAACTTCGGCCTGATCTACGGCATGAGCGCCTTCGGCCTGGCCAAACAGATCGGCGTCGACCGCACGGCGGCGCAGGCCTACATGGACCGCTATTTCGCGCGCTATCCCGGCGTCGCCCGCTACATGGAAGAGACCCGCGCCGTGGCCCGCGAGAAGGGCTACGTCGAGACGGTGTTCGGGCGCCGCCTGTGGCTGCCGGAGATTCGTTCAAGCAATGCCGGCCGCCGCCAGGGCGCCGAGCGCGCGGCCATCAATGCGCCGATGCAGGGCACCGCCGCCGACCTGATCAAGCGCGCCATGCTCGCGGTGCAGGACTGGCTCGACGAGCGGCAACTGAAGTCGCTGTTGATGCTGCAAGTGCATGACGAACTGGTGTTCGAAGTCCCTGTCGACGAACTCGACCCACTGCGCGAGGCGCTGCCGAAGCTGATGGGCGGCGTGGCCCGGCTCAAGGTGCCGCTGCTGGTGGAAGTGGGCGTGGGTGCCAACTGGGATGCCGCGCATTGAGGTTTTGCCGTTGGAACATTTCGCGCTGCCGGCTTTGCAATTTCGCGCTGCCAACTTAAAATTGCAAAATGTGGATCCAGAGAACGCTCGCCGACGAACTGCGCAAGCTGACCGCCAGCTTCCCCGTGGTGGCGCTGGTCGGCCCGCGCCAGGTGGGCAAGACCTCGTTGCTGGAGCATGACTTTCCCGAGTTCCGCTATGTTTCGCTCGACACCGCGAGCCAGGCGGAAATGGCCGAGACACGCCCGGCCGAATTCCTGCAACGTTTCCCGCCGCCGGTCATCATCGACGAGGTGCAGTACGCACCGGCGCTGTTCCGCCACATCAAGGCCTACGTCGACGCACACCGCAATGAAAAGGGTCTGTTCCTGCTCACCGGCTCGCAGAACTATGCGCTGATGCAGGAAATTTCCGACAGCCTGGCCGGCCGCGCCGCAGTGATTCCCTTCCTCGGCCTGTCGGGCGCCGAGTGGCTGGCTTCGCCGGCCGCCACCGGCAGCACCTGGGGGCGGTTCTGGCTGCGCGGCGGCTATCCGGGCTTGTGGAGCGACGCCGGCGTTTCGCGCGAACGCTGGTATCAGGGCTACCTCGCCACCTACCTGGAACGCGATGTGCGCAACATCCTGCGCGTCGGCAGCCTGCGCGACTTCGAGCGCTTCCTGCGCGCCTGCGCCGCGCGCTGCGCGCAGACCCTCAACATGTCCGACCTCGGCCGCGACGTCGGCATCTCCGCTACCACGGCGCGCGAGTGGATCGGTGCCTTGCAAGCCTCGAACCAGATCCTGCTGCTGGAGCCCTACCACCGTTCGCTGGGCAAGCGCCTGGTGAAATCGCCCAAGCTGTATTTCACCGACACCGGACTGGCCGCCTTCCTGATGGGCCTGACCGACGACGCGCCACCGCCCGAGCATGTCGGTGGCGCACTGTGGGAAAACCATGTGATCGGCCAGTGGCTGCGCTGGCGGCACTGGCAACATCCGGAGGCGACGCTCTGGTACTGGCGCGATTCCGGCGGCCACGAGGTCGACCTGCTGGTGGAGTGGCAGCAGCGCCTGTTCGGCATCGAGTGCAAGTTCAAGGAGCGCCCCGACGCCCACGACCTGCGCGGACTGCGCCGCCTGCGCGAGTTCTATGGCCAGCCGGCGCTGCCGGGCTTCGTCGCCTGCACCACGGCGCAACCTTTCGACATTGCCGACGGCATGACAGCGATCAGCGGCTGGACGCCATGGACCTTGCCCGGGATGAAGCCGTGAGCAACAGCCGCGACCTCTACCTGCGCCTGCTCTCCCACGTGCGCCCGCACTGGAAAGGCTTCGCCCTGACCCTGGCGGCCACGGCGCTGGCGGCAGCCACCGAGCCGTTGTTCCCGGCGCTGATGAAGCCGCTGCTGGACAAGGGCTTCGGCCAGGGCGACCCCGGCTGGCTGGCCTGGCTGCCGCTGGCCATCGTCGGCATCTTCGTACTGCGCGGCGTCGCCGGCTTCCTCGCCGGCTACGGCATGTCCTGGGTGTCGAACAAGGTCATCACCGATCTGCGCCAGCTGATGTTCGAACGCCTGATGCGCCTGCCGGCGAGCTATTTCGACGCCCACGCCTCCGCGATTCCGGCGACGCGCATCGCCTATGACGTGAATGGCGTCGCGGCGGCGGCGACCTCGACGCTGACCGTGCTGATCCGCGACACACTGTCGGTGCTCGGCCTCATCGGTTGGCTGTTGTGGCTCAACTGGAAACTGACCCTGATCAGCCTCGCCGTGATCCCACTCACCGCGCTGGTAGTGCGCGCCTTCTCCAAGCGCCTGCGGCAGCTTTCGCTCTCCGCCCAGGAAGGCATGGCGCAGATGAATCAGGTCTTGCACGAGTCGATTCGCGGCCACAAGGTGGTCAAGATCTTCGGCGGCGAGGAACACGCGACGGCGCGCTTCTTCAAGGTGAACAACGCCCTGCGCGGCTACGGCATGCGCCAGGCGATCGCCGCCGCCGCCGTGGCACCGATCACCCAGATCTTCGCCTCGATCGGTCTCGCCATCGTGGTCTGGGTCGCCCTGCAACAATCCGCCGGCAACGAGACCACGGTGGGCGGCTTCGTGTCCTTCATCACCGCCATGCTCCTGCTGCTGGCGCCGCTCAAGCACCTGGCCGACATCAACGCGCCACTGCAACGTGGACTGGCCGCCGCCGAGAGCGTGTTCCGCATGCTCGACGAGGCCGCGGAAGTCGACCAGGGCATGGTAAGCCTGGGCGGCACCGGCAAGGCGCGCGGTGAAATCGAGTTCGCCGGCGTCGGCCTGCGTTACGCGTCCGCCGAACGCGACGCGCTGTCCGGCATCGACCTCGGCATCCGCCCCGGCGAAACCGTGGCGCTGGTCGGCCCCTCCGGCGGCGGCAAGACCTCGCTGGTCAACCTGGTGCCGCGCTTCTATCACGCCGGCAGCGGCCGCATCCGCATCGACGGCCAGGACATCGAAACCCTGACGCTGCAGTCGCTCCGCGCCAGCATCGCCCATGTCGGCCAGGACGTATTCCTGTTCGACGACACGGTGGCCGCCAACATCGCCTACGGCGGCAAGCGCGGTGCCGGCCGCGACGAGGTCGAGGCGGCGGCGCGCGCGGCGAACGCGCTGGATTTCATCCAGGCCCTGCCGCAGGGCTTCGACACGATGATCGGCGAGAACGGTTCGCGCCTCTCCGGCGGCCAGCGCCAGCGCATCGCCATCGCCCGCGCCATCCTCAAGGATGCGCCGATCCTGATCCTCGACGAGGCCACCTCGGCACTCGACAGCGAATCCGAGCGCGCCGTGCAGGAGGCCCTGGAAACCCTGATGCGGGGGCGCACCACGCTGGTCATCGCGCACCGGTTGTCCACCGTCGAGCATGCGAATCGCATCGTCGTGCTGGCACAGGGGCGCATTGCCGAGATCGGCAGCCATGCCGAGTTGCTGGCGGCCGGCGGCCTGTATGCAGGCCTCTACCGACTTCAGTTTGCCGAATCCGCGTGAAAATTCTCCACACCGAAGCCTCCTGTGGCTGGGGCGGGCAGGAAATCCGAATCCTCGAAGAGTCGCGCGGACTGATCGAGCGCGGTCACGAGGTCAGCGTTGCCTGCCCGGCGCACGCGCGCATGGCCGCCGAGGCGGCACGCTTCGGCGTACCGGTGACCACCCTGCCGATCGAGTTCAAGACCATCGCCGGTTTCCGCGCGCTGCGCCGCCATCTCGCCGAGGCCCGCCCCGACGTGGTGAACACCCACAGTTCGGCCGATTCCTGGCTGGTGGCACTGGCCTGCGCCACCTTGTCCGCCGCGCCCGCGATCGTCCGCACCCGCCACATTTCGGCGCCGGTCTCGGGCAACGTCGCCAACCGCTGGCTCTACCGGCAGGCGCGCGGAGTTGCAACCACCGGCGAAAGCCTGCGCCGGCACCTGCTCGACACCCTGGGCCTCGACCCGGAGCGCATCACGTCGGTACCGACCGGCATCGACCCCCGGCGCGTCGCGCCGGCCGACAAGGCCGCCGCCAAGGCGGCGCTCGGGCTCAACCCACGGCAGCGACATGTCGGCATCGTCGCCACCCTGCGCAGCTGGAAGGGACATCTGTTCCTGCTCGACGCCTTCGCGCAATTGCAGCGGCCGGATGTGCAACTCCTGATTGTCGGCGAGGGACCGATGCGCGAGCCGATCACGGAAAAAATCGCCGCGCTCGGCCTCGGTGATCGCGTCACGCTGGCCGGTCAGCGCACCGACCCGGAACGCTGGCTGCAGGCGCTCGACATCTTCTGCCTGCCCTCGTATGCAAACGAGGGCGTGCCGCAGGCGATACTGCAGGCCATGCTCTGCGCCCTGCCCATCGTCACCACGCCGGTAGGGGCCATCCTCGAAGCCGTAAGCGACAACAGCTCCGCCCTGGTGGTCGCGCCACAGGACGCGGATGCACTGGCGGCCGCGATCGGCCGCCTGCTCGACGACCCCGACCTTGCCGCCGCGCTCGGCGCCGCGGCGCGCCGTCGTGCCAGCGCCGACTTTTCCAGGGACACCATGCTCGACCGCATGGAAGCCCTCTTCCGCCAGGCCACTTCATCATGACCAAGCCGCTCGACTGGACCACGGTCTCCGACGATCCCAACAACCGCGAGGCCAAGGCCGCGGTACGCGCCTGGTTGAAAACAGCGCAACGGGTGCATACCGATACCGACCTGCTGGGCCATATCGAAAGCCTGGTGCGGGGCAAGCGCGTGCTCGACATCGGCGTGGTGTCGCACAGCGCGCGCTACTTCGACCTGCCGGACTGGCGCCACGGCCGCATCCACAAGGCGGCCTCGTATTGCGTCGGCATCGACATCCTCGAACCGCTGGTTGCCGAACTCAACGGGCGTGGCTTCAACGTGCGCTGCGTGGATGCAACCTCCGACGCCGACATGGGCGAGCGCTTCGATGTCATCTTCATCGGCGACGTGGTCGAGCACGTGGACAACGCCGTGCTGCTGCTGAAGTTCGCCGCGCGCCATCTTGCTCCCGGGGGCAGGCTCTACGTCACGACGCCGAACCCGTTCTCGCGCAAGTTCTTCCGTCAGTTCAAGCGCGAGGGCGTGATGGTGGTCAACCTCGACCACATTGCCTGGATCACGCCAACCCTGGCCATGGAGCTGGCGCGCCGTGCCGGCATCGCGCTGGCGGCCTACCATCTGGTGAAGCGCTTTTCACCGGCGGCGCTGTTGCTCAAGCGCCTGGTCGGCTGGCGCCTGGAACCGGTGGAATTCTCTTTCCCGGACTACCTGTATGAGTTCGTCCGGCGCGACTGAGTCGGCACTGCCCGAACCGCGCGAGATCCTTTACATCAACGTCTCGCGCATCGGCGACACCCTGCTGGTAACGCCGGCGGTGCGCGCCGTCGCGGCGCGTTGGCCAAGCGCGCGCGTCACCCTGCTGGCCCATCCCAAGCGCGAGGAAGTGATGCGCAACCTGCCCTTCGTGTACCGCACCGGAGGCATCGAGAAGCAGCGCGCGAACTTCATGGGCCGCATCCGGACTCCATTTGCAGGCAAGCCCTACGACCTCGCCTTCGTTTGCAACTTCGATGCGCCGCTGGTCGAGTACGCGCTGCGCGTGGCGCGTCGTGTGGTCGCCTTCCGCCAGCCCGACGACGCCCTGAACCGACGCCTGTATCGCGTCGTCGAGCATCCGGCGCTGCAGACGACCCATGCCGTTGACATCCAGCTCATGCTGCCTGCCGCCGTGGGTGTCAGCGCCGCCGGAAAAGCACTTAGCTATTGCGTCACCACTGCGGAAACGCACTGGGCCGCAGATTTCCTCGCGAAAAGCACTCTGCCCTCTCGGCATCCGCTGGTCGGCCTGCAAGTGGCGAGCTTTCCCACCAAGGCCTATCGCGACTGGCCGCCCGGACATTTTTCCGAGCTGTGTCGGCGCATCCTCGGACAATGGCCGGCAGCGCACTTCCTGATCTTCGGCGGCGAGCTCGAAAAGGACCGCACCGGGAAACTGGCGACCGAACTGGGCGCGGCAGCGACGCTGTGCGCCGGCAAGCTCAGCCTGCGCGAGACGGCGGCGCTGATGAATCGCGTCGATCTCTATGTCGGTGTCGACACCGGCCCCACGCACCTGATGGGCGCGCTGCACCGGCCGATGGTGGCGCTGTACCACGGCTATTCGCCGAGTCGCGTGCTGGCGCCGCTCGATCATCCCTGTCTGTGGGCCATCGACCATCCGCTGGCCGATCGTTGCACACCGGAGGCCGACATGGCCGAGATCAGCGTCGACCGCGTCTGGAATGCGGTTCGGCAGGCGCTGGCGGGACAGCCTGCACCGTGAGGTTCGCCCTGTTCACCACCAACCTCTCCGGCGGCGGTGCCGAGAAGGCGCTGGCAAAAATAGGCAGCGGCCTGGCACAACGCGGACACGAGGTCGCGTTCATCGTTTGCGAGGACGCCGGAAGCTATCCACCACCCGCCGGCTGCCACTTCACGGCGCTGAGCGCGCGCGCCGGTCATGGCTGGCTCGGCAAGCGGCGCCTCGCTTGGAAACTCGCCCGGGTCTTGCGCAAGCGGAAGCATGACCTGCTGGTTTCGACCCTGCCCTTCGCCGACGAAATCGCAGCGCTTTCACGCGCGCCGCGCCTTGTCTGCCGCATCGCCAACACGCTCTCGGCGGAAATCGCGCGCTTGCCCGACGACAAGGGACGGCGACGCAAGGACCGTTATCGCACGCTCTATGGCGCACGGCCGCTGGTTGCCGTCTCGCGCGGCGTGGCCGATGACCTGCACACATCGTTCGGAATTGGCACCGGGAACATCCGCGTGATCGGCAATCCCTTCGACTTCGCGGCGATCCGCACGCTCGCCGCCGAGCCCTGTCCGCTGCGACCGGACGAACCCTACATCCTTCACGTCGGGCGCTACGCCGCGCAAAAGCGACACGACCTGCTGCTCGCCGCTTTCGCCGGAGTCGACATGCCGCATCGACTGGTGCTGCTGACACCCCCCGACGCACGCCTTGCAGCCCTTGTCGCGCAACACGGCCTGGACCGCCGTGTCACCATCGCCGACTTTCAGGCCAACCCCTATCCCTGGATGGCCGGCGCCGAGTTGCTGGTGCTGTGCTCCGATCACGAAGGCCTGCCCAATGTGCTGATCGAAGCCCTGGCCTGCGGCACCCGCGTGGTCAGCACCGACTGCCCCTCCGGCCCGAGCGAAATCCTCAGCGGCGAACTCGCGCAATGGCTGGTCCCCTGCAACGACGTCGGAGCGCTGGCGCAGGCGATGCGGAGCGCACTCAACTCGCCGAAGCCGGCGCCCACTGCCGTCACGGCGGTACTGGCGCCCTACGACGCGGAACGGGCGCTGGACGCCTGGGAAATCCTGGCCAAAACATCTTAATTGTTCAGATTTGACTATTTAAAATAGGATTAGGCATACAATTGTCCTCGTGGGAACACTTGACATACTGACGCCCGATGAAATCTGCGCCACCCTCGGCCAGCGCTGTCGTGTCCTGCGTCTGGCGCGCAACTTGAGTCAGGCTGAGCTGGCAGCCATGACCGGCAGCAGCTTGTCGTCGATTCGCCGGCTCGAAAGCCATGGTCAGGGCACGCTGCTGCTGCTGGCGCGGGTGGCCGAGGCCCTGCGCGTCAGCCACCAGTTCGAGTCGCTGCTGGTGCTGCCGGTGGTTCATATCGCCGACGCCGAGCGCGTTGCCGCCCTCGCCGCCCGGCAACGGGCGCGCCGGAAGCTGACATGAGGCCATTGTGAAACGACTGTCTGTCATCTACGCCGGCTGGGGCGAACGCTGGCCCCTGGGCACGCTGGCCGATACCGGCCGCGCCGGCCAGCCGATGCTGTTCGAATACAGCGCGGAAGCACGCCGGGAAGGCCTGGAACTTTCTCCGTTGCGACTGCCGCTGACCCAGCCCGGGGCCTTCGCCGGCGAGCCATTTTTTCTCGGTCTGCCCGGCCTGATCGCGGATGCCCTGCCCGATGGCTGGGGCATGCTGCTGATGGATCGTGCCTTCAGCCGTGCCGGGCGCCGGCCGGGCGCCGTGTCGCCGCTGGACCGACTGGCCTTCATCGGCGAGCGCGCCATGGGCGCATTGGCGTTCGAACCGGCCGAGCCCCAAGCCCTGGACCACCAAGACCTTACGCTGCTGCAACTTGCCAAGGAAGTCCGAGTGGTGGTTGGCGACACGGCGACCACAGCGCCGGCGGAAGAAGCCTTGCGTCATCTGCTGCTGCTGGGCGGCTCGCCACAGGGCGCACGACCCAAGGTGCTGGTCAATGTTGATCCGGCCCGCGGAAAAATCGGCATGACCGAAGGGAATCCCCGCGGGACCGGCGAGACGACGGCAGACGCCGGAGGCGACCCCTGGCTCATCAAGTTCCCCGCCCGCGAGGAACATCGCGACGCCTGCGCCATCGAAGAACTCTACGCCCGACTGGCGCGTCACGCGGGACTCGACATGCCGGAATCGCGCTTCTTCGATTTATCCACCAGGCATGCCGCCTTCGGCGTCCGCCGCTTTGACCGCAAAGACGGACTGCGCGTGCCTCTGCTGTCGCTCTCGGCCCTGCTGCACGTCGATCATCGCCTGCCGGCCCTCGACTATGAAATGCTGCTGCGCGCCACACGGCGCCTCACCGGCGACGAACGTGAAGTGCATAAGGCCTTCGAGCGTTGCGTGCTCAACGTGCTGTTGCATAACCGCGACGATCACAGCCGCAATTTCGCCTTCCGCTTGAGTGCCGATCGCCGCTGGCGTCTGGCACCGGTGTTCGATCTGACCTACAACGAAGGGCCGGGCGGCGAGCACCAGAGCTCCGTGGCGGGGGAGGGCCGCGCGCCCGCTCGCAGGCACCTGCTTGAGGTCGCACGGCGCGGCGGGATCGATGCTGTCGCCGCGCAAAAAATCATCGACCGACTGCTGGCCGCCACGACCGCACTGCCGACGCTGGCCAGCGGCCTGCCGATACGCAAAACCCGCCTCGCGGAGTTGCGACGCATCCTCGCCGACGATTGGCGCCGCGTGGGAGACCATTGAGATGTGTGGCATCCTGCTCGCCGTCGGCGATGCCTTTCGCAATGACTTCGACGCCGCATTGGCGGCCTTGCGCACCCGTGGTCCGGATGCGCGGGAGGTGTTGGCTCACGGCGCAGCGCTGCTGGGCCACGCGCGCCTGGCGGTGATCGACATCGCCGGCGGCCGCCAGCCGATGACCAGCATCGACGGCCGGCTGGCCATGGTTTACAACGGCGAGGTCTACAACTTCGCGGCGTTGCGCCGCGAGCTGGAAGGCGCCGGCCATGCCTTCGCCACCCGCTCCGACAGCGAGGTCGTGCTTGCCGGCTACCGTCATTGGGGCGAGGCGGTGCTGGACAAGCTCGATGGCATGTTCGCCTTCGCCATCCACGACCTGGCCGACGGCAGCGTCTTCCTTGCGCGCGACCGGGTCGGCATCAAGCCGCTGTTCTGGGGTGAACATGCGGGCGGTCTGGTCGCTGCGTCGACCCTGGCGCCCTTTTTTGCCTTGCGCGACTTCCCCCGGAAGCTGGATGCGGAAGGCCTGCGCGACTACCTCGCCTTCCAGACCCCGCTGGCCCCGCATACGCTGGTGCGCGATATCCACGCCTTGCCGCCCGGCGCTTGCCTGCGCTGGAAACCTGGATCAAGTGCCGGCACCAGGCCGCGCCAATGGTGGACGATTCCCGACGCCACCGAGGCCGCGCCTGCGGCCGAGGCCCTGGCCGGGGAAACCGACCTGCTGCTGGCGCGCGCGGTAAAGGACCAGCTGGTCGCCGATGTCCCGCTCGGCGCCTTTCTTTCCGGCGGCATCGACTCCAGTCTCGTCGTGCATTACATGGCGCAGGCCGGCGCGCAGCCGATACGCACCTTCAGCGTGCGCTTCGCCGAGGCGGGGTTCGACGAAAGCCCGGCGGCGCTCGCCGTGGCGCAGAAATATGGCACCGAACATCATGTCCTCGACGCCCCGCAACTCGGCGCCGACACCCTCGCCGCGGCGCTGACCGACCTTGACCAGCCGCTCGCCGACCCCGCCTACATTCCGACCTGGGCATTGTCGCGACTGACGCGGCAACATGTCACGGTGGCGCTCTCGGGCGACGGTGGCGACGAACTCTTCGGCGGCTACCCGCGTTTCCTCGACACCGCGGATCGTCATCCCGACAGCGCGGTGAAGCGACTGCTGCGCGTCCTGCTGCGCCAGGGTCTCGCACCGGCCAGCCTGACCCGGCGCGCACTGGCCGGGGCCGAGCTGCTGCTTTACCGGCGCGTTGAACTCGGTAACTACCCGGGCAGCCGCAAGGATTTGCCTGCCTTCCTCGCGCCGGAAATCGCCGCTGCTGCGCGGCCGGAACGCACGCTCGAGTTGTGGACACGGCTGGCCACCGACCATGGCAATTTCGATCGCGGCGCCTTGCTGCGCGCCGACCTGTGGACCTACCTCTCGGAAAACTGCCTGACCAAAACCGATCGCGCCAGCATGGCCCACGGCCTCGAGGTACGCGTGCCCTTGCTGGCCAATGCGTTACAGGACAGGATGTTGGGACTGCCGGCAGAGGTGCATTTCGATGCCGGCGGCGGCAAGGCGATCTTGCGCGCGCTGGCGCGCACGCATCTGCCGGAGGCCGTGTGGAATCGCGAGAAGCACGGCTTCTCGGTGCCGCTGCGCAGCAACTTTGCCGGCCCCTGGCGCGACTGGTGCGACGCCCAGGTTTCGGCCGCTAGAATGCGCGCACCCTGGCTCGACCATGGCGCGATTGCGGGACTTTGGCGCGACGCGCGCCTGGGCAAGGGCAATCCGCGTTTGTTCTACAGCGTCGCGGTACTGCTCGCATGGCTGGAAACTCACCCGCTGGAGGCCTGACGTGAACCCCATCAAGCACCTCCTGTTCGTCCTCAGGCAACGCCGTGCCGGCAACCGCGTGTCCTTTTCCGCCTACCTCAAGGCCCATGAAAAAATCAGCCTGGGTACGGGGTGCAAGATCCACGCCGACGCCTCGGTGGATGCCTCGCGCAGCGCCGGGGTCAGCTTCGGCGACAAGGTGACGCTGAACCGGTTTGCCTATGTGCAGGGCGGCAACGGTGGCGTCCGCCTGGGCCACCGCGTCGAAATCAACAACTTCAGCATCATCAACGGCACGGGGGGCGTCGATATCGGCGACGACACCCTGGTCGGACCGGGCGTGCGCATCATCTCCTACCAGCACCGGCATGCCCTCGGCGCCACGATCCGTGCGCAGGCCGTCGATGCACTGCCGATCCGCATCGGCCGCGACTGCTGGCTGGGCGCCAACTGCGTGATCCTGGCCGGCGTCAGCATCGGCGACGGCGCCGTGGTGGCCGCCGGGGCCGTGGTGCGCGAAGATGTGCCGGCCCAGGCAATCGTCGCTGGCGTACCGGCCAGCGTAAAAAAATTCAGGGAATAGATCATGCGCAAGAACGGCCGTACCGCACACAAGCTGAAGAAACTTGCCTGGCGCTTCACGCAGCCGGAGTGGGCCGACAACCACGGCGTCATGCTGCCGGTAAAGCATCCGCTGGTTTCGCCCGGCATCGCCCGCGAGATCTACCTCGGCGACTATGAAGCCAAGGAGATCGAGATCATTTCCCGGCGGCTGGCGACCGACGACGTGGTGTTCGAAGTCGGCGCCGGACTCGGCTACCTCTCTGCCTACTGTGCCAAGCGCGTTGGCGGCGACAAGGTGTTCACTTACGAAGCCAACCCGGAACTGATCCCGCTGATTCGCGAAACCCATGCCCGCAATTCAGTGACGCCGACGCTGACCAACGCCCTTCTGGCGCAAGGCGATGGCGAGCGCGAGTTCCGCATCGAGGCGGATTTCTGGGCTTCGTCGGCGCATCGTGACGGCGGTCGCGCCATCATGGTGAAGCAGGTCGACCTCAACAGCGAACTGGCGCGCATCCGGCCCAGCTTCATGATCGTGGATATCGAGGGCGGCGAGGCCGAATTCTTCGCCGGTGCCGATCTGTCGATGGTGCGCAAGATCTGCGTCGAGACCCACCCCGACGTGTTGGGCGACAAAGTACTCTCGGAGATGTTCGCCGGCCTGGTGGCCAAGGGCTTCGCGCTGGACTTCTCGCTGATCCGCAAGAACGTGTTCTTTTTCCACAGGGTCGCATGAACGCCGCCTGCAGGGCCGCCCCAAGGGCGGCGCAGCCAACTATCCGGAGCGGCAAGGCCGCGAACCGTAGACACCCCCGCCCGCGGGGCGGGGGTTGGGGGGTGGGTAGTCGATGATACGGGATGTCCTGCTGATCGCCCACGGCAGCCTGCATCCGGCCCTGCGCCGCGAACTGGCGGCACGCGGGCTGAGCCTGCGCGAAAGTCGGCGCTGGCAGGACGCCGATCGCAGCCAGCCGGAGCGCATCCTCGGCGCCTACACCTGGTTCTATGAGGGCCTGCGGCATCCGCTGACGATCTGGGGCATGCGACGCTGGTTGCGGCGGCAGCGCATCCCGCTGTTCGTCTGGAACCAGGACGCACCACACTATCTCAACCGCGCCGGCTGGCGCCTCGACGTGCTCGACCATGCCCGCCTGTATGACATCTACGCCACCCATACGCTCATCGATGCGCGCCGCTTCGCCGAGACTGTCTTGTACTTTCCCAATGCCGCCGATACCACACGCTACCACCTGGCAGGCAATTCACTCGAAGCCCTGCGCGAAACGGCGAGCTATGAATACGACGTCAGTTTCTTCGGCGCCATGGACGGCATTCGCTACAAGGAAATGCAGGAACGGCAGGAATTCTTTGCCGCGCTCGGCGAACGCCTGAGGACACGCAACATCCGCTTCCTGTTCCGCGAGGCGACGGGCATGAGCGTTGCGGAACAGGTGACCTTGATCCAGAAGAGCCGCATCAATCTGAATTTCGGCGCCTCCTGCGATTACCGCGCGCCTATCGCCTCCGGCCTGCCCGAGCGCTGCTACGGCATCCCGGCCTGCGGCGGCTTCCTGCTTTGCGACCAGCGCAGCCACGCCCGCGACGACTTCACACCCGGCCAGGACTGGGCCGAATTCAACGGTCTCGACGATTGTGTGGCCCGGATCGCGCACTGGCTGGAAAACTTCGGCGCGGCCCGCGAACTGGCCGAACGTTGCCATGCCACGGTGATGGCGCGGCATACCTACGCCCATCGCGCGGAGACGCTCCACCACGCGCTGCTCGACTGGCACGCCGGCAAGCGGGGCCGGCTGCAATGAGCGCGCCATTGCTCAGCCTGGTGGTGCCGGTCTATAACGTCGCGCCCTACCTGCCGCGTTGCCTGGAAAGCCTGGCGGCGCTGAATCCGCCGGCCGACGAAATCATCGTGGTCGACGACGGGTCCACCGACGAGTGTCCGCACATCCTGGCCGATTTCGGACCGCGACTGCCGCAGATGCGCGTGATCCGCCAGGAAAACGGCGGGCTTTCGGCGGCACGCAACACGGCACTGGAGGTGGCGACCGGGAAATACCTCGCCTTCGTCGATTCCGACGACTTCGTCTCGCCCGATGCCTACACCGAGGCCTTGCGCCTGGCGCAGGACGAAGACCTCGACATGGTGCTGCTCAATGCCAACTACCACTTCGAAGGCCGCGAAACCGATTACGCCATCTATGCCGATGTCCCGGCAACGGACGTGGTTCCGGGACGTGAATGGCTGCGCCAACGGTTCCGTGCCGGGCGCTTCCTGCACATGGTGTGGATGCACCTGTATCGTCGCGACTTCATCGAACGGCAGCACTTCCGCTTCGTTCCGCGCCTGATCCACGAAGACGTGATCTGGACCACCGCGGCATTGCTGGCGGCGCCGCGCGTGCGCTACACCGGCCACATCGCCGTGCACTACCGGATCCCCCTGCGCCACTTCAGCCCGGAACAGGCGCAACGACGCCTGCTGGCCATCGTGGACAGCAGCGTGGTCAATGCCGAAGCGCTGGCCACGATGGCGGATGGCCTGGACGCCGATCCGGAATTGCAGGGCATGCTCTCCGAGCACCTGGTCGACGGCGCGCTCTCGATATTCCACAAGCTGCCCAAGATGCCCGATCGCCGCGTCGCCGCTGCCACACTGCGCCGCCTGCGCGAGGACGGATTCATCGGCCTGCTCTGGCGCCACGCACGCTCCGCCGCGCAGCGCCGGCGGTTGGCGCGACACTGGCTGCGGTCCTGGCTTGCCGGATACTTCCTATGATGCCGGTGACGAGAAGCGGGTTATGGCAAACATGGCTGGTCGCGGTGGTTTTCATTTTCCCTATCCCGCACACCATAGCGCTGCGCAACTTGCTTATCCTGGTCGGACTCATCGCCCTCCTCTGGACCGGTCGCAAGCTCTTGCCCAAACCGGTTGCACTGCTGGCGCCCGGCGCAGCCTGGCTTCTTGTCCTTTCGCTCTGGATCGTTTTTCACTCGGTGGCGGTTTCGCCAACACCCTATCCATCGCTGGATCAGTTTCGGGCCAACTGGATGGGTCCGCTGTTGCTCAGTGCCCTGGCCGCCTGGGCTGCAGCCCAGATCGCGCCCGAGCGTGCAATGCGGACAGTGGTCATCGCCTTGGCCGCTCACCTGATCTGGTTGCTTGGCTGGCAATTGAATTCAGTGCTGACGATCGGCGCCCGGCCATTTGAAGTCACGCCCTTCGGCAGCTACGATTTCCACGGCACACTGAACAGCTTCTTCCTGGCTCTGCTTTTGGCGGATCGGCTTGCTTTCGCAATCGGGCGCCATTCGTCATTGGGTCTGGGTCAGCATTGGATCTGGGCAATGCTGGCTCTCTCCCTGGTCTCGGACATCGTATTGCGCTCCCGCAACAGCACGATGATCTCGGTCGCGCTCCTCGTCGCCTCAAGCCTTGTGTTTTTCAGCGCCCGTGGAAGAGCCTGGTGGAAGATGGCCATCGCCATCGTCATTGCTTTGCTGCTCGGCGTGGTGGCTTTCAGCATGGATAGCCGCTGGAAGGGATTCCGCGAATCTGCCGCTATCGGCTGGACATCCGACAGCCCGTATTGGATGACGGGAAATGATGCTTTTCGCCCCCCCACTTCTTCCGGAGCCGCACTTGAGGAATCGGCGTACCTGCGCGCCGCCATGGCACGGCATTCCATCAATTTCGTCGCCGACAATCCCTTGGGAATCGGCTTCGGCCATGACGCGTTTGGCAGGGCGATCGCATTGAAGTTCGGACATGCCGGAATGGGCAGCAGCCACAGCGGCTGGCTGGATTTTGCGCTGGCGGTCGGCATTCCCGGGCTGGCCCTGCTGCTGGTGACCGGCGCGCTGGCGGTACGCGGCGGCTGGCGGCAGTTCCGCGAGCATGAAGATGCGGCGGGATTGATGTTCTGCTTCCTGGTCGGCAGCTATCTGCTGCGCTGCCTGCTCGACGGGCATCTGTCGGGCTGGCGCCTGGGGCTCTTCGCCTTCATTTGCGGTGTGCTGATTGCGGCGATGAAGCACCCGCCCCGACCCGCATGAAGCTGGTCCAGATCAACCTGCAGCCGCACTTCGGCGGCGGCGAGGTGTATACCGCCTTCCTCTGCCGGGCACTGGCGCAGCTTGGTGTGGCGACGAAATTGCTGGTGCATCCGCGTGCCGGCTTCTGGAAGGGTCTGGGCCTGCCGGGCGAAACCGACATCGTCGCGGTGGCCAATGTCGCCGCACTGCCGGGCCATCTGCCGGAAGGACCGCTCTGGCTGCTGTCCCACGGACCGCTGCCGTCGGCGCTGCGCGGCTCCGTGGCGGGCCGGCTGCGCACGGCGATAGCCCACATGCCGGTACAAGGACGCAATCCGGCGGCCTTTGCCGATCACGATCGCATCTACGCCGTGTCCGGCTGGGTGCGCGACGGACTGCTGGCGGCCGGGTTGCCGGCCTGGGAGGCGCCGCTCTACGGCGTGGCCGAGATCGGCCAGCGCGGCATTGACGCCCCGATCCATCGTCGGAGCCGCTACGACTGGGACCGGCGCAAGGGGCGGGACCGCCTGTTCGGCGCGCTCGAACCGCTGGTCGATTCGCTGCGCCGCCACCCGCGCTTCGCGCGGCGCCCCGGCCTGACGCTGGGCATCGTCTCGCGCCTGACGCCGATCAAGCAGTTCCCCCTGCTGTTCTCCCACCTGGCATCGGTGCTGGCAAAGCGCCCGCAGGTCAGTCTGGAAATCTTCGGCAGCGGCGGCTATGCCTCGGTGCGCGACCTCGACCGCGCGCTGGCCGCGCTGGCGCCCGGCCAGGCGCGTTTCTGGGGTCAGCAGGGTAATGTCGGTGGCATTTACCGGCAGCTCGATTACCTGCTCTCCGGCCTGCCGGAAAAGGAAGCGCTGGGGCTCAACATCATCGAGGCGCAGGCCTGCGGCACACCGGTCATCGCGGTGCATGCACCGCCCTTCACCGAAACCGTGAGCAACGGCCTGACGGGGTTCCTGTATCGCGATCCGCGCGAAGACGCCGGTGCCGACTTCGGTCGGCTGCTCGATGAACTGCTGGAGGGCCGGCCGCGGCCGAAGCCGGAACTGGCCGACGGCCACCTCGCGCGCTTTTCGGTCGATGCCTTCGTCGAACGCCTGCGGCCGGTGGTGGAGGACGCGCGGCGTCAGACCAGGCGCGAATAGAGCGCCACCAGCTGGGCCGCCATGCCCGCCGGATCGAGCGCGGTAACACTGGCGCGGGCGGCATCGCGCATCGCCGGCGCGCGGGCACACAGCGCATCGAGGCCGGCGGCGATCGCCATCGCATCCCCGGCCTCGACCACCACGCCGCACTGCGCATTCAGCAATTCGGCGGCACCGCAGGTGGTGGTGGTCAACACGGGAAGGCCGCAGGCCAGCGCTTCCAGCGCGGCATTGGGCAGCGGGTCGTAGAGGGTGGGCAAGGCAAAAACGTCCGCCGCGCCATAGAAGGGACGGACGTCCTGCTGCGGGCCGAGAAACATCACGCGCCCATCGACGCCGAGGGTCTGCGCCAGCTTGCGCATCAGCGTCTCCTGCTTGTCGCGGCCGACGACCCAGAGCCGCGCATCCTGCCGATGCATCTTTGCCAGGGCGTGCAACAGCGTCGGCAAACCTTTGCGTTGGTAGCCCGAACCGACAAACAGCATCACCGGCGTCGCGGGATCGATACCGGTCTTCGCACGCAGGCTGCGCCCGGACTCATCGCGCAGGCGAGGATGAAAGTGTTCGAGATCGATGCCGTTGTAAATGACATGCAACTTTTCCGCACCCAAACCAAAGCGGCGCGCGATATCGTCCCGCACCATGCGCGAGTTGCAGATCACCGCGCGCAGCGACGGATGGGAAAACATCTCCGCTTCGGCGCGCAAGGTATAGCGGTGCCAGGGCGCGAAGCGATCGGCGGGCTTGTGGCGCAAGTCCAGCCAAGTGGCATGGACGCCGTCGCCGGCGCGGTAAATGTCGCAACCCGGAATGCGCTCGTGGCTTTGCAGCAGATCGAAGCGGTGTTCGGCAATCAGACGCTGCACGGCGCGCGCGAAACCGGCATCTCGCCAGGTACGGCCCAAATAGAAGGGCCCCAGGCGCAGGCTGTGCACGCCCTCGGCTGCCTCGCCCTGCCATTGGCGTGCCACCACGGTGACATCGACGCCCTTGGCCGCCAGCGCGGCAAGCGCGCGCTCGACAAAGCGCTCGGCGCCGCCATACGGTGTGTACTTTTGACGCACTATCGCCAGTTTCATTGTGCGAGCAACTCCTCGCAGGCAGCGAGCACCTGCGCCACGGGCAGCGTGACCAGGCAGTCGCTGACCTTGCTGTCCTCGCAGCCGGCGCGGCCGCAGGGGCGACAGGGGTGCGTCAGCGAAGCGACGACGCGATGCCGCGTACCGCCGTCGTTGTCCCACGGCGCCCATTCGCGATCGCCCGAAGGACCGAAGATGCCGATGGTCGGCGTGCCCATGGCGGCGGCGATATGCATGGGTGCGGAATCGACGCCGACGAAGAGGCGCGCACGCGCGGTCAAAGCGGCAAGTTCCTTCAGAGAAAGCCGCCCGGAAAAGTCCAGGGTTATGCAGCGCGGTATCCCCTGGGACGGCGCTGATGGTACGGCGCTGGCTTTGCGCGATGCATGGACGGCGGCGATCAGCGCCTTTTCATTGGCATCCGGTGCGGAGGTCAGAACGATGGGCAAACCCTTTGCCGTCAGCGCATCGCACAGTGCCGCCACCCGCTCTGCCGGCCAGCACTTGAAGGCCCAGCGCGAAGCCGGATGGATATGGACAAAGCCGCCCGGCGACAGATCGTGTTCCGCCAGCAGGGCATCGACCTTGGCTTCGGCAGCGGCCCCCGGCACCAGCATCACGCGCATGTCCTCCGGCGCGGGTTGCAGGCCCAGGGCGCGCAGGCTGTCGAGATTGGTGTCGACGGTATGGCGGTCCGGGTGCGACTGTGCCGGGTACAGGTGAGTAAAGCTTTTCGCCCAGAAACCGGGGCGAAATTTCGGCGCCACCGACCAGCGCGGGCGCAGCAGGCGCACCAGCCAGGCGCCGCGGGTGTGCACCGAAAGATGCACGATGAGGTCGTAGTGCCTCGCCCGCAGCGCCGACATCAAGCGCAGCTCGGCCGCGCTTTGGCGCCCGAGACCCTGGCGTTTCCAGTTGCGGTCGATCAGGTGCAGCCGGGACAGCGCCGGGTGGCCCTCCAGCATCGGCGCGGTGTCGGCATACACCAGGGCGTCGATCTCGCACTGCGGCGCGTGGCGCTGGAGCGTCGAGATCACCGGCGCCGCCAGCAGCACGTCGCCGTGGTGGCGCAGCTTGATTACCAGCGCGCGGTGCAGGCCGGCAGCGGAAAAGGTGGGCTTGGGCATGGCGACATTCTGCCAGAGCGCGGCTGGGCGGGATTCAGCCATCACATGCAATTTGCTTTGTTGTTGCTTGACCTGATTGAACTTTTCCCGGAAACTTGCTGCCCATGAGCATTTCCCTCGATCAGTTCGAACGCAAGGTCGACCAGATGGTCGCCGTCTGCGCCAGCCTGCGCAGCGAAAATCAGGACCTGCGCGCCCACGTCGCCAGCCTGGAGGCCGAGAGGGCCGCGCTGGCGAAGAAGATCGATACGACCCGCGAACGCCTGGAAGGCCTCATGGAAAAGCTGCCCGAAGAATGAGCAATACGCTGGAAGTGAAGCTGCTGGGCAAGGACTATCGGGTTGCCTGCAAGCCGGACGAGCGCGAAGGCCTGCTCGCCGCCGTGGCCTTGCTCGACGGAAAACTCAAGGAAGCCGGCGACAAGACCAAGGGCAACGGCGAGCGCGTGGCGGTGATGGTGGCCCTGAATCTGGCGCACGAATTACTGGTTGCAAAAGATACTCCGCAAGCACACGCCGCGGCACTTGAACAGGAAGCGATTCAGCGTAGAATAAATTCCATCGAAGCCAAGCTTGACGAATCGCTGGCACTGCACCAACAGCTGTTCTGAGCCGGGTTTCCCAGGGTTTCCCCTGCGGTGTTCGCCAAGGCCATAGATTCCTTGAACCAATATCCATTGGCACCGGCCGCAGCCCAAAGACGCCGCTGTTGTGATCGCTCCCAGCGAGCGAACCTGAAGCGGCAGGAAAGTGGCCTCTCTGAACCCAGGTTCAGGATGCCGGCCAAACGGCACACGCGGGGGAATCGAATCGCAGGGCGCGGATATCGCGCCCTGTTCTTTTTTGTGTCCCCGCTGAACGTGGGTACGGTATCCCACGGCGGGATCGGACCGGCGAAATGATGCGTTACTGGCTGATGAAGACGGAACCCGCCGTGGTCGGCATCGATCACGTGCTGGCCATGCCGAAGAAGACCGTCGATTGGTGGGGCGTGCGCAACTACCAGGCGCGCAACTTCATGCGCGACCAGATGCAGGTCGGTGACGGCGTCCTCTTCTATCATTCGTCATGCCCCGAGCCGGGCATCGCCGGCCTGGCCGAAGTCGCCTCGACGGCCTATCCCGACCGCACCCAGTTCGACCCCAAGAGCCCCTACCACGACCCGAAATCGACGCCCGAGAATCCGCGCTGGATGAACGTCGACGTGCGCATCGTGAAGAAGACGCGCCTGGTCGGCCTCGACGAGCTGCGCGCCCATCCCGAGCTGGCCCACATGCGCGTGCTGCAGCGGGGCAACCGGCTGTCGATCACGCCGGTCGATCCGGCGGAATGGAAGTTCATCGTCGAGCGGCTGATCAAGGCCAGGAAATGACGCTTTGGTGGCTGGCCTATCCCCTGCTCGGCGTCTTCGCCGGCTTCGTCGCGGGCCTGTTCGGCGTCGGCGGCGGGCTGACCATCGTGCCGCTGCTGTTCATGCTGTTCGCGGCGCAGAACTTCCCCGTCGAACACGCCATGCACCTGGCATTGGGCAGTTCGATGGCGACCATTGTCCTGACCTCGATTGCCAGCACGCGCGCCCACCACGCCCACGGCGCGGTGCGCTGGGACATCGTCAGGAGCTTTGCTCCGGGGCTGGTGCTCGGCACGCTCGGCGGGTCCTTCATCGCCGCCTGGATCCCGACCCGGCCGCTGGCGATGGTGTTCACCGCCATCGTCTATTACGCCGCGATCCAGATGATGCTCGACTTCAAGCCCAAGCCGCACCGCCAGATTCCCGGCACGGCGGGCATGGTCGTCGCCGGCGGCACCATTGGCGTGGTCTCCAGCCTGGTCGCCGCCGGCGGCGGTTTCCTCTCCATCCCCTTCATGGTGTTCTGCAACGTCGCCATCCATAACGCGGTGGGTACCTCGGCGGCGCTGGGCTTTCCGATCGCCGTGGCCGGCACCATCGGTTACATCGCCAGCGGCCTGAAGGCCAGCGGACTACCGGCGTATTCACTGGGTTACATCTACCTGCCGGCCTTCATCGGTGTGGTCGCCGTCAGCTTCCTGATGGCGCCGGTGGGTGCGCGGCTGGCGCACCGGCTGCCGGTGAAGCAACTCAAGCGCGGTTTCGGCGTCTTCCTCGCGCTACTGGCGACGAAGATGCTGCATGGCTTGCTGAGTTAAGGCTTCACCGTACTGGCGTCCTGGCCGAACAGTATCTTTTTCTCGGCCTCGGTGATCACCGGCGCGGGATTGATCTTTTCCACCAGGGCGTAGGCGCGCTGCGTCGCCGGCCGCTCGCGGATGGCGCCGAACCAGCGCTTGAGATGCGGGAAATCGTCGAGGTTCTGCCCCTGCCGGCTGTGCGGCACGATCCACGGATAAATCGCCATGTCGGCGATCGAGTAATCGCCGGCGACGAACGCGCGGTCGGCCAGGCGCTTGTTGAGCACGGCGTAGAGACGCGCGGTCTCCCTGGTATAGCGCTCGATGGCGTAGGAAATCTTCTCCGGCGCGTACTGGGTGAAGTGGTGGTTCTGCCCGGCCATCGGCCCCAGCCCGCCCATCTGCCAGAACAGCCACTGCACGGTCTCGGTGCGCCCGCGCAGGTCCGGCGCAATGAACTGCCCGGTCTTGTCGGCGAGGTAGAGCAGGATCGCGCCGGATTCGAACAGGCTGATCGGCGCGCCGCCGTCGGCCGGCGCCTGGTCGACGATGGCCGGGATGCGGTTGTTCGGCGCGATCCTGAGGAAGTCGGCGGTGAACTGTTCGCCCTTGCCGATGTTGATCGGCAGCAGGCGGTAGGGCGTGCCGGCTTCTTCGAGGAACATCGTGATCTTGTGGCCGTTGGGGGTGGTCCAGTAGTAAAGGTCGATCATGGCGTGGGCTCCTTTTGGTGTTGTATCCGCTTTGCCGCCTCGCGCGCCCACAGCGTGTAGATCGGCGGTCCGGGGTGGAAGCCATCGCAGGCCATGGCGGAAATATCCATCATCTCATGGCCCAGGGCGAGGAATTCGCAGCCCGGCCGGCTTGCCGCGACGTCCGCCAGCACACGGTTGAAGTCGCGCGCACGGTTGCCGATGTACCAGCGCAAGGGCTGCGGCAGGGCCGGGAAGCGATGCATCGGCGGCAGGCCGCTGAGAATGATCTGACGCGCGCCAAAACGTTCCTGCACCAGTTCGACCAGTTCCAGTTGCTGGCGGCGCCAGGTGTCCAGCGAGCGCCGCCCGGTGACGTCGTTCACGCCCAGTGAGGTGATGACCACGTCGAAGCCGGCAGCCGGTTCTCGTGGCAGGCGACGCAGGATCTCGCGCGTGGTCGCGCCGGTGAATGCCAGCAGTTTCCAGTGCAGCCTGAAAGTCGGCGCCAGCAACACGGCGAGCTGGCCGGACAAGGCGGCATCCTGCGTGTCAGCACCCACTCCGGCGGCAGCCGAGTCGCCGAGGATCAGCAGGCGCAGCCGCGGCCCGCTGCCGAGCACGCCCTCGCGTTCCCCCGCCGGCTCCGGCAAGGTCGGCACGGTGCGCCGCACGCGCTTGCCCTGGGCCAGCAGCACCGGGCCCAGCGCCAGCGTGGCGAGTCCGTGGCGCAAGTTCACGGCTGGTTGTGCGTGCCCGAGCGCACGGCAAGAAAAACCTCGCGCAGGAACAGCCCCAGCGCCGCGATCATGGCCAGCATGGCGGCGATGAAGAGGGCAGCCACCGAGCGCGCCAGGTCGACGCCGAGGAGCGCGCCGAGGAAGGCACCCGCCACCACCATGCACACCAGCAGGGCGGATAGCACGGCGCAGAAGATCGCGTAGTACACCAGCGCACTGCGCCGCATGAGCATGCGTATCTCGCCGTCGGCCGCAGCCGCGGCCAGACGCTCTGCGCGTTCCTGCACCACGCGGCGGCGGTCGACAATCCGCCCCAGACGCACATTGAGGGCGTTGATCATGGTGGCGATCGCCGTCAGCAGGAAGACCGGCGCCACGGCCAGCTGGATGACGCGAGTGATGTCGGTGAGGTGGGTTTCCATGGGCAGGCTCGATGGCGGAATTGTGCATCAGACCAGATTTCGACCCCGGGCGAAAGCCCTGGGCCACCCCGCCCCTGCCGGCCGCGCGCGAACAGCCGCAGCGGCACCGCAACGGGTCAATTCGGCTGCCTCGTCACCTGGCCTATAGTTTCAATTGACCACTATTACAGTTGCTTTTTAAAACCATACGGGGCAGAATCGGTCCGTTGCCAGTTCAAGGGACACCTGTGCCCCGCCTCAAAGCCAACACCTCGACTTGCTCCGTGGCCCGCGCGCTGGAACTGCTTGGCGACCGCTGGTCCTTCCTGCTGATCCGCGAAGTCATTTTCGGCACACGGCGCTTCGACGATTTCGCCGCCCATCTCGGCATCGCGCGCAACGTCCTCGCCGCCAAGCTCGCCGCGCTGGTCGACGCCGGCATCCTCGAACAGCGGCCGCTGCACCAGGACGCTCGCCGCCTCGGCTACCACTTGACGGAGATGGGCGACGGCCTGCTGCCGGCCATGGTGGCGCTGCTGCAATGGGGCGACCGCTGGTTGCAGACGCCGGACACGGTGCCGCTGCGCATCGTCGAGCGGGCGACCGGCGCGGAACTGCCACCGGTGCAATTGCTCGATCACGCAGGCCAGCCGCTGACCCGGCGCGAACTCGACTGGGCTCCCGGCCCCGGCGCCGGCGATCCGGGCATCGCCCCACTGGTGGCCGCCTATGAAAAGCAGCGTCGGGTCGTCCCGCGCCCGATCCCGCCCGCCCCCACCGCAATCCCACGTCCCAACGCGAAAGGAAAACCGCGATGAATCTTTACCTGCGATTGATCTGGACCTGGATTGCGGCCCGTTTCAAGCCGGCGATCCGCATGGGCGACACGATAGAAATGTCGCTGCGCGTCTGGCCCGGCGACCTCGACATCAACGGCCACATGAACAATGGCCGTTACATGACCATCACCGACCTTGCGGTGATCGAATACTTCAGCCGCGCCGGCTTCCTGCCGATCGCTGTGCGCCGCGGCTGGCGGCCGATGCTGGGCGGCAGCATGATCTCCTTCCGGCGCGGGCTCAAACCCTTTCGCCGCTATACCCTGCGCTTTTCCATCCGCTGCTGGGACGAACGCTGGAACTACTTCCTGTTCGAGTTCGAGCATGCCGGCAGAATCATGGCCAGCGGACTGGCCAAGGGCGCCGTGGTGGGCAGCGACGGCATCGTGCATAGCCATGAAACCTGTGGCGCGCTGGGCATCGATCCCGTATCGCCGCCTTTTCCCGCGCCGATCAGCGCCTGGATCGAAGCCGACCGCCTGATTCGCGCCTGACGCGCGCCCCGCTGCAGAGCGACCACATGATCGCCATCCTGCTCGTCACCAGCTTCGCCCTGCTCTCGATCCTGCACTTCTATTGGGCCGCCGGCGGTCGCGGCGGACATATCGCCGTGCTGCCGACCTGGCCGGCCGAACCCGGCGCCACCGCTGCGCCGAAACCCGCCCTGAACCCGGGGACATGGGCGACGCTCGGCGTCGCCACCGGGCTCGCCGCGATTGCCCTCGCCGTCGCGCTGCGCGTCGGCCTGCTCGGCGAGCCCGTCGACCACTGGGTGCTGCGCTGGATCCTGATTGCGCTGGCCGCGCTGATGTTCGCCCGCGCCGTCGGCGACTTCCGCTTCGTCGGTTTCTTCAAATCCGTGCGCGGCACTGTCTTTGCCCGCGCCGACAACCTGGTCTACTCGCCGCTTTGTCTGGCCTTCGGGGCCGGCTTGGCCGAGGTCGCGGGCTTCTGACGCCTAGCGCCCTGCCTCGTCCAGCAGGCACTGAATCTGCACGTCCTTGTCGCGCCACAGCTGCTTGACCCAGTCGCCGAAGGCCTCGCGCGTCGCGGCATCGGCGGCATAGTCGCCCTGCATCAGGTGTTCCGGCACCGGCAGGCTTTGCACGCGGACGATGACGCGGCGCAAGCGGCCGCAAAGGAAATCGACAAAGCCCGGCGCGCCGTCCGGATACACGATGGTGACGTCGAGGATGGCGCGGAACTTGTCGCCCATGGCATTGAGCGCCAGCGCGATGCCGCCGGCCTTGGGCTTCAGCAGGTGGCGATACGGTGACTGTTGCTTCGCGTGCTTGGCCGGCGTGAAGCGCGTGCCCTCAAGGAAGTTCATCACGCTGGTCGGGATCAGGGCGAACTTTTCGCAAGCCTTGCGCGTGGCTTCCTGATCCTTGCCGCGCATCTCGGGATGCCGCTTGAGGTAGTCCTCGCTGTGGCGGCGCATGAAGGGGAAGTCCAGCGCCCACCAGGCCAGGCCCATGATCGGCACCCACTTCAACTGGTCCTTGATGAAAAATTTCAACAGCGGAATGCGGCGGTTGAAGATGTGCTGCAGGACGAAGATGTCGGTCCAGGTCTGGTGGTTGCTATTGACCAGGTACCAGCCGCCCTTGTCGAGGCCGGCCACGCCTTGCACATCCCAGTCCATGCGCTGCGTCAGGATCATCCAGCCGCTGTTGCACGAGATCCAGGCTTCGGCAATGGCCACCAGCACCGGGTCGATGGCCAGGCGCACGGACTGGAAAGGCAGGATCAGCCTGACGATGGCAAAGGCCAGCAGCAGTGGCACCCACAACAGGATATTGAGGAACAGCAGGAGGAAGGCAACAAGGCCGAGCAACGGCCCTGGCAGGAAGTTCAGCATGAAGCCTCAGCGCTTCGGCATCGGCGAATATTCCTGGCGCAACAGGTTCTTCTGCACCTTGCCCATGGCATTGCGCGGCAGATCCTCGACCAGGTACACCCACTTCGGCACCTTGAAGTTGGCCAGGCCATCCTTCACCGCGGCGATAATGCCGGCTTCGGTAAGCGCCTTGCCCTCGGCATTCTTCTGCCGCACCACCACGGCCGTGACCGCCTCGCCGAAATCCGGATGCGGCAGGCCGATCACCGCCGACTCGGCAACGCCGGGCAGCACGTCGATCAGTTCCTCGATCTCCTTCGGATAGACATTGAGGCCGCCGGTGATCACCAGGTCCTTGGAACGGCCGCTGATGGTGATGTAGAACTCGGCATCCCAGCTGCCCATGTCGCCGGTGATGAAAAAACCGTCGGCAGTGAATTCCTCGCGGGTCTTTTCCGGCATGTTCCAGTAGCCGAGGAAGACGTTGTCGCCCTTGACCTGGATGCTGCCGATCTGGCCAGTCTTCACCGCCGTACCGCCAGCGCCGACTATTCGAATCGCCGTGCCGGGAAGCGGGAAGCCCACCGTGCCGCCGCGGCGCTCGCCCTCATAGGGGTTGGAGGTGAACATGCCACCCTCGGTCATGCCGTAGCGTTCGAGGATGGTGTGGCCCGTGCGCGCCTTGAATTCGTCGAAGGTTTCCTTCAGCAGCGGCGCCGAGCCGGAGACGAACAGGCGCATGTGGCGGCAGGTGGCGCGGCCGAAGGCCGGGTCGAGCAGCAGGCGCACGTAGTAAGTCGGCACGCCCATCATCACGGTGGACTCCGGCAGCAGTGCCATGGCGCGCGCGGCATCGAACTTCGGCTCGAAAAAAATCGCCGAGCCGTTGAGCAGCGCCGTGTGGCAGGCGACGAACAGGCCATGCACATGGAAAGTCGGCAGCATGTGCAGCAGCACGTCGCCTGCCTGGAAATGCCAGTACTCGTGCAGCGTGCGCGCATTGTGGGCGAGGTTGCCATGGGACAGCATCGCGCCCTTGGAGCGCCCCGTGGTGCCCGAGGTGTAGAGGATGGCGGCAAGGTCACGATCGCCGCGCTCCAGCGTGGCGAACTCGTCGGCATGCGGCGTCGCGGCCTCGATCAGCGAGCCGCGGCCGGCATCGTCGAGTTCCAGCACGTGGGCGACGCCGGCCTGCGCCGCCAGCTCGTCGGCCAGCGCCCGCATCTGCGGCCGGCAGACGAACAGACCCGGCGTCGCGTCCTTGAGGAAGTGTTCGAGTTCGTGGCGCTGGTAGGCCGGGTTCAAGGGCAGGAACACGGTGCCGGCACGTAGCGAGGCGAGGTAGAGCACCAGCGCCTCGGGCGTCTTTTCCACCTGGGCGGCAACCCGGTCGCCGGGCTTGAGGCCGAGCGCGACGAGCATGTTGGCCATGCGCGCCGAGGCGTGTTCGATGTCGCCGTAGGTCCACACCCGTCCGTCGGGCAGGATCAGGCAGGGCGCGGCGGGTGCGGCGGGTGCGGCGGGTGCGGCGGGGAAACCGGAGGCAAGGACCGTATACAGGTTCTGGTTCATGGCGGCGCGGCCGGCAAACGCGAGGCGCCCATTGTAGCCAAGGCCGCAAGCACGCGCCGACGCCACGGTTCCCGGCAATTCGTCGCCGGCCGCAGCAATGCAACGTGACGCAGATTCAACACCATGCAATTCCTCATTTTGCTTGCGGATTTTCATGGTATAAATCCGTCCATGCTTGATCGTCCCGCCCTGCATCGCCGCATCGAGACCGCACTCGGACGCAGCCGCATCGTGGTCCTGGTCGGCCCGCGCCAGTCGGGAAAGACCACCCTGGCGCGGGCTTTCGTGGCCGCGGATTCGAGCCGCTACTTCGATCTCGAAGACCCGGCAGCCACCGCCCGGCTGAACGAGCCGATGGCCGCATTGGCGCCACTGGCCGGACTGGTGGTGATCGACGAAATCCAGCGCGCGCCCGACATCTTTCCCGTCCTGCGGGTCCTTGCCGATCGCGTTCCCAATCCGGCGCGCTTCCTTCTGCTCGGCAGCGCGTCGCCCGCGCTGCTGCGCCAGTCGAGCGAGTCGCTGGCCGGTCGGGTCGAAGTCATCGAGATTGCCGGATTCGATGTCGACGAGCTTGCACCCGGGGACGCGGATACCCTCTGGCGTCGCGGCGGCTTCCCGCTTTCATGCCTCGCCGCCGACGAAGAAGCCAGCCGCGTGTGGCGGCGGCAATTCCTGCTGGCCCTGGCGGAACGCGACCTGCCGCAGCTCGGCGTCAATCTGCCCGCGCCCGCGTTGCAGCGCTTCTTCGTCATGCTCGCCCATTTCCACGGCCAGATCTGGAACGCCGCCGATCCGGCCCGCTCGCTGGGCGTTTCCGAGGGTTCGGTGCGCCGCTATCTCGACCTGCTGACCGGCGCCTATTACATCCGCCAGCTGGCGCCGTGGCACGAGAACATCGGCAAGCGCCAGGTGAAGTCGCCAAAAATCTACTGGCGTGACAGCGGCCTGCTGCACCAGTTGCTGGGCATCGCCGATCACGATGCGCTGCTGGCCCATCCTCGATGCGGCGCATCATGGGAAGGCTTCGTCCTCGAAACCATGCTGCGCCGCCTGCAACCGGACGAAAGCTATTTCTGGGCAACCCATACCGGCGCCGAACTCGATGCCCTGTTCATCAAAGGCGGCGTGCGCCTCGGCCTGGAGATCAAGCGCGCCGACGCGCCCCGTCTCACACCCTCGATGCGCCACGCCATGACCGACCTCAAGCTCGACGCGCTCTGGGTGCTCTACCCCGGCCGCCACCGCTATGCGCTCGCCGATCGGGTTGAAGTTCTGCCGTTTGCCACGGGCAAGCTTTGTCGGTCTGATGACTAAACACTCTCAATGACTGCTATCGGAAAAATGTTCAATGCGAGAGATTTGGTACATTCGAAATAATCTACAATGAGTTATGCGAAATTACCAATCGGTAGTTGTCTCGATTAAGGATTTACCGATCGACATAATTTTCCAGATGACGAAGTTGTATCTGGAGAATTATGAGGGCACCACGGAAGCCCTGTTTCGTTGTGACCTGGCGGCTAAAGATGAAGCCATAGCGCTTTATTCCGGTGGAGAGTTGGTTGGCTTTACGACGCTCCGCGTCTATTCGGCCGACCATAACGGGATCTCAATCCGCATCGTGTATTCGGGCGACACAATCGTGGCCCGTCAACATTGGGGCCAGCAGGAACTGGCTTTTGCGTGGATAGCCCGCATTGGGGAGATCAAGGCACAGGCGCCTGATGTGCCGCTCTATTGGTTTTTGCTGGTTAAGGGTCACCGAACCTTCAAGTATCTGTCGGTTTTCGGCAAATCCTTTCATCCGCATTGGCAAATCGACCGATCAGATCTCAAACCGTTGGCGGATCAACTCGCACGCGCGAGCTTTGGCCATGACTACAACCCGGTCAGCGGCATTGTGGAGTTTTCAGAATCGCGAGGGCATCTCAAGCCATTTATTGCCGAGCCTGCCGAGGAAGAACTTGCCAAGGAAGCAACCAGGTTCTTTTTGAGGAAAAATCCGGGCTACCGCCATGGACATGAGTTGGTCTGCCTCTGCGAACTTGAGTCCGTCAACATGAAACCGCTCACTGCGCGAATATTCAATCGCGCGCTGCGGTCGGCGGTCGACGCATGAGCGGCGGTCTCTGGCAATTGCCTAACGTCCAGCCGGCCACCAAAAGCCAGGGCCAGTGGTTGTCGGCGATGTTGACGCGCAATTCGGGCTGCGCCTATCTGCGCAATTTTGGCAGTCCGCGTACCGAAGATGAATTTCGTCGCCAAGTGCCGGTCATTACCTATGAAGACCTGCCGCCTTTTCTCGAGCGTCTGCGCGAAGGCGAGCGCAATGTACTCTTTGACGGGGTGCCAGTGGCTTGCGAAAGAACCGGTGGCAGTAGTGGCGGCAGCAAGCTGATCCCCTATTCCTCGGCAGGCTTGAGTGATTTCCAGTACAACGTTGTACCTTGGCTTGTCCATACTGCACAGCGGCATCGCCTGTCCGGGACTGCCTACTTTGCGATCAGCCCAGTCGCCCGCAAGGCGGAGTCCTTCGGCAATCTTCCTATTGGACTGCCGGACGGCGCTTATCTCGGGGAGGCAGCGGGTGCCGTGCTGATGCAGCGGTCTGCGGTTCCATTCGAGGTCGCAGGGATCGAGGATGTCGATCAGTGGCGGGATTCGACACTGAAATTCCTCAAGGCTGCGCGCGATCTCGAATTGATTTCCGTCTGGAGCCCGACTTTTCTTCTCAGACTCTGTGATGCCATTGCAGATTCCCGTGAATTCTGGCCCAACCTGAAAGTCATCAGCTGCTGGGCCTCAGGTCCCGCCAGACCTTACCTGGATGGGCTTGCCCGGATGTTCCCACAGGCAGTGATTGAGCCGAAAGGCTTGCTATCGACTGAGGCTGTGGTGACGGTTCCAGACGAAAGTGGGCGGCCACGCTTGGCGCGCCACGGATATTTCGAGTTCCGACAGGATGAAGCATGCTTCAGCACATCAGGACTTGTTGCCGGCGGCGAGTATGAAGTTATCTTGACCACTGCCAGTGGTCTCTATCGCTATGCCAGTGGTGATCGGGTGCGCTGCGAGGAGTCCGCTGCTGCGGGGCAGCCGGTCCTCGAATTCATTGGCCGCGATTCATTGGTTTGCGACCTCGTTGGTGAAAAGCTGACCGACGCCTTCGTTGGCCAGTGCCTCGGAAAACTCGAAGGGCTGGCCACGCTCGTGCCTGATGTAAAGATGCCGGGGTATGTGCTGATTAGCGAACGTGCAATTCCTCATGGATGGCTGAACGATTTTGAAAATCGCATTTGCCATAACCCGCAGTACGCTTATGCGCGGAAATTGGGGCAATTGCAGCCACTACGTCAGTTGGTCTGCAGGCGCCCGTTCGATGTCATAGAGCAGGTCATGCGGGCGCGTGGTGTACGTCTGGGCGATATCAAGCCGACAGCTTTGCGCGCCGACGATTTCTGGTTACCGATGTTTGAGGAGCTGACCAATTGAAGATTGCACTGATTTCTCCCAAGGGACCGCTCTATCGCTATCGAGGGGGGATTTTCAAGAAATCGTTGCGCTACCAACCCCTGACGCTGACTACACTGGCTGCACTGGTGCCACCGGAATTGCCTGCAGAGTTGACAATCATCGACGAAGGAATAATGAATATTCCTGAATCGCTCGATGCCGAGCTCGTCGGCATGACCGTTATTACCGGCACCGCCAGACGCGCCTATGAACTGGCCGCACGCTTTCGCGCCGAAGGCAAGACTGTGGTGCTCGGCGGTCCGCATGTGTCGCTGCTTCCCCAGGAGGCGGCGGAACACGCCGACTCGATTTGTGTCGGTTACGCCGAAGACAGCTGGCCGCAATTGCTGCGCGATTTCGCGCGCGGTGAATTGAAACAGGCTTACTACCAAGCGCCAGATTTTTCCCTTGATCGACCGAATATGCCTTTCCCCCGTCGTGATCTCCTCGACCAGCGACATTTCCTGACACAAGCGGTATTCGAGGCAACCCGGTCCTGCGTACATGACTGCGAATTCTGCGTTGCGCCGACGGCTTGGGGTCGCCAGCAATACAAAAAGCCGGTCGACTGGGTCATTGAGGACATCAAGCGTTTCGGGCAGAAGGAACTGATTTTTGTTGATCTCAACCTGATTTCCGACAAGGACTATGCCCGGGAACTGTTTACCAAACTGATTCCTTTGAATGTTCGGTGGTTCGGTTTGTCGACAGTGCTCATTGCCCATGATCGGGAATTCATGGGGCTGGCGGCTCGAAGCGGATGCAAGGGGCTGCTACTTGGGCTCGAAACGGTAACTCCAGCGAGTCTGCATGACGCCAAGAAGCGCTTCAATGCGTCTGTTGATTTCAAACAGGTGATCGGCGATCTTCATCGCTTGGGGATCGCGATTCAGGGCTGTTTTGTCTTTGGCCTCGACCACGATACGCCGGAAGTTTTCGATACAACGGTCGAGTTCGCCATTGACGCAGGCATTGATCTGCCGCGTTTTGCCGTGCTGACGCCGTTCCCCGGAACACCGTTGCATCGTCGACTTGAACGCGAAGGCCGCATTCTTACGCGCAACTGGGAACTTTACGACGCCCAACACGTTGTGTTTCAGCCGCAACACATGAGCGTGCAGGAACTTGCCGAAGGCCATGAACGTGCCTGGAAAAAATGTTATCGCTTTTCGTCGATTGGACGACGCCTTTGGGCGGCCCGCAATTTCCGGCCGCTGGCCCTGACGGTCAATCTCGGTTACCGCTTTTACGCGCACAACCTCCACCGTTTCTACAACTGTGACTGGCCCCTACAGATGGCGCGGCCTGACGTACCAACGTTGCCACAGGCTGCCGCAGAAATTAAAGCCGTATGCGGCTGACCCTCGTACAACCATCAATTGGGCACCGCGTCGGGGAATCCTATATCCGCTCGTGGCAGATGGAGCCGTTGCCGATAGCGACATTAGCGGGTCTCACCCCATCAGAGGTCACCCTCCGCTTCTACGATGACCGGATGGAGGCCGTGGCATACGATGAGCCTACCGATGCGGTGGCGATTCCCGTCGAAACCTATACCGCCCGCCGTGCGTACCAGATCGCGAGCGAGTTTCGTCGGCGTGGCGTGCCGATCATTCTCGGCGGATTCCATCCAAGCCTGATGCCGGAAGAAGCTCAACGCTATGGCGATGCCATCGTGATCGGTGAGGCAGAAGGCGTGTGGGCGGAGCTTGTCGATGACCTCCGGCACGGTAGTCTTCAGGCGCGGTATGTTTCGGTGCGTGGCGAACTTGGAAAGATACGGGTCGACCGCCGCCTGTTTCACGGTAGGCGCTACCTGCCGATCGGCCTGGTCGAAACCGGGCGGGGCTGTCGCTTTCCCTGTGAGTTTTGCGCCATTCAAACCTTTTTCGGGCGTACACATCGGCCTCGGCCGGTGGAGGATGTGATCACGGAAATGCGTGCTTTGCGGCACGAAAAGAAGCTCTTCTTTTTTGTCGATGACAATTTTGCCGGCGACATCAAGGCCGGGAAGATCTTGCTGCCCGAACTCGTCAAACTCGATCTGCGCTGGATTACTCAACTCAGCATAAATGCGGCACACGATGAAGAGTTTGTCGCGCTGTTGGCGCGTGGTGGCTGTCGAGGTGTGCTGATTGGTTTCGAATCACTCGATCCCGCCAACCTGCGGCTCATGAAAAAGGGCTTCAATCTCATGAAGGGTGGCTATGAAGCCGCCCTCGACAACCTGCGCCGCCATGGCATCGCGGTGTATGGAACTTTCGTGTTCGGCTACGAAAACGATGATGTGGATTCGTTTGACCGCGCCGTTGATTTCGCGCTACAGGAAGACATGTACATCGCCGCCTTCAACCACCTGACGCCGTTTCCGGCGACTCCCCTGTACGATCGCCTGAAGGCTGAGGGACGGCTACGGTTCGAATCCTGGTGGCTGGATGCCGCCTATCGTTACAACGATCTGCCGTACTACCCCGGCAAGCTCTCTCCGGGGGCAGTAACGCAGGGTTGCGTGGCTGCCCGTCGTCGCTTCTATGGCTGGCGCAGCATCGCCAAACGCGCCTGGCGCAATCGCAGCGACTTCTTCATGTTCCGCAACTATTTCCCGATCAATCTAATGCACCAGCGCGAGGTTTCGTTGCGCAACGGTTATCCCCTGGGTGACGAATCCTGGGACGGCCCCTTGCTGGAGGTCGCTTGATCGATCTTCGCCGTGCCGGCGAGTGCGATGATTCGGACTTGCGGGCCATGCTGCGCGTCAATTCGATGCCATCGTGGGTGACGATGAGCATCGAAAGAGAACCGTCGTTTCTCGCCAGCCTGAATCGTTTCGGCAGTGAGTGTGCTGTGATTGCACGGGACGGCCCGGCCCTCGTCGGCATGTACCTGTGTGCAGAGCATCCGGTACATATCAACGGCTGGCCGGCAAATTTTGGCTATCTCGGCGGACTGCGTGTGAATCCGACATATCGTCACCGGCTGCGTGTCCTGCGTGAAGGTTATGCCTCGATCCAAACGCTTTCGGGAGCAACCCATCCGGATACCTGGTACACCAGCGTTGCCGCGGGAAATGCGCCAGCTCGCCGACTGCTCGAAGCCCGTCTGCGCGGCCTCCCTCTTTATATTGCGCAGGGGGAAATGCTTACCCTTGCGTTACCGCGGGCACGCGGCAAGCAGCTGGGGCTCTGGCGTCGTCCGAAGGCAGGGGAAAGCGAATCGATGTGCCGGGCTCACAATGCCTTTGCAGCGCGGTATCAGCTGTCTCCAGAATTGACGCCCGACCGAGTCAATGCGACTGGCGCAGATTTTTTCGTGCGTGATGCCGCCGAAGGGCTGAACGGCTGCATGTCGTTATGGAAGCAGCAGTCCTATAAGCAGGTGGTTGCGCGCGCCTACCGACAGCCTTTGGCGACAGTCTTGCCGCTTTACAACGTCTGGGCCCGGCTGACAAAGAGGATTACCTTGCCATCCTTGAACCGGCAACTTGACCAGTCCTATCTCGCCTTCTTCGCACCGGGCACCGAGGATGCCTCCGAGGTTGTTCCCTTGGTCCGTGATGCGCTAGCAATAACCCACAGTGAAGTCTTGACGCTTGGACTTCACGCCGCGCATCTGGCTCTGCCCGCCTTGGTGAGGACATTTCGGCCTGCGATCTATCGGACCATTGTTTACTCGGTATGTTTTGACCGCCCTCCGCAATGGGATGGTCGCCCTGTCCAGCCCGAGATCGCCGTACTGTGAGAATTATCCTGATTCGCCCAAACATGGGTGACTATCGCTCGACCGATGCCATGCCACCGCTGGCGATCGGTATTCTTGCCGCCCGTTCCGTAGGGCATCAGATTCGCTTCTTCGACGACAAGACCGAGGCCATTCCCGAGAATCTTGAAGCCGATCTGGTCGCGTTCAGTGTTGAGACCTTCACTGCCAGGCGCGCTTACCAAATTGCAGACGGCTTCAGGCTACGTGGCATTCCGGTTGTCATGGGAGGCTATCACCCGACCTTCCTCCCCGAAGAAGCACTCTTACATGCCGATGCCGTTGTTACCGGCGATGCAGAGGGGGTATGGGAAAACCTCCTCGACGATCTGGCCGCCGGGCGCTTGCAGCGCATTTACCGCAGCGACAACGAGACTGCACTGGACCACATGCGGATCGACCGCTCGATCTTCGCCGGCAAACGCTATGCCCCAATCGAACTCGCGCAATACGGTCGCGGTTGCCGCTTCGTGTGTGATTTCTGTTCAATCCACGAATTTTACGGCACTCAAGTTCGCCTACGACCAGCCCAGCAACTTCGCGATGAACTGGAGAGTCTGAATAACAAGCGACTGCTCTTTTTCGTCGATGACAACCTGTTCAGTACCAAAGCCCATCTCGAAGCCCTGCTGGGAGTCCTGACGCCGCTTCGCAGGCGCTGGTCCTGCCAGATCAGTATTGATGTCGCGCGAGATCCCGAACTTCTCGACCAACTGGCTGCAGCCGGCTGTCGTTACGTGCTCATCGGCTTCGAAAGTCTTGAACCAGCAAATCTGAAACAGATGCGCAAACCCTGGAATCAGGTCGCCGGCGAGTACCGGAAAGTGGTTGGCGCACTGCATGCGCGAGGCATTGGGGTCTACGGCACATTCGTCTTCGGTTACGACCACGACACGCCGGACACTATCCGGCGCAGCCTCGACTTCGCGCTTGAATCGCGCCTGGAAATTGCCAATTTCAACCCGCTGACACCGACTCCTGGCTCCGGCTTGTATGCGCGACTGCATGCCGAGGGTCGCCTGATTTCCAAGCAATGGTGGCTCGATCCGGATTATCGCTATGGCGCCCCGATTTTTGCACCGCGCCTGATCACAGCGACGCAACTGACCGAGGGCTGTTTCGAAGCGAAGCGGGCCTTTTACGCCTGGTCCTCAATTGCCCGTCGCGTGCTCGACAACGACAACCAGTTCTCGTGGTTTTCAACCACCATGACAACCGTCGCCAACGTGATATCGCGGCGCGAGGTGTATCGCAAACAGGGGCGGCGCCTCGGCGCCTGAGGACAATCCGTGAAGCTAACCCTGATCAAGCCGACGATCGGTCGCCGCGAACACAGTCTGTATGTTGACGAGGGACGGATGGAGCCCCTGATGCTGGGTGTTCTTGCCGGGCTGACGCCACCTGATGTAGAGGTAGTGCTCTACGATGACAGGATGGAGGCGATTCCCTTTGATGAAGCCACCAACCTGGTGGCGATTACTGTAGAAACCTATACTGCGCGGCGTGCCTACGAAATCGCCGACGAATTTCGCCAACGCGGTATTCCAGTCGTTCTCGGCGGAATGCATGTTGCCTTGCTACCCGAAGAAGCCGCCGAACACGCGGACAGCATCTTCATCGGCGACGCTGAAACCGCATGGGCTGAGGTCATTCGCGATGTGCGCCAAGGCTGTCTCAAACCGCGTTACTTCGGCCCACCCGGCATCGGCCAATGTGACGGAAGCCTGCCGCGCCGCGATCTTTACAAGGGTAAGGGTTATTTGCCCATCTCCTTGATGCAGTATTCGCGTGGATGCCGCTTCGCTTGCACCTTTTGCGCCGTCTCGCAGTATTTTGAGCGCAAGCATTACCTGCGCCGAATCGACGATGTCCTGCGCGAAATTGAAAGTCAGAATCGTCGCTTCCTGTTTTTCATCGATGACAATATTGCGTCCAACCGGCGGGCACTAAGCGAGCTGTGCGAGGCGCTGATTCCCATGAAGGTTAGCTGGATCAGCCAAGCCAGCCTTGACGTCACACGCGACAGCAAACTGATGGATCTCATGCAGCAGAGTGGCTGCTGGGGGAATGTCATGGGTTTCGAGTCGATTACTCCGGACAGTCTGCGGGACGCGCGCAAATCGCCCAACCTCTCCGGATTCTCGAAGTTTTCAAAAGAGATAGAAATTCTTCGTGACCACGGTATGCAAACCTGGGCCGCGTTTACGCTTGGATACGATCACGACACCACTGACAGCATCGACGCCACGGTCGACTTTGCGCTGGCCAACAAATTCACCTTTGCCGCCTTCAATATACTGATGCCGTATCCAGGGACGCCGCTCTACAACATGCTGGATGAGCAGAATCGCCTGCTCTACGGCAGGAAATGGTGGTTGCATTCGGAATACCGCTTCAACCAGTCCGCGTTCCAGCCTGCCATGATGACGGCCGACGAACTGACTGACGCCTGCCATGCGGCACGTACGCGCTTCAACAGTCTGCCTTCGCTCATCCAGCGGTTTTCAGACATCAAGACCAACCTGCGCTCCCTGTCACGAGCGATTTCCTTCTGGCGCTACACCCTACTGTTTCGCAAAGAGGTCTACAAAAAGCATCGCATGAGATTCGGGCTGAAATGAAACCAGCGCTTCGTATCTACCAATACCTTGGACCAGTCATACTCACGCCGCTCTCGCTGGCTCTCTGGTGGCACGAATATGGCGATCCAACGCAGGCAATCGCCGTTTGGGCCATTCCGGTCCTCTGGGCTTATATCGTCCCGGGCATCGGCACCAATGTCTGCAAGGTATGGGAATTCGACGTCGCGTGGAAGCTGGGGCGTTTCCGGCCTCATCACGGGTTTGTCTTTGGTAGTGCGACCGGCATGTTGGCCTGGCTTATTCACGGTGACGTGGCACATTCACCTGGTGATGTTGCACGCTATGCCTTTGTGCTCTGCGCTGTCCTCGGCTTCTGGAATATCCTTTACGAGGTCCAGGCTCTCCGCATCGGTTTGCTCAAGGTGTACAACCAGCCATGGGCCAATGGCGAGGGACCGGAAGCCATCGCACTCGACTATTCACCGTGGTTTTTCGGCGGGTTCGGAGCCGCCTATGGCATGTTCATCACCACGCTTGAACTGTATGCAGGAACTTGGGGACCATTGGGATTGTTGGAGACACTGGCACTGTCCAGCGGCGGGCTTTTGTGGTGCATCGCGCTGCCGGTGCTGGGTTTCATGCGCCATTCGATGAGAACCCACGGGCATTCGGGCACCCGACCCATTACAAAGGAGTCATCGTGAGGGGCTGGCTAAATTCCACCTTGCTTGTTTTTTCGCTCTCGCTTTCGGCCGCCAGTCTCTGGGCAGCGAGTCATCTGGACTTGGCCTACGCGGCACTGGCGATCTGGATTTTTGCTCTGATCAACAACATGCCGTTTGCGTTGATGCACGAAGCTGTTCACGGCAACGCCGCTGATTCGCGGGGAGTGAATGCGGTCATCGGCACATTGGCCGGTTGGGCGTTTCCCACCTCGTATTCAATGCAGCGGATCGCCCATCTGGGTCACCACCAGCGCAACCGCACCGATCAGGAGTTGTACGACTATTACTTGCCGGACCAGTCGCCCGCCATGCGCAACTTTTGGCTGTATGCCGGCAACCTGCTCGGCTTGTACTGGTGGTGCGTGGTTTACAGCAATCTTGTCTATGTAATTGCCCCGGGAATCTACCGCTCGCGCTTCTTTGTCGAACGGATCGCGTCACCCCTCGGCTTCGGCCCCTATGTCAAGGACCTGGCTGAACTGCCGCCGGCGAAGGTATGGGTCGAGATCGTTCTTGCATTCGCCTATCAACTGGCGCTCTTTTTCCTGCTTGACCTGAGTCTGTTCTACTACTTCATGTGCAACATGGCTTTTGCCTTGCACTGGTCTGTACTTCAGTATGCGGACCACGCCTGGAGTGCGCGCGACGTCAAAAACGGAGCCTGGAATCTTCGCGTGCTGCCGCCGTCACGCTGGCTGGCACTCAACTATCACTATCATCTGGCGCACCATCAGCAACCACAGTTGCCATGGTATGAGTTGCCTAGGCATGTGGATACTAAAATTTGCCAGCCTTCATTCTGGCGCGTCTATTTCAGTCTCTGGAAAGGAGTACGGCCGGCGCCGCCGATGGGTGCACCGGCTGACTCAGACTTTCTGTTTCCGGAAAAAAGCCGGTCCGTTAGATGACCTGTATGCAAATAGGGAAACTTCAATACCAGGCTGCCCTGCGCAATATTTAGGAACAGAGAATGGTAGAAGACACCGCCGCAATGTTCAGCACGTTCCGGCCTCCTGCACCACAACCGCCTTCAAGTCCCGTGCCGCTGCTCCATTTGCTTTGGGCGGTCTTTTTCAACCCCTTGTACGTGTGGCACCGCCTGCATTTCGAGGATCCGGTGGTAGTAGAACGCACAATTCTGGGGACGCGGCTGGTGGTGAGCGATCCAGCGCTGATAAAGTGGATTCTGGTCGACAATGCCAAAAATTATGTTCGCGACAGTTTGCAGCAACGTCTTCTGCATCGCATGACCGGGCGTGGGGTGTTTTCAGCGGAAGGCAGCGATTGGCAGTTCCAACGAAAACTCTTGGCGCCATACTTTTCCGCCAAGGCTTTAGTTGCCTATCTTCCCGGCATGACTGCCGCTGCCGAAGATGCGGTCAATCGTTTTCGGGCCTCAAGCGATGATAGGTTCGATCTTGGGAGTGAAATGTCGACGCTGACCGTTGATGCGCTTGGGCGAACAGTCTTTTCCGGAGGGCTGAGCGAGCGCCCTGCGGGTATTGCTGACAGCGTACGTCAGTTTGCTGATACCAACGGGCCGGTCGAAGTGGGTGATCTTCTCGGGCTTCCCCCTTGGATACCGGGCGTGCGGCGGCTTTGGGGGTGGCGCGCCACCGCGCAAGTGCGGCAGCGGGCGCGGGGGATGCTCGCCAAGGCGAGGGCTTCCGAACTTTCGCCGAAAATTGATTTTCTTTCCGCTCTGATTTCCGCCCGCGACCCTGAAACTGGCGAGACGTTAGGCGATCGTGCAATCGAAGACAACGTGTCCACGCTGATAGGCGCAGGTTCGGATACCGTCGCGGTAGCGCTGACGTGGGCCATCTTTTTGCTATCGCAGGCGCCTCGGGCTCGCGAGGCGGTAGAGGCAGAAGTCGACGCCAACCTGAAAAATGGGGCGCCAACGGCCGACACACTAGGCAAACTGGTCTGGACACGTGCCGTGATTGAAGAAGCCATGCGTCTTTACCCGCCCGCCCCGATGATCGGACGCATGATTTGCAACGAAGACACGCTGGGCGGGAATCGATTTCCGGCGGGTACGACCATCCTGATTTCCCCTTGGGTGCTCCATCGTCATACTCAGCTATGGAGCGACCCTGACATGTTCGAACCCGAACGCTTCCTGCCGGGGCGACGGGAGCTGATTCCGCGTTACGCCTATTTGCCGTTCGGAGCCGGACCGCGCGTATGCCTGGGTATGGGTTTCGCGATGCAAGAGGCAGTAGTCGTTCTGGCGACGCTTATCAAGCATCTGCGTTTCGAACGGGCTGACGACCATCCCATCCGGCTTCGCCAATGCATCACGTTGCAAACAGTCGCTCCGCTACGGATGCGAATTCGACCGCGCCAAGAACTATGACGACGCAAGCCCATGTTTCGTGGCCGGACGGCGCTCGTTGGCGCGCCTTCCTCAAATTCATGGCACTGTTCTATCTATTCTTCTTCCCAGTCTATTTTGGGGCCGGCCACCTCGCCGCGCAAAGTGGTGACACTTTCGGGCTGTACTGGTCATGGGAGCGGGATATCCCCCTCATCCCCTGGATGATCTGGCCCTATCTGACGCTCTTTTCGCTTTTCTTGCTGCCCCTTTTTCATATGAGCGCCACGCAAATGGCCATGCTTTCACGGCAGTCAACGGCTACGCTGGTGATTTCCGGGCTGTTCTTCCTTCTGGTACCGACGCGCGCGGGCTTTCTGCCCGCCGCGGTGGCTGGCCTGCATCAACCGTTGTTCAGCCTCCTTGCAACAGTGGATACCCCACACAACCTGGCGCCTTCGCTGCATGTCGCGTTTAGCGCACTAATCCTTCTCGGGTGCGCCGCTCAAACGTCGCCGCGCCTGGCGTGGGCCTACAGGTTTTGGCTGCTGCTCCTGTCGATATCGACGGTGCTGGTTCACCAACACCACATTGTTGATGTAGTCAGCGGACTGGCACTCGCCCTGATCATGCAGCGGCTTTTTCCTTTCGATTTCCCCTTGCGATCCAGCCGACGATAAGGCCAAGAATCAAACCGCCGGCGGACCCGCCAACGCCAATCCAGGGAACGCTCTTTTCGATGGCGTTCAAGACCGGGTTGTCGAGGAAATTGGTGCCGGTGTGCACCGCCAGCATTTTCCACTCACCCTTATCCTTGATGGATACAGCGGTCCAGCGACCAGCAACGTCAAAATTGCGTCCGTCAGCCAGCTCATAACGTTCTTTGGTCGAGCCCCTAGTCACCGCAAATGTACCCTGATAGATCTGCGAAAGCTCGTCAGCCTCGGCGCCAATGGATACCTTTTTCAACCGCAACGAATCTCGTGTGTATAGATTCTCGAAGTAGTCCTTGAGCTTGCCAAAATCGGTGAAGCTATCCTGTGTGATCAAGGTGCTCATGAATGGCTGATGCAGGAACTTCCGCATCGCTTGGTAGTCACGGTTGTTGACCGCGGCAGTGGCATCGGATTTCAGCTTGCGCAGGGCTTCATGATCGGCTTGGCTGCCGAAATCTTCGGCGAAACTTGGCGCAGAGAACAGCAGGGACAACACGAGAATGAATACGAGGCGGCACATGGAAATTCCTCCATTTCAGGTTGAAAAAATTACGGAGTAAATCGGAGTCTTGCACTTCGCCCAACGAGCAATAGACGAAAAAAGTACTCGATCGGCGTCGGTTCGAGGGCCCAGGCAATCGTCGGCTTTCGGCGCCCGGGGTCAAGGCAAGACGAATTCATGGGTCAACCGCGCCGCCCTTGCGGCGCGGCCACTCATCAAATGGCCTGACAAAGCGTCCGGTGGGAAGCATATGTCCTGCGCGAAGGACAGCTCCTGGGCCCAGTCTGGCATCCCCGCCCAGAATCGCTTCAGGTTCAACAGTTGGCGCTGCCGCCAGCACCAACCATCGACCAGCTTCATCCCGCAGAACGAGATGGCCGGACAGAATGGATTTCATGCCCAAGACCGCACCGCGTCCTACGCGAACAGCGTGGCGGTCGGTAATCAGCACTCTGGGCCCAACATAGGCGAAGGGGCTAAGATGCCCACCCCACATTCCGATCCATAGTGCATATAACCCAGGTACCAACCGTAACAGTTCTTCCAGCCACGGCAAACGGTTGAACAGGACTTGCCACTGCGTCAGCACCCACCACACGCGATAGGCGCGCATGTCTTGCGTGAGCTGACCCTCCGGGCGACCTGCGACCATGATCATCAGCCGGGATGCAAGCGGCGGCAGCAAGTAAATCCAGGCTGCCAACAGCCAAAATCGGCCACCCATCGTATCGCACAGCCCCGCAGCCAAAGCAAAACCAGAGACTAGATGAAGAATCGGAAGGCCATTCAACCAAAGGGAAAAGGCACTGGGCTTTTCGAGTTGAAGGGGCTTACCGTCGGTCATAGCCGATCATCTTTTCTCCCAGCCTTGCCAACTCTGGGGTGTCATCGAACACCGAGAACGTCTTCGGCATGATGCGGCGGTTGAACAAGCTTTCCTGAAACGGCCTGCAATTCGTCAATTTCAGGACGGCTTGAACCATTTCCTCCTCACGGGAGGCCAATTCGGGCATGTCGCGAACCAACTGATGGATGACCATGACTCCGGAGCCGCTTCGCGTCAGGCGGGTGATACCGCGAAGCATTGATTGGAACAGCCATGCATTTAGAACCCGCTCCGCCCTTATACCCGAACCAATACTCGACTCAATCATTCTGCCATCAATATGGAGGTGGCGTGATTCATCTTTCATATGCTCCCGGTGGACCGCGACGAAGGCTGGGTCGAGCAGCCCCAAGGTTTCAGTCTCCGGTCGACGTGACATATCTCGCGCCAAAGCCATGGATGACTCCTCCATGGCCATCAAATACCACAGCGCGAAAGAAAGGCGTCCGGCCAGCGCGCCAACGATCCAGAACATTGCTTTGGTCCAGCCGGGCAGGCAGGAAAACAGGCGGTCCTTACCAAGAGGATAGAGATCAGGGCGGCAGGCGCGATTTAGTGCCGCAAAGCCGGAAAAATGCCGTCTCTCTTCCTCGATCATCGTGGTCATGGCCTGCGCCAAGGCAAGGTCGGCGGCGATATGTGGCCGGCGCAGCAACGGTGTGACCAGCCTCTCTACCAGATCAGCTTCCAGCATCATGATGTACTCATTGATGCGCAACCCGAACAGTTGGTTGTACCGCAACCGATGCTCAAAGCTCAAAGAGGCATAAACGGGTGTGTAGTAAAGCTGGGTATAGTCTTCTGGCACGAACGGGCGGCGCGAATCAATCTCCAAGTTCAATTTGGTACGAGTGCAGTGCACCGGATCTGCAGCCAGTCGATTGATATGCTCAGCCGCAAGCCATTGCTTCACTTTTATGTTCTCCTTATGCCAGCCGCCACGTCCTCAGCGAAATTGTTTTTAGAATAGATGCAAAGAAAACGAAGCTCGCCACCCTACCCAGCAACGCATAGTTTCGAACTTGCTTGGACAATATTCCCAACGGGTCGGTGCCGTACTTCAAGAATGGGAAAGTTAACAATTTCAGTAAAATATTCAGTTCAATGGCATTCCGGTCAGTTTAGCCAGAAGTCAAAAGTTCGGCTACAGCAATAAGCTAGTTTTCCGCAGGGCTGACTAGGTTGCCTGAGTGCGCCTAATGACCGTTTGCCGGCCATTCGAGGGCCTGACTGGCTGCTGCACGTACGAGGTAATGGCTACGTCGCCTTGGATCAATGCTTTGGATGAGGTGGCCGGAATTTCTTTACACGGTATAGAAACTTCATTTTTGCCCAATTAGTGCGTGGCACCAAAGGAGAGGCTATGAGGAGGTCAAATTCAATGAGACGATATTATTTGCATCTGGCTATTGTCCTCTCTGTACTAGGCACACAAAATGCAATCGGAGCGCCGACCGGAATTCGGGAGGCGCTTGATTCCGGAAGCATTGGCCTCTATCGTGCGGATGAATTCCGTGTGACTGACGGCGACTGTAAAGATTGCCCGACAATTCGGCAGGCGCTTTGGTATTTCCGAGGTGACACGATTGCAGTCCCCAAGGGAAAGCCGGCGGAGTTTGCGCGACGCTCGGGCTACCAGGACGACGTCCGTGCCTGGGTAACGTCGAACCCAAGAGGCGATGAAGCGGCACGGCCGCCCCTCCTTTGGATTGGTTCGCCATTGGTGGTCGACAACGCACGCATCGATGCATCAGGAACCACCTTAACCGGTCCTGATGGCACGAAGCTGCCGTTTGCGGTGACGGCGAAGATCGAAACAAATCTTTCCTATTTCGACGCATCGAGTGTTCGTCACTTCACGGATCGCCCGCTGCGACTTAGGGGACGCCGGGAAGGTGATCGCTTTGTTGCTCGAACGATCTGGCCTGACGACTACGCGTTGAGCGCCGCCAAACTTCAGTATCAACCACTAATAATTGGCGAAACGATTGAGTCTCTCGTCCGAGCCGACGGGAAGAAAGCCGACGCACCGCTCACTGCGAGAGTGCTATGGCAGCGCAATTCGCAGTCGCGACAGGATTTTTCCGGCAAGCCGGTCCTTGCTTTCATGCTCAACGGCGCGCAGGGGGATGACGACGAGGCCCATGGCGGCCATTTCGCGGTGGCTACAGGGCGGTTTGGCGAGCGCGGCGAGTGGGGCGATTGGGCAGTTAATAATTTCTACAACCTCGGATCGGCCAGCGAGAAGGGCATTATCGCGTCGACGCTGCCGATGGACGCGTATATGGCTGATATGAACAGCGGCCAGTCATGGTACCGGCCGTCGTACATGCTGGTCGCGGTCCTGAAGCACGACCGCGTTCCGAACCTATATCAGCAGGCCATCGGTCGCGTGTTCAACCATTTTTACCGCCATGATTTCAACTACCGACATACAACTGCGAATTGCGCCGGAATCAATATGGAAACCCTGCGTTCCCTGGGCTGGAAGATTCCGGAGGAGGGGGGCGATGGAAGATTGAAGGCTGCAATTGCGCTCCCTTATATTGCGCTCAAGGACATGAGCCTCGAGAATGGCCAAAAAGCTTTCGATTATTTGATGACCGAACGCACTAATCTTTACCCGTTTGCCGCCTTCAATTCGGCGGGTGGAGACATCGTTCAACGTATCGCGGCAGGCAAGGCGATTTCCGGAGTATTGGAAGGCCAGTTGGCGGAGGATGTCGAGGCGTTGATTTACGTCCGAATTCCGCAGTTTCCTTCATCACGGGCTTTCGGTCAGGCACCGGTTGCATCACTGGACGAGTACATGAAGCGCGTACCGGAAGATCGTTCGCAATGGAAGATTGTCCCAGCCGGGCCTCGCAATTTTCCTGACGAACTAAAGGATTCCGATATCGCGGGGGATCCAGCTCAGCCGTCGGACATCGCGTTATGGACCTATGGCGGAATAATTGGGTTCGGCGTCTTGGGCGTGTATCGTCGCCGCACCAACAAGCGCAGTCGCACGTAATACGGGAGGTAAGCATCCCCTGGCATAGCCGGGGGCTTTAGATTGTGAGCCGCTCAAAGCGGCAGTCCGGGGTCGCTGACGCCGCCCCGAATTCTTGGGGCCACCATAACGGTGGCCGATCACCTCCACAGGTTCATTTGGTCCAGTCGCTTGTCCTCGTCTTCTTGGCGTCGGATGTACTCCCGTATTACGGCTTCGTCCCGACCCACCGTCGATACAAAGTACCCTCTTGCCCAGAAATGCTGCCCGACGAAGTTTCGCTTCCGCTCAGCTTAGACCCGCGTCAAGTAGATGGCGCTCTTGCCCTTGATGTACCCCACCACCTGCGACACCGCGTACTTCGGCGGGATCGAGATCATCATGTGCACGTGGTCCGGTATCAGGTGCCCTTCCTCTATTCGATTTTCTTTCTGTTCTGCCAGCTTGCGGAAAACCTCGCCAAGGTATTTGCGCATTTCTCCGTGCAGCGTCCGTCGCCGGCTTTTCGGTAGGAACACGACGTGGTATTTGCACTCCCACGCCGCGTGGCTTGGACTTTCGTACTTGTCCATCGTGATTCTCCCTTGCGTGTGCTTGGCGGCTCACGAGACATTGGTCGGAGCCACTGAAGAACCTACGGTAACAATCCGATTCAAGCACTCATTCGGCGCTTCAAAGCGAACGGCTCTTGATGGCCGGGAGGGTAAGCCGACACCAGCCGCCCGATACAAGCCACAGCGCAGGCCGGCCACAGGACGCTGCCGATTTGGCGGACGCCGCCGCGAGGAGCCGTGCCATGGGTAGTCCGCTGGCGAAAATCGCCGTGCCACCAGCGCCGACTTTTGTAGGCTACCTTCGCTACTTCACATTCTGCGGCAGCCACATGACGATCTCGGGGAAGATCGCCAGCAGCACGATGTAGGCGCCCATGATCCAGATGAAGGGCATCACGCCGCGCATGATCTGGCGGAACGTGATGTCGGGTGCGATGCCGTTGATGACGAAGAGGTTGAGGCCGACCGGCGGCGTGATCAGGCCCATTTCCATGTTGATGGTGAGCACGATGCCGAACCAGATCGGGTCGAAGCCGGCGGCGAGTATGCCGGGCATGATCACCGGCGTCACCATCAGGATGATCGCCACCGGCGGCAGGAAGCAGCCCAGCACCAGCAGCAGGATGTTCACCCAGAACAGATACACCCATTTCGACAGCTCCAGCCCGACCAGCCATTGCGCCATGGCCTGGGTGATGTGCAGGTAGCTCATCACGTAGGTGAACAGGAAGGCCATGGCGATGATCATCATGATCATGCAGGACTCGCGCGCCGTGCCGAGCAGGATCTCGCGGATGTCGCGCCAGCGCCAGACGCCGTAGATCGCGGTCACCAGCAGCAGCGAGCCGGCGGCGCCGACGGCGGCGACCTCCGAGGGCGTGCCCCAGCCGTCGTAGAGCGCGACCATGACGACGGCAATCAGGACGACGAAGGGTGCCAGGCGCGGCAGAGTTTCCCAGCG
>JACRIX010000073.1 GCA_016215645.1 Rhodocyclales bacterium
AACCCGCGACTGCATGTCCCGATCTGGAGGGTGGGGCGTTCTGCGCAGCGAAGTAAAGGGGGGCGTAGGCAGGGTTTCGCGGAGCACTGCTCCGCGCTGCCGAAGCCGGCTTGCCATGCAGGGCAAGCCGTGGGGACGGAGGACATGAGCGAAGCAGAATGCCCCGGCCTCCCGAACCCGCACCGGACACAACGCCAGAGTGGTTTTCATTTCATCCTCTCAGACTTCATATACGACTTCTGCCGCTTGAACATGCCCTTGCGGTAGAAGGGGAAGATCTCGAGGAAGGTGCGGAATTTCAGCCAGCGGCCGTAGAGGCCCATGGGCTCGAAGAGCACCACGGCGATCAGGATGAAGCCGAAGATGGTCGGCTGCAGGCCGGTCTGCTGGCCCAGTCCCGGCGGCAGCAGGTCCTTGCCGATGACGATCACCTGCTGCACGATGAACCAGAAGGCGGGACCGAAGATCGCGCCCTGGATCGAGCCGAGGCCACCGATCACCACCATCATCAGCAGCTCGATGGACTGCAGGAAGCCGAACTGGTCGGGTGTGATGATGCGGAGCTTGTGCGCATACAGCGCCCCGGCGATGCCGGCCAGCGCCGCCGAAAGGGCGAAGGCGACGGTCTTGTAGTAGGCAAGGTTGATGCCCATGCTCTGCGCCGAGACCTCGGAATCGCGGATGGCGACGAAGGCGCGGCCGGTGGGGCTGCGCAGCAGGTTGAGCACGCCAAGCACGCACAGCACGGTGATCGCCGTCACCAGGTAATAGTAGTTGCTGCCGTCATCGAAATCGATGCCGGCGATGACCAGCTTTTCCAGCTGGCGGCCGGCGTTGCCGCCGGTGATGTGCTCGGCGCGCACCACCACTTCTTCGATGATGAAGCCGAAAGCCAGCGTGGCGATCGCCAGGTAGATGCCCTTGACCCGAAGCGCCGGCAGGCCGACCAGGATGCCGGTGATGCCGGCCACCAGCGCCGACATCGTCAGCGACAGTACGAAGGGCCAGCCCATGGATTGCAGCCAGGCCTCGGTGTAGGCGCCCATGGCGAGGAAGCCGGCATGGCCGAGCGAGACCTGGCCGGTGAAACCGGAAAGCAGCATCAGCCCGAGGCAGACAATGGCGTAGATGCCGATGAAGGTGAATTGCGACAGCGCGTATTCGGAAAGGATGAAGGGCGCGGCGACCAGGGCCAGGGCGAGCAGGGCGTACCAGAACTTCTGCCCGCCGTGCTTGAACAGGGCGACATCCTGGGCGTAAGCGGTCTTGAACAGGAAATGCATCAGACTTTCTTCGTCAGGTTTTCGCCGAACAGGCCGTTGGGTTTGACCACCAGCATCACCAGCACCACGACGTAGGCGGCGATGTCCTTGAAGCCCTCGGGCAAGTAGAAGCCGGCCAGCGATTCGACGATGCCGATGATCAGGCCGCCGACCAGGGCGCCCGGGATGCTGCCGAAGCCGCCCACCACCGCCGCCGGAAAGGCCTTGAGGCCGACAAAGCCCATGTTGGCGTGCACGAAGGTGATCGGCGCCAGCAGCAGCGCGGCGACGCCACAGATGGCCGACGACAGGCCCCAGATCAGCATGTTCACGCGTCGCACCGGGATGCCCATGTAGAAGGCCGCGAGCTGGTTCTGCGAAGTCGCCTGCATGGCGATGCCCAGCCGGGTATAGCGGAAAAAAGCGAACAACAGCACGACCAGGGCCACGGTGGCGACGATGATGGCGACATGTTCGAGCGACACCACCAGCCCCTTGCCGGTCTCGCCGATCCAGAATACCTCGTCCTTCCACGGCACCGGGAGGGTATGCGTCTCGGTGCCCCAGTAGGGAATCATGGTCACCACGCCGCGCGCCAGGTAGCCCAGGCCGATGGTCATCATGATCACGGTGAAGGCCGGCTGGCCGAGCAGCGGCCGGAGCACCAGGCGCTCGGTGCCCATGCCGAACAGGGTCATGACGACAATGGTGATCAGGAAGGCCGCCCAGAACGGCAGGCCGCCCAGCGTCATCGCCGAGAGGCCGACGAAACCGCCGATCATCATGATGTCGCCCTGGGCGAAATTGACGGTCTCGGTCGCCTTGTAGATCAGCACGAAGCCAAGGGCGATCAGCGCATAGATGCACCCGATCGCCGCTCCGCTGATGATCAGTTGCAGGAGCTGCACCACCCGATAACTCTCCTCCGGGAATACTGCTGTCTTATCTTCTTGCTCGTTTAGAGTCTGTGGCGATTATGCATCATGCCGAATAGAAGCGCTCTCCTTTGGCCGCCATCTCGCGCAGGATTTTCGGCGCGGCAAAACGCGGTCCGTATTGTTCCGCCAGGCGGTCGAGCGTCGCCACCGCCTCGGCCAGCCCCAGCGTGTGCAGCCAGCCGATAGGCCCGCCGCGGAAAGGGGGATAGCCCCAGCCAAGAATCGCGCCGACATCGGCATCGATCGCCGCGCGCAGCACCTTCTCTTCGAGGCAGCGGGCGGTCTCGACCGACTGGACAAGGATCAGGCGCTCGATGATCTCGTCTACCGTCGGAATCGCCGTGTCACCAGCGCCGACTTTGAAATGTTCCGCCAGCCCCGGCCACAAGCGCTTGGAACCGTCCGCCGGATAGTCGTAGAAGCCCGCCCCCGACTTGCGCCCCAGCCGACCCAGCTCGGCCACCATCTTCGCCGCGACGCGGTCGGCGGCGCGCTCGACATAGGCGGCACCGAGGTCGGCTCGCGTCTGCTGCGCGATCTTGTGCACCAGTTCGATCGACACCTCGTCGGCCAGGGCCAGCGGCCCCACCGGCATGCCGGCCATCAGCCCGGCACGGTCGATCAGCGCCGGCGGCACGCCCTCTTCGAGCAGGGCCATGCCTTCCGAGACATAGGTACCGAACACGCGGCTGGTGTAGAAGCCGCGCGAGTCATTGACCACGATCGGCGTCTTGCCGATGGCGCGCACGAAATCCATGGATCGTGCCAAGGTGGCATCGCTGGTCGCCTTGCCGACGATGATTTCGACCAGCGGCATCTTTTCGGCGGGCGAGAAGAAATGCAGGCCGATGAAATTGGCTGGACGCGCGCTGGCTTCGGCCAGACCCGTGATCGGCAGGGTCGAGGTGTTGGAGGCGAAGATCGCGTCGCTGCCGATCACCGCCTCGGTCTTCTTCGTCACCTCGGCCTTGATCTCGCGCTTTTCGAACACGGCCTCGATCACCAGCTCACAGCCGGCCAGATCCGCGTAATCGGCGGTCGGCTTGATGCGCGGCAGCAGCGCATCCGCCGCCTCCTGCGTCATGCGCCCCTTGGCCACCTGCTTGCCCCACTGTTTGGCGGCATAAGCCTTGCCCTTTTCGGCGGCCTCCTGCGTCGTGTCGAGCAGGATCAATTCGATACCGGCCTGGGCGGAGCACATGGCGATGCCCGCACCCATCATGCCGGCACCGAGCATGCCGACCTTCGTGTATTTCTGCGGCAGCACACCCTGCGGGCGCGAGGCCAGCTTGTTGGCTTCCTGCATGCCGAAGAACAGGCTGCGGATCATGTTCTTCGACACCGGCGACATCACCAGATTCGTAAAGTAGCGCGCCTCGATGGCCAGCCCCGTGTCGATGTTGGTGGACAGGCCCTCATAGACGCAGGAGAGGATGTGCTTCGGCGCGGGATAGTTGTCGCAGGTCTTCTCGCGCAGCATGGCGTTGGCCGCCATCAACATCTGCATGCCGCCGGGCGTATTCGGACCGCCGCCGGGAATCTTGTAAGCCTTGGCATCCCAGGGTTGCAAGGGCTTGGCGCCGGAGGCGATGCTGTCCATCACCCATTGCCGCGCCGCCGTGCGCTCAGCGCCGACTTTCACCACGGCGTGGATCAGGCCGATCTTTTGCGCTTCGCCAGCCTTGATGCGCTTGCCTTCCATCAGCAGCGGCGCGGCGGCCTGCATGCCCACCAGCCGCGGCACGCGCTGGGTGCCGCCGGCGCCGGGCAGCAGGCCCAAGGTAACTTCGGGGAAGCCAAAGCGAGCTTTCGGGTTGTCGGCCGCGACACGGTAATGACAGGACAGCGCGACCTCCATGCCGCCGCCCAGCGTGGTGCCGTTGAGCGCGGCCGCCACCGGCTTGCCGCCCAGTTCGATGCCGCGCAGGAGCTTGTGCCAGCCGCTGATCGAGGCATGGAAAGCCGCCGCATCGGTACAGCCCGCCATCTCGCCCAGGTCGCCGCCGGCGATGAAGTCCTTTTTCGCCGACGCCAGCACGATGCCCTTCACCGCCGGATCGGCCAGCGCCTTCTGCATCGCCTCGGCGTAAGCGCCCATCGAGCCGGCATTGAGGATGTTCTGCGACTTGCCGGGGTAATCGAATTCGACGGTGGCAATGCCTTCGGCATCGACGGAATAGTTCAGCATGTCAGTGACTCCAGAGTGCCGGATGGGACAGCGATGGTTCAAAGGCGTCGATTCGTGATGTCTTTGGAGCGCCATGGACGACGGGGGTCCTCCTCCGTCCATGTCCTCCGTCGCGGGCTGCGCCCGCTCCTCCCCCTTTACTTACCGGAGGAGGACCCCCGCCATCCTCGGCTGGATGCGCTTTTGCCGTGCGACCTCTGCACTGCAACACCGTCACCTGATCGGGAGGGTGGGGTGTTCTGCGCAGCGAAGTAAAGGGGGAGGAGGCGCCCGCAGGGCGCCGACGGAGGACATGAGCGAAGCAGAATGCCCCGCCGTCCCGATCCCGCGCCAGTGACAATCCCGCGCCGGTTTTCATTTCAAACCCGCTCAATGATGGTAGCCGTCCCCATCCCCGCACCGACACACAGCGTCGCCAGTCCGGTAGCCACCCCCCGCCGCTCCATTTCGTCGAGCAGGGTGCCGAGGATCATCGCCCCGGTGGCGCCCAGCGGATGGCCCATGGCGATGGCGCCGCCGTTGACGTTCATCCTGTCGTGCGCGACGTTCAGTACCTGCATGAAGCGCAGCACCACCGCGGCGAAGGCTTCGTTGAGTTCGACGAGGTCGATGTCGCCGACCTTCATGCCGGCGCGCTTGAGCGCCTTTTCTGCCGCATAGCTGGGGCCGGTGAGCATGATCGAGGGCTCGGAACCGATCGATGCGAAGGAACGGATCCGTGCGCGCGGCTTCAAGCCCAGCGCGGCACCAATCTCCTTTGTGCCGAACAGGACGGCCGCCGCGCCGTCGACAATGCCCGAGCTGTTGCCGGCGTGATGCACGTGCTCGATCTTCTCGACTTCCGGGTAGCGCTGCAACATCACGCTGTTGAAGCCGTACTTCTCGCCCTGCTCCTGGAAGGCGGGCTTCAATGATGCCAGCGACTCCATGGTCGTTTCGGGGCGCATGTATTCGTCGTGGGCCAGCATGACCAGGCCGTTGATGTCCTTCACCGGCACGATGGACTTCTTGAAATGACCGGCGTCCCAGGCCGCCTTGGCGCGGCGCTGCGATTCCAGCGCATAGGCATCGACGTCCTTGCGCGAGAAACCCCACTTGGTGGCGATCAGGTCGGCCGAAATGCCCTGCGGCACGAAGGCGGTCTTCGCCGCTACCTGCGGATCGATCGGCCAGGCGCCGCCCGAGGAGAACATCGGCACGCGCGACATCGACTCGACGCCGCCGCCGACGACGAGGTCGGCCTGGCCCGACATCACCTGGGCCGCCGCCTGGTTGCAGGCTTCGAGACCCGAGGCGCAGAAACGGCTGACGGTGACACCGGGCGCAGTGATCGCGTAGTCGGCGTAGAGCGCCGCAACGCGGGCGATGTCGGCGCCCTGCTCGCCCACCGGCTCGACGCAGCCGAGCACCACGTCGTCGACCTTGGACGTATCCAGCGCATTGCGCTCGGCCAGCGCGCGCAATGCCGTGGCGGCGAGGTGGATGGGCGTCGCCTGGTTCAGCGCGCCGCCCTGCTTGCCCTTGCCGCGCGGCGTGCGCAGGGCATCGTAGATATAGGCTTCGGCCATCACAGGCTCCTTGAAATGAGTTCTTTCATGATTTCATTGGTACCGCCATAGATGCGCTGCACGCGGGCGTCGGCCCAGGCGCGGGTGATCGGGTAGTCCCACATGTAGCCGTAGCCGCCGTGCAGCTGCACACATTCGTCCATCACCTTGAACTGCAGATCCGAGCACCAGTACTTGGCCATCGAGGCCGTGGCCGGGTCGAGCTTGTTTTCGAGTATCAGCTCGATGCAGCGGTCGACGAAAACACGGCCGACCTGGATTTCGGTCTTCAGTTCGGCGAGCTTGAAGCGCGTGTTCTGGAACTTGGCGATTTCCTGGCCGAAGGCCTTGCGTTCGCTGGTGTACTGGATGGTCCAGTCCAGCGCGGCTTCCGCCGAGGCGATCGAAATCACGGCGATCTGCAGGCGTTCCCAGGGCAGCTCCTGCATCAGGTAGACGAAGCCGTTGCCTTCCTCGCCGAGCAGGTTTTCGGCCGGCACGCGCACATTGTCGAAGTAGAGCTCGCAGGTGTCCTGCGCCTTCATGCCGGCCTTGTGCAGCGGCTTGGCCTTGCTGAAGCCGGCCATCGAGGTATCGACCACCAGCAGGCTGGTGCCCTTCGCACCCTTGGCGGGATCGGTCTTGGCCACCACGATCACCAGGTCGGACAGGTAACCATTGGTGATGAAGATCTTCGAGCCGTTCAGGATGTAATGGTCGCCGTCCTTCACTGCCGAGGTGCGCACGCCCTGCAGGTCGGAACCGGCCGCCGGCTCGGTCATGGCAATGGCGCCGATCATTTCGCCGCTGGCCATCTTCGGCAGGTATTTCTGTTTGAGGTGCTCGCTGCCGTAGTGCAGCAGGTAGGGCGCGACGATCTCGGAATGCAGACCCCAGCCCAGGCCCGTGGCGTTGATGCGCGCCGCCTCTTCCATGACCACCACCGAGAAGCGCTTGTCCACCCCGGCCCCGCCGTATTCCTCGGGCATGGTGGCGCAGAGCAGGCCGGCGGCGCCGGCCTTGGTCCAGACCTCGCGATCGACGTGGGTCTGCTCCTCCCAGCGCGCATGGTGGGGGGCGACCTCCTGCTCCATGAAGCGGCGGGCGGTGTCGCGGAAGGCGGCGTGGTCTTCGTCGAACAGGGTGCGCGGAATCGTGAACAT
>JACRIX010000016.1 GCA_016215645.1 Rhodocyclales bacterium
CCGCCGTTGCAACTGTAGAACACCGCCTGCTCGCCGTTCGACACGACGACGAAGCGCCCACCGTCATAGCCAGCCGGGAACTGGGTGGCGCCGGTCAGGGTGATGCGGGTGAGGCCAGCCGTCGCCGCCGGCGTCGCCACGCCGCTGACCTGGCCGCGATTGGTACCGGCGTAGACGTCGGCACTGTTCTCGTTGTCGACGACCACCCAGTCGTTGGCCGCCGGGACCGTGCCCATCGGACTCAAGACGTCGAAACTGCTCGTCGTCGTACTGGTATCGACCGCCTGGCCGACCCCATTGACCGTATCCGTCGCCACCCGATAGCGCCCACCACTGGTCGTCGGCGACAGGCTGAAACAGGTGCCCGAAAAGGAACGGATCGAATTCGGCACCGCGCGCCGGATGTCCTGGCTCATGCGGCGCAGAGCGGTGTCGGCCAGGTCAGTAAGATCGGCGCGGCGGCGCGAGTCGAAATAGCTGTTCACCGCCGGCACCAGGAAGATCGTAAGCGAACTGGCGATGACGCCGGTGATGACGATCACCATGACCAGTTCGAGAAGGGTGAAGCCGCGGTTCTTCATGCCGCGTAATTGGTGCGCCAGCCGGTGAGGCTAATGGACTCGCCGCCGCGAGTGACGGTAACGGTGACGCGCATGACGCTGCCCGCACCGAGTGCGCCGAGATTCGCCGCGGCGTCGACGGCAACGCTGACGCCATAATCGGCAAGGCCGGCAACGGCAGCACCGTCGATGTCGCAGACGCCGTTGGTCGTATAGCCGGCGTAGTCGGCGACGTCGTCGAAGGCGCTACGGATCGCGCCGGCGGCGCCGCAATTGGCTGCGGCATTGACCGGTGCGGCATCACCCTCGGGAACGGGATAGGGCTTGAGCAGAACTTCCTCCATCATCTCCTCGGCCACCGCCAGCATCTGCTTGTTGATCATCGGATCGGCACTCGACAGGACTACGACATTGAAAGCGCTCAACACTCCGGTGAGCCCGATGCCGATGACCACCATGGCGATCACCATTTCGACCAGCGTAAAGCCGGACGCGCGCTTAGCGAACACTACCGGTCGCTCCCACGACGGTAATGGCCGGTTGCCCTGTGACGACGATGCTTCTGTCGGCGCCGGTGCCATCGGGCTGAAAGTTGAAATTGAGGGTTGTCGGATCGGTCGCGGTAAACACCGCGTTCGTCGCGTCGCCGCTTTGCAGTGAGGCAGCGCCGTTCGCCAGCGCCAGATTCTGATTACACGCCGCCGCCGGGTTGGCGTCGGCGATGGTGAGCGTCACGGAAGCTGCTGTAAAGGCGACACAGACCAGACGCCGATGGCTGGTCGCCGTCTTTTGGGCGTAACGCAAGGTAGCGACGACGCTGTCGCTAAAGGCGGCGGCGCGAAAATCGCCCAGCCCCGTCATGCGCGGCACGGCCACAGCGGCAAGGATGCCGAGCAGCATAATCACGATCACCAGTTCGGTCAGCGTAAAGCCGGCGGCGGACCTCATGGGCTCAATAGCTCTCCCTGATATGGACCGTTCTTCGCGTCTCGGGCGCGTAAATGCCGAACGTAGCCCTAGCCGGGGGATCGTTGTTGTAACCCGTTCCCGGCGGCCATCTGCTTTGTAGCCAAGAGTTGGCTGCAGAGGTTGCGGAGCACGTAACTCCACCAGCGGGATCCGGTCCCAAGTCCACGCACACATCGACGCTGCCGGTCGTATTGGGCGCTGTGAGTACCAATGTGCCATTGCCGCCGGTATTCGGAGATACGCCGATCTGTCCCACACTCGATACGCCCGTGCTGGCTGCGATGCCGCCGGAAACGCTGAAGGCAGTGGAAGCCAGATTGGTGCAGTTGTCGCTACTGTTCAGCACCCAGGAACTGCCGCTCCAGTACTGCGCCTGGACCGGGATGGTAAGCGTCCTCTTCTCGGAGCCAAAGGCATTGGAGAGCCGCAGACGACCGGAACGCAGCGCCGTCGTGCCTTCGCTGCCGCCCGACGAACTCGCCTCGCCGTCGCTTCCCCGGACTTTGAGCGTAGCAGGACCAGTCAGCTTATCGGTGAAGGAGAAACTCACACTCGGCGTAGCCGTCAAGTCGGCTATACCGGCGCTGAAATCCGTCGCCGCCAATGTCGTCGGAGAAAACGCGCCGCCCGCTCCGTTGGCGTCGGCGAGCGTAACCGTCTTGGCGAAGCTGCCGGTGTAGTTGGTGGTAGTGGCTCCCGCCAGATTCTTAGCCGTGAACTTGAGTGGAAATGGCTGACCGGAGTAAGTGAAGTTGCCACTGGCGCAGGCATGGGTAACCTCGGTATCGAAATGGTCCGGATAGAAGCGTCCGACGTTGCCGCTGGTGGTGCCGGTCACGCTGCCGGCGCCGAGATAGTCGCCGTTGCCAAGCGCCAAGGTGATGATGCCGACTTCGCCCCAAGCCAAGTTGGTCACCGTGGCGACGCCGTTGGTAAAGCTGCTGCCGGCGATAGTTGTATTGGACAGCGTTCCAGCAGTACCGCCGCTGGGAGCAACGAGAACGTGGGTGAGAGTGACCTCTTCTGGCGTGGACTCCCTCCCGAAGCTGTAGGCCGTGCTGCTGCCTGCCTTTGCGGTTACGGTGACGGAGAAGGATTCTCCCGCCTTGACGAAAGCTGCGCCGGCGGCGTCGGCCGCCGCGGGGTTCGCCAGGTTCGGCGATGCCGTCTGTTTGATGTCCGACAAGACGAAGCCGCTGGGCTTGACGACAAAGGCATTCGACGCCCCGCTCAAGGCCTTGGTCAGACTGCCACTGGCAGACTTGGACATGTGAAGCTTGACCTCACCGACATCGCTATAGCTGAAAGTGAAAGGAGCATTGCCGTTGGCGTCGAAAGTCATCGCCACCGAGGTCGTGCTAGACGAACTGCCACTGTTGTTGCGTGCAATGGTGGTGTTGCTCCCTCCATTCACACTCATCAGATCGCTACCATAGCAAGTCGCCGGATTCGCGCACTCATAGGCGAAATTCACTGTGTTCGCGCCAGTTAATGCCGCCTCGCAGGCCTTGGACGTGGTACTGGTCTTCACGGCGCGCAAGTAATAGGTACCCGATGCCGTCCCAGCTATCTGTGCCGGCACGGTCGTCTCCACGTCGCCGGCGGCGGCGGACAGGACGAAGCCGGCGTCCGAGAATGCCAGACTGCAGCTCTCGGTCGCGCCGACATAGCACTTGACGCCGTTGGCTGCACTCGGCGAAACGCCCGATCCCGATAGCGTTGTGGATGCTGCCGTTGTCTGCTCCAGGTAGGCCGTGGTGCTTCCGGTAAAGCTCAGCGCATCCGAAGCGGTACCGCCCGCAGCGGCGGTATACCAACCGCCGCTCGGCGCCAGCGTGACCGAAACGCTTCCGGACGAATACAGCGTCGAGCAGTCGGCGTTCTGGCAGGCCTTGACGGTAACAGGCTCGCGCACACAGGTAACACCGGCGCCCGAGTGTTCGAGTCGGACATGATCGAGACTAGTGGTGGTCGTGCATCCATCGATCTGCACGTTGTCTATGTAGAAAATCTCACTGCTTTGACTTGCCCTCTCGACGAAGGCGACGCGGAAGTTGCTGGAAATGTAGGCGCTGACGTCCTGTGAGAACGTCTGGGTCGTAGACCCTTGGTCGTCCTGGAATGAGTGGATCTTGGTCCAGTTCGCGCCGCCGTCCCCGGAAACCCATACATCGACATAATCGGTCGACTCCCAGGTTCCGGACTCGCTGTAGTCGAAGGACAGGGTGGCGCTCGTGTAGGACGACAGATTGGCTTCGCGTTCGATCGATGGGCCGCCGAAGGTTGCCGACCCGCCCGAACCGTCGCCTTCGAGCTGTAGCTTGTTGCTGCTGATCTGGATGGTGCCGTTGGACGACGAGCCGTTATCGCCGGTTTCGGTCCAGTTGCCGGTCCAACTGCCGGTGCCGTCGTTGCGGCTGTAGCTATTGGACGAGAATTCGTCGCGGAAGGTCATACAGCTCGTCGACGTGTTGTAACGCAGGATAACGATCCCAGAGCCACCGGTTCCGCCGGCGTGGGACGAACCTCCAATCAGTGACGAACCGGTGGCGCCGCCCCCGCCGCCGCCGGTATTGGCCGTACCCGCCGTGCCGGCGGCGCGCGTTGCGGGGGCCGCACCGCCCCCGCCGTTGCCGCCATTGCCGCCGGCAACACCGTAGCCGCCGCCACCGCCACCACCGCCGTAGTAGGTCGCGGATCCGGTGATGTCGTCCGAAACGCCCACGCCGCCGTTGCCGCCGGACGTCCCGGATCCGTTGCTGCCGACAGCACCGGCACCGCCGCCGCCACCGGCGCCGCCCTGAGTGCCCGAGCCGTCGCCGTCGCCACCGGCATAGCCCTGGCCGCTGCTCCCCGAGCCGCCATTGCCGTTGCCACTGCCGCCGCCGCCGGAACCGCCGCTACTGCCATCGTGACCGCCTTCACGGGCGCCGCCGCCGCCGCCTGTTGCTGTCACCGTCGAAAACGTCGAGTTGCCGCCGTCGCTGCCGTCCGAATTGCTGCTGGTCGTGCCGCCGCTGCCGACCGTTACGTTGTACGTGGTTCCCGCTGTCACGGTCAGGCTGGTTCCCGTCTTCACGCCCCCGCCGCCGCCGCCGCCGGCACCTTCTTCGTCGTCGCTGCCGATGCCGCCGCCGCCGCCGCCGCCCGCGACCACCAAGTAGCGTACCCGGGTAACGCCTGACGGTGCCGTGAAAGTACCACTGCTGGTGCAGGTGATGAGCGTATCGCTCCCGACGGTGCTCTCCGTACAGCCGCCGGAAACGACGCCACCGCCCTCTGTGTAATCGACGGTAATCTCTATGTGGTCGATAGAAACGGTTCGCGCGCCACCCGAATTGTCCGTCTTTTCGGCGCTCAGGGCGGCACCGAAGCCGGTGCTATTGATATCGGCGGCAGTCCAGGTTTCGCTCCATAGCGCGGCTGAGCCACCATAGGCCGCCACCGTATCGGAGGACGGATAGCCCGTCGAGCTGGCAAGATCGTCACTGCCCCGCGTACCGCCTTTGACGATGCGCACCCGTCGATCCGCCGTGTTGGTGGCAGTTGACTTGCGCTCGATGCTCACCGTAATGCCGTTGATCGTAGCACTCGAAGGGATGGTGAAATTGAAGTTCGTACATTGCAGGTAATCGGATTGCTCGCCGTCGTCCAGACTCACAGTGGCGTAGCTATTGTTGCTCGATGCCGCATTGCCGGAGTTGGTCCAATCGTTGTCTCCGGTATCGGAATTCACGCAGGTAGACGGGCTCGCGGTCTGCGTCAGAGCACTGGCGGTAACGCTGTATACGGATACCGCCACCCATATGAGAACCCCCCGAACAAGAGCACGAGCAGACCACGCTTTCCCGCTACGCAAAAACATCCGATTCATCTCAATTTCTCCCCGCATATTGGCTCGCCGACGCTTTCGTGACGCGCCTTATCGGCAAAATTCGCAACAATGGGGCCAGGCTCCAATTCGCAATTCGCGGATAAGCAGCTCGCGCATGATCCGGCTCATTCGTAGCGTGGTACACGCAGAGTGCGCAAATTGCCGGCGACATCTGCCAGGTCGTCGCGATGTTGCTTCCCTCCTCTATAACAACCCTTACTCGCGCTTTTTGTGTCACGGGCAGACGCTTGCGCCAAGCTTCGGGAAGTTCGGCGATTGCGACATGTTCGATTACGATGGTGTTCATGTCGAGATATCCATTCGTACCTATCGAAAAACAGAAAAGCGGGAACAGACCAGTTTGAGCTTCCTCAGTCTTTCGTCTTCCAATCCCCCGACGCGCTCCCCACGCACCCGCGATTATGGCCGCTAGCGCTCACTCGAATCCGACTACTTTGCCGCGCAGCCGTTGAAACTCCGCACCTCCTCGCTCGACCACGGAAGCCAGCAGCGTCAAACGCGAAGCCAACAGCAGGGGTTCGGTGCTCATGCGATCCTCGCCTTGCGGATGCGCGCGAGAAAGTCTGTCTGCTCTGCGGTCAGCCGCGCCGGATTCATCACGACCACGTCGATCTTTTCCTCGCAGCGCGAGAAGAAGCGCGTGGCGATGCGCTGCGAAGTCTCGAAAGCCGGCGCCTCGGTGGGGACGAGCACGTCGATGTCGCCGCCGCGGCGCGCCGGATCGAGCCGCATGACGTTGGCGGCGCGCAGAGTGCCGAGCGTGTGTTCGGTGGTCAGGCGCATGGCGCGGTCGCAATCCCGGAAGAAGCCTGTGTTGACAGTGATGCCAGATGGTATTGCATCACGCATCACCGGGCAAGCCACGCTCTAGGACAGCCACGCTCAAGGAATGAAATCCTCCAGCCGCGCGCCAACGCTCAAGCCGTCGATGTTCTTGAAACACGCGTCAAGCGTCAGCAGCGCAGCGCCGTGCTCCAAGCTTCTGACGACGATCCACAAGTCGTTGGTGGGAATGGGCTGGCCTTTCCTGCGCAAAGCGCCGTAGATCAGGGCGTACAAGCGGCGGTGGCTGCACTGCTGGGAACCACTTTCACGCGCGGCGAATCGAGAAATCGAGTCAGTTCGGTGCGGTTGGCCCCCTCGCGCTGGCCGGCAGCAAAACTGCCCAACAGTTCGCCCAACACGGTGACCGACACCAGGATCACGGGCGCGTGGCGGAGGGCGTCGACGATGGCGGCATCACCCCTCATGAAGGCGGCGTAGCCGTTGGTGTCGAGGTCGATGGGACGCATCGCTTACCTCCCGAGCGCGGTGTCGACTTCGCCAAACGCAGCCGTGTTGCGCTCGAATGCCTGCGCTTCCTCTGCGCTCCATGTACCTGCGAGTGCATCGAGGTCGTCGAACTTCCGCAAGCCGCGCTCGGAGGCCACACCACCGCTCCGCAACAAACGCAGCACCAGGCTGTTGAGGCTGCTGCCCTCCTGTTCGGCCTGGCGCTCTAGCGTCGAGGCCGCGAATACTCATTCCCGCCATGGTTGCACCCATGAACGCATATTGAACGCTCTCATGGTCGTACCGCGACAAGGAATCGGACACGACCTGCAACAGAACCCGCTACGGCAAGCAGGCAAAATCTATCTCGACATTTATCGTCACCATTAGTCTCACGATGGCGCAGGCACGTGCGCTCCCTTTGTCAAACTCGTGGATCAGGCTCTGGCTACGATATTGAGGCTGATTCGAAGCCCATAGGGCGCGTAGTCACTGGTATCGTCAAACAGACCGAAGGATTCGACGCGGCGAATGTCATGAAACCCCGCCATTGTTAATAGGTCGGCGAGGTGGTCGAAATAGAGGCCAATCTGATGATGGTCGTGTGCATCCACCTGCCCTCCGAACATCATGCGCATGACATGAACGCGTGCGGTCGCGTCCAGTCCGGCGTCGAGAAACTGACGGCAAAGGACCTCAAGGTCCGGCACCGAGATCATCAGGCACCCACCAGGCTTGCGCAGGATCCGACGAAGTCCGCGCAATACGTTCGGCATCGATTTCTGGTCCACATGCTCGAGAACGTGACTGGCGTAAATTTCGGCCACCGAGTTGGGCCGAAACATCGAGAGATCACGAATATCGCCCACAAAATCGACCTGGGATCCCGGACTTATGTTGAGTATCTTCCAGCCCGGACGAGCTTCGTGCCCGCCGATGTGCAGCCGCAGATTCTCTGCCGGCTGGGCAAGTCTTGCCGTCTCATCCCCGGCCTCGGGTGCATGCGCTCGCCACATGGACAGGTAGGCCGCCTCTAGCTTGCGTGCGAAGCCGGCATGGTCCATGAGCGCCGAAACGCGCACGCGGTCGCGCAGAGTTGCACGCAGTTCGCGCAGGCGCGCGCCGTCCGCCGCCAGCGCCACGGCGGTGGCGACATAGTCGTCGCGTGAACCGCAGGCCAGGTCGTCTAGTCCGACGCAGCGCAGTAGGCTGGCGCCGACACGACAGGAATGGCGGTCACCGACCAGGGTGACGACCGGCACCCCCATCCAGAAGGCTTCGCAGGTTGTCGTGGTGCCGTTGTAGGGAAAGGGATCAAGGGCAATGTCGATTTCGCTGTAGGCGGCTAGATGGTCGTTGGCGGCAGCCCGCCAATCCTGGAGGCGCAACCGGGATTCGTCTATGCCCCAGCGGGCGAACTCGGCGGCGACACGTTGCCGTCCATGGTGGGCGTTGAAGGCAAAGCCCTTGAGCAACAGTGTCGCTCCCGGCACCGCCAGTAGAATGCGCGCCCAGGCCTCAATAACGGGCGCCGAGACCTTCAGGAGATTATTGAAACTGCCAAATGTGACATGGCCCTTGGCGATCACCGGCGGCTCGGCGACCGACGGCGCGTCAGCCGCCGGAAGGTAGGTCAGGAAGCAGCCCGGCAGACGCCATAACTGCTCGGTGTAATGGTCCTCGGTAAGCCCCGGCGGATCGGCGACGTCGTCGCTAATTCGGTAGTCGATGGCGGCAACACCGGTGGTGGCGGGGTGCCCGAGATAAGTCACCTGTATCGGCGCGGGCTTGCGCGCGAACAGCGCCAAGCGACTTCCCGAGGTATAGCCGGAGAGATCGACGAGGATGTCGATCCCGTCTTCGCGGATCATCGCTTCCATTTCGGCGATGGAACTCAGCGACACGTCGCGCCACAAGTCGCTCATGCCGCGTAAACGCTCCGTCACCGCGTCCGGTTGCAGCAGCGTCGAATAGCAGACGACAAACACAGCGCTGCGATCGTGCTGCTCCAGAATGGGCTCCATAAAATAGGCCACGGAATGCTTGGCAAAGTCCATGGAAACGTAGCCGATGCGCAACGGCCTACCGTAGTGTCGCGTCGTACCGGCGGCCTCGTATGCGACCGACTGCGCATAACGTTCCGCCCATTCCTCGTAGGCATCGCGCAAGGCCGTGCCCGACATGCCGTCGATGTAGAGCAGATCGAATACCAGGCTGGCATGTGCGCCGGGGTTGGGTCCGAACTCGAGGGCGCGGCGATATTTGTCGATTGCGCCTTGCGCATCGCCGGCGTGGGCGAGGTTATGTCCGAGCAGCGTCATGGCGTCGACGGCGTCGGGGCGAATTGCCAGGGCTTGCAGCAAGCGGTCATAGCCATCGTCCCAGCGGTGTTGCGCCTGCAAGGCCTGGGCGATGCGTACATGAGCCAGGTATTCCCCTGGATTCTTCGTCAGGCGCGCCTCGTAGTAGTCCACCACGCCGACGAGAAGTCCCGCATCCTGCAAGATGAGGTAGAGATTAATCGACGCCTCGGCAAGCCCAGGGTCCAGTCGCAATGCTTCTCGGCAGGCGGCAACTGCCTCGCCGCCTCTCCCTTGGCTGAAGAGGGCGCTGCCGAGGTTGCTCCAGGCGCCGGCAAAATCCGGCGCCAATGCGACAGCGCGACGGCAATGGCGCTCCGCCTCCGCATATTGACCAATGGCATTCAGACCGCCACCGAGATTGATCAGCGCTTCGACATGGTTGGCGTCGCATTCGAGCGCCTCGCGAGAGCACTGGATGGCACCCGGCCAATCGTTCCGGGCCTGATAGATATTCCCTAGGTTGTTACGCGCTGCGGCGTACCTCGGCCGCGCCGTCAGCGCCCGCCGAAAATGGACTTCCGCCGCATCGATCTGATCGGCCCGCAGGCATATCGCCCCCATCAGGTTGTTGCCCTCGGGGTGATTTGGTCGACTCGCCAGCAGTTTACAGAGTAGCGACTTGGCACCCGCCACGTCGCCGACGAGCCAGGCGGCGCGCGCATGCTCGAAGGACTGACTGTCGCCGGAAGCCCTGAACAGCAGGGTGGCCAGCATCGAATGCCCGCGTCCGCCAAAGTAGCGCGCGACCCAATGAAGAAGCCGGGACAGCCATTTTTCCGCTAGCAAGGAGGTTGCTCCGGACGGAAGGGAGAGCGGGCCTACCCGCCGGCCCTGTTCTTGCGCTCGGGTGCAGCGAGGGCGTTGATGGTGACGGCACCGGTCACCTTGGAGACCATGTCGCCGGGAAAGCCCTGCCGCTGCAACTCGTCCTGAAGAGTTCTAGCGAGTCGCGCACGACCGATGACACTAAGGCGCTGCTCGCTACAAAACTCGGCAACACTGCGAAAGAGTGACTGCAACGCACCGTCGGCGACGGATTCGGGTGACGCCGTCTTGCGGCTCGCCTTGGCCGGCGCCGCAATGTCGCGCGAGAAGCCGGCGACCAGTTGGACGGCCTTCTCACGCAATACGGCAGAGGAAACGATGCCAAGCATGGAAAGAAAAAAGCCCGCTGAAGGGCGGGCTTGGGCTGGTTTGTCCTGGCTCAGGAAATACCGACTGCGGTGAAGTTGGCCGTGTAGGCGGTTCCATTGATGGTTGCCGTCAAAACACAGTTTGTCACCGTCTGACCGGTGCCAGATGTCGCCACGGTCAATGACGTTATGCCATAACTAGCTGGCAAGGGAGTCTGCATGGCGTTGGACACAGCATCGCAGTTGCCTATGGCGACACCGTTATTCGTGCTTACCAAACGAGCGGAATAGTTTATGGTCGCCGCCGAACTCAAGGCGCCCGCGACGCCGTCAACAGCAGCTCTGGCTGCATCGCCGCGCATGTCGATGAACTTCGGCAGGGCCGTCGCGGCGAGAATGCCGAGAATCACGATAACGACGACAAGTTCGATCAGCGTAAATCCCTTTTCTTTCATTCTTGCCTCCTCAATTGCAGCGGACAGGACATGTTCATGGTCTCTGGGGGCACCTAAATATTCAGGTCTCGGGTCACCCTTATCGCGTAGTCTAACATTCCCAAGGTTCAAATTGCTCAAAATAAATAGGGGAATACCTATGGTTCTCGCAGCCATTCACGACTAACGACTTAAGGCATCTCTTCCAACTGGATGCCGGCAACCGATTCATTATTGCCATTGCCGTGCTGACTGATACGCCAGTGCAGTTCCGTTTTTCCACCAAAGGCTTGCGGCTGCCGCGGGCGATACGTCAGAACGCGGATCCGCTGATCGTAATACCAAGCACCACGGACGCCGGTATCTGCGGCCAGTTCGACGTAGCCTCGCGGCGGGGTGATCAGGAAGGTCACCGGATTGCTGGACAGCAGTTCCTCCAGGCGGTCGCCCTTGCCTTTCATCATGCGATCATTGATGGCCATGCGCATGCCCGAGCGGATGTTGCTGATGGTGATCTCCACTTCGGTCGCTTCGGCGCCAACCTCGACCTCTGACAGGCGGCCCAGCAGAATCGCCGCCAGTACGCCGAAGATGACGGCAACCACCGCAAATTCTAGCTTGCTGATGCCACCCTGTAGCCGAAGACGGTCGCTTGCATTTTTCACTTCTTCATTGTCACCCGGCCGAGATCCCAAAGCGGAAGGAAGATGCCCAATGCGAGCACCATGATCATTGCGCCGAGCATGATGATCATGATGGGTTCTATCTGCTGAGCCAGCGTTTTAAGCTCATACTCGACTTCGCCCTGGTACATGCCGGCGACTTCTTCCATCATTTCGTCGAGCGAGCCCGATTCCTCGCCCACCGCAATCATCTGCAGAACGATGGGTGTAAATGCGCCCGTGCCTATGGCTGCGCGAAGAATGGATTCGCCTCGCTCGACTGTATCGCGCATGCGCTCGATCTTTTCCGCCAAGTAGGCGTTATCGACGGTCAGCGCAACAGTAGTCATGGCCTGGATCACCGGCACGCCGGATCGCGACGCCAGGGCAAAACTGCGCGCAAACCGCGCCAAGGTCGCCTTTAGGATGATCTTGCCGGCAATCGGGATGCGCAACTTCCACTTGTCCCAAGTGTAGAGCCCGCCAGGTGTTGCGGTCCAGCCTCGAAATGCAAAGATGAGACCGGCAACTCCACCCAAAATGACGTACCACCAGTTCACCATGAAATCTGAAAAACCTATCAGGATGCGCGTCAGGATCGGCAACTCCGCATTCATGCCCTGGAATACTTTGGCAAAGGCCGGGATCACCCAGATGTTGACGACGACAATAGCCGCCGCCATCGCCATCATGACGAAGCTCGGATAGCGCAGCGCCGACTTCACCTGCTCGCGCATGAAGCGCTCGAACTCCATGTGGTCGAACAGTCGCAGGAAGATTTCCTCCAGGCGGCCGGTCATTTCGCCGACGCGGACCATGGAGAGGTAGAAGGGCGTGAAGACCTTGGGGTGACGCGCCAGGGCCATCGAGAGTTCGCGGCCGGAATCGAGGCTGTCGCGCAACTGGCCGAGCATGGACTTCATGGCCTTGTTGTTGTTCGATTCCTGCAAGCCGGCCAGCGCGCGCATGATGGGAACGCCGGCCTTCATCAGCGTGTGGAGCTGGCGCGTGAACAGCAGGATGTCGACGTGCTCGATTTTTTCGGCGAAGAGGTCGAAGCCGCCGGCGCCGTCTTCCTTCTTTTTCAGCGCAGCGGCCGGGGCATCCTTGATTTCCAGGGGAGTGATGCCTTGACCGAGCAGGCTGCCGGCGGCATCGTTGCTGGTGGCGGCTTCGACGACGCCCTGCACTGCTTCGCCCGTGGCGTTGCGCCCCTTGTAGGAAAACGCGGGCACCGTCAGTCCTCGAGCTGGCTGGAAATGCTCATCGCTTCTTCGACGGTGGTACGGCCATTCACGGCGAGGCGCACGGCGTCGCGGCGCAGGGTGTTGCCGGCCATCTGTTCGCGGCCGATGCGAATGAATTCGTTGGGGTCGCCGTGGTTGGCGGCCTCGACCAGGGCATTGGACATTTCGAGGAATTCATAGACGGCC
>JACRIX010000071.1 GCA_016215645.1 Rhodocyclales bacterium
CGCCTTCGACCCGGACTTGCGCAGCTTCGACATCATCCTGCGCACCGCCAACGGCACCAGTTACAACGCCTACGCGGTGCGCGGCGATGCCGGCGTGGCGGTGATCGACACGGTCAAGGCCGGCTTCGGCGAACGCTTCTTTCGCCGCCTGGAAGCCGTGGCCGACTACGACGAGATCAGCACCGTGGTGCTGAACCACCTCGAACCCGACCATTCCGGCGCGCTGCCGGAACTGCTGCGCCGCGCACCGCGCGCGCAACTGTATGTTTCACACCAGGCACGGCCGATGCTGAAAGGCCTGTTCGATCCCGAGGAATTCGCCGGCCGCATCACCGGAGTCGGCACCGGCGACACGGTGGATCTGGGCGGGCGCACGCTCGAATTCTTCAACACGCCCTACCTGCACTGGCCGGACACGCAATGCACCTGGCTGGAGGACGAGGGCCTGCTGTTCACGGGCGACTTCCTCGGCTGCCATTACTGCGACACGCGCCTGTTCAACGACGCGGTGGGCGACTTCCGCTTTTCCTTCGACTACTACTACGCCCACATCATGCGGCCCTTCCGCGCCCATGTGCGCAGCGCGCTGGACCTGATCGAACCGCTGCTGCTGCGGACCATCGCCCCGGCGCACGGCCCGGTGCTGCGCGAAGACCCGCGTGACTACGTGCGCCGCTACCGCGCGCTGTCGAAAAGCGGCCTGCACCGCCATCAGGTGAAGACCCTGGCGATCTTCTACATCTCGGCCTATGGCGCCACGCGGCGCATGGCCGAGGCCATCGCCGCCGGCGCCGAAACCGCGGCCGGCGACACCGAAACCCTGGTCGGCGGCGTGCGTGTCTCGCTCTACGACATCGAGGGCAGCGAGCCGCACCCCTTCGTCGATCTGATCGAAGAGGCCGATGCGCTGATCTTCGGCAGCCCGACCATCAATGGCGACGCGGTCAAGCCGGTGTGGGACCTGCTCTCCTCGCTGACCATGGTCGACGTCAAGGGCAAGCTCGGCGCCGCCTTCGGCTCCTATGGCTGGAGCGGCGAAGCGGTGCCGATGATCGAAGACCGCCTGCGCCGGCTCAAGCTGCGCGTGCCGGTGCAGGGCGTCAAGGCGCGCCTGGCACCGACGCCCGATGAATTCGCCGCCTGTCACGAACTGGGGCGCGAAATCGCCCTGCACCTGCTGGGCCGCGCCGAGGCGCGCGCCATCGACATGGCAGAACTGGTTTAACCCACTGGAGATATTTCATGCCCAAGGCACAAGTCACGTTTCAGGACATCGGCGTCACCGTCACGGTGCCGGCCGGCACGCGTTTGATCGAGGTCTCGGAAAAAGTCGGCGCCGGCATCACCTACGGGTGCCGCGAGGGCGAGTGCTGCACCTGCCTGACCAAAATCGTTTCCGGCCACGAACACCTCGCCGCCCCCTCGGTGCTGGAAAGCCAGGTCTTGAAGGACAACCTCGCGCCGCGCCACCACCGCCTTGCCTGCCAGGCACAAATTCTCGGCGGCACGATCGTCGTCAAGCCCACCTGATTCATTCAACCCACGGAGCCCATCATGGCCAATGTCACATTCTCCAGCCCGCTGCACAAGGACAAGACCGTCTATGCCGTCGCCGGCAGCCACACCCAGACCATCCTCGAACTGGCCAAGGCCAACCACATTCCGATCGACTTTTCCTGCGGCGACGGCGAATGCGGCACCTGCCTGGTCAAGGTCAGCAGCATCGACAAGACCAGCCACAACAAGTATGGCCACATGGGCGGCCCGCTCAATGCACGCGAGGTCACGGTGCTCAAGGAAATGGGCAAGATCAAGCAGGCGCAGATCGATCAGATGTATGTCGATGACCTGCCGCCCACGGAATGGCGCCTGGCCTGCCAGTACATCGTGCGCGACGAGGACATCCTGGTCGAATACCCGAGCAAGTAGTCCGCTGGCGTCATGAACGAGGATGTCCTGGCGCGCGCCGAGGCAGCCTACCTCGGCCTGGCGCTGGGCGATGCGCTCGGCGCCACCGTCGAGTTCATGACGCCGCGCGAGATCGCCCATCGCTTTGCCCACGCCGACGGCGTGCACCGCGAGCTGGTCGGCGGCGGCTGGCTGCGGCTGAAGCCCGGGCAAGTCACCGACGACACCGGCATGGCCCTGGCGCTTGGCGAGGCCATTCTCATCCACGGCGGCGAAATCACCCGCCTGGCCTGCGCGCGCGCCTTCGACGCCTGGATGCGCAGCAAACCCGTGGATATCGGCAACACCGTGCGGCGCAACCTGGTGCTGTTCCGCCGCACCGGCTACCCCACCGCGCCACCGTCGGCGCAGGATGCCGGCAACGGCGCGGCGATGCGCGTGCTGCCGGTGGCGCTGGCCACGCTGGCCTGGTCCGAACACGAGGTGCGCGATGCCTGCCGCATCCAGGCCCACGTTACGCACAACAATGCCGTGTCGGACGCCGCCTGCGAATTCATTGCCCTCGCGGTACAGGACTTCATCCGTGGCGCCTCGCTGCGCGAGGTCCATCGCCTGCGCATGCAGCCGCTGGTCGAGGCGCAGCCGGCCTTTGCCTTTCGCGGCAAGCCGCGGCGCGAGAACCCCAGCGGCTGGATCGTCGAAACCATGCAGGCGGTGCTGCAAGGCCTGGTCGAGGTCGGCGGCTTCGAGAACTGCCTGGTCGACGTGGTCAATCGCGGCGGCGATGCCGACACCACCGGTGCCATCGCCGGCATGCTGGCCGGCGCCATGTACGGTCGCGCCGCATTGCCGGCACGCTGGCTGAAGGCGCTGGATCCGGAGGTGCACCGCCGCTGCGCGGAACAGGCACGGCGACTGGTCGCCAATTCGCCGTAGCGCCAGCGCCGACTTTCCGTGGCGGGGCGCCGGTTCGCCGCGGCACCGGCACGGCGGGTGGCGCAAAAGCTCAGCCGGGCAGGGGAATCGGCATCGTCGTGACGATGCCGGTGGCGGCGTAAGTCTCGCAGCGCTCGACGAATTCGCGGGTGCTCTTGGGCATGGAAACCCGGGCGCGCGCGATGTGGAAGATCAGGTCGCGGCCGTTGCAGATGAGCTGGTTGCCGAAGGAGGCGACGCGCTGCTCGTGCTCGCTGCCGGGGTTGGCCAGGATCGGGCGAAAATTGGCGAGACGCTCGCCGGCGGTGACCATCTCGGCCCAGAGGTCGAAGATGTCGCGGTCGGTGCGCAGGGTTTCCACCTTGTTGCGGGCGGCACGGGCGAAGTCACGGATGGTCGGCTCGATGCCGGGGAACATGGCGGTGGCGAAGCTGCGGACCATGGCCCCGGCGACGGTGTCGATGTCGCGCATGGCCTGGGCCATCTTGACGTAGCGGGTGGCGTAGAAGTCGGGCAGCGGCGTCGAGAAGGCGCGGAAGGGTTCGCCCCACAGCTCGTCGATGCCCTCCTCGCCGCTGCGATGGAGCACCAGCGAACACAGCGACAGAGCCTCCTGCAGGCAACGCCCGCATTCGCGCATCAAGTCATTGGAAGTCGAAATCTCGACCCCGGCGGACTGCAGGTCGACCAGGCGGGTGAAGATGTCGGTGGCGCGGTTGAACATGGCACCGGCATACATCGCGCCCTTGACCCGCTTCTTGCCGGGATCGACCTCGTCGAGGTAGGCCTGCCGGGCTTCGGCCAGGCGGTGGCCGGGAATGTTGAGGCCGTGTTCGGTGTGGTTGAACAGGCGCCGCGTCAAGGCCTCGATCAGGCGCCGCTTGCCCTGCAGCGAGTCCTCCGGTACCGGATAGGTCTTGATCCAGTAGCCGTCGGTGTAGCTGCGTTCGCGTCCGTCGATGACGCGCAGCGTGCCGTTGGGGATGTCCGGGTCCATGTCCTGCCGCATATCCTGAGTAGCCTGATGCAGGCATTTTGACGGATATTGGCCCGGTTCCGCAATTTCCGCAGCGGCCCGATCGGCGATGCACCGCGTGCGGCGATTTTCAGCCTGTAACCAGGTCGACGGGACGGTAAGGCCTTCTTCACTGCTACTGCGGAAGCCCTGGATTGGCGGGGGCGCGGCTTCCGCCGCCAAACGCTTGAACTAGCGGTGGGCCTGCGATCTCCCGACCCCGGCACTGTGCACGACCATGACGCGGTTCTTCCCCGCTTTCTTGACCGTGTACATGACACTGTCCGCCTCCCGAATCGCCTCCTCCAGGGTTTCCGGAACCGGGTCAAAAACCACGGCGCCGATGCTCACCGTGACATCACAGTTCTCGGCACGCATCGCAATCTCGAACGCTTGGCGCAGACGCTCGAGCAACTCGCGGGCGCCGTCGATCGAGACTTTCGGCAGCAGGGCAGCAAACTCGTCGCCACCAAAGCGCGCCAGCAAGTCGCTGGCACGCAGATTGGACTGCATCAGCCGCGCCGCGATGCGCAGGATCTCGTCGCCGCGCGCGTGCCCCCGGGTATCGTTCACTTTTTTGAAGTTGTCGAGATCGACGTAGGCGATGACCAGCGGACTGTGGTCACGCCGACACAGGCTGACGAGCGCCGGCGCGCGCGCATTGAAGGCCCGTGTGTTGAGCAGCCCGGTAAGGGCGTCGGAATGGGCCGAATTCCGCTCCCTCTGAACGGCTGCATGCAGTTGAGCGAGCAGGAGCGCAACGAACAAAAATGCGCTCCCCTGCACCGTTGCGTTCCAGACCCATATCCACTCGGAACTGAATTTTGTACCACCCGATACGTTGGACACTATCCAGAGCAGGGTACACATCAGCGCGGTAACAATCGCTACCTTCCGGCCGCCCAATCGCGCCGCCAGCGCAATCGGCACGAAATAGAACGGATAGACGCGGATTTCGCTGCCGGTGAGGCCATCTACCATGGCAACGACGAGAGCCGCCAGCATGACGAAGCCAATCCGGGCGTTTCGCGACCGCGGCAAATTCATATCGGCGAACAGGACAGGAAAATCATACGGCGCGGCAAATACCGCGTCGCCCATGAGTCATTCGCTCGTCCTTACTTGTATCGCATTCCACCAAAGCGTATCCGGTGCCGCGTCATGTATTCGCTGAGACGAGGAGTCTAGCGCCATAGGCTACCCGCGGTCCCGCGTACCGACAAAGCGCTATCGGAGGTCGCTTCACCTACACGAAGCCGCGACGAGTGCGTCGCGTTCAGGTCCTAGCCCGCCAGCTCGACGGTCCACTCCCGCAGCAGCTCACCGACGTCGGCGGCAACAATCTCCATACCCATGCGGGCGCAGTAGCGCCGCTCCTTGTCGGTCGGTTCGGCGATCAGCGCCCAGCCCGCCGGGCCGGTGGCGGCGCCGTGGATCAGGTCGGAGAACACCATGCGTTCGGAATCGCGGTCGAGGCGCATGCCCAGCAGCAGGTAGCGCTTGCCCAGGCGGCGCGGCTTGAGGAAGGGCGGCACGGCGAAGCCGCCCATCAGCTCGGTGATGTAATCGACATAGTCGGCGTCCGAGGCGATGTAGCTCGGCTGCGGCAGCGGCGAACCCATGGGCTTGAACAGTACCGGCAGGCCGGGGACGGCCTGCTCCGGGGCGATCGCGGCGTAGCTGTCGCCGTCGTGGGCGTAGAGCTTGAAGCGCCAGTCGGTGCCACCGATGCGGGCGCAGCCGAGCACCAGCAGGTGCGGCAGGTGGGCATAGCTGTCCTGCAATTGGGTGTCGCGGTTGATGTCGATCACGTAGGGCGGCGCGAGTTCGGCCAGCCAGTCGTGCAGGGCGGCGCGGGTCCATTGCCGCGAGGCATAGGTGGCGTCGAGGAAGCGCGTGACGGCGCTGCGGCCGCGCTTGAGTTCGATGTTCATCGCCGCGCGCGGGAACTCGTACATCAGCTTGGGCGCCATCGGCTGGCCGTTGTTCATGGCCAGGATCAGTTGCTCGCCGGTCGCCGGCATGGGGCGGCCGTCGGCGGTGGAACGGACATCGGCGAGCACGCCGGGGCCGAGGTAGGGAACGATGCTGCCGTCGGTGAGTCCGGCCTGCCACTGGTCGAGAAGTTCGCTGGGTATCATTTTTGGGTGCTCCGAAGGGGATGCCGCCCTTCGTGCAAGAAGCGCACCCGGCCGCAAAGCCCCGCCCCGCAAGGCCCCGCGTGCGAATTGTCGGATTCGCTACAGGCGCCGGACGAAAGTCGGCGCTGGTGGTACGCCGATTTCAGACCTCGCGCACCAGCCTGACCCGATACAGCCCGCCGATCACCACGTACTCGTCTTCCGCGCGCAGCATGCCGGGCAGCAGGCTGTGGAAGAAGGCCAGCTTGGCCAGCGGCACGTCGACCGCGAGCACGTCGTCGCCGAATTCGCCGGCGCGCTCGCGCGAGCGGGAGAAGGAATTGACGTTGTTGAGCAGCACGATGCGCTCGCCCTGGCCGTTGTCGCTCAGGGTCTCGTGCTCGACCAGGCGATTGACGCCGCGATACAGGCGCAGGTGGCTGCGCTGCGGGAACTGCCGCGCCAGCTCGTATTGGCAGTAGGCGTAGAGCAGGTCGAGCTGCTCTTCGAGGCCGTTGGTGGCATACAGGCCGGCGGCGCGCATCGCCACGTAGCGTTGCCAGGCGGCGCTGCCCGGCTCGCGCAGCGGCTCGCCGTGGTACCGCGGGCTGAGGCCGAAGCGTGACTCGACCCAGCCCTTGAGCACCGCCGCCTCGCGGCTTTCGGCATCGAAGGCCCAGCCGCGTACCACGCGCAGGTAGCTGGCGCGCAGGCGCGATTTCTTCTGCCCACCGTCGAAGCCGGCATCTTCCGGAGTGCTGAGATGGAAGTGATGTTCCATGTAACGGCCGAAGTGCGCGGCGCGCAGGGTGGCATCGTCCGTATCGTCGAGCAGGGCGAACAGCGGCTTGTGCAGGTTGCCGAGGCCGTCCAGTTCCAGCGCCGCCGGATGCACCTGGAAGGTGAGTCCGCCGAGGATGGCCGGCGGCAGGTTGCAGCGGTTGATCGGCAGCCGGGCATGGCGGGGAAGCGCCGGATGTTCGCCGCCGGGCTTGTCGGGACCCCGACAAAGCCCCCCCTCGATGTCGTACACCGGATCGTTGCCGGAATTCGCCACCACCCCGGAAACCCTTGTCACGTCAGCGTCTTTGGCCAAAGCAGCTGGCTGGCACGCTCCGTGCACCAGCCTTGTCGAGAGCGCGGGTTTGCCCGTCGCCTCTAAGGAATGCAACCCAGCAGATTTCAACGCAGGACTTCAACAAGGAGCGCATCATGGCAAAACTTCGTCAGGCCGCCATCTACGGCAAGGGCGGTATCGGAAAGTCTACCACCACGCAGAACCTGGTCGCGGCGCTGGCCGAGGCCGGCAAGAAGGTAATGATC
>JACRIX010000068.1 GCA_016215645.1 Rhodocyclales bacterium
TCCCGCCGTGACGGTCAGGGTCGCACCCGCGCCGATGCCGTAGGTCCCCGTGTCGGTGCCACTTGACGTGAGCTGGAAGGTCCCGGAATTGACGTTGAAGTTGCCGTTGTTGGCGAACGAGTCGATGCTGAAGTTCTGCGTTGCCAGCGAACCGGCGTTCTTGTTGAAGGTGCCGGTATTCACAAAGGTGGAACTGGAACCATTACCTTCGAGCGGACTGGGCGCCGTGGTCGTGTCGTTGATGATGCCGCCGACCAGGTTGTTCAGCACCGCGCCGTTGTACATCAGGACCCGATGCGAACCGCCAACGTCCACCGTGCCGCTGTTGTTCCAGGTCACCACACCATTGAACGTGGGCGAACCGCTCAGCGTGGTGACGCTGGTGCTGCCGGTGTTGAAGGGGCCGCTACCGTTAAATGTCACCGCGCCAAGACCGAGGATGCCGTTCACAGCGACACTACCTGGTCCGTTGAGCACCCCGGAGTTCAGGCTGGTATTGCCGTTGGCCGTTACCGGTCCGGTCGCCGTCAAGGTACCGCCACTCAAGGTCAGCGACGAACTGGACGGTACGGTCATGCCGGAAACCCCGATACCGAGGCTGCTGCCGCTGCTCAGCAGTAAATTGTCGGAGCCGCCGGTAATGCCGAACAGCACCCCGCGCACCGACTGGGCGCCGCCAGTGCTACGGACTTCGACCGTCTTGACGCCGGTGCCGTCGATCACCGCGAGTTCGGTGCCGGTAGGCACATGGCTCGATGTCCAGTTGAGTACGTCGTCCCAGAAATTGCTGTTGGCCCCGCTCCAGATGAACTGCGCCGCACCATTGGCGGTGGCGGTCAGGACATACGTCGGGCTACCGGTTCCGGTGTAGGCGCCACCGGTATTGGATGCAATCGCCGGCGTGCCCGAGATCGTGCCGCCGGAGGTAAAGATCGAGTAGGTATGGCCGCTGACGGTCTGGTAGCCGGCCAGGTCGTTGACCTTGATGGCGCCGCCGAGGGTCACGTTACCGCTGGCGGCAATCACGTCGTACTGGGTCGAATTGTCGAGGAGTTCGACGTCGATGGCGCCGGTGGCGCCGTTGGTCAGATTGCCGGTGATACTCAGCGTGCCGACCGCATTGGCGCCGCCGGGGCGGATCGTGCCATCGTTGGTGAGGATGTTGGCGCCACCGCCGACATTGACTGTCCCGGCGCCGCTGATGATCCCGGACGCGGCATTGGTGAAGCCGCCGGACCGCGTGAAGGTGGTCCCGCTTGCCACCTCGATCTTGCCACTCTGGGTGAACGCGCCCCCAATAACGGAGAGCGTTCCGGCGCTGACATTCAGCGCACCCGTGTTGCTGAAACTATTGACCTCGATCGCCGTGGTGCCAGCGCCGACTTTGCTGAAAGTGCCGCTGTTAACGACGTTGGTGCCGCTCGCGCCATTGCGCCAGGCAATGGCCCAGGTGCCCGTGGTCGCCGCGTTGATCACCCCGGCGTTGGTAAATGTCGTGGTGTTGGCGGTGCCGCCATTGAGCGATATCTCGCTCGTGCCGGTGAGGTTGACGATGCCGGAAGCCAGGTTGGTCCAATCGCGCCGCTCCAGTCGCGTTGCGGCAGCCACGCCGGCCATGGTGACGGTGCCGGCCGTGGTCATGGTCGATGCGTCGCTGCCGTCGATGCTGCCGTTGGTCCAAACCAGGTTGTTGAAGACGAAATTATCGGAACCGGTGAGTATGCCGCCGCTCAGGGTGACGGTGCCGGTGTTGGTCCTGGTGCTGCCGGTGTTGAAGGTGGTGGTACCGCCGGAGAATGTCATGGCGGTGTCGAAGCCGACGCTGGCACCGCTGTTGAAGGTGTTGTTGCCGCCCGAAAACACCAGCGTGCCGGCGGTATTGTTGATCGCGGAACCGCTGTTGAAACTGTGACTGCCGCCGGCAATCTGTAGCGTGCTGCCGGCGCCGACATTGATGGCGCTGGTGCTGGCGTAGCTGCTGCTGCTACCGCTCAGGACCAGCGTGCCCTCATTGACATTGACCACGCCACCCGACTGGTTGACGAACGAAGCGGAGATCGTGGCGGTGGCCGGCGATCCGGCTTGTTTGTTGATGATGCCGGAGTTGTTGACGCTGCCGGCGCCAACAACTATTGGATTGGCATTGGCACCGCTGTTGATGTTGATGCTGCCGCCGGCATTGTTGTTGAGCACCGCGCTGCCCACCAGATTGATATAGCCATTGGCCGTACCGATATCGATCACGCCGGCGTTGTTCCAGGTCTTCGCGCTCAGGTTGAAGCCGTTGTTGCCGAAGCTGGTGGCACCGTTGGTGTTCAGCGTTCCCGCGCCGGTGATGGTGCTGAACAGATTGGCGACCAGGGTCTGCCCGCTGGGGACGGTGACGTTATCCGCGCTGTTGAAGGTGACCGAGTTGCTGACACCAATCGACAGGCCCGCGTTGAAGCTGTGAGCATTGCCGGTGTTGAGATTGAGCACGCCGCCGGTGACGGCTACCGGGTTCGCGAAATTGGTGACGTTTGCGGCAACGAGGTTGACCGTGCCATTGGTGACGCTCCATGTACTGTTGTTCAGAATGGAAAAATCGTTGGCGGCAGCGGTATTGATGACGGTGCCCCCCGCAAACAGCACCGTGGCCCCCGTGCCGGTCACCGCGGCATTGCCGCTGAAAGTCTGGGTGCCGCCGCCGAACTGCAGCGTGCTGCCGCTGGCGGCACTGATGCTGCTGCCGGCGCTGTAGGTGTTGCTGGCGTTCAGCGAAAGCGTGCCTGAGTTGACGTTGATCACGCCGCCGGACTGGTTGATCAGCACCGGGTTGAAGCCGCTGGTGGCCGGGGCGCCATTCAGATTCTTGGTCAACAGGCCAAAGTTGTTGAAGCTGCCGACGCCCGTGGTGTGATTGTCGTTGAACGAGGCGTTGATATTGAACACGCCGCTGGCTTGGTTATTGAACACCGCTGTGCCGCCGGTGAGCGTGTCGTCGATCTCGAAATAGGTCAGTGCGCCGCCGGGTGTGGTGAAGTTAACCGTGCCGAAATTGTTCCAGGTGCGGCTGCCGCGCAGCGAGGCGGTTTGGGCGAATCCGGGCGCGAGCGTCGTCGTGCTGCCCAGCTGGGTTGTCAGCGTGCCGCTGCCGCTGATGAAACCCTTGCTGAAGGCGAAAGCACCGGAGACGCTGATACTGCCGCTGCCGGTGATCGTTCCACCCGTTACATTCAACGTGGGAAGCGCCAGATTATTGTTCGCCAGGTCCAGCGTGCTGCCATAGCCGCCGGCGCGCGTCAGGGTCGTGAGGCCGCTCAGACTGGTACCGCTGGCGAGGGTGAGGTGGCCTTCGTTGAGGGTGATGGAGGTCAGGTTCTGGAAGCCGGTCGCAGCGCCACCGGTGATGCCGGCGAAGGACACGTTGGTGATGCCGCCCGACTGGACGTAGCTGCTGCCGAGGTTGGTCACCGTGCCGTTGAACAAAACGTCGCCGGCGCTGCCAAGATCGTCGAGGGCCGCCGTAGTCGTGCCGCTGACGTTGTAATCGCCCGTGAGGGTATAGACCGCCGTGGCGGTTTGCGGCTTGGAAAACGTCATGTTTCCGGCGCCGCCGATATTGCCGCTGATCGAGCGCGGGCCGCCATGGAACTGCAGGGTGGCGTTGTTCGTCAGTACATAGTTGCCCGCATCGATGCCGCCGGTGTCGAAGCGCAAGGTTCCGCTGGTAACGTTGACCACGCCGCCCGACTGGTTGTTGAATGCCGGATCGACACTGCTGGTGAAGTTCAGATTCTTGTTCAGAACGCCCGCGTTGTTGAACGTGCCGACGCCGGTGATGTGATTGTCACTGACGGGGGTGTCGAGGTTGAATACCCCTCCGATCTTGTTGTTGAATACCGCCGTGCCACCGGTGAGCGTGTCATCGATCTGGAAGTGCGAGAGTGTTCCGATATTGGGCGTAAAGGTCACCGTCCCGTAGTTGTCCCAGATGCGGCTGCCGCGCAGCGCAATGGTCTCGTTGAAGCTGGGCGAGAGCGCGGTCGTGCTTCCAGGCTGTGTCGTCAGCGTGCCGCTGCCACTGATGACCGAATTGCCGGACCAGTTGAACCCACCCGAAACATTGATGTTGCCGCTGCCGGTGAGAGTGCCACCACCAACAATGTTCAGGTTGCCGATGGTGGTCGTCGAATCGAGGGTCGCCGTACCCGAAGAGATGAACGCCGTACCGGGAATGCTGATGCTGCCGCCGTTGGCGTTCAAGGTCATCGTGCCGAAGTTGACCGTGCCGCCACCTGTGGCATCCGAATTGGCGTTGAACACCATGTTCAACACTCCCGTCGTCGAACCGATCCCGGCGTTGAGGTTGATGTTGTTGTGGGCGTTGAGGGTCAGCGTGGCATCGGTGCCGGCCGTCTTGGCGATGGCATTGGCCACGGTGATGTTGCCGGCCTGGGCGCCGCCCGCTCCGGTCGTGATGATGATGCTGGTGCCGGCATTCAGCGCGGTCTGGATGGTGCCGGTGGTAATGATGGAACTGTCGGCGGTACTGGTGAAGTTCGGGTTGCCACTGACATTGGTATCCGGCCCGCTGGACTGGATCATGATGTCGTTGGGGTCGAGCAGCCATTCGCCGCCCCGGGTCCGGACGGTGATCCGGTCGATATCCAGTTTCGCCGCGGAGGTCTCGACGAATCCGCCGCTGCCGGCCTGACCGTTGCCCTGCGCAGTGATTTCGCCGCGCGCAAGCAGCTCACCGCTGATCTGCCCGTTCTCGGCGACGATCGCCGTGACGCTGCCCCCCGCCGTACCGTCAGCGCCGACTCTTGAAGTCTCAGCCAGTTCGATCCTCTTCGTCGCCCGCAGGAATATCCGCCCGCCTTCCTCGACCACGCTGCTGGCACTGACCCGCCCGCTGTTCTTCACCACTACGCCGGCGATGCCGATGCGGCCAGCCTCCGCCGTGATTTCGCCGAGATTGGTGACATCCCCCTCGGCGCCGGTGATCTCGACCTTGACGCCGGGCGTGGCGCTGTCGATCAGTTCGACCGTGTTGCCGGCGGCGAGGATGGTCTCGCCCCTGGGCGTGGTGATGATGCCTTCGTTGCTGACCTTGCTGCCGATCAGATAGACGCTGCCGCCCATGGGCGTGGTGATGGTGCCCTGGTTCACCACGTTGCCGGCACCGGCCGGGCCGGCCTCGAACCGCATCCGGTTGGCGAGGAAGTCGGCATTGGTCACGTTCATGGTGCTGGCGACAAAGGCGGCGGTGTCGATGCGCGCGCCCTGTCCGACCAGGATGCCGGCCGGGTTGACCAGCCAGACCTTGCCGTTCGATGTGAGGTTGCCGAGGATGACACTCGGGTCACTGGCCAGCACCCGGTTGAGCACGGCGCTCGACGCCGACGGCTGATCGAAACGCACCGCGTTGCCGGCGCCGATGTTGAACTGCTGCCAGTTGATGATGGCGCCATTGCTGTTGGCCACGGTCATCTGCTTGCCGATCTGGCTGATCACGGCGCTGCCGTTGACCACTTGCGCACCGCTTGGCAGGGATTGCGCCAGCAGGTCGGCGGAGGCAAAACATGCCGCGACGGCCAAGGCACAAAGTCGCCGGCGTGCCAACAGGGATTCCGTCTGACTCAGGGCCTTGGTCCCGGGGGATTTTCTCGGCATGGTGTTCCTCTCGATTTCCGACGGCATCTGAAGTCCGGCAGACCAGGCCCATTTACTTCAACCATCAATCATTGAACCTTCGCGCGAGCCTAGCCGGTTCCGATCCGCCACACAAGCAAATTTGTCACGCTTTCAGGCACCGGCATGGGGCACCTCCATTTCCTTGGCAAAAACGAATCTTTGCGGGCAAACAAGTACTTATCGCTGCCGCAGGATATGCGCCGTGGCCAGGCCTTACGATTTCCACGGTTCTCGGCCAAAATGCGCGGATACGCAAGCTCAGGAGCCTCCATCGTGCAGCCCGCCAAGGCAGACTGGTCGCCGGCGATCGAAACCGGTTTGCCGGAAATCGACGATCAGCACCGTCAACTGTTCGAGTTGGCGGCGACTTTTCGCGGCGAAGGCGACCAGATCCGCGTGATGCGCGCATTGTCGATGCTGGCCGAGTACGCCAGCACCCATCTGCGTGACGAGGAAGCCATGTTGCAGGCCATCGGCTATCCGGCACTGGAGTCCCACCGCGAGCAGCACCGCCTGTTTCGCGCCATGCTGAGCGCCCTGCTCGACGAATCGCGCCACCTGACGCTGGACCAGATCGCCACCCGCATCGAGGAGTTGATCAACGGCTGGTTCTACCGCCACATCCTGACCGTCGACGCCGAGTACGTGCCGGCGGTCAAGGCACAACGGGATGCCGCCGGCGTCGCGGACTGAACCGCCGTGGCACTGGCGCCAACTACCGGCCAGCCGTCAATTAGAATCCGGCTTGGCGCATTCTTCGTGCCGTCCTCCCCATGCGCCTGACCGAACTCCGCCTTCCGCTCGACCATACCGACGCCGACCTGCGCCGCGCCATCCTCAAGCGCCTGGGCATTGCCGCCGACGACGTGATCGCCTTCACCGTGTTCCGTCGCGGCTACGACGCCCGCAAGCGTGCCGCCATCGTCCTCACCTATACCCTGGACATTGAACTCCGCGACGAAGCCTCGGTACTGAATCGGCTTGCCGGCGACGCCCACCTCGGCCCCTCGCCCGACACCTCCTATCGCTACGTCGCACAGGCGCCCGAGACACCGCCCACGCCGCGCCCGGTGGTGATCGGCACCGGCCCCTGCGGCCTGTTCGCCGGCCTGCTGCTGGCGCAGATGGGATTCCGTCCGCTGATCCTGGAACGCGGCAAGGCGGTGCGCGAGCGCACCCAGGACACCTGGGGCCTGTGGCGCAAGGGCCGGCTCAATCCCGAATCCAATGTGCAGTTCGGCGAGGGCGGCGCCGGCACCTTCTCCGACGGCAAGCTCTACAGCCAGATCAAGGACCCGGCCTGGCGCGCGCGCAAGGTGCTCACCGAGTTCGTCAAGGCCGGTGCGCCGGCCGAGATCCTGTATGTCAGCAAGCCGCACATCGGTACCTTCAAGCTGGTCTCGATGGTCGAGGCCATGCGTGCCGAAATCGAATCGCTGGGCGGCGAGATCCGCTTCGGCGCCCGTGTCGATGATGTCGAGATCACGTCCGGTCGGGTGTGCGGGCTGCGCCTGGCCGATGGCGAGCGCATCGCCGCCCGCCACGTCGTGCTCGCGGTCGGCCATAGCGCGCGCGACACATTTCGAATGCTGCATGGGCGCGGCGTGCATATCGAGCCCAAGCCCTTTTCCATCGGCCTGCGCATCGAACACCCGCAGTCGCTGATCGACCGCGCCCGCTTTGGCAAGTTCGCCGGCCACCCGCTGCTGGGCGCCGCCGACTACAAGCTGGTGCATCACTGCGACAACGGCCGCTCGGCCTACAGCTTCTGCATGTGTCCCGGTGGCACCGTGGTCGCCGCCACCTCGGAAGCCGGCCGGGTGGTAACCAACGGCATGAGCCAGTACTCGCGCAACGAACGCAATGCCAACAGCGCCATCGTCGTTGGCGTGACGCCGGCCGACTATCCGGGAATCGAAACCGATCCGCTGGCCGGCATCGAATTCCAGCGCCATTGGGAGAGCCTGGCGTTCGAGGCCGGCGGCGGTGACTACAAGGCCCCGGCACAGCGTGTCGGTGACTTCCTCGCCGGGCGGGCGTCGACGGATCTTGGCAGCGTCGTGCCCTCCTACACCCCCGGCGTGCAACCGGCCGACCTGCGCGATTGCCTGCCCGACTACGTGGTCGCGGCACTGCGCGAAAGCCTGCGCGCCTTCGGCCGCCAGATCCACGGTTTCGACATGAACGACGCCCTGCTCACCGGCGTCGAGACGCGCACCTCCTCACCGATTCGCGTCACGCGCGGCAATGACTTCCAGAGCGTCAGCACGCACGGCCTCTACCCGGCCGGCGAAGGCGCGGGCTACGCCGGCGGCATTCTTTCGGCGGCGGTCGACGGCATCAAGGTCGCCGAGGCCGTGGCGCTCAGCCTGGTCGGCACCGCCGCCTCATAGCCAGGCCAGTTCCCAGCGCACGCAGGGATCAAGCGCCGCCACGGCACGCGCGGCAAAACCCTCAAGCGCGGCCCGATCGCGCACCGGGCGCCCCGTCAGCCAGCGATGCAAGGGCCCTTGCGGATGGAAGTTCCATTCGGTCGGCGCGACGATGAAATAGTCGGCGATGCGCTCGCCGTCGAGCACGATCTCGTGCATCAACAGGCCGCGCGCCGTTTCCACCAGCCCGCGACCGATTCCGGGGGCCACCGGCACCGAGCTCGCCGTACCGCCAGCGCCGACTTTCGCCAAGCCCTGCGCCCATTCGCGCAACTCGCCAAGACGCGCCCGCCAGCGCCGGGCGAACACCGCGCCCTCGCCCTGGCCGCCGCGCCGCGCCAGGGCGCCGGTTTCGGCCGCCCGCCCCTGCCACTGCGGCAAGCGACAGAATTCGGCATCGAGCCGGGGCCAGTATCGAACCGAGGCCCCAGCATCGATGCCGGGCAATGACGACGACGCGGCCTCGGACAGATCAGCCACCTGGTCCAGCCCTTGCCACAGTTCATCGATGCGCGGCTGATCGAGGAAAGCCGCCAGCCGGCCGTGCTCGCCCTGCGCCATCCAGCCCATGGCCAGCGCAAACTCGTCCCTGAGCGGCGCCGCACCCAGCAGCGGCGGCAAGTCCAGCAGCCAGCGCCAGAGATGCTCGCGCATTGCCTCGGCGGCGATGTCCGGATCGAGCCGGGGCGCGCTGCCCGCCCCGCGCGCCGCCGCCAGCGCCAGCTCGGCCGCCCTGCCCTGGGCCTTGCCGCAGAGTGCAAACAACAGGGGCACCAGTGTCACCGCCTCGTCGGCCAGGCGGCCGCGCAGCACCGAGGTCACCATCGGACGCGCGCTGACCACATCGACGGCGCTGATGCACCCGGCGTCCTGGCGGAGCCGGATGCGTATGCAGCCAGGATCGATGCCGCCGCTCATGCCGCGGAACCCGGCCCTGCACCGGCCCCGGCAAGCGGCAAGCGCAGGACGAACAGGGCGCCGCCCTTGGGATGATTGCACGCCGTCAGGCGCCCGCCGTGGCGCTCGACGATGCCGTAGCTGATCGCCAGGCCGAGCCCGGTGCCGCGCCCCACCGCCTTGGTGGTGAAGAAGGGATCGAAGAGCTTGTCCAGGTTTTCTTCGGCGATACCCGGGCCGCTGTCGCGGAACGCGATGACGACGTCGCCACCCTCGACGTGACCGCCGATGTCGAGTCGGCGTTCGCGCGATTTTTCCGTGGCATCGGCGGCGTTCTGCACCAGGTTCATCACCACCTGCTGCAATTGGCCGGGCGAACCCGCCACCTCGATACCATGGGGAAGCTCAAGTTTCACCTCGAACTGGCTGCCGGTGGCCTTGGCCACCCACTGCACGGCACGCTCGACCACCTCATCGAGGACGAAATGGCGTCGCTCGTCGCGGTCCGTGGCCGAGAAACGCTTCAAGGCATCGACAATGTCGCGGGTGCGCTCGGCACCCTCGACCGTGCCGTCGATCAGCGACGGCAGGTCGTCGAGCAGGCGATCGATGCGCAGTTCGGCGCGCAGGGCCTCGCGTTCATCCGGCGAGACGCCGGCATGCACCGCGGCCAGATAGCGCGCCAGCCGTTCGGCATAGCGCTTCATGGCCACGGTGTTGCCGTAAACAAAGCTGATCGGGTTGTTCAGTTCGTGCGCCACGCCGGCCACCAGCCGGCCGAGCGAGGCCATTTTTTCGGAGTGGATCAACTGCTGCTGCGTGGTCTTGAGATCCTCGTGGGCACGGCGCAGCGCCTGGTAGGCGCGGCGCAGCTCGCCCACCGGGCGCCCGGTGATCACCAGTCCCAGCATCTTGCCGACACCGTTGTAGCGCGGCGTGCAGTTCAGCGACACGGGAATCGCACTGCCGTTGGCGGTCTTGAGCAGCATCTCGCAGTCCTCGACGATGCTGCCGTCCTGCTCGGCAAAAAGCCGCCCGGCATGCTGGCGCGACTCCTCGTCGGCGAACAGGTCGAATACCGTGCGCCCGTGCAGCGCCGCGGCATCGATGCCGAGCAGCGAGGCCAGCGCCTCGTTCACACTTTCGATGACCCCGGCCCGGCTGCAGACGATCAGCAGGTCGGACATGGAAGTCAGCACCGAGGAGATGAACTGCTGGGTGTCCTCCAGGGTCGCGTTTTTTTCCTCCAGCGCGACTTCATATTGCAGGAGGTCGTTATAGACCTCGTCCATCTTGCGGATCACATCGAGCCAGATGCCGTCCTCGGCCGAGGCGCCGGCGAGCATGTCGACGGTAAGGGCGGCACGGCTTGCCCCGAGCCGGGATTCCGGCGTGCTGGCGGGAGGCGAATCGGACTCGGAGCTCATGGCCGCAATGTACCTCAAAGTTCCTCAACCGGCATCAATGCCGGGCGCATGGCGCATAGTGGCCTGGTTCCGGCAATCCGCAGCAGTCTGGTTTCGTATGCTCACGGCCATCGCCCAACGCCCATCGGCGGAAAACGACCACGACGCGGACGGGGGCCCTCCCGCGCCGTACCGTCAGCGCCGACTCCCGGCCGCCCCGGACGGACCAGCGGAGAAAATTGCCGGCATTTGATCTGGTATCAATGGCAGCGTGCTTGATGGGGTAGCATAAGCCCATGACAAATGCTGTCGTTCACCCCTTTGGGCAGCTTTTGCGGTGGCTTGCCGTATGCCTGTGCTGCACCCTGACCTCCCTTGCCGGCGCCGATTCCACGGCGGGCGAGGCGTCGTCGGCACAGCCGGTGCGAATCGGCGTGCTGGCGTTCCGCGGCATCGACCGCGCGCGCCAGGACTGGCAGCCCCATGCCGACTACCTGTCGGACAAGCTGTCGCCCCTGCGCTTCGAGGTCGTGCCGCTGACGCTACAGGAGTTTGCCCCGGCGATCGCCGCCAGGCGCATCGATCTGGTGGTGACCAATACCGGTCACTATGTCGCCCTGGAAGTCGGCGGCGCGATCTCGCGCATTGCCACGATGCGGATCGCCGGCCCGCAGGGCCCGGTCGATCATTTCGGCGGCACGGCGATTGCCCGTGCCGACCGGGCGGACATGAACTCCTATGCCGATCTGCGCGGCAAGCGCCTTGCCGTGCCCGACACCGAAGGCTTCGGCGGCTGGCAGGTGCACCTGCGCGAGGCCCGTGCCGCCAGCATCAACCTCGATAGCGACCTGGCCGAAGTCCTTGAATTGCAGGCGCAGGACAAGGTCGTGGCCAGCGTCATCGCCGGCCGGGTCGATGCCGGTTTCGTGCGCTCCGACCTGATCGAATCCATGGCCGCGGCCGGCAAGCTCGATAGCGCCCAGATCAAGGTACTCGGCGAGCGCAACACCGCGGGCTTCCCCTACCGCCACAGTACCCGGCTCTACCCGCACTGGCCCTTTGCCAAGCTCGACCACGTCCCCGACGATCTGACGCGCGGCCTGTTGATTGCCCTGCTCAGCCTGCCCGCCGACCACCCGGCCGCCCGCGCTGCCGGGATCTACGGCTGGACGCTGCCGCAGAACTATCAGACGGTGCACGAACTCTTCCTCGAGTTCCGCCTGGGCCCCTACGCCGACCTGCCCGTGGAGCTCGGCGACGTTGTTTCACACTACGGCCGGCGCCTGGCCATGATCGGCGCCGGCCTTATCTCCTTCCTGCTGGTGCTGCTCTGGTGGATCTCGCGTACCAACCTGGAACTGCGCCGCGGTCGCGATCACCTGCAGCTCGCGGCCGGGGTGTTCGAGCACGCCCAGGAAGGCATCGTGATTACCGATGCCGGCGCCCGCATCATCGACGTCAATGACACCTTCGTCGAACTCACCGGCTATGCGCGCGAGGAAACCCTGGGCCAGAATCCGCGCTTCCTCTCCTCCGGCGAGCACGGTGCCGAGTTCTACCGTGCCATGTGGTCTACGCTCGACCAGCAAGGGTTCTGGCGCGGCGAACTGATCAACCGGCGCAAGGACGGCAGCCGCTACGTGCAGCAGACCAGCATTTCCGCGGTGCGTGACAAGCACGGCAGGGTGCGCAACTACATCGGCCTGTCGAGCGACATCAGCGCCCTCAAGGAATCGCAGGACCGGCTCGAGCAGATGGCCTATTTCGATGCCCTGACCGGCCTGCCGAATCGGCGCCTGCTTTCGGATCGCCTCAACCAGGCAATCGGCCAGGCCGCGCGCAGCGAACGCCTGCTGGCCATCTGCTATCTCGACCTCGACGGCTTCAAGCCGATCAACGACAAGTGGGGACATGCCGCGGGCGATGTGCTGCTGATCGACGCCTCGCGCCGCCTGGTGGCGAATGTTCGCGCCGGCGATACCGTAAGCCGCCTCGGCGGCGACGAGTTCGTCGTGCTGCTGGGCAACCTGGCCCATTTCGATGAATGCGAAGTGGCCCTGGAGCGCATTCGCAGTTCCCTGAACAAGCCTTTCCAGTTGAAGGAAGGCGAGGCAAAACTTTCCGCCAGCATGGGCGTAACGCTGTTTCCGCTCGACGGCGCCGATCCGGACATGCTGCTGCGTCATGCCGACCAGGCCATGTATCAGGCCAAGCAGGCCGGTCGCAACCGCTACGCGCTGTTCGATGCCGAACACGACCGGATATCCGAGATGCGCCGCGAATCGCTGAACAGCATCGAACGCGCGATCGCCGACAACCAGTTGCAGCTTTACTACCAGCCCAAGGTCAACATGCGCAGCGGCGAGGTGCTCGGCCTGGAGGCACTGATTCGCTGGCAGCATCCCGAACGCGGATTGCTCGACCCGGCCGAGTTCCTGCCCATGGTGGACTTCGTCGGCCTGCACCGGCAGGTGGGCGAATGGGTACTCGAAACCGCCTTGCGTCAGACCGAAGAATGGAGGAGCGAGGGTCACGAGCTGACGATCGGGATCAACGTCGCCGCCGAGCAGTTGCAAGCCGAGGGCTTTGCCGAGGTGCTGCGCAATGCCCTGGCGCGGCACCCCGGTGTGCCCGCCGAACGCATCGAACTGGAGATCCTCGAAACGGCGGCGCTCAACGACCTGGACAAGGTCGCCGCGGTGATGGGCAACTGCCAGACCCTGGGCGTAAGTTTCGCCATCGACGATTTCGGCACCGGCTATTCCTCGCTGACCTACCTGAAACAGTTGCAGGCACGCACACTGAAGATCGACCAGTCCTTCGTCAACAGCATGCTGAACGATCCCGACGATCTTTCCATCGTCGACAGCATCATCGGACTGGCCGCCTCGTTCCGTCGCCAGGTGATCGCCGAGGGTGTCGAAACCATCGCCCACGGGACCTTGCTGCTGCGCCTGGGCTGCGACCTGGCGCAGGGTTACGGAATCGCCCGCCCCATGCCTGCCGCCGAGGTCCCCCTGTGGCTGGAGCGCTGGACCCAGCCCGACGCGTGGCGTCACGTTTCACTCTGGCCGCGCGAAGACCTGCCGCTGCTTACCGTGGAAATCGACCACCTGCGCTGGATCGACCAGTTGCGCAACTCGGTAACCGCACTTCCGGGAAAACCGTCTCCCACTCCACCGCTGGATCCGCACGACTGCCGCTTCGGACATTGGCTGGATTCGATCGGGCGCGACCGTTACGGCCACTACCCATCCTTCGACAAGCTCGTCGAATCGCATCGCGCCGTACATGAAACCGGACGCGAGATCGAGCAGTTGATACGCCGTGATCGCGCCTCCGCCAGCAACGGACTTGGCAATCTCGACCAGCGCCGCGATACGCTGCTTGTCGCACTCGGCGCGCTGCGCGACGAGGTACTCAGCAGCGCCAACTGACGCTTCGACATCCGCCTGGTGCAGGCCCGCGGCACACGCCGGCACACATTGCTGACCGACTGTTCGGTTTTGGATTTGCATTGGCTGTGCTAGCATTCTCGGCGCATGCCACCCGCGGACACGCAGCGTCGGCAAGGCATGGTGAAAGGCTGGTCATGGCACGCACACGATCGCAGGACTACGATTCGATTCGGGGGACCATCCTCGATTCGGCGGCAAAACTGTTTGCCACCAAGGGCTTCGCCAGCACCTCGATCAACGAAATCGCGGAAGCGGCCGGCCTGTCCAAGGCGGGCATCTATCACTACTTCGATTCCAAGAGCGAAATCCTGCGCGCACTGCTGGCCGATCACCTTGAAACGGTGACCGAGATCGTCGATACGGCGCTCAATTCCTCTGAACCGCCGCGCGCCAAGTTCATCACCTTCACCCGCATGCTGATTGAAAGCTATACCCAGCCGGCCTCACGAAATCGCCATGCGGTGCTGATGAGCGACATGGACTCGCTGCCGGCGAAGGATCGCGACTTTGTCGTCACCACCGAGCGGCGGATCATCCGCTCGGTCGAGCGCCTGCTCGAAAGCATCCATCCCGAACTGCTCGCCCACCCCGGCTTTGCCCGGCCCTTGACCATGCTGTACTTCGGCATGATCAACTGGACCGACAACTGGTACACCGAAAAAGGTCGCCTGGCGCCGGCGGAGCTGGCTGCCCTCGCTTCCGAGCTGTTCCTGAACGGCCTGGAACACACTGACTATTCGGGCATCCGGAAGCCCGCCTGATTCCATCCCGGGCCCGCGCCCGGTTATCGCGATAATTAGTTGACCGACCGGTCGGCCGTGTGTACTATCGCGCACAATCAGGCACACCGAGCACGCACCCATGTCTGTCGGTTGGCCGGATTCACCGCCAGGGGAGGATGGACGTGGACAAGACACTCAAGTTTGAGCATCCCGATGTCGAAGGTCTGGATCGTGACGGCATCCTTGCCATCCAGAAGCGCAAGCTGAAAGCCCTCGGCGAGCGCCTGCAGAACTCGCCCGAGTGGGTGGCGCATTTCAGGAAGGGCGGCATGAGCCCCCGCGACCTGACCGATTTCGACCATCTGCATCAGGTGCCGACGCTCGAAAAGTCCGACTTGCGCGCGCTCTATCCTTTCCCGATGCTCACCGTCGACATGTCGCAGGTGCGTCGCTTCGTTGCCACCTCGGGCACCACCGGGCTTCCGGTGCTGTTCGGCCTGACCGACAAGGACCTGAACCACCTGATCCCCTACCAGATGTGCCGCATCCTGCGGGCGGCCGGCATGGTGCCCGAAGACCGCGTCTACCAGGGCTATGGCTACGGCCTGTGGATCGGCGGCCTGGCCATGGACATCGGCCTCGAAGCCTATGGCGCGACCAACTTCCCCCTCGGCCCGGGGCGCGGCGATCTGGTCACTACCTGGCTCAGCGACCACGGCTACACCGCCTGCAGCCTGTCGCCCTTGTGGCTGATGACCCTGATCAACATGGCCAAGAACCTGGGCATCGATCCACGCAGCGCGTGGAAGCTCCGGGTTGGCGTCTTCGGCGGGCAATCGATATCCGCGGCCTTCCGCGATCAACTCGAAGCCGAGATGCCGCCCGGCTTCATGGCGCAGAACATCTATGGCACCACCGAGGCCGGCGGGCCGGTGGTGTCGATCTCCTGCCCGTATTCCCACGACTCCGACGAGATGCACCTGATCAACGAGGACAGCATCATCACGGAAGTCGTCGATCCCCTGACCCTGAAGCCGGTGACACCCGGCGAAGTCGGCGAAATCGTCATCACCACCCTGGATCGCGATGCCAGCCCGGTGGTGCGCTGGCGCACCCGGGATCTGGTCCGGCTCTCTGCCCATCCCTACGACTGCCCCTGCGGTCGCGCCGGGCTACCCAAGATCGGTCGCATCATCGGCCGCAGCGACGACATGCTGAAAGTGCGCGGCGTCATGGTTTTCCCGACGCAGGTGGAAGACATCATCGCCGCCACCGAAGGCGCCGTGAAGGAAGCCTGGCACATCTACATCGACGAAGACGACGACGCCATGGAGCAACTCACCGTCGCCGTCGAACGACACAAGAGCAGCAGCATCAGCAAGGAAGACATGCAGTACCAGATCGGGCACGCCATCCATTCGCGCCTGGGAATCCGCGTAACGGTCGAATGCCACGACGAAGGCGTACTGCCGCGCTACGAAGCCAAGGCGGTTCGCGTGCATCGGCGCAAGAAGGCGCCTCACTGAACCCGAAGCCCCCGCACCAGAACCGACACCCTCAGGTGGCCACACCCGCGCCGGATGTGGCCACGTTCCTGGCGCTCAGCCGGCCATGCGCTGAAACAATTCATCGGCGAGCGCATACGGATCGGTCTCGCGGGCGATGACCGGATCGACGCAGGCATCCAGCCAGGGGCTGCCGTTGGCGCGCAGCCGCTGGTCGAGCTGATGCCGCAGAAGCTCGGTGACGCGATGCTTGATCCGTTCCGTTTCGCGTGATCGGGCAAACCCGGGGTTCGCGGCAAGCGCGGCAAAACAACGGTCGATCTGCTGCGCCAGTTCCGCAATGCCGTCGCCATTGAGTGCACGGGTCTTGACCACCGGCGGATGCCAGGGCTTTTCGGCATGCAGGCGGTGGCTCAGGGAAATCATGTCCTGCAAAAAGCGTACGGTGCGATCCGCCTCCGGGTGATCTCCCTTGTTCACCACGAAGATGTCGCCGATCTCGGTGATGCCGGCCTTGGCCGCCTGGATGTCGTCGCCACCCATCGGCGTCTGCAGCAGGACCACCACCGAGGCATGACGCATGATTTCAGTCTCGTTCTGCCCGACCCCCACCGTCTCGACCAGGATCACGTCCCAGGGCATGGCGTCGAGCACGGTGATGGCATCGCCGGCCGCCTTTGCCAGACCGCCGAGTTGCCCGCGCGAGGCCATGCTGCGGATGAAGACGCCGCCATCCCCGCTGTGATCGCCCATGCGCAGCCGATCGCCGAGCACCGCGCCGCCGGTAAAGGGGCTCGACGGATCGATCGCCAGCACCGCAACGCGCAACCCGAGGCCGCGCCAGTGGGCCACCAGGCGGCTGATGAGCGTGCTCTTGCCGGCGCCCGGCGGCCCGGTGACGCCGACGATCTGCGCCTTGCCGCCGAGCCGGAAAAGCGCCTTGAGCAGTGGCGCGATGCTTTCGTCGCCGCGTTCGATACGGGTGATGAGCCTGGCTCCGGCGCGGATGTCTCCGGCGCTTACCGCCGCCACGATGGACGCATTGTCCCGGTCTGTGTCGTTGTTCATGGATGCTCGAAATGGGTCGATGATCGAACGCGGCAGCGACGCAATGCGCCACGGCCACGTCCGCTTGCGGCAAAGTATAAATCTAATAACCGTCCGTTTGGTCGTTTTTTATGTGCTTAGGAAACCCAAACCAACTCCCGCTATTCCACACAGTATTACGATTCAACCGAACATTTCCATTTTCACAGTTGACCGTCCGTTCGGTTTTTTTTATACTTCCGCGCATGGCGTGTCGAGTTTCAGCGAACGGCGCCTTGATGATCCGCAGGAACCCAACCGGAGACCAGCAATGAAGCGAGAAACCGACTACGGCTACCCGATCAAGTCCGTCTATTCGCCCGACGACCTGCCCGGGTTCGATTACGAGAAGGATCTTGGCGCTCCCGGCAGCTTTCCCTACACCCGCGGTTATCACCCCGAGGGTTACCGCAGCCGCATGTGGACCCAGCGCATGACGGCCGGCCTCGGCAGTTCGGTGCAGGCCAACGGCGTGCTCAAGAAGTACCGCGAAATGGGCCAGCGCGGCGGCATGTGTGTGATCAGCGACCGGGTGTTTTCCGATTGCATCGACCCCGACCACCCCAACGCCCGGCGCGAAGCCGGCGTGCTCGGCTGGCCCGGCTGCTCGCTGCTGGAGTTCGAGGAGCTGATGGAGGGCATTCCGCTCACCGGGCAGTCGATCACCCTGCTCGGCTCATCGGCGCCGACGGTACTGCGCCTGGCCTACGTGGTGGCACTGGCGAAGAAGCGCGGCATCGACCCGAGCGAAGTGCATGGCAGCGTGATGGAATCGCCCTTCGAGAACTACTTCGGCCAGACCGACGTGCAGCCCTTCGACCTCAACCTCAAGCTCTGGCTCGACGCCTCGGAATACGTGGTGCGCAACAAGATCCGCATGCGCTCCAGCGTCATCAGCCAGCACTTCCAGGAATCCGGCGGCAACAACGCGCAGGCGATCGCCGTCGTGCTGTCGATGTACAAGGAACTCTGCGGCAAGCTGGTCAACGAACGCGGGCTCGACTTCGACGACGCCGCCATGGTGCCCTACGAACTGGTCAGCATCGGCAGCCGCTTCTTCGAGGAGGTCGCCAAGGTGCGCGCCATGCGCCGCATGTGGGCGCGCATGGCCAGGGAGCACTTCAAGGCCAAAAAGGAAAAGTCCTGCCAGATGCTGATCGCGGTGCATACCTCGGGCCGCACCATGACCTATCAGCAGCCGCTCAACAACATCGCGCGCTGCGCGATCCAGACCCTGGCCGGCGCCATCGTCGGCTGCACCGCGCTGGACAACGCCACCATGGACAACGCCTACGCCGAGCCTTCCGCGCTGGCCGCCCGGATGTCGCTCAACACCCAGCACATCGTCGCCGTCGAGACCGGCGTCACCGACGTGGTCGATCCGCTGGCCGGCTCGTATTTCGTCGAAACCCTGACCAACAAGGTCGAAGAGGAAGCCTACCGGATCCTCAAGGAGATCGACGACCTGGGCGGCATGATCGCCGCCGTCGAAAAGGGCTACATCCAGACCATGCTGCGCGAGGAAGCGGCCAGGAAGTTCCGTGAAGTCGACACCAAGGAACGTCTGGTGGTCGGCGTCAATCATCTGGCCATCCCGCCCGAAGACGACTTCGAAATCCCGATCCAGGAAGTTCACGAAGGCGACTCGGAAGCCATCGCCCGGCGCATGGAAACCTGGAAAAAGACGCGCGACATGCCGCTGGTTACCGAGCGCCTGCGGCGCCTTCACGCCGACGCCGGCCGTGGCGAGCGCTTCAACCTGATGCCCGCCATCGTCGAGGCGGTCGAGGCCTACGCCACCGCCGGCGAGGTGATCGGCGTCATCCGCATGGCGCGCGGCCTCAGCTACGACCCCTTCAGGCTCATCGACTGCCCGTACAGCTTTGAACTGGAAGCGGCTTGAAGCCGTTCATCACGCGAGGACACACATCATGAGCAAGGGCAAGGGCATCAAGATAATCGTATCCATGATCGGCCTCGACGGGCACACCACGGGCGGCGAAGTCGTCTCCATGCTGCTGCGCGATGCCGGCTTCGAAGTCGTCTATCTGGGCGTCAACCAGACGCCCCAGAGCATCGTGGACGCCGCAATCCAGGAAGACGTCGACGCCATCGGCATCAGTTCGCATGCGGCGAACTATTCGCTGATCGAGGAACTGATGGACCTGGTCCGCGCGAAGGGCCTCGATGACGTCATCGTCGTGGTCGGCGGCAATATCCCGAAGCAGCAGATCCTGAAGCTTGCGGCCACCGGCATTGCCAAGGTATTTACGCCCGGAAGCGCCAGCAGCGAGATTGTCGATTTCCTGGTTGCCAACGTCCGCCGCCTGCCCGGCGCCCCCGACAGCGTCGAGCACCGGGCGGCGTAATCGCCGAACCACCCTCGCCAGACCCATGCGGTCTGGATTTCAGCGCGCCGCTACGGCGCGCTTTTTTTTTCGGCATCGCAGGCTTGCCTATCGCTCGCCTTCCGGCCCGGGAATCCGGGGCGGCGGTTCGACGACGACGTCCTCAATGATCACCGCCTCGCCGTCGATCACGGTGCCGCCCTCGGGCGATCGCGATGCCTGTTCGCGCATGGCCTTGCGCAGGCCACGGGTCTTCCAGCGCAGGTAGAGCCAGACGGCGACGCCAAACACGGCAAACACCGCAATCAGCACCACCGAGAACATCAGCCCAAGCACCAGCAGCGCCGCGCCGACGATGATGGTTGCAAGTTTTCCGAACAGGCTGACTTGTTGTGGTTGGCGAATCATCCGCCCATTCTGCCCTAATGCACCGTACACACCATGCAGGGATCGAAACTGCGCACTACGTGATGGATGACCGCCGGTAGCCGGCCATCGGCGCTCGCCGGCAGGCCTTGCAGCGCCTGCTCCAGCGCGCCCGGCGTTCCCGCCGCATCGCGCGGCGAGAAGTTCCAGGTGGTGGGGGCGATGATCTGGTAATTGTGGATGCGGCCGCGGCGCACCGTCAGCCAGTGGCCCAGCGAGCCGCGCGCGGCTTCGACCAGGCCGACGCCCGAGGTTTCGTCGGCCGCTTGTGCCGTAACGCACCAGGGCTCGCCCGGCACGATCCGGTCGAGCCAGGCTTCCATTTCCGGCAGCACCAGGGCAATCTCCAGCAGCCGCGCCACCACGCGCGCCGCGACGCTGCCGCCACCGGTGGCGAGCATGTCGCGCACCAGCGGATGGCCCGCAACCGCCTGGCGCGCCAGCGCCCCGGTCTCGATCACCTGGCCGCCCAGGCGCGGCGACTTGCACCAGGAATAGGCGCCCGCCTTGTCCGCCACCGGCAGCGTGCCTCCGTCAGCCGGATGTTGCGGCCGCCCGGTGGCGGCGTACCAGGAATGCGCGGTGTCCTCGGCGATGACATCGATATCGAGGTCATGCAGTCGGCCGTCATGCCATACCCCGGGCGCAAACAATCGCCCTTGCTCCAGCGCATAGCCGCCATAGCTCAGGTAACGCTCGGTAGCGCGTCCGAGGCCCCACAGCCCAAGGTCGTCGGCAATCGTGAGGAAGTGCCGCAGGTCGCCCGCCGGTGCCTGCTCGCGCCAGGCATCGAGCTGGGCGCGGCTGGCCAGCGCGGCGAATTCCTCCAGCGGCCCGCCAAAGGTGGTGCGTTCGAGGAAGCCGCGAAACTCGCGCAGGATGCGGTGCAGGCGAAATAGCTCCGAGCTTTGCAGCGGCCGCGTCGAGCCGCCGGGCTGCACCGCCAGCGTGTGCGGCCATTTTCCGGCAAGCAGGCCCATGGCCTGCATGAAGCGGGCGCGCGCCGGCAGCACCTCGTTGGGCGCGCTGCCCTGCGTGGCGCGGAAGCGCTCTACCGCGCCGGGGTACCAGCGCCGACTCTTGTAGTCCTCGCGGGCGAAGTCGGGCATGAAGAACAGGTAGAAATGCGTCAGGTGGTCGGCCAGGTTCTCGGCCGCCAGGGTCAGGTTTGCCGCATGACGGCCGTTGGGCGGCGGCGCGATGCCGGCCGCATCGGCCAGCGCCAGCGCGGCGGCGGCGGACTGCGCCACCGAGCAGATGCCGCAGATGCGCGGCACCAGCACCAGGGCATCGGCCGGCAGCTTGCCCTGCAGGATCTGCTCGAAGCCGCGATACAGCGGCGAATTGACATAGGCCGCGACCACCTGCCCGGCATCGATGTCGAGCGTGACTTCCAGGTCGCCCTCGACGCGATTGAAGGGGCCGACCACGCGCCGCGTCGTCATTTCTTGGCTCGCTTGACCGAAGGTGCGCGCAGCTGGTGGTCGGCCGTGGCGTTCTCGCGCACCCGCGCCGGCGTCGCCGATTTCGACAATGCCGCCAGGGCGATGAACCAGGCCTTGGGCATGTCGGCAGGCAGGCCGATGGGGATGCCGGCGACCTTGGGCGTGGTTTCGAAGGCGTGGCCCGGTTCCTCGAAGCCCGGCTCGGTACAGCGGATGCAGGCATAGCCGCCGCGCAGGCAGGAACCCTCGCCGTTCCACAGCCTCTGGTTGCAGTCGGCATGGGCCTGGGTACCCGCGCAGCCCAGATGTTCCATCAGGCAGCCCTGGTCGGAATGCTTCACGGCGCTGGCCTTGAATTCGTAGTACTCGTTGCGCGGGCAGCCATGGTGCACCAGCTGGTCGGCATAAAAGCGCGGCCGCCCGTACTCATCGAGGGCGTCGGCACCGAGCTTTCCGTGCGCCAGCATCACCAGGGTTTCCGTGATCCAGTCCGGATGCGGCGGGCAGCCGGCGACGTTGATCACCGGCAGACCTGTCGGGTCGCGGAACTCGGGGCCGAGCAGGCCGCCGGCCGCATCGCCGTCGTATTGCAGGCCGCAGGCATCGGTCGGATTGATGCCCGCCGCGGTGATCCCGCCCCAGGCCGAGCAACTACCGACGGCCACCACATGCTTGGCGCGCCCGGCGATCTGCCGGACCCAGTCGATCATCGGCTTGGCGCCGCCGCCGAAGCGATGGAAGCCGCCGCTGCCGCGCGGCCCGCGCAATAGCGAGCCCTCGATGCACAGCACGTCGACCTGTTCGCGGCCGTCGGCGCAGCGCGCAATCAGCTCGCGCGCCTCATCGAGGCAGGCCTCGGAAAGGCTGGGATGCCACAGGATGTCGATGCCTTCGTCGGCCAGCAGGCGGAACAGCGGGCCCTGCTCGCTGCCCAGCCAGGACAGGGTGCATCCGCCGCAACCACCGGATTGGAGCCAGAGAATGTTCATTCGTCGTCGTCCTTCAAGCCCAGGCGCGCCAGCTTCATGCGCAGGCCGACACGGGTCAGGCCGAGCTCCTCGGCGACGCGGGTCTTGTTGCCCTTGTGGCGCTCCATGGTTCGCGCAATCACCTGGCTTTCGAGGCGGTCGAGCCGGTCCTTGAGCGTGCCGCCTTCGCCATCAACGGCAAAGCCGGCACCAGACACGGCCCGTGCCACCCGCAAGCGCGGCGACAGCAAGTCGCCGCCCAGCACGGCGCCTTCCCCCAGTGCCAATGCGCGCATCACCTCGTTCTGCAGTTCGCGCACATTGCCGGGCCAATGGTAGGCCAGCAGTGTTTTCATGGCGGCATCGGTGAAGCGCCGTCCCTGGCTCTGCCTGACGGGAATGTCGCTTCGCGAGCCATCAAGCGTCGACTCCTTGAACAGGCCGCCGACGATCAGCGGGATGTCCTGCGGCCGTTCGCGCAGGGCCGGCATGTGCAGGCCGATGCCGGCGATGCGGTAATACAGGTCGCGACGGAAGCGGCCGCTGGCGACATCGGCTTCGAGGTCGCGATTGGTGGCGGCAATGATGCGCACGTTCACCGGCACCGTGCGAGGGCTGCCGACGGGACGGATCTCGCCCTCCTGCAGGGCGCGCAGCAGCTTGACCTGGAAGGCCGGCGAGGTGTCGCCGATCTCGTCGAGGAACAGGGTGCCGCCGTCGGCCTGCTGGAACAGGCCGATGCGGTCTTCATGGGCACCGGTATAGGCGCCTTTCTTGTGGCCGAACAGCTCGGCTTCGAGCAGGGTATCGGGCAACGCACCACAGTTCTCGACGACAAAGGCGCGCTCGGCGCGGTCGCTGGAAAAATGGATGGCGCGCGCCAGCAGTTCCTTGCCGGTGCCGGACTCGCCGGTGATCAGCACCGAGAGCTCATGTCCGGCGATCTTCCGCGCCAGCTCGCAGACGGCATTCAGCGGGCTGTCGGCGGCGCGCGCCAGGCGCTCGAAGCCGGAGCGCGCCTTGAGCCTGCCGCGCCGGTGGGCAACTCGCTGCACCAGCGACTCCGGGCTGTCGCGCAGGTCCAGCGACAGGCGCTGGTTCTCCTGTTGCAGGCGCCACAGGTCGGCCGCGCTCTTCAGCGTCAGCAGCAGTTGCTCGGGATGCCAGGGCTTGAGCAGGTATTGCCAGATGCCGGCCTGGTTGATGCCGGCGATGATGTCTTCGGCATCGGTGTAGCCGGAGAGGATCAGGCGCACCGTGTCGGGCCACTGGTCGCGCACCCGGCGCAGGAACTCGACGCCCTGGGTGCCCGGCATGCGCTGGTCGGAGAGCACGATGTGCACGAACTCGCGCGCCATGATGGCCTCGCCGTCCTCGGCCGATTGGGCGGTATGCACCGTGAAGTCCTCTTCCAGCGTGCGGCGCAGGGTCTCCAGCGAGCGCGGCTCGTCGTCGACCACCAGCACGCTCAGGGGTGTGCGAACTTTCATCGGGGAACGGTCCAGCCAAGATCGCGATGCCGCGCCAGGTGGCGCGGCGTCCACGAGGCCGGCGACTTGCGCACGAAGTGGTGGCGGGCGACGTGGTAGCTCGGATCGAAGCCGTAGAAGTTGCGTCGCATCTGCGCCAGTTCCTCCTCGCGGTAGGCGGCGAGCGGCTTCTCGGCCTCGTCGCGGGCGCGGCGTTCGCGCTTCGCCGCCAGGCGTTCGGCCAGGTCCGGCGCGGCGGCAATCTCCAGCGCACGCCGCGCCACGTCGATGCGAAAAGCATCCGGATCACCGGCCAGGCAGACGTCGCTGAAGCCGAGGCCGACGGCCGCCGGCGCCGTCAGCGGCTGGCGGTTGCGCATGATGTCGCGCGCGTTTTGCTCGCCGACGCGACGCGGCAGCAGGTAGCTCCAGTATTCCGAGCCGTAGAGGTTGCCCATGTTCTTGTAGTGCGGGTTGAGCATTGCGCCCTCGCGCGCCCAGACCAGGTCGGCGGCGCGCGCCAGGAAGCAGCCGCCGGCGCCGGCATTGCCCGCCAGTGCGGCGATGGTGATCTGTTCGCCGCTGTTGATCAACTCCAGGGCCAGGTCGTTCATGGCGTTGATGTTATTCCAGGACTCGTCGGCCGGCGACTCGGCCTGTTCGATGACGTTCAGGTGGATGCCATTCGACCAGAAATCCGCGCCACCGGCGAGCACGATCACCTTCACCGGCCTGGTCTTGGCCCAGGCCAGGGCCTCGCGCAGGCGTCGGCATTGGCTGGTGGACATCGCGCCGTTGTAGAACTCGAAATGCAGGAAGCCGACGCCATGGGTCTCCTCCCAGGCAATGTCCTGCCAGGTCGCGTGATCGACCCGCCACCAGGCAGCCAGCGGAACTACCGCCAGGTCAGATATCTCGGCGGGAAACGCCAGGCTGACTGGCAGCTTGAAACCGCCCTCGCGCCTGGCATGGCCGATCCACACCGCGCCGTCACGGGTACGGCGCAGGATGGCGGTTTCGCGCCTGCCGATAATCCTTCCGGCGCCCACTTCCGACACGCCGACAAGGCTGGCTTCCGGCCAGGCATCGAATAGATGACAGGGCAGGCCGAACAGGCTGTCGGCGACACCGGGAAAGCCATCCGCCGCGTTGATCTTGCGCAGCACCGTGGCGCTGTCGTCGCGCTGCCAGTCGATGGCGCGATCGGTCTGCTTCATCAGCGGCCGCAGCCGGCCACGGGCATCCGGCCATGCCGCGAGCGGTACCGGCCTGGCACCGGCGACAAATTTGTCGACCGCCGCCAGCACCGCCTCCACCGCCGCCCGGGTCACTTCGTTGCGATAGATGCTGGATTTCTTCGCCGCGCGCAGCGGAAAATCCGCCGTGGCCCAGACCGGCCCGGCGTCCATCTGCGCCTCCGCCTGCAACACCGTGACGCCCCACTCCGCCGCGCCTTCCTGCAAGGCCCAGTCCAGCGCCGACGGGCCGCGATCGCCGACGATGCCGGGATGGACGACGAGACAGACATGCCGGCCCCAGATCGACTCGGGTATCGCGCGGCGCAGGTAGGGCGCGACGATGAGATCCGGCTTGAACAAGGCCACCGCCTCCTCGGCCACACTGTCGGCGATATCGAACTCAATCGATATTTCGTGGCCGCGCTGTTGCAGCTCGGCCCCCAGACGCTGGGTCAGGCTGTTGAAGGCGTGGGTCAGGAGCAGGATGCGCATGGTCGAGCGATCCGCGCCCTTGGCGCGATGCTTGCCTCAGCCGAAATCGGTATTGATGCCTTCACTTGATTCGTGCGGTCCGCAGGCGTTCGATCGCCTTTACCAGCAACGGCACTTCGTTCTCGACCACATCCCACAGGATGTCGTCGTCTACTCCGAAATAGGCATGCCCGATCCTGTGTCGCATGCCGACGATCGCATCCCATGGTATCTCTGGCGCAAGCTGGCGCACTTCTATCGGCAACTTTCCTGCCGCCTCGCCGAGAATCTCGACATTGCGGACGATCGCATCGAAAGCCATGCTCCGCCGATCGAATTCCGTGCGATCGATGCTCTGCCGATACTCGACGATCTTGAGGCAAGCCTCGGCCATGTCGCCAAGAAACAAGCGCCAGTCACGCGGCATGCCGGGCTTCCTGCTCAATGGCGGGTCGCATCTCCGATCGCACCGCCTTGCTGGTGACCAAATCGATTCTGCGTCCGAGAAACAACTCGAGGCGACGCTGTAGTTCAAAGAAACCACGGAGGGTCGCGGGACCGGCAAAGCCCGCCAGAATGTCAATATCGCTATCCGGGTTTTGCTCGCCCCATGCCACTGAACCGAAGACGGCCAGATCGCCCAGTTCGCCCCCGGTTCCGAAGATCGCTTTCACTACGGACAACGCATCGGTGACGTGCTGAGTCAGGTGATCAAGTTTCTCCGCATGGCTCGAGAAAACCTTCGCTGCCTCACACATGATTGCCTCGTCCCTGGCAATGGCATAGAAAGCGAGATCATCCTGCCGAACAAAGGGAACAGCGGCGATCCCGAATCGTTGGCTCAATGCTTCGATATGGTCACGGAGATTGCCAAGTCGCTTGCCGGCGTCCTTTTGCAGGTGTTGATACACGACGAATACCGAATCCTCGCTACGCTCGACGAGCGTCTGAAGGTCATCCAGAAACAGATACTTTTTGAGTCCGGCTTTCTTCATGTACGGCAACGAACCGCGCTCGATCCCGATGTCCGGATCCAGAAATACGCAGGTGGCCCGCAACTCCCTCGCGTCGATTGCACGAAAATATTCCATCCGCTCCTGATACGAGTAATACGCATCGTCACGATGTGCCGCGTATTTGAATTGCTTCCGACCCGTGAAAAACTTTCGCAATTCCCTGATGTCGGCGGAACTGCGATGCTCACGCAAAAAGTGAAACAACTCGGAATTGAACGGCCCGGCTGAACGACGAAGCTGGTTTCCTTCCTTGCTCGTCGAATCCGGAGGTGTCAACATCGGAACATAGGTCAACTGCCGAAACCTGCCGCTCGCCATCAGATCGAGCAGCAGATCGAATTTGAACAAGTCCCGCTTGTCGCCGAAATACTGGTTCTTCATGGGATTGCCGTCTCGTCGCGGAAATAGCCGGTGGCCAAGTTTGCCACGTTCAGCAAATGCGCGGCAGCTGATCGCCCGCCAGCCAATCGACGATGCGCTTGCCGCCGAAGGCGGTGGTCATCTGCACGAAGTGGTGGTCGTCGGCGATCACGTCGCCGATGAAGCAGGCATCGCGCCCCAGCGGATGGGCGCGCATGGCCTTGAGCAGCAGTTCGCCGTCGAGCGCATTGCAGATCACCACCAGCTTGCCTTCGTTGGCGACATACAGCGGATCAAGGCCGAGGAACTCGCAGGCCGCGGCGACCACCGGCTTCACCGGTATCGCCTGCTCATAAAGCATCATGCCGACGCCCGATTGCGTGGCGATTTCATTCAGCGTGGCGGCCAGCCCGCCGCGCGTCGGATCGCGCAGGCAGCGCAGGCCGGCGCCGGTCGCCAGCATGGCATCGATCAGGCCATTCAACGCCGCCGTGTCGGATTCGATGGGCGCGTCGAATGAGAGGTTCTCGCGTTTGCTCATGATCGCCACGCCATGGTCGCCGAGCGAGCCAGAAACCAGGATCACGTCACCGGGTCGGGCCAGGCTGCCGCCAAGGTCCAGGCCGTCGGGCAGCACGCCCACCCCCGTGGTGCTGATGAAAATGCCATCGCCCTTGCCGCGCTCGACCACCTTGGTGTCACCGGTCACCACCGGCACGCCGGCTTCTTTCGCGGCGCGGGCCATCGACTCGACGATGCGCGCCAGATCCGCCAGCGGGAAACCTTCTTCGAGGATGAAGCCAGCGGCAAGGTAAAGCGGTTTGGCGCCCATCACGGCAACGTCATTCACCGTGCCATGCACCGAGAGGCAGCCGATGTCGCCGCCGGGAAAAAACAGGGGCGAGACCACGTGCGAATCGGTGGCCATCACCAGTCGTCCGGGCTTGCCATTGAAAGTCGGCGCTGGCAGCACGGCGCCGTCGTTGCCCTGGCCAAGGTATTCGTTGCCCAGGTGTTTGGCGAAGAGCTCGGAAATCAGTTGCACCATGGAGCGCCCGCCGGAGCCGTGGGTCATGTCAACGCGGCCGTTCTTCAGGTCCAGCGGCCGCACGTAGCCTCTTTTTACCTCTCCCATGATCAGTGCATGTCCTTGTAACGTCCGTAGCTGTAATGCGCGGCGCAGGCACCCTCGGAGCTGACCATGCAGGAGCCGATCGGATTCTCCGGCGTGCATACCGTGCCGAAGATCTTGCAGTCCTGCGGCCGCTTGACGCCACGCAAAATCGCCCCGCACTCGCAGGCCTTGTTGTCGGGCACCGATTTGTAGTCAAGCTTGAAGCGCCGCTCGGCATCCAGTGCGGCGTACTTCTGGCGGATGCGCAGCGCCGAATAGGGCACCACCGACAATCCGCGCCATTCGAATTCGCGGCGCAATTCGAAGACCTCGGCGACGCGGTCCTGCGCCTTGAGGTTGCCGTCGCGCGTCACGGCACGGGCAAATTCGTTCTCGACCTCGGCGCGCCCCTCATTGACCTGGCGCACCAGCATCAGGATCGCCTGCATCACGTCCAGCGGCTCGAAGCCGGCGATGACCACGGGCTTGCGGTATTCCTCGGCGAAGAACTCGTAGGGCCGGCTGCCGATCACGGTAGACACATGCGCCGGGCCGATGAAGCCGTCGAGCGGTACCGTGCCCCACTGCCGCACCTCCGGCGATTCGAGGATGTTGCTGATGGCCGAGGGCGTCAGCACGTGGCAGCAGAGCACGCTGAAATTCTTCAGCCCTTCGGCATCGGCCTGCTGGATTGCCACGGCCGTCGGCGGCGTGGTGGTCTCGAAGCCGATGGCGAAGAACACCACTTCGCGCTCCGGATTGTCGCGGGCGATCTGTAGCGCGTCGATGGTCGAATACACCATGCGGATGTCGCCGCCGCGCGCTTTCGCTTTCATCAGCGACAGGCCGTCGGAAGCCGGCACGCGCAAGGTATCGCCGTAGGTGCACAGGATCACGCCCCGCTCCAGCGCCAGCCGGATCGCCAGATCGACGCGGCCAATCGGGAGCACGCAGACCGGGCAACCCGGCCCATGCACCATGCGCACCGACGGCGGCAGCAGGTCGCTCAAGCCATAGCGCGAAATCGCATGCGTATGCCCGCCGCAGAATTCCATGAAGCTGTAATTGCGCCCGGGCTGGACCGTGGCGGCGATGCTCTGGGCGAGATTCTTCGCCAGTTCGCCGTCACGAAACTCGTCGATGTATTTCATGCCGCGGCGGCACCCGCAGCGTCTGCGTTCATTTCGGCGAACAGCGCCAGGGTTTTCTCCGCCTCCTCGGGATCGAGCTTGCTCAAGGCATAGCCCACATGGAGGATCACGTAGTCGCCAACCTGCACATCCGACAGCAAGGCCAGCGAAATCTCTTTCCTGACCCCGCCGAGATCCACAATCGCCGTGTCGCCAGCGCCGACTTCCATGACTTTTACTGGTAATGCGAGACACATCTTATTTTCCTCCGCGCGCGCCAAGGACGGCAGGTATCCGGCTCCGTCCGTGTCCTCCGTCGCGGGCTTTGCCCGCTCCTCCCCCTTTACCTACCGGATCCGGATACCCGCCCTCCCTGGCGGGATGCGCTTCTGCAGTGCAACCGTCGCACGACAACACCGTCACCGGATCGGGATGGTGGGGTGTTCCGCGCAGCGAAGTAAAGAAGGAGGAGGAGCCCGAAGGGCGACGACGGGTGACATGAGCAGCGCGGAATACCCCGCCGTCCCGATCCCCCGCGAACCTCAAACCCGAGATGGTTCTCATGAATTTTCCAAAGTATGCAGCGCCACCCACGCCTGCCCCAACGCCAACCCAGCATCGCCTGGCACCAGCCTGATCGGCGCCAGCACGCGCAAGCCGCGCGCCTCGCAGTCACGGCGCAGGCCAGCAGCCAGCAGGCGATTGAAGAAACAGCCGCCACCGAAAACCACGGTGCGGATGCCGCTCTCGTTGCAAACGCCTTCCGCCCATTGCGCCAGCGCCGCCACCAGCGTGGCATGGAACAGGGCCGCACCCTGCTCCGCATCGCGCTGGCCGGCGAGTTCGCCCAACAGCGGCCGCAGGTCGAGTTCACCCTCGGCCAGCGTCCAGCCATCCTCGACCGGCGCCGGCCAGCCCTTGGCGTCGATCCAGCGCGTCGCCGCCTGTTCCAGCTTGATCGCCGCCTCGGCATCCATCTCCATTTTCAGACACAGGCCAAGCAGCCCCGACGCGGCATCGAACAGCCGCCCGGCACTCGAGGTGCGCGGGCAATTCAAGTTCTTCTCCAGCATCGCCAGCACCGTGGCGACGGCCGGTTCGTCCGGATAGCGCGCCGGAACCTCATTGCCGCGCCCCAAGTCGTGCAGCACGGCGGCGGCCATGCGCCAGGGCTCGCGCGCGGCGCGGTCGCCGCCGGGCAGGGCCAGCGGGGCGAGATGGCCGAGGCGCTCGAAGCGCGCGCCATCGACACGCAGCAGTTCGCCACCCCAGGGCGTGTTGTCGGTGCCGAGGCCGACGCCGTCGAGCGCCAGGCCGATCACCGGGCCGCGCTCGGCGTGCTCGGCACAGACCGAGGCGATGTGGGCGTGGTGGTGCTGCACCGGCACCGCGGTCGCGCCCAAACGGGCGGCAATGCCAGCCGCATGGCGCGAGGAATGAAAATCCGGATGCAGGTCGTGGGCGATCGCCGCCGGCATCCCCAGCCAGGCGAGCAGCGCCTCGGCCTCGGCCTCGTGCGCGATGCAGGCCTCGGGCGTGTTGAGGTCGCCGACCACGCGCGACAGGCGCGCCTCGCCATCCTTGACGCCACACACCGCATTCTTGAACCAGGCACCCGCCGCCAGCACCGGCGCAGCGCCGGCGAAATGACTGCCGAGCGGGATAACCGCTGCGCTCATCGAGCGCCGAGCTTGGCTTCGGGTTCGGCGACGCGGCGCTGTAGCGCATCCACGGTCGCCAGCTTCCTGGTCACCGTGTCACGGGCGCCGACTTCTATCCAATTCAGCCATTCGTCCATGCCCTGCCCCGTGGTCGCCGACAACTGGATCACCTCGATGCCGGGATTGACGCGGCGGGCAAACTCGATCGCGGCATCGACCTTGAAACTCAGGTAGGGCAGCAGGTCGCACTTGTTGAGCAGCATCAGCGTCGCGGCGCGGAACATGTCCGGGTACTTGATCGGCTTGTCCTCTCCCTCGGTGACCGAGAGGATCACCACCTTGTGCGCTTCACCGAGGTCGAAGGCCGCCGGGCAGACCAGGTTGCCGACGTTCTCCACCATCAGCAGCGAATCCTCGGGCAGGGACAGCTTCTCCATGGCATGGCCGACCATGTGGGCGTCGAGGTGGCAGCCCTTGCCGGTGTTGATCTGGATCGCCGGCGCGCCGGTGGCGCGGATGCGCTCGGCATCCTGGCTGGTCTGCTGGTCGCCCTCGATCACGGCAACGGAAGATTTGCCCTTGAGCATCTCGATGGTCTTGCACAGCAGCGTGGTCTTGCCCGAGCCGGGGCTGGAGACCAGGTTCAGCGTGAAAATGCCGCGCGCCGCCAGGCGCTCTCGATTTTGCGCGGCGTAGGCGTTGTTCTTGGCCAGGATGTCCTGCTCGATCTGCACCATGCGCTTCTGGCTGACGCCGGGCGCATGGGAATGCGCCGCCGCGTGGGAATGCACGGGCGCATAGCGATGCCCGTGGTCGTGGCTGTGTTCGCCTTCATGGCCGTGGTCGTGGCTTTGTTCGCCTTCATGCCCGTGCCCATGGCTGTGGCGCGTGCCGTCGGCATGGACGTGTTCATGTTCGTGGTGGGGATCGTTGCCGTCGATTTTCACTTCGCCGGCGCCGCAACCGCATGTCGTGCACATAGTCTGCCTCCGCTTGCCTACGCTACTTCGAGTTCCTTGACCCGCATCTCGGTGCCGCCGGTGACCTGCATCTGGTGGCTGCCGCAGTCCGGGCATTCGCCGAACACCTCGCTCATCGGCACCGTCGTCGAACACTGCATGCACCAGCCGCTGCCCGGCGTGGCGATGATCTCCAGGCGCGCGCCGTCGGCGATGCTGTCCCTGACCACGGCGTCGAAGCAGAACTTCATGGCCTCGACCTCGACGCCGGAAAGCTGGCCGATTTCGAGCCAGACCGCCTTCACTTTGGAAAATTCCTGCGCGCGCGCCGCATCCTCGATGACTTGCAGCACGCCCTCCGCCAGAGACATTTCATGCATGGCGACAGTTTAGCCCTTCAGGCCGCCGAAAACCCCCTGCAAGAAGCCTCTTCGCGTGGTCGGGATTTGCGCCACGGACTGACCGGTGAGCCGCGCGGCTTCACGCGCGGCGGCATGATCAGCTTCCGTAGCAGCGAACAGCGCCGCCATGATCGCCACGGCGGTTTCCACCGCGCTGGCCTGGTCGCGAAACTCGAAGGCCGGCGAGAACAGCGAACAGAACTGGTAGGCGCCGCATTCCGGCTCTTCGCCGCCCATGAACTCGTAGCTGCCGGACGGAAACTCCCAGGTCTGACGACGGTCGGGGGCGAGATGGAGTTCGCGCGAGCGCGTCGCGGCCAGCATCACCAGGTTGATCGCCCAAGGTGTGATCAGGACGCCGATAAGGTAGCCATCGTCCTGAGCCCGGAAGCCAACGGCCTGCACCCACAGGGCCGAGTTGTTCAGGGGCAGGCCGGCCATGCGCGTATGGGCGATCCGCTCGAAAGCGGCCACCAGCGCGCCGACCGGATCAGTCCTGACCATCGTCGAGCAGCAGAAAGCGCTCGCGCGCCGCCTCGCAGCCCGGGCAGACCCAGTGTTCGGGCAGGTCGGCGAAGGCCGTGCCGGCCGGAACCTGGCCGATCGGGTCGCCCTCGGTCGGGTCATACACCTGCCAGCAGACGCCGCACTCGAACAGCGCCAGCGGATTGGCTGCCACTTCGCGGCCGGTGCGTTCGAAGGAGCCCTCGGGAAACTTCATCTCAATCGCCCAGGGCACTTTCGATGGACACGATCCACTCGTCCAGCCGCACGATGGTCTCGTCGTAGTCTTCCTGCGCGGCCAGGGCCACGGCGGGAATATCGACGATCTCCAGCGAGTTGAGGATCAGCTTCTCCATGTTGTTGAAGTACTGCACCCACCAAACATAGGGCAAAGCCGTCGCGGTGATGCGGCAGTTGCCGAAGCCGCGCGAGAGGATGGAAAACGAGATGCGTCCGAGTTGCTCGTCGAGCCAGGCCAGGTCGTCGGGTGTCGCCGGCAGCAGCGACAAATTGATCACTTGCGCGGGGCGCCCCACCCGCCACACCCCGGAGAGGCTGCGTACCTCGTGGTACAGGGCCGGCGCGTTCATCAGCTCGGGCGGCGGCACGGCGGCCGGCGACGTCGGCGCTTGTCGCGCCAGCGCCACGGCACGCAGGGCCAACGGGAAGGCGCTGGCCTCGACGTCGTCGATGCCGTTGCCACGGACGCGCCAGATGCCGGTGAAGGCGGTTTCCTGAGCGCGCAACTCGCCGGCCGAAAGCACGCTGACCTCACCTTCGCCCAGCAGTTCGTTGATTTCGGCGCGTACCGCCGGGGGGTAGTCGAGCAGCGAGAAGCGCACCACCTGCATGGGCGAGAACGGGGTCTCGCGCAGCGCCGCCAGCAAGGTCCTGAGGAAATCCAGCGCCGGACCGGCGACCTCGGGCGGCGCATCCAGTTCGCTCTGCGGCGGGCGAAAGGCATGCACATCGTTGGGCACGTCGAGCGTCACCAGCACCTCGTCCACCGGCTGCGATCCGGGGCCGATGCTGGGCTTGAAGGGGACGACGGGGATCGGGAAAGTCATCATGGCCGGGCTCCTGGTTCAGTGGCAGTGGGTGGCGGCGTTGGCGTTGGTCACCGGGATGCCGATGCTCGGCGGGCGCGAAGGCGGTGCCGAGAGCAGCTCGGGCAAGAGCCGGACATAGCTGCTCCAGTCCTTGAGGCCTTCGACCGTACCAAGGTAGTCGCCGTCGCGCAGCGCCAGCAGCGCCGGCCAGATGCGGATGCCATAGCGCGGCGCAAGGCTGCGCGCGAGCGCCGGCGGCAGCAGCCCGACACGCACTTCGCCCTCCATGCGCAGCAGCGCCTCGGGCAGGATGATGGTCAGGTCCCAGGTCTCGGGCACCTTGGCCGGATCGTCGGCAAACAGGATCAGCGTATTGCCCGGCTCCCTGGCGAAATCCTCATAGGACTCGGCGTCGAGCAGCTGGTAGCCATAGCGGGCCTGAAGAATGCCGAAACGCTCGTGCAGACGGTCGATGCTCGGTGATTGCATTGCGTACTCCTCAAGTGGCAGCCGGCCGGAGGAACTCCGGCAGCTGCGGTTCGCGGTCGATCAGGTCGGCAAAGGCCGCGTGGATCAAATCCTCGTTGTTGCCCTTGCCATGCAGGATGGATTCCAGCGCCACCAGCGCTTCCTCGACCTGGGCGGCGCGCTCGGCATCGATCACCTCGCGCGCGGCACCGAGGAAACCGAGGATCCACTGCCCCGCTTCGAGCGGACCGGTAAGCATCGTGTCCAGGCGCTCGATGCCATTGCGGCTTTCGCAGAGCACGGTGGTGCCTTCCATGCGGATGACTTGCATTGGTAGCGCGAGGCACATGTCAGTGATTGTTCCGTGGTTGTGCGTGGTTCTGCGTAGGTTGGCGGGCGCCAAGGACGGGCGGTATCCGGTTCCGTCCATGTCCTCCGTCGCGGGCTGCGCCCGCTCCTCCCCCTTTACTTCCCGGAACCGGATACCCCCCATCCTTGGCGGGACACGCTTCTGCCTTGCGACCGTCGCACTGCAACACCGTCTCCAGATCGGGAGGGTGGGGTGTTCCCCGCAGCGAAGTAAAGAAGGGCGTAGGCAGGGTTTCGCGGAGCACTGCTCTGCGCTGCCGCAGCCGGCTTGCCATGCAGGGCAAGCCGTGGGCGGAAGTGCCCGCAGGGCACTGACGGGTGACATGAGCGGAGGGGAATACCCCGCCGTCCCGATCCCCCACCAGCGGCAATACCGCGACGCTTGTCATCCACCGCACCCCAACACCCGCGAATCGCCAATGCGGCTGGCAGACTCCGCCGACGGACGCCCTGCCTCGTAGGCGGACATTCCCAACGCCGTGTCACCAGCGCCGACTTTCGATTCACGCGCTTCAACCGCAAAACCCCAGTCGCGCAAAGCCGCCACCGCCATCGCCACGGCATCGTCGAGCCGCGCCTTGACCACGTCACGCAAACTGCCGCCGTAATCTTCGAGTTCCTCGGGCTGGACGCCGCTCAGCAGCAGCTTCTCCGGCAACGCTCCGGTGAGGACGGCGGCGGCGATGACTTCCTGGAAGCCGGTCTGATGCAGGCTCATCTTCTTGGCGCCCATGAAACGCGGCACCTCGTCGCCTTCGACGCGCTTCATCGTCCCCGGGGGCAAGCCGTAGTCGATGGCGTCGAAGACGATCAGGCGCTTGGCACCCTGCACGTAGGGCAGCAGGTAGAGGCCCTGGGTGCCGCCGTCCATCACCGTCACGTCCGCCGGCACCTGCCACTCCGCCGCCAACTTTTCGACACAGCGCACGCCGAAACCCTCGTCGGCCCAGAGCAGGTTGCCGATGCCGAGCACCAGCACCTCGCAGCGCGGATCATCCAGATCGCTCATGACCTATTCCCTGAAGGTCCGCTGGCCGCTGATCATGGTGCTGATCATGGTCTGGCGGCTCATGATGTCTTCGCGCAAGGCGGCATACACATGCAGGATGACAAAGGTAACGATGCCCCACATGCCCAGGTGGTGCCAGCTATGCACCGCCTGGCTGCCGCCCAGCAGGGGGATGACCCAGCCGAACAGGCGATCCTGCCAGCTGCCCAGGCCCATGCCTTCGCCATACAACGCGAAACCGGTGCAAATCATCAGCACGGCCGCCACGGTGACGAAGAGGACCATTAACAAGAGGCCCATCGGATTGTGTCCGACGTACTTGTTGGGCTGCTTTTCCAGGAACAGGTACCAGCGCAGCTCTCGCAGCAGGCCGGCCCACCACTTAGCATTCGTCAGCGGCAGGTAGAACATCTCCCGCGCATGATGGTTGCCGACGAAGGCCCAGTAGATGCGTACCAGGAAGCCGATGGCGAAGATGTAGGCGGCGGCGAAATGGGCGAAGCGGATGTAGCCCATCAGGAACTGCTCGGAGGCCTCGCCCGGCGTGCTGGGCAAGGGGCTGCCGATCAGGTAGCCGCTGGTCGCCAGCACCAGGATGCACACGGCATTGATCCAGTGCCACAGGCGCACCGGGGCTTCATACACATACACCGTCCGGCCGGCAGCGGTCTGCGGATCGCTGTCGAGTTCGGCGGCGGCGGCATTCAGATCCATGATTTGCTCCTTGCGTAGGGTTAGCGGATCTTGACCGTGCTCATTTCCTGGCCGTCCGGACTCATCACGTGCGTCGAGCAGGCCAGGCAGGGGTCGAAGGAATGCAGGGTGCGCAGGATTTCCAGCGGCTCGTCGGCCTTGGCCAGCGGCGTGTTCATCAGGCTGGCCTCGTAGGCGCCGATCTGGCCCTTGTGGTCACGCGGGCTGCCGTTCCAGGTGGTCGGCACCACGCACTGGTAGTTGTCGATCTTGGTGTCCTTGATCTTGATCCAGTGGCCCAGCGCGCCGCGCGGCGCCACGGTGAAGCCGGCGCCCTTGGCCTCCTTCGGCCAGGTGCTGGGCTCCCATTTCTCGACGTTGGCGGTCGACGAATCGCCGGCCTTGATGTTGGCGATCAGCTTGTCGAGTTGCTTGACCTGCAGGTCGGCACAGTACTGCGCCTCGATGCCGCGCGCTGCCGTGCGGCCGAGGGTCGAGAACAGGGCGGCCACTGGCACATCGAGCTGCTTCAGCACGGCGTCGATGGTTTCCTTGATGAAAGGGAACTGCTTGGGTTGCAGATAGCCCAGCACCATGCGCGAGAGGCAGCCGACTTCCATGGCATTGCCGCGCCAGCGCGGCGCCTTGATCCACGAGTACTTGGCGGACTCGTCGAGGTGCTCGATCCTGGTCCGCGTGCCCTTGAAGTTGGGGCCTTCGGGCTTGTAGTTCGGCTCGGTGACGCCGTCGAAGGGATGCAGGCCCTTGGTTTCGTCGGCATACTTGTACCAGGAGTGCGTAACGAA
>JACRIX010000069.1 GCA_016215645.1 Rhodocyclales bacterium
CGGCTCGAACTCGCTGGTGGAATTGCTGGTGTTCGGCCGCCGCGCGGCGCTTTCCGCCATCGAGCACGTCCAGGGTCTGCCGGCCGCGAACACGGCTGCACTGAACGCCCGCGCAGGAGAAACCGAAAAGCGAATCGGCGATCTCTTCTCGCGCAGCGACGGCATCGAATCGATGTCCGCGTTGCGCCGCGAAATGATGGACACCATGGAAAAGAACGTGGGCATCTACCGCACCGAGGAAGGTCTGCAGGAAGGCGTGAGCAAGATTCACGAACTACGGCAGCGCTACCGTCAGGTCAAGCTCACCGACAAGAGCAGCGTCTTCAATACCGACCTGTTCCAGGTGCTCGAACTCGGTTCCATGCTCGACTGCGCCGAAGCAGTGACCGTCGGTGCATTGGCCCGCAAGGAGTCACGCGGCGCCCACCAACGCCTCGACTACGTCGAACGCGACGACAAGAATTTCCTGCGTCACACCATGGTCTACCATCAGGGCCTCGACGTGCCGCGCGTCGATTACCTCGACGTGGTCATTACCAAATCGCCACCCGGCGTACGCGACTATTCCGGAGACCACAAATGAAAGAGCGTCTGGTCCAGCTGGAAGTACTGCGCTACAACCCGGATACCGACACCGAGGCGCACTTCCAGCGCTACGAAGTGATGTGCCAGGAAGAATGGGTGGTACTCGACGCCCTCAACAAGGTCAAGGAAAGCATCGACCCGACACTCAACTACCGCTGGTCCTGCCACATGGCGGTCTGCGGTAGCTGCGGCATGATGATCAACGGCGAGCCGAAGCTTTCCTGCCATGCCTTCCTGCGCAGCTATGAGGGCGTTATCCGCGTCGAACCGCTGACCCATTTCCCCGTGGAACGCGATCTGGTGACGGCGCCGGACGATTTCATGGAGAAGCTCAAGCGGGTCAAGCCGTATGTGATCACGAAGCAGAAAAAACCGATCGAGGAAGGCGAGTACAAGCAGACACCGGCCCAGTTGATGAAGTTCCGCCAGTATTCGATGTGCATCAATTGCATGCTCTGCTATGCCGCCTGCCCCGAATACGGGCTGACCCCGCATTTCGTCGGACCGGCGGCATTGACCCTGGCCCATCGCTACAACCTCGATTCGCGCGATGAGGGTCGCAAGGAAAGGATGGAGGTGGTCGCAACCAGGGAAGGGGTGTGGGAGTGCACCTTTGTCGGCGCCTGCTCCGAGGTCTGCCCCGCCCACGTCGATCCGGCGAGCGCCTTGCAGCAGTTGAAGATCGTCGGTTCGATCGACTGGATCGTCGAGCACCTGTTACCCGGAGGCAAGTCCGCAGGGGATACCGTCTCCCGCAAGAATGCAGGAGACATACCATGAGCAGAAATCCGCTGATCCGCGAAGTTCCGCCGACCACCTGGTTTTTCCGCCATCCGCGTTACGTGCGCTATATGGCGCGCGAGGTGACGAGCCTGTTTGTCGGCGCCTATTGCGTGTTGCTGGTGGTCGCCATGCAACGCCTTTCCGCCGGACCCGCGGCATGGCAGGGATTCCTCGACGCGCTGCGAGGGCCTGCCGGGATCGTTTTCCACCTGCTCGCCATGGCCGCCGCTTTCTATCACGCCGGAACCTGGTTCAATGCCACACAGAAAGCCATGCCATTGCAGATCGGCGAGGAATTCGTGAACGGGAGCTATATTTCGGGCGCCCACTACCTGGTCTGGGCAGTACTTTCCGTGGCCGTGCTGTTTTTCACGGGAGTGTTCTGATCATGGCCAAGTCGAACAAGCCCGTCGTCTGGTTTCCCTTCGCCGCCGGTGGCACCGTCATAGCGTTCTGCATGCCGGTGATCGTCGTCCTCGGCCTGCTTGCCGCTCTCGGTCATGTGCCGCCCGGCTTGAGCTATGAGCGTCTGCATGCCTTTGCCGCCAATGGCCTGGGCAAACTGGTGCTGCTTGGCGTGATCGCACTTTCGCTGTGGAGTTCCGCGCACCGCATCCGCTGTACCTGCTACGATTTCGGCCTGCGCGCCGACACGCTGATCGCGACGGTACTTTACGTCGCGGCCCTTGCCGGCAGCATGGCAACGGCGCTTTTCCTTTTCCGGATCTAGGGCGCCGACAGACAACAACAAACGCACCAGGGAACGACATGGCACCACCCCCACCGGCCTCGCGCGAGGCCGTCCGTGAAGCGCGTCTGGGCGACGTATGGAGCAATGAATTGAATGACGTCTTCGCCGACGTCGCGCCCTATTACGACCGCGCCAACAACATTGCGGCACTCGGCCAGTTCGACAATTTCCTGCGCCGCTTCATGCAGCTTGTGGAGTTGGAGCCACGGCAGAAAGTCCTTGACGTCTGCGCCGGCACCAACGCCATCGGCATCGCCCTGCTGAGGCGAGAAAAGTCACTCGACGTGCACGCCATGGATCGCAGCGCGGCGATGCAGACGGTCGGCCAACAGCGGGCGGCGGAGCTTGGCTTCCAGATCAAGAGCAGCATCGGCGACGTACACACCCTGCCCTTCCCGGACGATCACTTCGACATCGTGACCTTGCAGTTCGCGTCCCGTCACCTGCGGGTGCGCGAGGTGTTCGGCGAAATACGCCGCGTGCTGAAGCCCGGTGGCCGCTTCTACCACTCGGACATGCTGCGCCCGCGTAATCCCATTGTGAAGCAGCTTTACTACAGCTACCTGCGTGGTTGCCTTGGTATCACCGGACTGCTCGTCGGCAGCGGCCCGGCGGCGGTGCAGGCCAAGCAGTATTTCATGGATGCCCTGGAGCTGTTCTATACCGCCGAGGAACTGTCGATCCTGCTGCGCGAGCTGGGATACATCGAAGTCCGTGCCGACACGGTATTCCACGGCATGATCGGATTCCATCGCGCGGCCAAACCGGCCTGAGTCGCGCAAGCACGGTGAAGCGGGCACGCCAACTCGCCAGGCTCAACGGCCGCATTCTTCGCCTGTTCAGTCAGCGAACGCTGGTGGCGCTTCGCGCTGCGCTGCCAATGCGCCTCGCGCTGCCGCACCTTGAGCCGGTACTGATACTCAATGTCGCCAAGGAAGTGGAAAAGGACACAGCCATCATCCTGGATGCCGGCCTGCCGGCGACACCCGGGATGGATGACGAACCACGGCTGACCGCCCTGCTGCAAGTCACCAAGGACATCGATCGTCGCTTTCTCGACAAGGTGGGACGCTTCCCGGTGGAAATCGTTGTCCGCTACGATGAAATCATCCCTTTCCGCACCCGGCGCATTCGACTTTTGCACGATGCCGCGACGCGCATCCTTGGTGGCCAAAGCCAGTCCTCGCGGCTACGCGAAGCGCTCGGCGCGGCCTACAGCCCGGAAGACCTCGCCCGGCTGCTCCACGAACTCTTCCGCCTGTATGCCGAAGAGGTACGTTCGCTCAGCCATTCGGTGCGCCTTCCCGGCCCTCTGGTACCGCTGCGTGAAATGATCGCCCGGGAACTGCTCGACGTCATGCTTCGGGTTGCCTGGCCGTTGGCACAGGAAATTGCAACGCGGGTGTTCTCCCGGCGTTCCGGCGATTGACGTCGGCGCACACGGGTCACATACTTGCCGGGGCATGCTTCAGGCTCCAAGCTCCGTCACGACCCTGCATCCATGGCCCAGGAGGTTTACCCATGAATCGCTTGCCACGAGGCACCGCCGCCGGACCCGCGTTGGCGCACCTGATTGCGCCGCTCTGTCTGGCCTTGTGTCTGCCGGCGACCGTACTCGCCGCCGACCCGACGATGCCCATCTTCGATGCCCATATCCACTACAGCCACGACGCCTGGGAGAGCACGCCTCCCAAGACCGCCATCGCCATCCTGCGCAAGGCGGGACTAAAACGCGCCATGGTCTCCAGTTCGAGCGACGACGGCACGCAGAAGCTCTATGCCGAGGCTCCCGATCTCGTCGTACCGTCGCTGCGGCCGTATCGCAAGCGTGGCGAAATTTCTAGCTGGGTGCGCGATGAAACCGTGATTGCCCACGTCGAGGAGCGGCTGAAGAAATATCGCTATGCCGCGATCGGCGAGTTTCACGTCTATGGCGCGGATGCCGACTTGCCGGTGATGCGGCGCATGGTGCAGCTCGCCAAGCAGTACAAGCTCTGGCTGCATCTGCACGGCGACAGCGACGCCGTCGATCGCGTGATGAAGCAGGATCCCGATGCGCGCATCCTCTGGGCCCATTCCGGCTTCGACCGTCCGGACGTCGTGCGCGCCATGCTGCGCAAGCATCGAAGGCTCCACGCCGATCTCGCCTTCCGCAACGATCACGCCTCGGGCGGCAAGCTTGATCCAGCGTGGCGCGAGGCCTTCCTCGAATTTCCCGACCGCTTCCTGGTCGGCACCGACACATTCACGCCGGAGCGCTGGCATTACATCGTCGAACACGCCGAATGGTCGCGCGGCTGGCTGAGCGATCTGCCCCCCGAGATCGCCGAGCGCATCGGCTGGCGCAATGGTGAAGCCCTTTTCGCCTCGATGATGGCGAAAGCGCCATGACCAGCGTTGCGGCAAGGCCAGCACAGAAGAGTCGGCGCTGGCGCCACGCCGAAATCCTGTTTTGGCTTCTGGCGCTGGCATCGCCGGGCGCCTTGGCCGGCTGCCCTGCCGGTACCGATGACGGAATCCTGATCCGCCAGGGCGAACTGACGCTGGCCTGGCGACCACTACTTGCCGCGGACAGGCCGGCACCCTCGAACCGGATACCCATGGCGAAGCACTTTGTGCTGGACGTACAACTGTGCGACAAGGACGGCATCTCGGCGGCGCAATTGATCAAGGCCGACGCGAGCATGCCGGCGCATCGCCATGGCATGAACTACAAGCCGGTGATCAAGCCGCAAGGCAATGCTCGCTTCCGCGTCGAGGGCATGATGTTTCACATGGCAGGCCAGTGGCGCCTTGCCTTCGAGGTGCAATCCGGCAAGGAGACCCTGCGTCTAAACCATGACGTCCAGGCGGACTAAAGGCCTCCGGCGGCGCGCCGGGCTGGCCCTTGCACTGCTCGCCGTCCTGGCATCCGCCGGCGCCGATGTCGGCATCGAACTCAGCGCCGAGGAGCTCGACCGTATCGCTTCTCATGGCCCGTGGCCTCTCCCCTGGTCGGCTGATCCCGGAAATCGCGTTTCGGGCAATGCCGCGGCGATCTTTCTCGGCCACGGCCTGTTTTTCGACGAGGCGTTGTCGGCGAACGGCAAAGTCGCCTGCGCCACCTGCCACAATCCGGCGCGCGGATTCCAGGACAGCCGCAACGTAGCGAAGGGCCTGGCTCCGGGCACGCGCAATACCCCGGGCCTGTTCAATGTGCGGCACCAGCGCTGGTTCGGCTGGGACGGTGCCCATGACAACCTCTGGTCGTCCAGCCTCAGACCGATCCTCGATCCCGGCGAGATGGGTGGCAGCGCCGCGCGCAGTGCCCGCCGGCTGAAGGCATCGCCAGCGCTGCACTGCCATTACCGCGCAGCCTTCGGCAAGCCCGCCATGGCGGACGATCCGGAACTGCTGGTCAATCTCGCCAAGGGCATCGCCGCCTGGCAGGAAACGCTGGTTTCGCCACCGGCCCCGTTTGATCGCTTTCGCGACGCGCTGGCGCGCAAGGATGCCTCGACCGCCGCCGAGTACCCTCCGGCAGCGCGTCGCGGATTGCGCCTCTTCCTCGGACGTGGGCAGTGCGCCACCTGTCACGCCGGCCCGATGTTCAGCAACGGCGAATTCGGCGACATCGGCATACCCTTCTTCGTCAAGCCGGGCGGTGTAGATCCGGGACGCCAGGGCGGCATCAAGCGCGTGCAGTCCAATCCCTACAATCTGCTCGGTGCCTTCAACGATGACGTCACGCGCGAGAACGCCACCGGGACGCGACACCTGCGCCCAGAGCACCGCAACTTCGGGGAATTCAAGGTACCCAGTCTGCGTAATCTGAGGCTGACTGCGCCCTACATGCACAATGGCAGCATCGCCAGCTTGCACGATGTCGTGCGCCACTATTCGGAATTGAATGAAGACCGACTGCACAGCGATGGCGAGCGCATACTCAAACCACTGGGTCTCACCGCTGCCGAAAGCAAGGATCTGGTCGCGTTTCTGGAGTCGCTGTCGCCAACCGAACCGATATCGGTCGCTGTCAAACCAATGCCGATTCGAGACTGCCTGCCAGCGACCCGAAACTCACGCATCCCCGCCGCAGGTCGTTGAGCGCAACGACGGACTTGGCACCCGACCCATATACCATTGAGCTGAATGTCTGCACCAACGTCGATGCAAGTCCTTGGCCAAATTGATCGGTCCACCCCGCATCCGCGCAGGAATTCCGAGTGCATCTTCTTACCCAGAACCGCGGCATTACCCATGCATCCGCGGACTGCGCTACTTGGTTCGCCTGGCCTCGCGCTGCGAAAGCTCTTCCCAGCGCTGGCGCCATTCGTTGAGTTCTTCATCTTCAAGCTGAAGTTGCAACGCAACGGCATCGAGTGAGTCGATTTTTTCGTTCTCGAACCGGCGCGCCAGCTTTCCGCGCATGCGTGAAAACAATCGCTCCACGTCCTCACGGCTGAGGGTTGCCGCTCTTTCAAGGTACTCGGGTGAGGCCGACTTGAGTTTCATGTTTGTGATCCCTGGACAAGGAGATTCAGCGCCGACTCTCCGGCAATATCAGCCGAAGCGACCCGTGATGTAATCCTCGGTCGCCTTCTTCTGCGGCTTGATGAAAATCTGATCGGTAACGCCGAACTCGACCATCTCGCCCAGGTACATGTAGCCGGTGAAATCAGAAATGCGCGCGGCCTGCTGCATGTTGTGCGTGACGATGAGGATGGTGACCTTTTCCTTGAGTTCGGTGATCAGTTCCTCGATGCTGGCCGTGGCGATCGGATCGAGCGCGGAGGTCGGTTCATCGAACAGGATGATTTCCGGATCGGACGCCAGGGCGCGCGCGATGCAGAGGCGCTGCTGCTGGCCGCCGGACAGGTTGGCGCCGAGTTCCTTGAGGCGGTTGCTGACCTCGTTCCAAAGGGCGGCACCTTTCAACGCCGATTCGACGCGGTCGTCGAGTTCATTCTTGTTGCTCATGCCACGCACCCGCAGACTGTAGGCGACGTTCTCGTAGATCGATTTGGGAAAAGGATTGGGCTTCTGGAACACCATGCTGATGCGCATGCGCACTTCGATGGGATCGACCCCGGGCGCCAGCAAATTGGTGTCGTCGGGATACAGCACGATGCCGCCACCAGCATAGCGGTTGCCGGGATACAAGTCGTGCATGCGGTTGAAACAGCGCAGCAGGGTCGATTTGCCGCAACCCGAAGGCCCGATCAGCGCTGTGACCCGGTGATCGTAGATCGGCATCGACACCCGCTTCAGCGCATGGAAGGCACCGTAGTAGAAGTCCAGGTCGCGCACATCGGCCTTGAGCAGGGCGCCCTCGACGCCCGCCTCCAATCCGGTTTGAATTTGCATGGGGTTCACCACTTGATGTTTTTGCGCAAACGATAGCGCACGTAGATGGCCAGACCGTTCATGGCCAGGGTCATGAAAACCAGGACAAAGCCCGCCGCCGCCGCATTGATGGAAAAGGCCGCCTCGGGACGCGAGGTCCAGTTGAACATCTGGATCGGCATCACCGTGAAGGGAGCGAAGATCCAGTCGAACAGACCAGCCGGCGGATCGCCGGAAAAAGGCGCGGTCGGCAGGAAGGCGATGAAGGTCAGCGCGCCGATGGTAATGATAGGTGCCGTCTCGCCGATCGCGCGCGCCATGCCGATGATCACGCCGGTCAGGATGCCAGCACTCGAATACGGCAGGATGTGGTCACTGACCGTCTGCCAGGTGGTCGCGCCGCAGGCGTAGGAACCCTCGTGGATGGACTGCGGGATGGCGCGGATGGCCTCGCGCGTGGCGACGATGATCACCGGCAGGATCAGCAGCGCCAGGGTCAGGCCCGCGGAAAGGACGCTCTGGCCGAAACCGAAGTAATACACGAACAGGCCGAGGGCCAGCAGGCCATAGACGATGGAAGGAATGCCGGCCAGGTTGCTGATGTTGATTTCGATGATGTCGGTGATCCAGTTTTTCGGTGCGTATTCTTCAAGGTAGACGCCGGCGGCGACGCCCAGCGGCACCGCAGACAATGCCGTCACCAGCATCACCAGCACGGTGCCGACCCAAGCCGAGAGGATGCCGGCATGCTCCGCCCGGCGCGAGGGAAACGAGGTGAAGAAGTCCATGCTCAGTCGCGGCACGCCCTGGATCGCCATGTCGACAAACAACACGGTAAAGGTGAGGACACCCACCATCAACGACAGGATGCCGAGCAGGGAGAAGAACAGGTCCCAGCGCTTGGCGCGCGTGATGATGGCGCGGATGGCGGCCAGGTCAGCGGGTTTCAACATATCAATAGACCTCGCGGAAGCGCTTGCGCAGCCAGTAGCCGAGCAGGTTGAAGGCCAGCGTCATCAGCAACAGCGTCAGGCCGGCGGCGAAGATCGTCTGGTAGCCGATCGAGCCGTGCGGCAGGTCGCCCAGCGCCACCTGCACGATATAGGACGTGATGGTCGCACCCGGCTCGGTCGGATTGAAGGTCAGGTTGGGCTGCATGCCAGCGGCGACGGCAAGGATCATGGTCTCGCCGACGGCGCGCGAAATACCGAGGATGTAGGCCGACGCGATGCCTGAGGTCGCCGCCGGCGTCACCACCCAGAGCGCCGTCTGCAAGCGCGTCGCGCCCATGGCATAGGATCCCTCGCGCAGGGCCATCGGCACGGCGCGCATGGCGTCTTCCGATAGCGATGCAACGTAGGGAATGATCATGATGCCCATGACGAGCCCGGCGGAGAGCAGGTTGAATCCGGGCAAGTCGGGGTAGATCTTCTGCAGGATCGGCGTCAGGAAGGTCAGGGCGAAGTAGCCATAGACGATGGTCGGCACGCCGCCCAGCAGTTCGAGGAAGGGTTTGGCGATTTCGCGCACCTTGAAGCCGGCGAACTCGGACAGGTAGATCGCGATGATGGTACCCAGCGGGATGGCCACCAGCAGGGCGACGGCGGAACTGGTCAGCGTGCCGGAGAGCAGTACCATGATGCCGTAATGGGCGTCGTCGAACAGCGGCGTCCATTGCGTGTCGAAGAGGAAATCCGACAGCGGCACGGTCTCGAAGAACACCCAGGATTCCTTGACCAGCACATAGACGATGGCAATGGTAACGAATACCGAAAACGCCGCCGCACTGAACAGCAGGCCCTCGATGATGCGCTCCTTGACGTGGCGCGAGGCCTTCTTGCTCAGCCGGTCGCTGATACCACTGCCGAGCGGCCGCGGTTGGGAAGACAGGGTTGCGCTAGCGGTCATTGCGGGATTCCGGACTAGTGAACACAGTGTATTGCGTCATTCTAAAGGCGCGGCATGACCCGAACGGACACCACCGCGACGGCGGCGTCCGTTCTGTCCGCAAGGGAGTATTACTCTTTCGGGTTGCGCTTCAGCAGATCAGAGACCTTGACGCCCACTTCGGCCTCGCCGCCAAACGCCGTTCCGGTCTTCTTCTTGCTGAAGTTGTCCAGCGCGTGCTTGTAATCGGCGGCACCCAGCGGTACGTACTTGACTTCCTTGGCCAGCTTGCCGCCTTCCTTGAGGTAAAACTCGACGAATTCCCTGACCTCGGGCTTGTCCATCGACTTGGCGCTGACGTAGATGAAGATCGGACGCGCCAACGGCTCATATTCTCCGGCCATCACGGCATCGATCGAGGGCGTCACCGCCTTGCCCTTGGGGTTGACGATCTGCACCGCCTTCAGCTTGCCCTTGTTTTCGTCGTAGTAGGCAAAGCCAAAGAAGCCGAGCGCGTTGTTGTCGCGCGAGACGCCCTGCACCAGCACGTTGTCGTCTTCCGAGGCGGTGAAATCGCCACGGCTGGACTTTGACTTGCCGTTGATGGCTTCGGTGAAGTAATCGAAGGTGCCGGAATCGGCGCCGGGGCCAAAAAGCTTGAGCGGCGCGTCCGGCCAGGCTGGATTGACATCCTTCCATTTCAGGATCTTGCCCTGGGCGGCGGGTTCCCACATCTTCTTCAGCTCGGCCACGGTCAGCTGATTGATGAAGCTGTTCTTCGGATTCACCACCACGGTCAGCGCATCGAAGGCCACCGGCAGTTCGACATACTTGATGCCGGCCTTGGCGCAGTCTTCCATTTCCTTTTTCAGGATCGGGCGCGAGGCGTCGGAGATATCGGTCTCGCCGCGACAGAACTTCTTGAAGCCGCCGCCGGTGCCGGAAATGCCCACCGTGACTCGCACGCTGCCTTTCTTGGCCTTCTGGAAATCCTCGGCCACCGCCTCGGTAACGGGGAACACGGTCGAGGAGCCGTCGATCTTGATCAGTGCCTGGGCATAGGCCGCCGTGGCGGCGAATACGCTGGCGACGACAGCAGCAATTTTCAGGGATTTCATAGGCAAACTCCTTTGTGCGGTGCGGTATAAGAAGTTCGCAGTCTAGGCAGCGAATGTTACAAACAGGTGAAACCTGGTCGGCCAATCCGTCCGGTCAGCGATTCATCGACGCGTAACACGGAGCGACTAGGCTCCGGCAATGCCTGCCGTTTCCCCATCCGCCACCCTGCGCCTGATTCGGGTCGGGCTCCACCTGCTCGCCGGTGGCGTTCAGATCGCCCTTCTGTTCCCGCTTGCGGGACCCCCATGGCGAGATTCGCTCAAGCGCCGCTGGTCGCGCCAGCTGCTGCGTTTGCTGTTGATCGAAATCGAGGCAGTGGAGCCGGCACTCCTGGGATTGGACAACGGACTGCTGGTCGCCAACCATGTGTCGTTTGTCGACATCTTCGCGATCAACGCTCTGCTCCCCGCCGGCTTTGTCGCCAAAAGCGACGTCGCCGGTTGGCCCCTGATCGGCTGGATGAGCCGCCACAACGACACGGTATTCATTGAACGTGGCAGTCGCAAGGCGGCGCATCACACCCAGCAACAAATGCTGTCGATTCTCGCTTCAGGCCGACGTCTGGCGATATTTCCCGAGGGCACCACCACTGCCGGCGAAGGCGTGCTTCCCTTTCACGGCGCCTTGTTTCAAGCTGCCATCGACGCCGGCGCCTCTGTAACCGCGCTGGCCATCGAATACGTCGATGCCAAGGGCTGCCTGACCGCGGCCCCGGCATACATAGGTGATGTCAGCCTTCTCGATTGCCTGCTGAACATCATCGGCAGCAACGGCATACGGGTCCGCATCACACTCGCGGCCCGATTCGCCCCTCCGCTCCAGGATCGCCGTCGGCTTGCCCATCACGCCCATCAGGCCGTGGCCGCCGCGCTGCGAACACGTCGTAGCAGCGAACTGCCGAAATCCCTCCGTAACACTGCGGCAATCATCGCGTAACGCCACCCCCCAACAATGCAGGCGAACCCAGAGAAAAAAGGAGAACGCCATGCAAAGCAAAATACAGAACATCCACCAGACCCCGACGCCGGCACCGGCATCACGCACTACCTATCGCGTCACCCTGGCGCGCAGCGAGGAAGAGGTCCTCGAAGCCCAGCGCCTGCGCTACAAGGTCTTCGTCGAAGAACTCGGTGCCCACATACCTACCCGCCTGCCCGACCACGACATTGATCACTATGACCGCTTCTGCGAGCACCTGATCGTGCGCGATACCGACTCCGAGCGCATCGTCGGCACCTATCGCATCCTCCCGCCGTCGGCGGCGCGCCGCGTGGGCAACTATTATTCGGAAAACGAGTTCCACATCAATCGGCTGCATCACCTGCGCAATCGCCTGGTGGAAGTCGGCCGCTCCTGCATCCACCCGGACCATCGCAGCGGCGCCGTGATCACCCTGCTTTGGGCCGGCCTGGCCGACTACATGGTGAGCAACAATTACGACCACCTGATCGGCTGCGCCTCGATCGGCATGGCCGACGGCGGCCACAATGCGGCCAATCTGTTCCTGCAAATCAGCCCGGAACACACGGCGCCGGCCGAATACCGGGTCTTCCCCCAGCACAGACTGCCCTTCGAGCGCCTGGCCAACGGACAGCCGGCACTGGTACCCCCGCTGATCAAGGGCTACTTGCGCGTCGGCGCCTGGATTTGCGGCGAACCGGCATGGGATCCGGACTTCAACACCGCCGATCTACTGATGTTGCTGCCGATGTCGCGCATGAACAAGCGCTACATGCGACACTTTTTGAAGAACACCGACAGCGCAGCGGCATGATCAGGCAAGACCGGTTGCTTCGACAGACTCAGCCGGTGGATGCCATCGCACAGAAACCATACCCGGCGCGTCGCCTCAAGGTCCTGATGGTCAGCGATGTCTGCCATCCTCGCGTCAACGGCGTCTCCACCTCCATCGAAACTTTCTCCGGCGCCCTGTCCCGTCTCGGCCTGCGCATCACGCTGGTAGCACCCGACTATCCGGGCGCCAATCCGGCCGTTGACACGGCCGCCGCCAGTTGCGCCGACGTCCTGCGCATCCCATCACGCGCCGTACCCTTCGACCCGGAGGACAGGCTGATGCACTGGGGCGATCTGGCGGCCCTCGATCGCCGTCTTGCCAGCGCCGACTTTGACCTGGTCCATGTGCAGACGCCGTTTGCCGCCCACTATGCCGGGATGCGTTTCGCGCGCAAGCGCGGCATTCCCTGCGTGGCGACCTACCACACGCATTTCGAGGAATACCTCTTCCACTACATCCGTATCCTGCCGCGCGCCGTCTTGCGCCTGGCCTCACGCGGCCTGGCGAGGCACCAATGCAACAGCCTCGACGCCGTGGTGGTGCCCTCGAATCCGATGGCCGAAACCTTGCAAAGCTATGGCGTTTCAGTACCACTTCACGTCATCCCCACCGGTCTGCCGGACAGTCAGTTCCTTCGCGGCAACGGCGCCCGCTTTCGCCAGCACTGGGGTATTGCACCGACGCGCAAGATTGCCCTCTTCGTTGGACGCGCCGCATTCGAAAAGAGCATCGATTTCCTGCTCGACGTCATCACCATTGCACGGCGCAAGCTACCGCACCTGATGCTGGTGGTCGCCGGCGAAGGGCCGGCCCTCGCCGCATTGCGCAGGCAAGCCGAGGCCTTGCGCATCGACGATCACGTTCGCTTCGTTGGCTACCTGCCGCGCCATGATGGGCTGCGGGATTGCTACGCCGCGGCCGACATATTCACCTTTGCATCGAAAACCGAAACCCAGGGCCTGGTGCTGCTGGAAGCCATGGCAATCGGCTTGCCGGTACTTGCCATCCCCGCACTGGGAGCGGCGGAAATCATCAATCCGGCGTGCGGCGCCTTGCCCGGCGCCGATACCCCGGCCGCCTTTGCATCACAGCTCGTTGAACTGCTCGGCGCCCCGGATCGACTTGCCGCCATGTCCGGGGAAGCGATCCGCTTTGCGCGCCAATGGGATGCCGGTTCCCAGGCGGTACGGCTGGCCTCGCTCTACCGATCGCTGTTACGCACACCGGTCGCCGCAATTGGTCAGCAAACCGTGGCCGCACCCCGATGAGCCACGAACCGGCCATCGAAGAGAGCCCCTTCAAAGGCCAGACGGGCCTGCGCCGCGTCTGGAACGCACTCAACTATTCACTGTCCGGATTGCGCGCGGCGTATCGCAACGAGGATGCGTTCCGCCAGGAGACCCTGCTTGCCTCGCTGATGATTCCTCTGGCCCTGGTGCTGCCGACCGGCGGAATCGGCAAGGCGATCATGATCAGCAGCGTGCTGCTGGTGCTGGTTGTTGAATTGCTCAACTCGGCGGTCGAGGCTGCGGTGGATCGCATATCCCTTGCCCATCACCGGCTTTCCAAACGCGCCAAGGATATCGGCAGCGCCGCGGTACTGATCGCGCTGATCAATGTAGTCGTGACCTGGGCCCTGGTACTGATCTGAAATGGGCGATTCGCTGCATATCGCCGTCGTCAGCGAAACCTTTGCTCCCGAAGTCAATGGTGTGGCCATGACGCTCGGCCACGTGGTCGCCGGCCTGCACGCTCGCGGCCATCGGATTAGCCTGGTGCGACCACGGCAATCCGCCGAAGATTGCAGCACCTACGAGACCGGATTTCAAACCCTGCTGGTCCGAGGATTGCCAATCCCGGGCTATCCAGGCTTGCGCTTCGGACTGCCGGCGGCACGCACACTTAAACGCCGGTGGCGGGATGATCGTCCCGATGTCGTTCAGGTGGTAACCGAGGGTCCGCTCGGCGCGTCGGCGGTCGGCGCGGCTCGGGCGCTGGGCATTCCCGTGGTCACCGAGTTTCATACAAATTTCCACGCCTACAGCCACCACTACGGGTTCGGCAATCTGGAGCGTCTGGTTTCGCTGCACCTGCGCCGCCTGCACAATCGTGGCGACCTGACCGTCGTGCCATCGCATCAACTCGGGATCGACCTGCTGCGCCGCGGCTACAACAACATCCGCGTGGTGGCCCGCGGTGTCGATACCGCACTGTTCAACCCGGGCCGACGCAGCGCAGAACTACGGGCCAGGTGGGGGACGAAAGGCGAGGATATCGTTGTTGCCTGCGTAGGCCGACTGGCACCGGAGAAAAACCTCGACCTGGCAATGACTACCTTTGCCGCGATTCGGCGTTTCGCACCCGGTGCGCGACTGCTCATGGTCGGTGACGGACCCGCCCGGAAACCCTTGGAGCGCGCCTATCCAGAACACATTTATGCCGGAACGCGTCATGGCGAGGATCTGGCGGCGCACTATGCTTCGGCGGACCTGTTCCTGTTTCCCAGCCTGACCGAAACCTACGGCAATGTGACACTGGAGGCAATGGCCAGCGGACTGCCCGTGGTGGCCTTCCGCCTGGCGGCAGCGGCCGAATTGATTCATCACGGGCACAACGGCATGCTCGCCGAGCCGGGAGTGAATGCCGCTTTCGTTCGATCCGCCCTCGATTTGATTACCCGGCCGGGAACACGCTCGCGTATTTCGGCATGTGCGGCGGAAAGTGTCGCTACCCACGACTGGGAACGCATCCACGAACGCATGGCGTGCGTGCTGCGAGAAGCCGTCCGGCGAACCAAGGTGCAGGCCGCCAACGGCCCAGCCTTCCATCTCATGCCGGATTAGGTGCGCCAATGCATGTCCGCTCAATTTTCATTTCCGACGTACATCTGGGCACCCGCGGCTGCCAGGCCGACCGATTGCTGGATTTTCTGCGCGACTATGAGAGCGAGCACCTCTACCTGATCGGAGACATCATCGACTTCTGGTCGATGAATCGGGGCATCCACTGGACATCCGCCCAGAACACGGTGGTGCAGAAGATACTGCGCAGGGCGCGCCACGGCCAGAAGGTAATGCTGATTCCCGGCAACCACGACGAAGCGATGCGCGAGTATGACGGCATTTTGTTCGGCGATATCCTGGTGAAGCGAGAGCACGTCCATGTCACCGCCACCGGCCAGCGCTTTCTGCTGCTGCATGGTGACGAATTCGACCAGGTGACACGCTACCACCGCTGGCTGGCGATCATCGGTGACGTCGGCTATGACCTGCTGGTGCGCCTCAATGCCGTGCTCTCGCGAGTGCGCCGCGCCCTGCGGCGCCCAGGCTACTGGTCGCTGGCCGGCTATGCCAAGACACGCGTGAAACGCGCGGTCTCGTTCATTTTTGACTTCGAGGACTCGGTTATCCATGCGGTGCGCGACCGCGGACTCGACGGCGTAATCTGCGGACACATCCACAATGCAGCGCTGCGCCGGGTCGACGGCATCACCTACATCAACTGTGGCGACTGGGTCGATAGCTGCACCGCCATCGTTGAACACCTTGACGGCGAACTTGAACTGATCCGGGCGTGGCACCCCGTGGCCAGTTCCGTCACCAGCGATCCCGCGACACGCCCGATCACGTCTTCCGTCAGCCCGTTGCCTCAAGCCGGTCCCGGCCTGGCCTCCAGCCAAATTGAGCGTGCGGTTGCCATACGCCGGTAACAATTCATGCATCTTGAGAAGATAGCCTCCGACCGATCGACTACCGGTTTCGACTCCATGCAGCACCAAATCGCCCTCAAGCTGGCTGTCGCCGAAGACCGACATTCAGCGTTGCAGCGACATCCGCTACTGGCGGGCGCTGGCGCTCGCGAACAACAGAACCTGGTCAGCGTGTACTACGACACGGGGCGCCTGGCGCTGCGGCGCGAAGGTCTCCTGTTGCGCCTGCGGCGCCAGGGGGCTTCATGGATTCAGACGATAAAGCGCCAGAGCGAATCGGGCAGCGGATTGACCATCCGGCCGGAATGGCAGGCGCCCTACCTGAATCATTTCGACTTCATGCAGGTTGACGACGCGGAACTCCGTGACTGGCTGCAGCAGGAAAAGATAGCCAGCCGGATAGCCTCGGTGTTTGAAACCAAATTCCGACGCACCAGCTGGCATATCGAGCGCACCCACGGGGTACGAATCCTGGCCAAGCTGGATCGCGGCTGGATCGCGTCCGACGGGCGCCGCGAAGCCCTTTCCGAGCTGGAATTGCAGTTGTTGTCGGGCACGTTTGACAACCTTTACGAGGTCGCCCTGGAGCTGGCCCGCAATCAGTCCCTGCCGCCACTGCCGCTGTCGAAGGCGGAACGAGGCTACCGACTGTTTCGGAACACGCCACGGCGACCCGTGCGGGCCTCCGAAATCGATGTTCGAAAACTGCAGACACCTCTGGCGGCCTTTCGTCTCATTGCCCTGGATTGCCTGAGCCACCTTCAATCGAACCATGCCGGAGCGAGCGACGCCGACGATCCGGAATATGTGCACCAGATGCGGGTTGCCACGCGTCGCCTGCGTGCCGCATTGCGCATGTTTCGTCCGGTATTGCCTGCGGGCCTTGAAGACACGCTGGCCGGTCCATTGCGCGACCTGATGAACAGCCTCGGTCAAGCCCGTGACCTTGACGTGCTGGTCGCCGAGATCGTCAGTCCCGTGGTCCGAGCGATACCCGATGACCCGCGTTTGACTGATCTGGCCGGCGCCATCACCAATCGCCAATATGCAGTGCGAAACGCCATACGTCACGCACTCAAGCAGCCGGCGTACGGCCGGCTACTGCTGACGGCCAGCCAACTCTTGCATCAGTCGCCGTTCATCGATCTGCCCACTCCCAAAGACGATGCGCCTGCCCTTTTGCCGTTTGCCGATCGTCGCCTGCGCAGGCTGCTGCGGCGGATCCATGAGCTCGCGGAATCGGTGCGCGTGGAACACCCGCCAACGCTGCACGAATTGCGCATCGCGATCAAGCGCCTGCGTTATGCCGTCGAGTTCTTCGGCGCGGCAATTCCCGGCAAAACGGGAAGCACCGTGGTCAAGCGACTATCCGGACTGCAGGAAGAACTCGGGCAGCTGAACGATTTGTCCAGTGCCGGCAACATGCTGATGGTCTGCGCCGGTCGCGAGCAGCACCTGCGCGAAGCAGTGACTTTGATCGGCGGCTGGCACGGCCAGCGCCATGCGGCACTGCTGGCGGCGATACCGGACCACCTGGAAACCGTGCGCGGCCTGAAGCTGCCCAAACTCTTGTAGTGCCCGCTCATGGACAGGTTTGCGCGAATACCACACATTTCTTGATGTAGCAAAACTGTAACAGGTCAGTAACCTGGGTCCGGGATGATTGCGCAAGCGCCGCTCGGATCGACCTGTGCCGGTATTGGGTCTCCGAGGGCGATGATTTTGATGTCCCAATCCAATGGAGAAACCATGAAACACAAGCTATTGGCAATCGCTGTCGCCGGCATCTCTGGCGCCTCATTTGCCCAAACCAACGTCACCATCCAGGGCGCCTTCGATTCCGGCGTGCAGATGTTCAGCACGGAAACTGCCGGTGTCAAAACCCGCACCAATCGCTGGGGATCGTCGAGCAATTCCACCACGTCGAACATTACCTTTGTCGTTACCGAGGACCTCGGCGGTGGCATGAAGGCCGGCCTGTTCCTCAAGACCGACCCGACTGCGGGAACTGCAAACGCTGCTGCCAGCCTGTGGAACAGCCAAAACTATCTTTGGGTCTCCGGCGGCTTCGGCAAGGTTTCGCTCGGCTTCATGGACAACTTTGCCAATACGACGGCAACCACCGCGCAACCCTATGGCACCGCCATGGGCGGCGGCTGGTCGAGTGCCTTCGGTCGCCTGAACGGAGTCGGCACCTCGTCCGCCGGCGCCGTGGCAAACGTCGCCGTCGCAACCGCAGCGACGGCGGGCACCTTCGCCGGTGCCCGCGACATCCGCGTTAACAACTCCATCAAGTGGGACAGCCCCAACTGGTCGGGTTTCACCGCCGGATTGCTCTATCGGGCGCCCAACTCGGGTAGCGGCAACGCCGCAGCAGATGCCGACGGCCAGACCCAGGTCGGCATGAACTACAACAATGGGCCCTTGAACCTTTCCTACACCCATTCCAACTTCATGACCAACGTCGCCAGCCTGAACAAGGGCGTCGCCACCCACAACCTGCTGGCTGCCAACTACAAGTTCGGCGACGTAACGATGTACGGTGGCTGGACGTCATCCAAGGCAACGGGGAACGGTGCCGTTGCCGGCGCCACGGCTTCGGTCGACGCACGCTCATGGAACGTCGCGCTGAAGTGGCAGGCAACGGCAACGATGGCCATAATGGCCAACGTCCTGCGCTCGGACGACAAGCTGATCGCCGACCAGGATCGCTCGCTGAACTCGCTCGGCCTGGACTACGCACTGAGCAAGCGCACCGTAGCCTATGCGCGCTGGGAAGGCGGCGACAACGACAAGTCAGTCACCACCGGAGCCAGCGGCGGGAAATTCAACCGCACCGCGTTGGGCCTGCGTCACAGCTTTTGATTTCCCGCTCCACGTCGGCGCAATGCCGACGTTTTGCATAGCCTGGGCCACTCTTCGGAGTGGCCTTTTTTGCGGTCTTCGAATACATCGGGCTGATCGACTGCCGCGCCAGGCGGCCTTGGCCGTGCAGCGGAGGCCATTCACCCTGTCCAATTTGCAATCTGCCGGACATGGACATGAAACATCTCCGCCCTAGCATCGCAAACGTTCTTTTAGCCTGCACCAGGCCTTAAAAATTCGACGTCGGGATGACCCCGTCACGGCGACCACCGGGCGTCACCGCCCGTTGGCTTGAAAACTACTTTGGTATCCCTGCAATGAGTCACGGAATAGATGAGCTCGCGCAATCGAAAGAGGACGACCCACGGTCGGAGGATGTCCACGAGGCAGCCCCCATCGCCGCGGATGTGCTTAGCCAATGTAGGCCCGTCGATGCCCGCGCAAAGACCATCGACGTCATGCAGCGCTTCTTCGCCGAACCGAGCCTGAGCAGCCTTCCGGTGATTGACGAGGCCAACGGACGCCCGGTGGGACTGATCAATCAGGCGATGTTCCTGAGCGATCTGGCCAAGCCCTTCCACAAGGAAGTCTATTCGAACAGAAGTTGCCGCAGCCTGATGGATCGGTCACCGATCATCGTCGATATACAGGAACCGCTGGCCGAGGTGTCAGCGCGACTCGCCGAATCCAGGTCGAAAGGAACGGCAGACGGATTCATCATCATTTCCGGCGGCCGCTACCAGGGCATCGGACGCACCCAGGACGTGCTGCGAATCATGGCCGAGACGCATCGGCTGCACTCGCAACGAATCGCGATGAGTCGTGACCGGCTGGAAGAAATGGTGCGCATCCGCACCCGGGCGTTGACGGATGCGCGAGACGCCGCCAACGCGGCCAACGTTGCAAAAAGCGCCTTCCTCGCCAACATGAGTCATGAAATCCGGACGCCGATGAACGGCATACTCGGCATGGCCCATCTGATGCGGCGTGGCGGAGTTTCCCTCAAACAGGCGGAACGCCTGGACACCATCGAAAAGTCCGGCCTGCACCTGCTGGCGGTCATCAACAACATCCTCGATATCTCCAAGATCGAGGCACGGAAGATTGTCCTCGAAGAAACGCCAATGAGCGTCTCCGGTGTGCTCGACAACGTCAGGTCCATGCTCATGGAGCAGGCCCTGGAAAAGAACCTCGATCTCATGCTGGACCTGGGAGCGTTGCCGGAACCCCTGAGCGGCGACCCGACCCGTCTACAGCAAGCGGTCCTCAACTTCGCCAGCAACGCCATCAAATTTACCGACCAGGGCTCCGTCACCCTGCGTGCGTTCGAACTTGCGCAAACCACCGACAGCGTGCTGGTGCGCATCGAGGTTCAGGACACGGGCATCGGCATCGCCGCCGAGGCGATTCCGAGGCTGTTCAACGCCTTTGAACAAGCCGACAACTCGACGACGCGCAAATATGGAGGCACCGGGCTCGGCCTGGTAATCTCGCGCCGCCTTGCGGAAATGATGGGAGGTGAAACCGGCGTGGTCAGTCATGTCGGCCGCGGCAGCACCTTCTGGCTTACCGTACGCCTGAAGCGGCTATCGCCGGCCGACGAAAGCACTCTGCGCCCTGCCGGCGTCGGCAATACGGAGGCCGAATTGAAGCGACTGCACAGCGGCAAGCGTGTCATGGTGGCCGACGATGAACCAATCAACCGGATGGTGGCGCGGATTCAACTGGAGGATATCGGCTTCGCGGTAGACACCGCTGAAAACGGCGCCGAAGCGGTAGCCCTGGCGCTGACAACATCCTACGCAGCGATATTCATGGACATGCAGATGCCGGAGGTCGATGGCCTTGAAGCCACCCGGCGAATTCGCGCGATTCCCCTGCACAGGCACACGGCAATCATCGCCATGACAGCCAATGTGTTCGCCGAGGATCGGGCCCGTTGCTTTCATTCGGGAATGGATGATTTCCTGATGAAGCCGATTTCCCCGGAAACGCTCTTCGGAATGCTCTTGAAGAGACTTGGACGGCAGGAAGCCCCGGCCACCCGAGTGGCGTGAATGCGAAGCACCTGTCACCCATCCGGCCCCGCATAGTGCACCTCAAATACTCACGCCGAGCCAACGTTTGACCTGCTGAACTACCCAATCCGGGTCATCGAGCGGAAGATCGTGCCCTGCATCGGGATGAATTTGCAGCGGAATTTGCCATTGTTTGGCGAGGCGCCGGGAACAGGCGGATGCGACCAGGCCATCGCACTCCGAGGCCAGCAGCAGCACCCGCTCGACGGGCCGTGCCGTCGGCGCACGATAGGTGCTGGCGGCGAACAGCTGAACCAGCGCATTGCGCCGCGACACCGGATTTTCGGTACGCCAGACAGTCCATTGCCCGATCACCGTATCGGCGGCACCGCGGCTCGTCATGCGAAAAATCGCCGCCTCGATCCGGCGCTCGCTCGCTGGCAGGGCCAGCAGCCCCAGCACGCGGAAATAGTTGCGCGGCAGCAGGCGTTGGTAAAACGCGCTGAACGGACGCAGACTGGTGTTGATCAGCACCGCCCGCTCGACATCCTGCGGATGACGCTCGGCCCAGGCCACCGCCACCATGGCGCCGAGAGACATGCCCAGAATTGCGCAGGGGCGCGGAACTCCGGCACCGACGATTTCCATGTGGCACCAATCGGCCATCGCCTCGACGGTGGCGGGACTGCGCATGTGATTGCGGCGGCCATTTCCCGGCAAGTCGAGACAGAGTACCTTTGCGCCCAATGCTAGCTCCATGCGCCGCGGAAAGTCCCCCCAGTGCCTGGCCTCGCGAGTCAGGCCGCGCAGCATCACCCAATCCGGCGTCGGTCCGGTCATCTGCCGCCATCCTCGTACCAGCGCCGCATCGCGGCGGCACGATGCCGCTCGCGCGCTTCGTCACGCGGCAGCCAAAGCGAATAGCCGCTGGCCGCTCTTGCCATGAAGTCCAGCCAGGATAGGTGGCGGCGCAGCACACGCTGGCGCCTATGCTCGATCAGCGGGTTGAATATCCCGTGCCGCGAAAAAATCTGCCGGGGATTCTTCTTGACCCACAGCCACGAACCCATTTCCAGCGTCAGGGGCAGGAAGGGGCTTTGGCCACGGCTCAAGGACCGCAAGTAAAGGTGGTCCCACAAATCGCCATGGGCAAGATATTGCCGGCTCTGCGGCTCGAATACGTAGCGATGATGACTGTGCGTCTGGTCGAGGATTTCCATCAAGGCATGCATCTCGGGCAGATGCCGCATGGGCGCGCTGGAGTGGGCATAGGGAAACCAGATTCGATCGCTCAGGCCGAATCCCGAATGACAATCGACAGCGATGCTGAAGGCATGGCCCAGCAGTTCCTGCTCGACCAGTTCGCACAGAGCGCGGCTTTCGATTTCCATGGGCTCGCGCTCCGGTCCGCGATACCAGGGTAGACGCGGACTGATCCGATGACCGCCGATCAGTGCAGGCGGCCTGTCGATCGCATCCAGCGGCGCGTTGCGCATCAGATCCACGCCATTCGGATTGGCACGCGTACGCAGCAGCATGCCGCCAGGATTGACCACCGGCACGAACACCATGCGCAGATTCTCCAACTGGGCATGCAATGTCGTATCCCAGCGCAGGCGTTGGACAATGCTCTGGAGATAGGCAATCACCACTTCCGCACCAATGCGCTCCAGTCCGTGCACGCCCCCGAAGAATCCGATGGCAGGCGCCGCAGGATCGCTGCTGCCGAGAATGAATGCCCGCAAGGGCAGCGTAGTTCCAGCGCAAGGAACCCGGCACAGCGTGCGCGTTTCGACCCGCGCGCCCCCTTCGGCGGCGATTCGCTCCAGTTCGTCTAGTTCGCTAGCTTGATTGTCGATCATGATCCCCGTCCGCCACTTCGTGGCGCGCCGGAGGATAGCGCATGTCTGGCATCGGATGAGAACTCAATGGCGCGACCACTCGAACTGTCATCGACATGAAAACTGCCTGCAACACTTGCCCGCTAAGGTATCCGGATCGCCACCGTCAATTCGTGGAGCAGGCCAGATGCAATTCCTATTCGATCGCTTGTTTTGCGTCATCGATCACTACTTTGATCACGAATGGACCGTTATCTGGCCGATCGACGACCTGTGAGTCGCCCGGATCACACTGCCACCCCCGTTGAACCAGAGGACCCGCCATGAATCACCACCTCTCACGCCATTCCATTTTTGTCCTCGGAAACACCCTGATCTGGGGAATCATTGAGGTGATCGCGCTGTTCCGCTCGCGCTCGGAGAACACTCGCCACCCGCAGCAGCGGTGATCGAATGCCCGCGCGCGCAAAATCCGAAGCCAACCGCCTGTTGGCACGCCGTGCCATGGAACACTTCAACAAAAATCGCGCTCTGCTCGTCGACGGCTGACACATGCCTTGCACGGGGGGTATTGAGCATTGATTCGACCAAGGACAACCAAAGCAATGAAATGCCATGACGATGACTTGACCAGCAATACCACCACGACTGCAAGCTTCGGCGAGATTGTTGACCGGCGCCGGCGGTCGCTGCTGACGGGCGCCATTGCCGGCGCAATGCTTGGCGCCATGCCACCGGGCACATTTGCCGCACCACGGGCGCGACGCGGGGGCGGGCCGGTGATCGGATTCAAGGGCATTGCCGCATCGTCCGCCGACGAACTGCGCGTGCCCCAAGCGTATGCGGCCCAGGTGGTTTTCGCCTGGGGTGATCCGGTTGGCGACGGACCGGAGTTCTTGCCGGATGCTTCCAATACCGCTGCCGATCAGCGTCGGCAGGCCGGGATGCACCATGACGGCATGCACTTCTTTCCACTTGCCGGAAGCTCGGTGCACGGTCTGCTTTGCGTAAATCACGAATACACCGATGATGGGCTGCTGCACAGCGACGGCATGAGGCAATGGAGTGCGGAGAAGGTGGCGAAGGCGCAGGCCGCACATGGTGTCTCGATCATCGAAATTCGACGCGAGCGCGACTCCTGGCAACTCGTCCGCGGCTCGCGCTACGCTCGACGCATCACCGCGGAAACGCCGATTGCCATCGCCGGGCCGGCGGCGGGCAATGCCGCCATGCATACCGCCGCCGATCCGCGAGGCAGGTTAGTACTTGGCACGATCAACAACTGCGCCATAGGCGTAACACCCTGGGGAAGCTACCTCACCTGCGAGGAAAACTTCAATGGCTATTTCAGAGCGCCCGGGGATGCCACACCGGAACAGCGCCGCTACGGCATCTCGGCAAAGACCGCCGGTTACCGCTGGCACGAGCACGACGAGCGCTTCGACCTGGAGAAACACCCGAACGAGGCCAATCGCTTCGGCTGGGTCGTCGAAATCGACCCAATGCAACCGGACAGCATGCCGGTCAAACGCACGGCGCTGGGTCGCATCAAGCACGAAGGCGCGTTTGTCACGTTGGCGCGCGACCGCCGTGTCGTGGTCTACATGGGCGACGACGAGCGCTTCGAGTACATCTACAAATTCGTATCGACGCGTCCCTGTGTCACCGGCCAAAGCACCTCCGGGCTGCTCGACGAGGGAACCCTCTATGTGGCCCGCTTTGGTGAAGATGGAACCGGCCGCTGGTTGCCTCTCACGCACGGCGAGGCCCCGTTGACGGCAGACAACGGGTTCGTCGATCAGGCCGACGTGCTGATACGGACCCGCCAGGCCGCCGACAAACTCGGGGCGACGCGCATGGATCGCCCGGAGTGGATCGCAGTCCATCCCCAGACCGGCGAGGTGTACTGTTCGCTGACCAACAACGCCAAACGGGGAAGTAGTGACGTCCCTGGCTTGAACGCCGCCAATCGCCGGGCGGGAAACCTTTTCGGCCACATCCTGCGCTGGCGCGAAGCCGGCGGCGACGCGGCCGCCGCAGCACTGTCCTGGGAGGTCTTTGTCGAGTGTGGCGATCCTGAGCTCGGCGGCGCCAACCTGACGGGCAACATCAAGGGCGACCTGTTCGCCAGTCCCGACGGGCTCTGGTTCGACCGTGGCGGCCGGCTCTGGATTCAGACCGACGTATCGACCTCGGTGCTTGGCGACCGCAATCACGCTGCCTTCGGCAACAATCAGATGCTGGTGGCGGATCCGGTCAGTGGCGATGTGCGGCGCTTTCTTACGGGGCCGCGCGGCTGCGAAATCACCGGCATCACCTCGACACCCGACCGACGTACGCTGTTCGTCAACGTCCAGCATCCGGGAGAAACGGCCTCCGAGCGCAGCAATCCGGACCAGCCGCTGGCCGTCAGCGCCTGGCCGGGAAACCAGTTCCCGGCGCTAGGCAATGGCCGGCCGCGTTCCGCGACCGTCGCCATCCGGCGTCTCGATGGTGGGGAAATCGGCGCGGTCGGGAAGGCGTAGCGCCGACGATGCCGGCTACGGATTGAGTCCGGCGACGTGACGTGCCGCATGCAGCTTCTGCCGCTCACGGCGCTCGAAATGGCGCAGACCAAAGTAGGCGCCAAAGCCGATGACCAAAGTCATTGCCAGAAAGGCACCATACGCTGCCTGCCAGGGGAATTCCCGCGTCATCATCGAAAACTCGGACATCCCGCCGATTCCGGCAACGATGTTGATCGGTGTGAATACCACGCTGATCGTAGTCAGCCTCGACACCCGCCGGTTCTGGTTGATGTTGATGAAGCCGATGGTGGCATCCATCAGGAAGTTTATCTTCCCGAACAGAAACGAGGTGTGCGCATCCAGCGATTCAATATCGCGGAGAACCTGTCGCACGTCTTCCTGCTGGCCGGCCGCGAGCAACTTGCCCCGCATCAGGAACGACAGGGCACGCCGCGTATCAAGCACGTTGCGCCGTATCCTGCCGTTGAGATCCTCGCCGCGCGCAATCTCGGCGAGAATTCTTCCGGCCTCTTCGTCGCTTGCCCGCGGGTCGAGGACGCGCCTTCCCAGAGACTCGACCCTGGAATAGATTTCCTCCAGCGAATCCGCCGAATACTCGACGTCCGCCGCGTACAGGTCGAGCAGAACTTCCCTGCCTTCCGTGACATAGCCGGTCTGGGTCCGCGCTCGCAGGCGCTGCAGGCGAAACACGGGCAATTCCTCCTTTCGGATTGAGAACAGCATGTCCTCGCGCAGGACGAAGGCAACCGCCACATTCCGAGACATGCCGTCGGCATTCAGCAGAAAGTCCGAATGCAGATGCACATCTCCCTGTTCATCGACAAAAAATCGCGCGCTGGTTTCGATGTCGGTCAGTTCATCCGGATCGGGAAGGGCAAGGCCGAAATGCTTTCCGACCCAGGAGCGCACCGCCGCCGTCGGCGCAACCAGATCAACCCAGATGGGACCCAGTTTGTCGAAGTCGGCCCGCGTATCCACCGGAATCTGAACCAGGCGGCCATCCTTGAGTTCAAAGGCGTTGAGCATGTTGCGCACGGACGGCGACGGCCGCACCCCGAGCAGTTCCTCGCGCATGCCATCCGGCATCAGTTCCAGCACCGAATCGCAGGCCTGTTCGTCGATCTGCCTCCAGGCCAGAATCCGGTCATCGCCGGAAAGAGTCTCCAGCAGGCGGGCTGCTTCGGCAACCGAAAGCCGTCGCAAAAGAGTTTGCAGTTCGACGAGATGCTGGCGCCGAACCAGACTTTCGACCAGTTCATGACGCGCCATGCGTTGATGATGCACCAGGCCGGAGACGCGTCGCTGGCGATTCAGGAGGCGTCGCACATCAACGAGATATTTTTCAAAGCTCATCGTCGCGCCGAATTACGGGAAGTGGCCGATTGTAGTCAGCATCCAACCCACAAGTGTTACGTCCAAATGACAGACGCGATGGAGAGTTCCTGGCACGAGGTGACACCCTTTCATCCCTCGGTAACATACCGGGGCTAGGCTGTAGCCCTTGATGAATTGGAGGGGCATGTGGACTTGATCCTTTGGCGCCACGCTGAAGCAAAGGACCCGGAAGGTCCGGTCGCCGATGCGGAAAGGGAACTCACCACGCGCGGCAAGCGCCACGCCGAAAAGATCGCGGGATGGTTGCGGGAGCAACCCTTGCGCAATGTCGTCGTGATTTCAAGTCCGGCAAAACGCGCCTTGCAAACTGCCCAAAGTCTGGGCCTTCCGGTGAAGGTCAAAACCCAGCTGGGCGTCGGCGCGAATACCGTCGATCTGCTTGGAGCGGTCGGCTGGCCCGACTACTCCGGGGCAGTTGTTGTTGTCAGCCACCAACCGGTCCTGGGACGTCTCGCCTCGCTGCTGTTGGCCGGCTCCGAGGCCGACTGGACGATCAAGAAAGGCGGCGTCTGGTGGTTCACCAACCGCGTGCGCCAGGACGAAACGCAGACGGTGCTGCGTGCGGTGCACTGCCCGTAGCGTTTGCCTAGCCCTCGAACGCCGTTCGCACCGCTAGTGCAATCGCCTCCGCCTGCGCCATCACGATGGATGGCTCACGCCCTTCCACCATGACACGCAACAGCGGTTCCGTACCGGAGGGCCGCAGCAGCACCCGGCCGGCACCGTCGAGCGTGGTCTCCGCGGTCTTCACCGCGGCCTTGATGCCGCCATCGGCGGACCAATCGAATCCCGACGGCATGCGCACGTTAATCAGCTTCTGCGGATACAGTTGCAGATCGCTGCATGCCTCGGCCAGAGTTTCATTTCCGGCCCGCAGCGCGGCAAGCACCTGTAGCGCGGCAATGATGCCGTCACCGGTGGTATGGCGATCGAGGCAGATGATGTGTCCGGAGTTTTCGCCGCCGAAGAGCCAAGCCTGCTCCTGCATCATTTCCAGAACGTAGCGGTCGCCAACCTTGGCGCGCCCAAGTTCGATACCGAGCCGCCCGAGCGCATGCTCGAAGCCGAGGTTGCTCATCAGCGTGCCGGCAACGCCGCGGATTTCCTGGCTGCGCGCGCGGTGGCGGGCAATCACAAAGAGCAGTTGATCACCGTCGTAAAGTCTGCCGGCAGCGTCCACCATCACCAGCCGGTCGCCATCGCCATCGAGTGCGATCCCGCAGTCCGCGCGTGTCTCGATCACGGCACTACGTAGCGCCTCTGGCGCTGTCGCACCGACCTCATGATTGATGTTGAGCCCGTTTGGCGAGTCGCCAACGCCGACTACCTCGGCCCCGAGTTCGTGAAATACGTTCGGCGCGACGTGATACGCCGCACCATGGGCGCTGTCCACCACGATCTTGAGGCCTCGCAGGTCCAGCTCGTTGGGAAACGTGCTCTTGCAGAATTCGATATAGCGGCCGGCCGCATCATCGACGCGCCTTGCCTTGCCCAGCTTCGCCGACTCCATGCATACCATGGGCTGCTCCAGCCTGGCCTCGATCTCGAGTTCGACCGCATCGGGCAGCTTGGTGCCCTGCGAGGAGAAGAACTTGATGCCATTGTCGTCGTAGGGATTGTGCGAGGCCGAGATCACGACGCCGGCCTGCAATCGCAACGCACGAGTCAGGTAGGCCACCGCCGGTGTCGGCATCGGACCACACAACATCACATCCACACCGGCGGCGGAAAACCCCGCTTCCAGCGAAGCTTCCAGCATGTAACCGGATATTCGCGTGTCCTTGCCGATCAGTACCGTCGGCCGGTCTTGCGGCTTCAGGCCATCGCGCGCCACCAGCGCGCCGCCGGCGGCATAGCCCAGGCGCATGACGAAATCCGGCGTGATCGGCGCCTTGCCCACCCGTCCGCGCACCCCGTCGGTGCCGAAATACTTTCGTGCCATCAGTAGTCCTCCACGGCCTGCACCACGGCCAAAGCGTCGCGCGTTGCGGCGACATCGTGCACCCGCAGGATGCGTGCGCCGCGCAGCACGGCCAAGATATGCGCGGCGATGCCGGCGGAAACCCGTTCCGACGCCGTGCGACCGGTAATCAAGCCCAGCATCGACTTGCGCGACATGCCGACGAGGAGCGGAAGTCCCGGCACCAGCAATTCGTCAAGGCGACGCAACAACGCGATATTGTGCTCCAGGCTTTTGCCAAAGCCGAACCCCGGATCGACCACGATCCGGTTCAGCGGTATGCCGGCGGCTTCGGCCGCCGCCACCCGTTCGCCTAGAAACTCGGCGACCTCGGCAACCACGTCGCCGTAACGCGGATCATGCTGCATGCTTGCCGGTTCACCCTGCATGTGCATCAGGCAAACGCCGGCCTTGCTGGCCGCAACCGCAGCCAGCGCACCCGGCGCACGCAGCGCGTTGATGTCGTTGATCATGTCGGCACCGGCCGACAATACGGCCTGCATCACTTCGGGCTTTACGGTGTCAATGGACAGGGGCACACCACAATTGCGCAGTGCTTCGACAAAGGGCAGGAGGCGGGCGATTTCCTGTGCGGCCGGTACCGGCTGTGCGCCGGGTCGCGAAGACTCAGCGCCGACATCGAGAATGTGGGCGCCCTCTTCAATCAGGCGCAGACCCTGGGCAACGGCCGCCGAGGTATCGCCATGCAGGCCATCTCCGGAAAACGAGTCGTCGGAAAGATTGACGATGCCCATGATCAATGGGCGTTCGGCGTTCAGGACGAAACGGCCGCAGTGGAAGTTCTGGTTCATGAAAAGAACAGGCCGCCGAGTTCGTACTGCATCGGCGGCCTTTCGCGAATGTATTGGCCTCAGGCGGGAGCAGGTGCCGTCGGCTCAGGCCCCGGTGCGTTATCGCCACGCGATGTGGGCACGGAGCTGGAGGGCTTGGGCGGACGTGGGGGCAGGCCGGCCATGATGTCGTTGATCTGGTCGGCGTCGATGGTTTCCAGTTCGAGCAGCGCCGCCGTCATGGCTTCCACCTTGTCGCGATTGTCTTCGAGCAGGCGGCGCGCCACGGCGTACTGCTCGTCGAGGATGCGACGGATTTCCAGATCGACCTTCTGCATGGTCGATTCAGAGACATTCTTGTGCGTGGTGACGGAACGGCCGAGGAAGATCTCGCCTTCCTCTTCACCATAGACCATGGGGCCCATGATGTCCGACATGCCCCACTGCGTTACCATGCGACGTGCGAGGTCAGTAGCGCGCTGGAAGTCATTGGAGGCGCCGGTGGTCATCTGGTTCATGAACAATTCTTCGGCGATGCGGCCACCAAACAGCACGGTGATGGTGGACAACAGGCGCACGCGGTCCTGGCTGTAGCGGTCCTCGGTCGGCAACTGCATGGTCAGGCCCAGCGCACGGCCGCGCGGAATGATCGTAACCTTGTGCACCGGATCCGTCTTCGGCTGAAGCTTGGCCACCACGGCATGGCCGGACTCGTGGTAGGCGGTGTTCTTCCGCTCTTCCTCGGGCATCACCATGGAGCGGCGTTCGGCGCCCATCATGATCTTGTCTTTGGCGCGCTCGAAGTCTTCCATGTCCACCAGGCGTTTGTTGCCGCGCGCGGCAAACAATGCCGCCTCGTTGACCAGGTTGGCCAGGTCGGCGCCCGAGAACCCCGGGCAGCCACGGGCAAGGATCGAGGCATCGATGTCCGGCGCCACCGGAACCTTGCGCATGTGCACCTTGAGGATCTGCTCGCGGCCACGGATGTCGGGCAAGGGCACCACCACCTGGCGGTCGAAACGGCCGGGACGCAGCAGCGCGGGATCGAGCACGTCGGGACGGTTGGTGGCGGCGATGACAATGACGCCGGCAGAGCCTTCGAAGCCGTCCATCTCGACCAGCATCTGGTTCAGGGTTTGTTCGCGTTCGTCGTTGCCGCCCCCGAGGCCGGCGCCGCGCTGGCGGCCGACCGCGTCAAGTTCGTCGATGAAGATGATGCAGGGCGCGGCTTTCTTGGCCTGGTCGAACATGTCGCGCACACGCGCCGCGCCAACGCCGACGAACATCTCGACGAAATCGGAACCCGAGATCGAGAAGAAGGGCACCTTGGCCTCGCCGGCGATGGCCTTGGCCAGCAGCGTCTTGCCGGTGCCGGGGGAGCCGACCAGCAGCACGCCGCGCGGGATGCGCCCGCCCAGTTTCTGAAACTTGGAGGGATCCCGCAGGAAATCGACCATCTCGGTGACTTCCTCCTTGGCCTCGTCGCACCCGGCAACATCGGCGAAGGTGATGGTGTTGGAGGATTCATCCATCATGCGCGCACGGCTCTTGCCGAATGAGAACGCGCCACCCTTGCCCCCGCCCTGCATCTGGCGCATGAAGAAGATCCAGACGCCGATCAAGAGCAGCATCGGGAACCATGAGACGAAGATGCTGGTGAGGAAGGATTGCTCTTCCTCCGGCTTGGCGATCACCTTGACGTTGTTCTTGAGCAGGTCGGAGACCATCCACAAATCAGGTGGTGCGTAGGTGGTGATGCGCTTGCCATCGGTGGTTGTGGCTTCCAGCGTGCGGCCCTGGATCACCACCTTGGTGATCCGCCCTTGCTTCACCTCTTCGAGGAACTGGGAATACTCCAGCGAACCGAGAGTGGATTGGCGCGTGTTGCACGGGTTGAAAACGGTCATCAGGACGATGCCGATCACCAGCCAGATCGCCATATTTTTGAACATGTTATTCAAAGCAACGCCTCTCTTTCCCTCGGTCGGGGGTGTACATCAAAACATTGTAGTGCCGTTCGTCACGTCCTGCAAACCGCAAACCCGTGATTCAGACACGTTTTAGTTACGGCCGCTACGCTTGACGCCGACATGGCCGGCGTTAGCCTTCACTGAGGCTTCGCTTTCCCTGCGCCAGCAGATAGATTTCAGCGCTGCGGTCACGCGACGCCGCCGGCTTTCTCAGGTGCAATTTTTCGAACATTTCCTGCATCGCCTTGCGCAACTCCATGAACCCTTCTCCCTGAAATACCTTGACCAGCAATGCGCCGCCAGGTTTCAGGTGCTCGCGACAAAATTCCAAGGTCAGTTCCGCCAGCAGCATCACCCGCGCCTGATCGACAGCGGCGATACCTGACATATTGGGGGCCATGTCCGACAAAACAAGGTCAACCCGCCGGCCTGCAAGGGCATCGACCAAGCTTTTGAGGATATCGTCCTCGCGAAAATCCCCCTGGATGAAATGGACGCCATGCAGGGCATCCATGGCCAGCAGGTCGAGCGCGATCACACGTCCGCCCGGGGCTACGCGCTTGACCGCAACCTGCGACCAGCTTCCCGGCGCGGAGCCCAGGTCGACCACGGTCATGCCCTGTCGCAGCAGGTGGTCCTTGTCGTCGATTTCGCTCAGTTTGAAGGCGGCACGCGAGCGCAGACCGCCGGCCCTGGCCCGCTGCACATAGGAATCGTTGATGTGCTCATGCACCCAGGCCTTGTTGCTCTTGTTCTTCTTGTTGCTTTCTACCTTGCCGCTCACGCTACAATCCCGCCATGATTGAAATCTCCCCGACCGAGCGCCGCGCCCTGCGCGCCGCCGCGCACCACCTCAAGCCCGTCGTCTCGATCAGCCAGAAAGGCCTCACCGCCTCCGTCCTGGCGGAAATCGACCGCTCGCTCAAGGCCCATGAACTCATCAAGCTGCGACTTTACGGCATCGAGCGTGAAGACCGCGGAGCGCTTATTGCCGAGATCTGCGGCACGCTTTCCTGCGCCGAAGTGCAGCATATCGGCAATTTGCTGGTGCTGTGGCGCGAAAACCCCAAGGACGCGGCGGGAGAGTCGGCATCCGCGAGACGGCGAAAATCGACTCCACCAGCGAACAAGAAGCAGGCCGCCGCCCGCACCGAAGCGCGCAATCGCCGCAACTGACGAATCAGTGGCCGCGACCGCGATCCTGTAGCAGCAGCAAGACGATCCCGAGCAGCGACTGCACCAGGTAGAGGATGCTCGACACCCCGTGCCAAGTGGCAAACCGATCGCGCATCGCACTTTCCATTACCTGCCGTGGCAGGGCGTCGGCCTTGAGCTGCTCCAGGATTGGCTGTACGCCAAAATGCCCTGCCAGCGTCAGCGCCAACATCAGCAGCACGATCCAGAACATGCCTGACTTCACCGCACGCCAGCCCTTGAGCGCAAGCAGGTAAAACGACAGGTAGGTAGCACACGCGATCCCGACCCAGGCGACGGCGGCAAACATATGCCCCGCCAGGTGGCCTGCCAGCGCCCGATCCGCCAGCTGGGCAAACAGGATCGGCGCAACAAGGTAGCCCACGGCAAGCAATCCGCCGACCCAAATTGTGATGCAGAGGCTGTACAGCGCGTCGGCGAAGCGCATCAGAGGTACTTGACGTCGAGTATCTCGTATTCGCGCCTGCCACCGGGAGTCTGCACCTCGGCCACGTCGCCGGCGAACTTGCCGATCAGCGCACGGGCGACGGGCGAGTTCAGCGAAATCTTGGCGGCCTTGATATCCGCCTCGTCATCGCCCACGATCTGGTAGGTCACAGTATCGCCACTGTCCATGTCCTCGAGGTCGACGGTGGAACCAAATACCACGCGGCCGTCGGCATCCAGCGAGGCGGGGTCGATGATCTGGGCGTTGCCCAGCTTGCCTTCGATATCCTTGATGCGACCCTCAAGAAAACCCTGGCGTTCCTTGGCGGCGTCGTACTCGGCGTTTTCCGAAAGGTCGCCATGTGACCGGGCTTCGGCGATGGCGGCGATCACCGCCGGACGGTCAACGCTTTTCAGGCGCTGCAGTTCCACGCGCAGCATCTCTGCCCCGCGCAGGGTGATGGGAAATTTGGCGCTCATGCCGTCGTCTCTGCAGGGCCGCCCCAAGGGGACGACAAGCCAACGAACCGGAGCGGGCACAGCCCGCGAACCGTTGTCACCCCCTTCTTCGAGAAGGGGGATGGGGGAAAGTGGGTGTTCATTTCAGCTCTGCGTGCAGTGACTGCAACGAATAGGTTTCAAGACCGTCGTGGCGCATGCCGGCGCATGCTGCGCGACCGCCTTCAATGGTGGTAAACAGCGTGACCTTGGCACCCAGGGCCGAGGTACGGATCGAGCGTGAATCGACAATCGCCGCGCGCTTTTCCTCGACGGTATTCACGATCAGCGCAATTTCGCCGTTTTTGATCATATCGACTACGTGCGGGCGGCCTTCCGCCACCTTGTTCACGATGCCCACCGGTATTCCCGCGGCACTGATCGCCCCGCCTGTGCCGCGCGTGGCGACGATGGCGAAGCCCAGCTCATGGAGTTCGCGGGCAACATCGACGGCCTTGGGTCGGTCGGCTGGCTTGACACTGAGGAAGACCTTGCCGGACTTCGGTAACCGTGTGCCGGCGGCAAATTGCGACTTGACGAAAGCCTCGCCGAAAGTACGGCCGACGCCCATGACCTCGCCGGTCGATTTCATTTCCGGGCCGAGGATGGTATCGACGCCGGGGAACTTGACGAAAGGAAATACCGCTTCCTTCACCGAGAAGTACGGCGGGATCACTTCGCGCGTCACGCCCTGGTCAGCCAGGCTGCGCCCGGCCATGCAGCGCGCGGCAATCTTCGCCAGCGGCAGGCTGGTGGCCTTGGAAACAAAGGGCACGGTGCGCGAGGCCCGCGGATTGACTTCCAGCACATACACCACATCCTCGCCGCGGCCCTGCGCATTTTTCTGAATGGCGAATTGGACATTCATCAAACCGACCACATTGAGACCCTTGGCCATCATCTCGGTCTGGCGGCGCAGTTCGTCCTGGATCTCCGCGCTCAGCGAGAACGGCGGCAAGGAACAGGCCGAGTCGCCGGAATGCACTCCCGCCTGCTCGATGTGCTCCATGATGCCGCCGATCAGCACCTGCGTGCCATCGGAAAGGGCGTCGACGTCGACCTCGGTAGCGTCATTGAGGAAACGGTCGAGCAGCACCGGCGAATCGAAGGAGACCTTGACCGCCTCGCGCATGTAGCGCTCGAGGTCTTTCTCTTCATGCACGATTTCCATGGCGCGGCCGCCAAGCACGTAGGACGGGCGCACCACCAGTGGGTAGCCGATCTCGGCGGCCAGGCGGAGCGCATCCGGTTCGGTGCGCGCCGTGCGGTTGGGCGGCTGCTTCAGGCCAAGGTCGTGCAAGAGCTTCTGGAAGCGCTCGCGGTCTTCGGCGGCGTCAATCATGTCCGGGCTGGTGCCGATGATGGGCACGCCATTGGCTTCGAGTTCGCGGGCACGCTTGAGCGGGGTCTGGCCGCCAAACTGGACGATCACGCCGACGGGCTTTTCGACATGGACGATTTCCAGCAGGTCTTCCAGCGTCACCGGCTCGAAGTAGAGGCGATCCGAAGTGTCGTAGTCGGTCGACACCGTCTCCGGATTGCAGTTGACCATGATGGTCTCGTAGCCGTCCTCGCGCATCGCCAGCGCGGCATGCACGCAGCAATAGTCGAACTCGATTCCCTGACCGATGCGGTTGGGACCGCCGCCGATGACCATGATCTTCTTGCGCTCGCTGGGCCTGGATTCGCACTCATCCTCGTAGGTCGAATACATGTAGGCCGTCGCCGTGGCGAACTCGGCGGCACAGGTATCGACACGCTTGTAGACCGGTCGCACGCCGAGGGCATGGCGCCGCTCGCGAACCGCGGTTTCGCCGCTGGCGTTGACCAGCGTGCCGATGCGACGGTCGGAAAAGCCTTTGCGCTTGAGGCCACGCAGCGCATCGGCATCGAGATCGGCCAGATTCTGCGAACGCATCCAGGCTTCAATGCTGATGATTTCCTCGATCTGCACCAGGAACCAGGGGTCGATCCTGGTCAGGTCGAATACCTGCTTCAGGCTGTAACCCTCGCGAAACGCCTGCGCCACGTACCAGATGCGCTCCGGACCGGCGCTGCCCAATTCGCGGTTGAGTTCTTCGACATCGGTGTCGATCTCGTCAAAGCCATAGACACTGACTTCGAGGCCGCGCAAGGCCTTCTGCATCGACTCCTGGAAACTGCGGCCGATGGCCATGACTTCGCCGACCGACTTCATCTGCGTCGTCAGGCGGTCATTGGCCATGGGGAACTTCTCGAAGGCGAAGCGTGGCACCTTGGTCACTACGTAGTCGATCGAGGGTTCGAAGGAAGCCGGCGTGGCGCCGCCAGTGATGTCATTCTTGAGTTCGTCCAGCGTATAGCCGACCGCGAGCTTGGCCGCCACCTTGGCGATCGGGAAACCAGTGGCCTTCGAGGCCAGCGCCGAGGAGCGCGAGACGCGCGGGTTCATCTCGATCACGATCATGCGGCCATCGTCGGGGTTGATCGCGAACTGCACGTTGGAACCGCCTGTATCGACGCCGATCTCGCGCAGCACCGCGATGCTGGCGTTGCGCATGATCTGGTATTCCTTGTCGGTCAGTGTCTGCGCCGGCGCCACGGTGATCGAATCGCCGGTGTGCACGCCCATCGGATCAAGGTTTTCGATCGAGCAGATGATGATGCAGTTGTCCTTGCGGTCACGCACCACCTCCATCTCGAACTCCTTCCAGCCGAGGAGCGACTCCTCGATCAGGAGTTCCCTGGTCGGCGAGGCTTCGAGGCCGCGCTTGCAGATTTCGATGAACTCTTCCTGGTTGTAGGCGATGCCACCGCCCGAGCCGCCCATGGTGAACGAGGGCCGAATGATGGTCGGGAAGCCCATCACACTCTGTACCTGCTGCGCTTCTTCAAGACTGTGGGCAATGCCGGAGCGGGCCGAACCGAGGCCGATTTTGGTCATGGCCTGCTTGAACTTTTCGCGGTCCTCGGCCTTGTCGATGGCCTCGCGCGAGGCGCCGATCATCTCTACCTTGAACTTTTCCAGCACGCCGTGCTTGGCCAGATCCAGGGCACAGTTCAATGCGGTCTGGCCACCCATGGTCGGCAGCAGCGCATCGGGCCTTTCCTTGGCGATGATGTTTTCCAGCACCTTCCAGGTGATCGGCTCGATGTAGGTGACGTCGGCCATGCCCGGGTCGGTCATGATCGTCGCCGGGTTCGAATTCACCAGGATGACGCGGAAACCCTCTTCGCGCAGCGCCTTGCAGGCCTGGGCGCCGGAATAGTCGAACTCGCAGGCCTGACCGATGATGATCGGTCCGGCGCCGATGATGAGGATGCTGTGGATGTCTGTACGCTTGGCCATGATTATTTGCGCTCCATCGACTTGATGAAGCGGTCGAACAGGTAGGCGACGTCATGCGGGCCGGGGCTGGCCTCGGGGTGCCCCTGGAAACAGAAGGCCGGCCGGTCGGTCCAGGCCATGCCTTGCAGGCTGCCGTCGAACAGCGAGATGTGCGTCACCTTGACGTTGGCGGGCAGCGTCGCCGGATCGGCGGCAAAGCCGTGGTTCTGGCTGGTGATCAGCACCTGGCCGGTTTCGAGGTCCTTGACCGGGTGGTTGGCGCCATGGTGGCCGAACTTCATCTTCATCGTCTTGCCGCCGGACGCCAGCGCCATCAGCTGGTGGCCGAGGCAGATGCCGAAGGTGGGCAGCTTCTTGTCGAGGAAAACCCGGATCGCGGCGATGGCGTAGTCGCAGGGCTCGGGGTCGCCGGGGCCGTTGGAGAGGAACACGCCATCCGGATTCAGCGCCAGTACCTCCGCCGCCGGCGTCTTGGCCGGCACCACCGTCAGCTTGCAGCCGCGCGAAGCCAGCATGCGCAGGATATTGCGCTTGACGCCGAAATCGTAGGCGACGACATGGAAGCGGGTCTTGTCCTGTTGCACGTACCCGCTGCCGAGCTTCCATTCGCCCTCGGTCCAGGCGTAGGCCTTGTCGACCGTCACCACCTGCGCCAGGTCCATGCCGGCCAAACCGGGGAAGGCGCGGGCCTGGGCCACGGCGGCATCGGCGTCGAGCTCCTCGCCGGCCGCAGTGGCAGACACGAGGCAACCAGCCTGGGCGCCCTTCTCGCGCAGGATGCGCGTCAGCTTGCGGGTGTCGATGTCGGCCAGGCCGAGCACGTTCTCGGCGCGCAGGTAGGTATCGAGCGTCTGCTCGCTGCGGAAATTCGAGGCCAGCAACGGCAGGTCGCGGATCACCAGCCCGGCGGCATGGATGCGCGCCGCTTCGCAGTCTTCGCGATTGATGCCGTAATTGCCGATGTGGGGATAGGTCAGGGTGACGATCTGCCGGGCGTAGGACGGATCGGTGAGGATCTCCTGGTAGCCGGTCATGGCGGTGTTGAACACCACTTCGCCGACGCTGCTGCCGGCGGCACCTATGCCCTTGCCCCTAAACACCGTTCCGTCGGCCAGGGCGAGAAGGGCAGGCGGAAAGTGCGACACGATGAGGCTCCCGGGAACAAGGCACGACGTCTATCGGAACCGGACGCGGCTTGTTTCACATGGCGTTCGGCAAACCTGCCGATTATACCTGCGCAGGCCCTTCCACGCAACGCGAAAGGATGGCGAAACGGACGATGCCCCGCTACCTGAGGCCGAGCACGTCCTGCATGTCGAAGAGGCCGCTGCCGCGCCCGCGCATGAAGCGGGCGGCACGCAGCGCGCCCTGGGCATAGGGCATGCGGCTGGCGGATTTGTGGGTGATCTCGATGCGTTCGCCGCCGCCCGCAAACAGCACCGTGTGGTCGCCGACGATGTCGCCGCCGCGTATGGTGGAAAAGCCGATCTGCGGCGCCGGGCGTTCGCCGGTATGGCCTTCACGGCCATACACCGCGCATTCCGCCAGATCCCGGCCCAGCGCCTTGGCCACAACCTCGCCCATGCGCAGGGCGGTGCCCGATGGCGCATCCACCTTGTGCCGGTGGTGGGCCTCGATGACTTCAATGTCATAGCCCTGGTTGAGGATGCGCGCCGCGACATCGAGCAGGCGAAACACGGCATTGACACCCACCGCCATGTTGGGTGCGAAGACAATGGGGATGGTGCGCGATGCCTCGGCGATCACGGCCTTGCCCTCGGCGGAGAAACCCGTGGTGCCGATCACCATGGCGACCTTGTGGCGCTTGCAGGCCTCGATGTGCTGCAGGGTGCCTTCGGGGCGGGTGAAATCGATCAGGCAGTCGGATACCGCCAGCGCTGCGTCGACATCGGCGCCGATCTTTATACCGCAGGGCGCACCGACCAGCTCGCCGGCATCGCGACCCAGGAAGGGGCTGGCGGAGTGTTCCAGCGCGGCGGCCAATGTGGCCTCCGGGTCCTGCTGTACGGCCTCGATCAGGGTGCGGCCCATGCGTCCGGCACTGCCGGCAATGGCATAGCGAATCTTCTCCATGACTTACTTCTTTTCCTGTGGGTCAGCGCCAGCGGGCGCCGGACCCGGGATGTCGATGACCTGGGCAGCCGGTTTGGGCGCCTCGGCCTTGTTGGGATCGTCCGCGACGACATCACCGGTAACGCGCAGCAATTTGTTGTCCTGAAAGAATACGGTCAGGACGCGCTGCTGTGCGTCACCACGACCGGGCTGGAAGCGGTAAACGTAGTCCCAGCGGTCGGCATGGAACATGTCGGCCACCAGTGGCGAACCGAGGATGAAACGCACCTGCTCGCGGCTCAGGCCGGGTTTGAGCTGTGCCACCATTTCCTGGGTAACCATATTGCCCTGTCGCACATCGACACGATAGGGCGTAAGGTAAGTGGTAATCTGGGGAGTGCTGGAACAGGCCGCCAGCAAGGGCAGTAACAAAAGGGTTCGCTTCATCGGGAATTTCCGGGGAGTCGCTCAGGTGGCTGGCACTCGTGGTGGTGGTATGCGGCGCCATGTCCCGGCGGCAATATCCCAACCGGGCTGCGAAAACTATATCATAGCCGACCGGCCTACCTCGCGCTCGCCCCCTTGCCTCATGACCCATCCCGACGACCTCAAGAGCATCGGCCTCAAGGCCACCTATCCGCGACTGAAGATCCTCGACCTGTTCCACAAGTTGCAAGACGACGGGGCGCCGAGGCACGTCACCGCCGAAGATGTCTATCGCCACCTGATTGCCGATGGCCTCGATATCGGGTTGGCAACGGTCTACCGGGTACTGACCCAGTTTGAGCAGGCAGGGCTGTTGCAGCGCCATCACTTTGAGTCCGGCAAGTCGATCTTCGAACTCAACGAGGGTACGCATCACGACCATCTGGTCTGTCTGGATTGTGGCCGCGTCGAAGAGTTCTACGATGCCGAGATCGAAAAGCGCCAGCACAAGGTCGCCGCCGAGCACGGCTTCACCGTCCGCGAACACGCCCTCTACCTCTATGTCGAATGCAAGAAGGCTGACTGCCCGAGCCGCAAGTCCTGACCTGACGCACCCGTAGCAGTGGAAGCCTTTTTCACCTCGACCGTGCTGGTCGCGATCGCCGAAATCGGCGACAAGACGCAGCTGCTTTCGTTTGTGCTGGCGGCCCAGCTCCGCAAGCCCATGGCGATCATCGCCGGCATTTTCGTCGCCACGGTGCTGAACCATGCGCTCGCCGGTTCTGTCGGCGTCTGGCTGGCGCAGCTGATATCGCCGCTCTGGCTGCCCTGGACCACCGGTGCCGTGTTCATCGCCTTCGGCCTCTGGGCCCTGCATCCCGACTCGCTCGACGAGGATCCGAAAATCCATCCGGCCGGTGCCTTCGTCACCACCACGATCGCCTTCTTCATTGCCGAAATGGGCGACAAGACTCAGTTCGCCACGGTCGCCCTGGGCGCGCAATTCGCCGGATCGCTGTTCGCCGTGATCATGGGCACGACCATTGGCATGATGCTGGCCAACGTGCCCGCCGTGCTGATTGGCGAAAAACTGGCGCAGCGCCTGCCGCTGAAATACATCCGCTGGACCGCCGCTGCCGTATTCATCGGCACCGGCGTGGCAGCAATGTGGGGCGCGCCGAGCCTGCCCGCTTAGCCGAGCCCGAGCATCTCCGCCGCGTGGCGGCGCGTGGTCTCGGTGATCGTCTCGCCGCCCAGCATGCGGGCGATCTCGCCGATGCGCGCCTCCCGGTCGAGGACGCTGACCGAAGACGTCGTCGTCCCGTTGCGCATTTCCTTGGCGATCGACCATTGCCAGTCGGCCTGGGCTGCCACCTGCGGCAGGTGCGTCACGCACAACACCTGGCGGCTCGTGCCCAGCTGGCGCAGCATGCGCCCCACTATCTCGGCGACACGGCCGCCGATGCCGACATCGACTTCGTCGAAGATCAGGGTACCGGCAGCATTGGCCTGGCTGGCGATGACCTGCAGCGCCAGGCCGATGCGCGACAACTCGCCGCCCGAGGCAACCTTGGCCAGCGGCCGCAGTGGCTGGCCGGCATTCGCCGTGACCAGGAATTCGATGCTTTCGGAGCCGCCCGCGGAACCGTCGGCCAGCGGTTCCAGCGCCACCTCGAAGCGGCCGCCGGCCATGGCCAGATCCTGCATGCCGGCGGTGACCGCCGCCGACAGCGCCTTGGCGGCCTTTGTCCGCAGTGCCGACAGCTTCTTCGCCTTGTCGCGATAGGCCGCCTCGGTCATGCGTTCGCGTTCCGCCAGCGCCTCGGGATCGGCACGCAGAACCAATTCGGCCAGCCGTGCCTGCAACCGGTGCAGCAAGTCCGGCAGTTCTTCGACGCTTACGCGATGCTTGCGCGCCATCTGCATCACCGCGTCGATGCGCGCATCGAGTTCACCCAGGCGCGCGGGATCGAGCTCCAGCCGATCCTGATAACGCCGTAGCGCCAGCGCCGACTCTTCGAACTGGATCAGCGCACTGTCATAGAGCTGCGCCGCCTCGTCGAGCGCCAGATCGCAGGCCACCAGTTCGGAGAGCCTGGCCCCGGCATGCCGCAAGGCCGGCAAGCCGCCGGACTCGCCTTCTTCCAGCGCCGCCAGCGCCTGGCCAACGGCCTCCAGCAAAGCATTGGCATTGCCCAGGCGACGCTGTTCCTGTTCGGTTTCCTGCCAAGCGGCCGCGTCGAATGCCAGCGCGTCGAGTTCCTTGACTTGCCAGTCGAGCAGTTCGCGTTCGCGCTGCGTTGCCTCGACGTCCTTTTCCGCCACCGCACGCGCCTCGCGCGCGGCACGCCAGACGGACCACGCGCTGGACACTTCCCGGGCGATGCCTTGCGCACCGCCATGGGCGTCGAGCAGCCCGCGTTGCGCGTCGGCGCGCAACAGCGAGTGATGGGCGTTCTGGCCATGGATGTCGGCGAGGAAATCGGCAACCTCGCGCAACTGCCCGAGCGTCGCCGCGGCACCGTTGATGTAGGCGCGCGAACGCCCCGCGGCATCGATGACCCGGCGCAGCAGGCAAGCGTCCAGATCGAAATCGCCGGCACGCAGCCAGGATTCGAGCGGGCTGTCCGGTGTCACCTCGAACTCGGCGGAAATCTCGGCGCGCTCGGCACCGCTCCTGACCACCGCCGCATCGGCGCGCTCGCCCAGCGCCAGTGACAAGGCGTCGACCAGTATCGATTTGCCGGCGCCGGTCTCGCCGGTCAGGGCGCCAAAGCCGGCGTCGAACTCCAGCTCAAGCCGGTCGACGATGACGAAATCACGGATGATCAGGCGCAGCAGCATGCGGTCAATGCCTTGGCGTCGCACTCCAGTGCAGCTTCTCGCGCAACATGGCGAAATAGCTGTAGCCCGGCGGATGCAACAGGGTAATGCTGTGGCGCGAGCGCGCCACGCGCAGGATGTCTCCGGCGCGGGCATCGAAGCGGCCCTGACCATCGAAATGCAGGCGCGCATCGTGGGGCGGCAGCAGGCCGATGTCGATGCGGCTGCTGTCGCTGACCGTGATCGGCCGATTCGACAGCGCGTGCGGACACAGCGGCACGATGGCGATGCCGGCCACCGAAGGATGCAGGATCGGCCCGTTGGCCGAGAGCGCATACGCCGTCGAGCCGGTAGGCGTGGACAGGATCAGACCGTCGGCGCGCAGCACGTGGATCAGTTCGCCATCGACCTTGACGTCGAGCTCGATCATGCGCCCCGTTTCGCCCTTGTTCACCACCACGTCGTTGAGCGCCAGGGTCGCAAATTCGCCGTTGCCGTCGCGGAGGACTTCCGCATCCAGCAGGAAACGCTGCTCACGGATGAACTTTCCGGCCAGCAAGGCCTCGATGCTGCCCTCCATCGCGTCCAGCGCGATGTCGGTCATGAAACCCAGGCGACCCTGGTTGACGCCGACCAGGGGCACGTCGAAACAGGCGAGTTGGCGCGCGGCATTCAGCATGGTGCCATCGCCGCCAAGCACGATGGCCAGCTCGGCCTTCGCCCCTATCGATGGATAGTCGGCGACGGCATAACCATGGCTGCCGATGGCAGCGGCCGTCGCCTCCTCAAGCAGCACTTCACGGCCCTGCGAACGCAGCAAACCGGCGAGCGTGAGCAGGGACTCCGCGATCTCCGGGCTGCGGTACTTGCCGATCAGGGCAATGCTGCGAAATGCGCCATTCATGGAATGATTAAACCATACCCGGAGCCCGCGCAAGGAGTGCCATCGGCAGATTTTTTCCGCCGGTCCGACGTGATCCGGCGGCGCGGGACCGTCCGCCATCCGTCCGCCGAAATGACTACAATCGGCCCATGCTCGACCACCGCGCACAAACACTGCTCAAAACCCTGATCGAACGCTACATCGCGGAAGGTCAGCCGGTGGGCTCGCGCACCCTGTCGAAATACTCGGGCCTGGAGCTGTCGCCGGCAACGATCCGCAATGTAATGTCCGACCTCGAAGAAATGGGCTTCATCGCCAGCCCGCACACCTCGGCGGGTCGCATCCCGACGCCACTGGGTTACCGCCTCTTCGTCGACTCGCTGCTGACCGTCAAACCCCTGCGCGGCAACGAACTCTCCGAGATCAAGGAGGCGATTCATCCCGACCAGCCACAACTGGTGATCAGCCACGCCTCGCAACTGCTGTCGCAACTGACGGCCTTTGCCGGCATCGTCGTCGCCCCGCGCCGCCAGCAGCCGCGCATCCGCCAGATCGAGTTCCTCGGCCTGTCCGAAAAGCGCGTGCTGCTGATCATCGTCACCGCCGATGGCGACGTGCAGAACCGCATCCTGTTCACCCAGCGCAATTACAGCCCCTCCGAACTCACGGAAGCCGCCAATTACCTCAACCAGAACTGCCTCGGCCTGGATTTCGACCAGGTGCGCGCCAGGGTCGTCGAGGAACTCCGCCAGTTGCGCACGGACATGTCCGAACTGATGACGGCCGCGCTGGAAGTCGGCAACCAGGCGGTAGCCGATACCTCGACGCAATACGTGATCAGCGGCGAGAAGAACCTGCTCGGCATCGAGGACCTGTCGTCCAACATGACCCGGCTGCGTCGGCTGTTTGACTTGTTCGAGCAGCGTACCGGTCTGGCGCAGTTGCTCGAACTGTCCAGCCGTGCCGAAGGCGTACAGGTCTTCATCGGCGGCGAATCGGGCATCGCGCCGCTCGACGAGTGCTCGGTGGTCGCCGCCCCCTACGAAGTCGATGGCGAGATCGTCGGTACCATCGGCGTCATCGGCCCGACACGAATGGCTTACGAGCGCGTGATCCCCATCGTCGACATCACCGCCAAGCTGCTTACCTCCGCCCTTTCCGCTCCCTGATGCCGCGCTACGCCCCCGAACCCGCGCCGACCCACGGCGCCGCCCGCCGCACGGCTGTCCTGCTGGTGAATCTCGGCACCCCCGAGGCGCCAACCAGATCCGCGCTGCGCCGCTATCTCGGCGAATTCCTCTGGGACCCGCGCATCGTCGAGATCCCGCGGCCGATCTGGTGGCTGATCCTGAACCTGTTCGTGCTGAACATCCGACCGGCCAAGTCGGCCGCCAAGTACGCCAGGATCTGGCTGGCGGAAGGCTCGCCACTGAAGGTGCATACCGAGCGCCAGGCCACCCTGCTCAGGGGCTGGCTGGGCGACTCCGGCAACTCCGGCATCGCCGTGGCCTGGGCCATGCGCTACGGCCGGCCTTCGATCGCCGACATCCTCGACCGCCTCAAATCCGAGGGCGCCGAGCGCGTGCTGGTGGTACCGGCCTATCCGCAATATGCCGCCAGTTCCTCGGGCAGCGTGATGGACGATGTCGCCGACTGGATCAAGCACACGCGCAACCCGATGGAAATCCGCTTCATCAAACATTTCCACGACGACCCCGGCTACATCGCCAGCGTCGTTGCCACAATCAGGGAATACTGGGCCGCCCACGGCCGCCCGGACAAACTGCTGATGAGCTTCCATGGCCTGCCGCGGCGCTCGCTCGACCTCGGCGACCCCTACTACTGCGAATGCCAGAAGACCGGCCGGCTGATTGCCGAAGCCCTCGGCCTCGCCACCGAGCAGTACCTGATCACTTTCCAGTCGCGCTTCGGCAAGGCCGAGTGGCTACAGCCCTATACCCAGGCCACGCTGGAAAAGCTGGGCCACGAAAAGACCGGCCGCGTCGATGTGATCTGCCCCGGCTTCGTCGCCGACTGCCTGGAAACCCTGGAAGAGATCGCCATGGATTGCCGCGATGATTTCCTTTCCTCCGGCGGCGGCGAGTTTCACTACATTCCGGCGGTCAATGAGCGGCCGGACTGGATCGCCGCGCTGGGCGACCTGGTAAGTCGCCATCTTGGCGGCTGGCAACTGACAGCGAGCCGCGACGCACAAGCTCCGCAACGCGCCAAGGCACTCGGCGCGACGTCTTGAATTGACCGGACTCAACCTTATATCAGCTTGAACTGATATACGGAGCCCGCCATGGCTGAAAGCCTGATCGTCGTCTGTCCGCATTGCCACGCCCCCAACCGCCTGTCCGCCGAACGACTGGCCGATGGCGGCACTTGCGGCAAATGCAAGTCGCCATTGTTTCTCGGCGAGCCGCTGCAACTTGACGCGGCGAGTTTCGACAAGCACGTCGGGCGCTCCGGGATACCGGTACTGGTTGATTTCTGGGCTCCCTGGTGCGGCCCCTGCCGGTCGATGGCGCCCGCCTTCGCCGCTGCCGCGCGCCAGCTGGAACCCGAGTTTCGCCTGGCCAAGGTGAATACCGAGGAAGATCAGCAACTGGCGGCGCGCTTCGGCATCCGCTCGATCCCCACCCTCGCCCTGTTCAAGGGTGGCCACGAAATCGCCCGTCAGACGGGGGCGATGGATACGGCGAACATCCTGCGCTGGGTACGCAGCCACGCCTGATTTTTTCTTCGCTTCGGGGCTTGAAGCGTCGGAAATCGCCCTCATCTGCGCCGGGTTTCTTGAGGAGCCCGACCCATGCAGGACAGCAACGACACCCCGACCCCCGAAGCGCTGCCGGACGCCACTGGCGCTGAAAACGCCGTGCCGCCAGCGCCGACTATTGAAGCGCCCCCCGCCGAGGTGATGCCCAGCCTCGAAGAGCTGCTCAAGGTCGCCGAACTCAAGGCCGCCGAGCACCACGACGCCTGGCTGCGCGCCAAGGCCGAAACCGAAAACGTGCGCCGCCGCGCCCAGGACGACATCGCCAAGGCCGGCAAGTACGCCGTCGAGAAATTCTCCGGCGAGCTGCTGGCGGTCAAGGACAGCCTGGAGGCGGCTCTGGCCAATGAGAACCAGAGCGCCGAAAACCTCAAGTCCGGAGTCGAACTCACCTTGCGCCAGTTGATCGCCGCCTTTGAAAAATCGAATCTGGCCGAGATCAACCCGCTGGGCCAGAAATTCGATCCACACCTGCATCAGGCGATCAGCCAGGTCGAAGCCGACGGCGAGCCGAACACGGTGATCACCGTGCTGCAAAAGGGCTATGCCCTGCACGGCCGCGTGATTCGCCCGGCGCTGGTGGTGGTTTCGAAAGCGAAAGCAGCACCGGCGGCTTGAAGCCACCCGCAATACCCCCATATCAGGCATAGAGATTCGTCGCGGGAGATTCCCGGCGAGCAACATTCTTAAAGGAAAAATCATGGGCAAGATCATCGGCATCGACCTCGGCACCACCAACAGCTGCGTCGCCATCATGGAAGGCGGCAAGCCCAAGGTCATCGAAAACGCGGAAGGCGCGCGCACCACGCCGTCCATCGTCGCCTATGC
>JACRIX010000072.1 GCA_016215645.1 Rhodocyclales bacterium
CATGTCCTGGGCGACGAAGTGCGGCAGCATGAAGCGATCATGCAGGCCGGTACCCCAGCGCATCAGGCCCTGGCCGCTGCCGGTGTAAGGCGTTTGCCAGAAGCGCGCTACCAGCGCCCGCAGCAGCAGCATTTGCAGCAGCGACATCTGCGCGTGCGGCGGCATTTCGAAGCCGCGGAATTCGACCAGGCCGAGGCGCCCGGTGGCGCTGTCGGGAGAGTAGAGCTTGTCGATGCAGAACTCGGCGCGATGGGTGTTGCCCGAGAGGTCGACCAGGAGGTTGCGCAACAGCCGGTCGACCAGCCAGGGTTGCAGGCTTTCCTCGCCCGGCTTGAGCCTTGCGGACATTTGCTGGAAGGCGATTTCGAGTTCGTAGAGGCTCTCGTGGCGCGCTTCGTCGACGCGCGGCGCCTGGCTGGTGGGGCCGATGAACATGCCCGAGAACAGGTAGGACAGCGCCGGATGATGCTGCCAATAGGCGATCAAACTCATCAAGAGATCGGGCCGCCGCAGGCAGGGCGAATCGGCCGGGCTGGCGGCGCCCAGGGTGATGTGGTTGCCGCCGCCGGTGCCGGTGTGGCGTCCGTCGAGCATGAATTTTTCGGTGCCCAGGCGCGTCAGGCGCGCTTCCTCGTACAGGGTTTGCGTGTTCGCCACGAGTTGCGCCCAGCTTGTCGCCGGGTGGATGTTGACTTCGATGACGCCGGGGTCGGGCGTGATGCGGAATTCCTTGAGGCGCGGGTCGGAGGGTGGCGTATAGCCTTCGAGGCGAACCGGCAGCTTGAGGTCGGCGGCGGTGGCTTCGATCGCGGTCAGCAGCGTGACGAAATCTTCCAGCAGCGGCACCGGCGGCAGGAAGATGCACAGCACGCCCTCGCGCACTTCGGCGCACAGGGCGGTATGCACGATCTCGCGCGGATCGTAGCCGGACTTGGGTGATGCCGGCGGCGGTTCGATCCTGAGTCGGGCGGCCTCCGCTTCGGTCGCGGCCGCCGGGTCGGCCAGCGGCTCCTGTGCGGCAAACGGGTCGCGCGTGTATTCCTCTTCCTTGTCGCCCGGCGCCACCCAGGGCAGCGAAGCCAGCGGCAGGCGCAGGCCCAGCGGCGAATCGCCGGGGATCAGGTAGAGGTGTTCGCGGCGCAGCGGCCAGGGGCTGGAACGGAAGCGGGTTTGAAAGTCGGCGCTGGCGGGACGGCGTTTGCTGCCGGCATCGGCAGGCGGCAGCGCCTTCAGCGGCAGCACGTAGCCCGCCGCCTCGCCCAGCCCGCGCTCCAGCAGCTTGGCCACACGCAGGCGTTCGTCGGGCTTCTTCAGGTCGGCCTTGAGCGGATCGAAGTTCTCCGGCCAGCGTTGTTCCTCGTCGATGATGCGCGTCACGTCTTCATAGGCGGGAATCACCCAGCCCGGGTCCAGGCCGAGTTCGCGCGTCAGGCGGCGGATGAAGTGCAGCGCGTCGGCCGCCTTGCGCGTGCCGCCACCATCGGCCGTTACCAGAAACTTTGCTTCCTTCCACAGCGGTTTGCCATCGGTGCGCCAGTAGCAGCCCAGCGCCCAGCGTGGCAGCGGCTCGCCGGGGTACCACTTGCCCTGGCCGAAATGCAGCATTGCGCCGGGTGCGAAATGGCCTTGCAGGCGGGTCAGCAGGCCGCCCGCGAGCTCGCGCTTCTTGTCGGAGAGCGCGGTGAAATTCCATTCCGGTCCGTCCATGTCGTCGATGGAAACAAAGGTCGGCTCGCCGCCCATGGTCAGGCGCACGTCATGCTTTTCGAGTTCGGCGTCGACCTGGTGGCCGAGGTCGAGCACCGCCTGCCACTGCGCCTCGGTGTAGGGTTTCGTGACGCGCGGGTCTTCGTGAATGCGCGTGACATGCATGGCAAAGTCGAAATGGGCTTCGCAGACCTCGGTGCCGCCGATCACCGGCGCCGCCGACGACGGCATCGCGGTGCAGGCCAGCGGGATGTGGCCTTCGCCCGCCAGCAGGCCCGAAGTCGGGTCGAGCCCGATCCAGCCGGCGCCGGGGATATAGACCTCCGTCCAGGCATGCAGGTCGGTGAAGTCGTAGCTGGTGCCGGAGGGGCCGTCGAGCGCCGCAACATCGGCTTTGAGCTGGATCAGGTAACCCGAGGCGAAACGCGCCGCCAGGCCCAGGTGGCGCAGCGCCTGCACCAGCAGCCAGGCCGAATCGCGGCAGGAACCGCGTTTGAGTTCGAGCGTCTGCTCCGGCGTCTGCACGCCGGCTTCGAGGCGCACGATGTAACCGACATCGCCCTGCACGCGCTGGTTGATGCCGACCAGCATGTCGATGGTGCGCATTTCCTTCGCCAGCAGTTCCTGCTTCGTGCGCGTGAGCCAGTCGGCCAGCAGCGGCTCGGCGGGCTCGGCTTCGAGGTAGGGGCCGAGTTCGCGCTTGAGGCCTTCCGGGTACTCGAAGGGAAAGTTCTCGGCGAACTCCTCCATGAAAAAGTCGAAGGGATTGATCACCGTCATGTCGGCCACCAGGTCGACGGTGATGGCCAGCGATTCGGCTTTCTCGGGGAAGACCAGGCGCGCCACCCAGTTGCCGAAGGGGTCCTGTTGCCAGTTGAGGAAATGGCCGGCCGGTTCGACCTTCAGCGAATAGCCGAGGATGGGGGTGCGCGCATGGGCGGCGGGGCGCAGGCGCACCTCGTGCGGAAACAGCGTGACCGCGCGGTCGAAGCTGTAGCGGGTCTGGTGGTTGAGTGCAACGCGGATGGTCATCGGGGGCCGTTCAAGGTGACAAATCTGTGGAAGAACCGGGCGCGCGGCGCGCTACCACTGGATATTCGGCAACTGGGCGAAGGCGCGGCGCACACCCTCGCCCCAGCTCTGCCGCAGGCTCAGCATATACGGATCATGGTCGTCAAAGCGACGGAGTCGACCCAGTTGCAGCGAATCGCGTTCGTAGCAGGCGAGGTCGATCGGCATGCCCACCGAGAGGTTGGAGCGCATGGTCGAGTCGAAAGACACCAGCACGCACTTGATGGCATCGTCGACGCAGGTCTCGCCGCTGATGACGCGGTCGATGATCGGCTTGCCGTATTTGGTTTCGCCAATCTGGAAATAGGGCGTCTCCGGCGTCGCCTCGATGAAGTTGCCTTCGGCATAGACCATGAAGAGGCGCTGATGCTCGCCGGCGATCTGGCCGCCGACGATGAAATTGGCGCCGCCGTCGACGTTGCTGCCCATCAGGTAGGGCCCGTCGCGGTGACGCACGTCGCGCAAGGCCGAGCCGACCAGCTCGGCGACGTCGTACATCGAGAACACGCTCATCAGGTTGGGCTCGGTGTTGTGCCGGATCGCCTGTTCGAGATGGTTGATGGTGGCCTGGGTTATCGCCAGGTTGCCGGAATTGACGATCACCAGCGCCCGATCACCGGGGCGCTCGAAGGTTTTCATCTTGCGAAAGGTGGAAATGTTGTCCACGCCGGCGTTGGTGCGCGAGTCCGAGGCAAACACAATGCCGGCATCGATCATTGTGGCGACGCAGTAAGTCATGGTTCCGTTTCCTCGGGGCGATCAGGCCATCATCTGGCTGGAGGACGTCATGGTGGGGGATGGCGCCGCCGCCGGCAAGCTGGAAAACATGGCGGCCGGCAGCTCGTCGGTGGACCAGAAGTAGGTGGTGTTGATCAGGTCGCCCAGCTCGTAGATGCGTTCGAGGAAATCGGAGAGGTATTCGTGCAGGCCGCGGGCGAAGATGCCATCGATGCTGCCATAGCGCAATTCGCCGCTGAGCAGGCCGCTGCGCCGCACCAGTTCGCTGGAGCGCGGACCGTTGATTTCCTGCACCAGGCGATTGACTTCGTTCATGCAGGCGGTGAGCGAACGCGGCATGTCGGGACGCAGGATCAGCAGCTCGGCCACTCGGGTGGGCGTGATCAGGTCGCGATACACCTTGCGATAGGACTCGAAGCTGGAGACCGAGCGCAGCAATGCGCCCCAGTGGTAGTAGTCGGCGGCGCCGCCGACATCGCTCAGGCTGGGCAGCAGGATGTGGTATTTCACGTCGAGGATGCGCGCGGTGTTGTCGGCGCGTTCGAGGAAGGTGCCGAGGCGCAGGAAGCGGAAGGTGTCGTCGCGCAGCAGGGTGCCGTGGGCGATGCCGCGCGACAGGTGCGAGCGTGCCTTGACCCATTCGAAGAAGGGCGAGACGCCGTCGTCGGCGATTCCCTTGTCGTGGATTTTGCGCATTTCCAGCCAGGTGTGGTTGAGCGCTTCCCACATCTCGGACGTAATCGCGCCCCGTATGGCGCGGGCATTTTCGCGGGCGCTGGAAATGCTGTTGTAGATGCTGCCGGGGTTCTTTTCGTCCTGTGCCATGAAATGCATCACGTTTTCGGCGCTGGGTTCGTCGTAGCGCGCCTCGAAATCTTCGTGCAGGCCGCTGATCGAGAGCATGGCGCGCCACTCGTGGTGCGGCTCGGCGACGGTCTGCTTGAGCAGCGACAAGCGGTAGGTGACGTCGAGCATGCGCGCCGTGTTCTCGGCGCGCTCCATGCTGCGGGCCATCCAGTAGAGGTGATCGGCGGTGGAAGATAGCATCTCAGTTCTCCAAAACCCAGGTGTCCTTGGTGCCGCCGCCCTGCGACGAGTTGACCACCAGCGAACCTTCCTTCAAGGCCACGCGGGTGAGGCCGCCGGGCACCATGCTGACTTCCTTGCCCGAAAGCACGTAGGGGCGCAGGTCGATGTGGCGCGGCGCGATGCCGTTCTCGACATAGGTCGGGCAGGTCGACAGCGACAGCGTCGGTTGGGCGATGTAGTTGCCCGGCGTCGCCAGGATCTTGGCGCGGAAGCTTTCGATCTCGGCCTTGCTGGAGGTGGGGCCGACCAGCATGCCGTAGCCGCCCGAGCCGTGCACTTCCTTGACCACCAGTTCCGCGAGGTGTTCGAGCACGTACTTGCGGTCGTCGGCTTTGGACAACTCCCAGGTCGGTACGTTCGACAAGATGGGTTCTTCGCCGCAATAGAAGCGGATCATTTCCGGGACGTGGATGTACATCGCCTTGTCGTCGGCGATGCCGGTGCCGACGGCATTGGCCAGGGTTACCCGGCCGGCGCGGTAGGCATTGAACAGGCCCGGCACGCCGAGCACCGAATCCTTGCGGAAGGCCAGCGGGTCGAGGAAGTCGTCGTCGATGCGGCGGTAGATCACGTCCACCCGCTGCGGTCCCTGCGTGGTGCGCATGAACACCGTGTCGTCGCGGACAAAGAGGTCGTTGCCTTCGACCAGTTCGATGCCCATCTGCTGGGCGAGGAAGGCATGCTCGAAATAGGCGCTGTTGAACTGTCCCGGCGTCAGCAGTACGACATTGGGATTGGCCACGCCCTGCTGTGCCACCGAGCGCAGGTTCTCCAGCAGCAGATCGGGATAGTGTTCGACCGGGGCGATCGCCATGCGCGTGAAGATCTCGGGAAACAGCCGCATCATCATCTTGCGGTCTTCCAGCATGTAGGACACGCCGGACGGCGTGCGCAGGTTGTCTTCCAGCACGTAGTACTCGCCCTCGCCGGCACGCACCAGGTCGATGCCGGCGACGTGGGCGTAGATCTTGCCGGCGACGCTGACGCCCTGCATTTCCTTGCGGTACTGGCTGTTGCCCAGCACCTGTGGCGCCGGGATGCGTCCGGCCTTGAGGATTTCCTGATCGTGGTAGACGTCGTGAAGGAAGGCGTTGAGCGCCTGCACGCGCTGGCGCAGGCCCTGTTCGATGCGCTGCCACTCCTGCGCGGCAATGATGCGCGGGACGATGTCGAAGGGGATCAGGCGTTCGGTACCGGCATCCTCGCCATACACGGCGAAGGTGATGCCGATGCGATGGAACAGCAGGTCGGCTTCTTCGCGCTTGCGTGCCGTGACGGCTTCGGGGATGGTCTGCAACCACTCGGCGTAGCTGCGATAGCTGTCGCGGACGGCGCCGTCCGCGGCATGCATTTCATCAAAGGCGATCATGACGGTTTGCCCTGCAATGGAATCTGCCATCTAAACAGCAGAAACCATGCCCACGAAAATAGACCTCTGAATCAGTGGGATGCGGTCGGATCCGGAAATGCGGTGCACCACTGTGGTGCGTGGTTTCGTGTTGTCACGCACCAGAATGTTTCAAGCATGATCAAAGCGGAAGGCGTCCAGCGCCAGCGCGCCGAGCTGGTAGTCGCGATGGACGTTATCGACGCGCGCATTTTCGCCCGCGGCGCCAAGCGCGACGAAGAGCGGCAACAGGTGTTCCGCGGTCGGATGGGCCCGCCGCGCATGGGGCGCCAGACTCTCCCATTGCATGAGCGCCGGCAGGTCGTTCCGCGCCAGGGCGGCCGCGAACCAGTCACGGAACTCCGCCACATGGCGCAGCGCCGCGCCGTCCGGCGCATCGGGCACCATGTCGCCGAGATTGTGCGTGAGCCCGCCGGATGCCAGCACCAGCACGCCGTCGCGCGTCAGCGGTTCGAGTTTGCGGCCGAGCTGGCAATGGGTGACGGCGTCGGCCCCCGGCATCACGGCAAGCTGGATCACGGGAATGTCGGCTTGCGGATACATCGCGCGCAAGGGCGACCAGGCGCCGTGGTCGAGGCCTCGCCCGGCATCGATATGGATCCCGGGGATCAGACAGGCGATCTGCGTCGCCAGGTCGGCGCTGCCCGGCGCCGGGTAGTCGAGGTCGTAGAGCGCCTCGGGGAAGCCGTAGAAATCGTGGATGGTGGCCGGACGCGGTGCGGCGCTGACCGCCGGCAGGCGCGTGGTCCAGTGCGCCGAGACGGCCAGTATCGCGCGCGGCCGGGGCAGGGCGTGCGCCAGGGCCTGCCAGGCCGGGCCGCTGCGGCCGGGCTCCAGCAGCAGCATCGGCGAGCCATGGGAAAGGAAGATGGGCGGGATGGGGTTCATGCCTCCAGTCTACGGGCTTGGTGCCGCCTGACCCAGGGGCCCGGCGGGAAAAGACTGTTACCCCTGCCGCAACAGGATGCCGGCTATTCCCATGCGGTTTTAAATTGTATACAGTATCCCCAAGTTGCCCCGCGGCTCGCGGCAAGGCGACAGCACACGGAGGGAGGGCATGGCGCAGGTGGCAGCCGATATTTCCGATCTTGCTTCGATCATCCAGTGGCTGGACGCGCGCGGTCGCCTGGTGCGGGTGCGCTCCGAGGTCGACCCGGCGCATCAGCTCGCGGGCATCGCCGCGAAGTTCGAGCGCGGCCCGCGCGCGGTGCTGTTCGAGAAGGTGAAGGGCTCGGCCTTCCCGGTGTTCACCGGCCTCTACTGGTCGCGCGAGCTGCTCGGCGAGTTGCTCGACCGCCCGGTGCTGAGCCTGCCGGCATATGTTTCCGAATGCATTCGCGACTGGCAGACCAGGCCGATGCCGCCGGTGCTGGTGCGCAACGGCCCGGTGCGCGAAGTCACCGAAGACACGGTCGATCTTTCCATCCTGCCGGTGCCCACGCATGCCGAACTCGACGGCGGGCCCTATTTCGACGCCGGCGTGGTGATCACCAAGGACCCCGAGACCGGCATCCGCAATACCTCGATCCAGCGCTTCCAGGTGGTCGGCCGTGACCGCCTGGCGATCAACATCGATGCCGGGCGGCATCTGGAGCTGTGCCTGGCCAAGGCGGCGGCGCGCAGCCAGGTACTGCCCTTCACGCTCAACATCGGCGTCGGCCCCGGCCTGCATTTCGCGGCGGCGACACCGGCCGAGGCGGCGCCATTCGGCACCGACGAGCTCGGCATCGCCAGCCGCTTCCACGGCCGGCCGCTGGAACTGGTCGGCAGTTCGCTCACCACTGTCGAGATGGTGGCCGACGCCATGTTTGCGCTGGAATGCGAAATCATGCCCGGCGAACTTCACGACGAAGGCCCCTTCGCCGAAGTCACCGGCTACTACGCGACGGTGGCGCCGCGTCCGCTGGTGCGCGTGCGGCGCATCCACCACCGTCGCCATCCGGTGTTCCAGACCATCATCTCGGGCGGCGAGGTGTTCAACTCGGTCGGCCTGCTCGGCGAGGCCAACGTACTGGCGCTGCTGCAAAAACAGGTACCCGGGGTCAAGGATGTGTACTTCTCGCACGGTGGCTGCGGCTTCTACCATGCCGTGGTGCAGATCGCGCAGAAGCGCGCCGGCTGGGCCAGGCAGGCGCTGATGGCGGCCTTCGCCGCCTTCCCGCCGCTGAAGATGGTGACCGTGGTCGATGATGACGTCGACATCCGCAATGCGGCCGACGTCGAATGGGCGATGGCGACGCGCCTCGACCCCAGGCGCGGCATCCTGGTGATCGACAATGTCTTCGGCCACGGGCTGAACCCGACCTTCCCCGATTATCTCGGCAGCAAGGTCGGCTTCGACGCCACGCGCCCCTTCCCGCACACGCCCAACTTCACCCGCGCCAGAGTCAAGCCGGCGACCCTCGACGGCCTGGACATCGCGGTGCCCGATATCAGGTAGCCTTGCAGGACAACAACCGCCGCGCGGCCGGACGCACGCGCAGAGAAAAAACAGGAGGAGATCGAATGAAACGTCGCACCCTGCTTTCTGCCGTCACTGCCGCGCTGGCCGCCGGCGCCCTGGGCCTGCCGCAGGCCGCATTCGCCGCCGAGATCACGCTGACCTACGCCTTCTTCGCCCCGGCCAAGACCTTCCCGGCGCGGCAGATGACGCACTGGGCCGAGCAGCTCGCCAAGCGCAGCAATGGCAAGGTCGAGGTCAAGACCTTTCCCGGCGGTACGCTGCTCGGCGCCAAGGACATGTATGACGGTGTCACCAAGGGCGTGGCCGACATCGGCCTCGGTTCGCCCTCCTACGATCCGGGCCGCTTTCCGCTGACCTCGGGCGTGGCGCTACCGGTCGGCTTCACCAATGCGACGCAAGCCAGCCGCGTGCTGTGGGCGCTGACCAAGGAATTCAAGCCCAAGGAATACGAGGGCTTCAAGGTCATCGCCATGTTCACCACCGAGCCCGGTTTCATCCAGAGCAAGACCGCGGTCAAAACCGCCGCTGACCTCGCCGGCATGAAGCTGCGTGCCGCCGGTACCGGCGTGCCGGTGCTGAAGGCCCTGGGCGCGGCGCCGATCGGCATGCCGATGCCCGAGGTGCCACAGTCGGTATCGACCGGCGTCATCAACGGCACCATGACCTCGCGCGAAGTGCTGCAGGATTTCAAGCTGGCCGAATCGCTCAAGTTCGTCACCGACTATCCGACCGTGGTGGTGGCGTTCGCCGCCGTGATGGAGCAGAAGAAGTGGGACAAACTGCCGGCCGACGTGAAGAAGCTGATCGACGAGCTTGCCGAGGAGATGCCGGCCTGGACCGGCAACTACCACGACAACGAGAACGTCGGCGCGGCCATGGCCTGGGCGCAGAAGGAACACAAGCTGCAAGTGGTGTCGCTCGCCGCCGACGAGCGCGCACGCTGGGACGCCAGGCTCAAATCCATGGAAGAGGAATGGGTCAAGGAAATGAGCGCCAAGGGCCTGCCCGCTGCCGCCTACCTCAAGCGCTTGCACGAGCTGGCGCCGCAGTTTGCCAGGAAGTAGCAGGCAATGACCTCCGCCGTTCAACCGGGTGCGGGCGCCGCGCCCGGTAGGGTGATCCATGCGCTCGATCGGGCCAGTTACTACCTCAACGAGGGTCTGGCCTGGGCGGCCGCGGCGCTGCTCGGCGTCATGATGCTGTTCTCGGTGACCGACATGGTGATGCGCGGTTTCGGCGTCACCGTGGCCGGTTCCTACGAGGTGATCGGCTGGCTCTCGGCGGCGGCGATGGCGCTGGCCCTGGGTACGGTGCAGCGCCACAAGGGCCACGTCGCGATGGAGCTGGTGGTGGTCAAGCTGGGCCGCCGCCGCCGGGCGTTCACCGAGGCGCTGATGGCCCTGATCTCGCTGGCGCTGTTCGCGATCGTGGCTTTTTACGTCGTGCGCTACGGTCGCGTGCTGCACGAAACCGGTTCGCTGTCCGAGACCCTGCGCGTCATCGTCTATCCCTGGGTCTATGTCGTCGGCCTCGGCTGCGTCGGCCTCACGCTGGCGCTGCTGGTCGACCTGCTGCGCTCGCTGGCCGCGCTCGGCGCCGCCTTGAGGAGCTGACATGGAGCCGACGCTGGTCGCCGTGATCGGCCTGGTGCTGATGTCGCTGCTGATGCTGCTTGGCATGCCTATCGCATTCACCATGCTGGCCGCCGGCCTGCTCGGCAATGCCTACCTGCTGTCGATTCCCGCCGCCACCCATCTGGCGGCGACCAATGTCTGGGAGCAGTTCTCCTCCTACGGCCTGTCGGTGATTCCGCTGTTCGTGCTGATGGGGCAGTTCGCCTATCGCGCCGGCACCACCGAACGACTCTACCGCGCCGCCTACACCTGGTTCGGGCGCATGCCCGGCGGCCTGGCCTGTACCACGGTGGCGGCCAGCGCCGGCTTCTCGGCGATCTGCGGCTCCAACTCGGCGACCACCGCCACCATGGGCACCATCGCCATGCCCGAGATGCGCCGCTACGGCTACGACCCGGCGCTATCCACCGGCGCCATCGCGGTGGGCGGCACGCTCGGCGTGGTGATCCCGCCCAGCGTAGTGCTGATCGTGATCGCGGTGCAGACCGAGCAATCCCTGCTGCGCCTGTTCGTCGCCGCCGTGATTCCCGGCCTGATCCTCACCGCGCTGTTCCTGGCGACCATCGTCTGGATGTGCCTGCGCAATCCGGCGCTGGGGCCGCTCGGCCCGCAGACCAGCTGGGGCGAAAAGCTGCGCGCGCTCTCCGGCGTGGTCGAGGCGTTGCTGCTGTTCAGCCTGGTCATCGGCGGCCTCTACCTGGGCTGGTTCACGCCCACCGAGGCCGGCGCCGCGGGTGCCTTCGGCGCATTGGCGATCGGCCTGGTGCAGCGCAGCCTGAGCTTCAAGGGCATCGTCCAGTCCATCGTCGAAAGCGTGCGCATCTCCGCCATGGTGGTGCTGCTGATCGCCGGCGCCGTGCTGTTCGGCCGCTTCCTCACCGTCTCGCGCCTGCCCTTCGAGCTGGCCGAGTGGGCGGCGGCGCTGCCGGTGGCGCCCTTCGTCATCCTGCTGGTGGTGCTCGGCATCTACATCGTCGGCGGCATGCTGATGGACGCGCTGGGTTTCCTCGTCGTCACCATCCCTATCTTCTTCCCGCTCGGCGTCGCGCTGGGTTACGACCCGGTCTGGTACACCGTGATCCTGACCATCGTCACCACCATGGGCGCGGTGACGCCGCCGGTCGGGGTCAATGTTTTCATCGTGCATGGGCTGGCGCCGGAGATACCGATCCACACCATCTTTCGCGGCGTGTTCTATTTCCTGGCCTCGTTCGCGATCTGCATCCTGCTGATGTGGGTCTTCCCGGCGACCGTGCTGGCACTGCCGAACTGGATGCTGGGGGCGGGATGAAAGTCGGCGCTGGCACTACTAGTCAGTCATCGAGGAATTGATAGGGGAAACTGCTGCGGTTCCGGCGAGTGGTGAATGGCAGGGAGTCATACGCTGAAGCCTTTCGTGACGGGAGGCTGACATGCAGATCAAGTGGCGGGTGGATTTGACGGCTGAAGA
>JACRIX010000070.1 GCA_016215645.1 Rhodocyclales bacterium
ACTCTGCGACGACGCATCAATGCCAATGTCGCCGAGCGCAACGCCAAGCACCAGCCCATCAACTGGCGTTTCACGATTCGCGATGCTCGCAGCAAGCTTCATCGGCTTTATCCATCAACGGCAGCATGACTGACTACTAGGCAGTGTCGTGGCGCCGACGATCGAGAAGCCCGACGCACCGTCCTGCGCGCGCAATCGGGAGCCCATCCTTGGCGTCCTGCGTACCCACTTCGCCGACCGGACCAGGGTACTGGAAATCGGCAGCGGCACCGGCCAGCACGCCGTGCATTTCGCCGCCGCGCTGCCGCACCTGATCTGGCAGACCTCGGACCGCGCCGGAAACCTGGCCGGCATTGGCGCCTGGCTGGCGACGGAAGGGCTGCCCAACCTTCCGGCGCCATTGGAGCTCGACGTCGCAGGAGCCTGGCCCAGGAATCGGTTCGACGCGATCTTCAGTGCAAATACCTTGCATATTGTGCGCTGGTCCGAGGTCGAGCTCATGTTCCGGCGACTTCCCGGAATCATGACCGGGGACGCGAAGCTGGCGATCTACGGCGCCTTCAAGTACCGGGGAAGCTTCAGCAGCGAAAGCGATGCGGCCTTCGACGCCCAGCTCAAGGCCTGCGCTGCCCACCAGGGAATCCGGGACTTCGAGGCCGTCGACGCGCTGGCCTCCCGAGCCGGCATGCGCCTGGCGGAGGACATCGGCATGCCGTCGAACAATCGCTGCCTCATCTGGCGAAAGGCCGGCTGAGCCAGTATCCGAACGCCGTGCCGGAATCGGGCCCCGAGGCGCAGCTATCCGGTCGTGGCAAAGCCGCGGCGAACCGGCTAAGCTGCTGTCCGTCATGAAATCCCCGATCCGCTCCGCTCTCCGGCTGTGTCTGTTGCTGCTGTCATCTGCGCTTGAGGCACAGGAGGCGCCGGTGCCGCGGATCACGGCGGACAATGCGCCGGCGGCGAAGGCGCGTGCCAAGGAGATTCGGACGGCTGCACAACAACGCTTCGAGTCGGACAAGGCCGACTGCAACACCCGCATGCTCGCCATTGGATGCCTGAGTGCCGCACAGGATCGCCGGGCCGAATCGGTGAGGCAGGCTGAAGCGATCCAGCGGGAGGCAAATCGTGCGGAGCGCGACGCTCGCGAGGCCAAGCTGGCGGAAAAGGAAGCCCGCCGCGCTGCCAGGGAAAAGGATGACGAGGGCGGACGTCCGGTCGCCGAGGCCAATTATCGCGAGCAAGGGGCGAAACGCGCCGCCGAGCGCGAAGCGCGCCAGGCCGCCGAACAGGCCAGGCTCGACAGCCAGCGCAGTAGAGTCGCGGCCGAGCGCGAGGCCAAGCAGCGCAAGATCGAAGAACGTCGCCTCGAAGACGCAAGGCGCGCTGCTGCCGCGCCCGAGAACGCACGCAAGGCCGCCGAGCGCAAACGCAAACATGCCGAGAAGGTGCATAAAATCGAACAGCGCCAGCGCGACTACGCAGAGAAGCTCAAGTATCGCGAGGCCGAGAAGGCCGCCGAAGAAGCGCGCCGGGCCAAAGCGGCGGCGAAATGATCTCGCGCAAATACCTCTACCTGATCGCCCTGGCGCGCGAAAAGCATTTCGGCCGCGCCGCCGCCGTCTGCCATGTCTCGCCCTCGACGCTCTCGGCCGCCATTCGTGACCTGGAGACTGAACTGGGCGTGGCCGTGGTCGAGCGCGGCAAGCAGTTCGCCGGTCTCACCCCCGAGGGCCGCAGCGTGGTCGAGTACGCCCAGCGCATGGCGGCGAGCGCCGAAGGCCTCAAGCAGGAGCTGGCCTCCCTGCGTGACGGCCTCACCGGCCGCCTGCGCCTGGGCGTGATCCCGACCGCGCTGACGGTGGTTGCTTCGCTGACCTCGTCTTTCGCCCGGCGCCATGCCCATGTCACGACCGAAGTGCTGTCGCTGGCGACCGACGAGATCATTGCCCGCCTGCGCCGCTTCGAGCTCGATGCCGGCATCGTCTATGTCGAGTCGGCGCAAGCGGCAGGGCTGGACATCGTGCCGATCTGGCATGAGCGCCATGTGCTGCTGACCGGTGCCGCGGGCCGCTTCGCCGGGCGCGAGAGCGTCAGTTGGGCCGAGGCGGCAACCGCGCCGCTGGCCCTGCTGACGCCGGACATGCAGAACCGCAAGACCATCGACGCAGTGTTCGCAAGAGTTATGCGAAGCGGTACCCAGACGGGCGGCGCTGGTGTCACGGCGATGCTGGAGACCAATTCCATTATCAGCATCCTCGCCCATGTCGGATCGGGCCATTGGTCGTCCATCGTGCCGCGCGCGGTGCTGGAACAGGTCGGCACGCCGCCCGGGGTGATCGCCATCGAGCTGGTCGATCCGGCCGTCGACTGGGCCACCGGGCTCGTCACCCTGGCGCGCGAACCGCAGCCGCCGATGGTCGCCGCCCTCATGGCCGAGGCGCGTGCCCTCGCGGAGTCGTTCGACAAATCCGCATAGGTCTTCGCTATTTCCCGCTTTCCCTTGCTTCATTGACGGGGTACAAAGCGGGATGGACATGACCGCCATCCTCAGCCGCATCCTCGCCGCCCATCGCGATCAGCCCGGCGCGCTGCTGCCCGTGCTGCATGAAGTCCAGGAGGCCTTCGGTTTCATCCCGCCGGAGACCGTGCCGGCGATCGCCGGCGCCTTGAACCTGTCGCGCGCCGAAGTCCATGGCGTGATCAGCTATTACCACTATTTCCGCCAACGGCCGGCAGGCCGCCATGTGGTCCGCGTCTGCTGCGCCGAGGCCTGCCAGGCGGTGGGCGGCGAGGCCCTGGCCGAGCACGCGAAAGCGCGCCTGGCCGGCAGCGAGCTGACGCTGGAGCCCGTGTACTGCCTGGGCCTGTGCGCCTGCGGCCCCGCCGTGCAGGTCGACGAAACGCAACTGCACGCGGCGATGACGCCGGCGAAGTTCGACGCGCTGGTGGCCCGGCTGGAGTCGGAGCGATGAGGACCACCGTCTATGTTCCCGGCGATGCCGCCGCCCTGGCCCTCGGCGCCGATGCCGTGGCCGACGTGATCACCGCCATGGCCGCCGTGCGCGGCATCGAACTGCGCCTGGTGCGCAACGGCTCGCGCGGCATGGTCTGGCTGGAACCGCTGGTCGAGGTGGTCACGGCGCAGGGGCGCATTGCCTATGGCCCGGTGACGGTCGTCGTGGTCGACAGCCTGTTCGCCGCGAACTTTCTCGCTGGCGGCGACCATCCCCTGTGCCTCGGACCAGCCGAGGATATTCCCTGGCTGGCGCGCCAGACGCGGCTGGTGACGCGCCGCGTCGGCGTGGTCGATCCGCGCTCGCTGGCCGATTACATTGCGCGCGGCGGCGGCGAGGGCCTGCGCCGGGCGCGCGCCATGGCGCCGGCCGCGATCGTGCAAGCCGTCACCGATTCCGGCCTGCGCGGGCGCGGCGGCGCGGCCTTTCCCGCCGGCATCAAGTGGCGCACCGTGCATGACGCCGTGGCGACGCAGAAATACGTGGTGTGCAATGCCGACGAGGGCGATTCCGGCACCTTCTCCGATCGCATGTTGATGGAGGGTGACCCCTTTTGCCTGCTCGAAGGCATGGCCATCGCCGGTCGCGCCGTGGGCGCGAATCAAGGTTACATCTACGTGCGTTCGGAGTATCCGCATGCGATCGCGGCACTCGATGCCGCGCTCGCCGCTGCTGGCGATTTTCTCGGTGATTTCTCGGTCGAGGTGCGCAAGGGCGCCGGCTCCTATGTCTGTGGCGAAGAGACGGCGCTGCTGGAAAGCCTCGAAGGCCGGCGCGGCATCGTCCGCTCCAAGCCGCCGCTGCCGGCGGTCGAAGGCCTGTTCGGCCGACCGACGCTGATCCACAACGCCATCACGCTGGCCAGCGTGCCCGACATCCTGGCGCAGGGCGCGGCGGCCTATCGCGATCTCGGCATCGGCCGTTCGCGCGGCACGCTGCCCTTCCAGCTCGCCGGCAACATCCGCCACGGCGGCCTGGTCGAAGTGCCTTTCGGCCTGACATTGCGCGAGCTGCTGTACGACTTCGGCGGCGGCTCGCGTTCGGGCCGGCCGCTGCGCGCGGTGCAGGTCGGCGGGCCGCTGGGCGCCTACCTGCCCGAAGCGCAATTCGATACGCCGCTCGATTACGAGGCCTTTGCCGCGATCGGTGCCGGCCTTGGTCACGGCGGCATCGTCGCCTTTGACGACACGGTGGACATGGCCAAGCAGGCACGCTACGCGATGAAGTTCTGTGCCATCGAATCCTGCGGCAAATGCACGCCCTGCCGCATCGGCTCGACGCGCGGCGTCGAGGTCATCGACCGCATCCGTGGCGGTGATGCGGAACAGATCGCGCTGCTGGAAGACCTGTGCGAGACCATGGTGCAGGGTTCGGCCTGCGCCATGGGCAGCATGACGCCGATTCCGGTGCTGTCGGCGCTGCATCACTTTCCGGAGGATTTCGCATGAACGCTCCGCAGGAACTCCAGCTCGGCGCCGCAAGAGTCGGCGCTGGCGACACGGCGACCCGCGTAACGCTCGAGATCGACGGCATTGCCGTCAGCGTCCCGGCCGGCACGCCGCTGCTGCGCGCCGCCGTCGCCGCCGGCGTGATGATCCCCAAACTATGCGACAGCCAGGAGCTCAAGCCCTTCGGCTCCTGCCGCCTGTGCTTGGTCGAGGTCGAGGGGCGCAAGGGCTTTCCGTCCTCATGTACCACGCCGGCCGAAGCCGGCATGAAGGTGCGCACGCAGTCGCCGCAGTTGGCGAAGCTGCGGCGCAACGTCATGGAGCTTTACATCTCCGACCATCCGCGGGATTGCCTGACCTGTGCCGCCAACGGCGACGGCGAACTGCAGGACATGGCCGGCGTGGTCGGCCTGCGCGAAGTGCGCTATGGCATGGCGGGAGAGAACCATTTCAACGAAGCGGCGAAGGACGAGTCCAACCCTTACT
>JACRIX010000074.1 GCA_016215645.1 Rhodocyclales bacterium
CCGCATCATGCGCGACCATGCCGACCAGGTGGTCGACGGCGCGCGCATCATCATGCATGCCATCGGTGCCCGCGAGGCCCTGGTCGGCATCGAGGACAACAAGCCGGAAGCCACCGCCGCGATGCGCAAGGCGGCGGCCGCCTTCCCCGAGGTGAAGATCTGCCCGGTGCCGGCGCGCTACCCGATGGGCTCGGACAAGCAGCTGATCCAGACCCTGACCGGCAAGGAAGTACCGGCCGACGCGCGCGCCGCCGAAGTCGGCGTGCTGGTGCATAACGTCTCGACCTGCGCCGCCGTGCATCGCGCGATCCGCCTCGGCCAGCCGCTGGTGGAACGCATCGTCACCCTGAACGGCGGCGCCATCGTCCATCCCGGCAATATTTTTGCGCCGCTGGGGGTGATGATCGACGAGTTGCTGGCCTTCGTCGGCCTCAGCGAAGAACCGGCGCGCCTGATCCTCGGCGGGCCGATGATGGGCACGCCGCTGCCGCACGGGCGCATCCCGCTGGTCAAGGGCGCGTCCGGGATACTCGCTTTCGATGCGCGCGAGGCGGCGATCCCGGAAGCCGGCCCCTGCATCCGCTGCGGCTCCTGCACCCGTGCCTGCCCGATGGGTTTGCTGCCGCTGGAAATGGCGGCGCGCATCCGTGCCGGCGACCTCGAAGGCGCGACGGCCTTCGCGCTGTCCGACTGCATCTCCTGCGGCTGCTGCGCCTACGTCTGCCCCTCGCATATTCCGCTGGTGCAGTACTTTGCCCACGCCAAGGGCGAACTTGCCGCGGCCGAGCGCGCCAGGCTGCGCACCGAGGCGACGCGGCGCCTGGCCCAGGAGCGCATGGCGCGCATCGAGCGCGAGGCCAAGAAAAAGTCGGCGCTGGCGGCACGGCGAAAAGCCGAGCGCGACGCCGCCAAGGCGGCCGCAGCGAAGGTCAAGGCGTCCGAACAGCCGCAGGGGGAGGTGGTATGAGTACGACGCTGCACAGCCCGATTGCGGCGCCGCACGCCGCCACCGGCAACAGCGCTGCGCGGGTGATGGCCACCGTGATGCTGGCGCTGGCGCCGGCCACGCTCTTTGGCTTCTGGCTCTATGGCTGGCCGGCCATCTTCCTCTGGCTGATTACCGTCAGCTTCGCGGCCTTCGGCGAGGCCTTCTGCCTGCGCCTGATGGGTCGCGCCGCGACCCCCGTGCTGCTCGACGGCTCGGCGGTGCTGACCGGCTGGCTGCTGGCGATCTCCTTGCCGCCCTGGGCGCCGTGGTGGATCGGCGCCTTCGGCGGCCTGTTCGCCACGGTGCTGGGCAAGCAAGTGTTCGGCGGCCTCGGCCAGAACCTGTTCAACCCGGCCATGGTGGCGCGCGTGGCGCTGCTGATTTCCTTCCCGGTGCAGATGACGGCCTGGGTGGCGCCGCTGCCGTTGTTTTCCGCCGGTGCGCCGGGGCCGATCGAAGGCCTGGCAATCCTGTTGCGCGGCCTGCCGCCCGCGCTCGACGCCGTCTCCAGCGCCACCACCCTGGGCTTCGCCAAGACCGAGATGTCGCGCGGCGTCGACCTGCTGGCCTCGCTGCCCCACGCCCCGGCGCTGTCCTGGCAGGGCAGCCGCCCCGGCAGCCTGGGCGAGACGGCGGCCTGGCTGATCGCCGGTGGCGGCGTGGCGATGATCTTCCTGCGCATCATCAGCTGGCACATTCCGCTGGCGATGCTGGCCGGCATCGCGCTGCCGGCGGCCATCGCCAACGCCATCGATCCGGCCCACCATCTTGGCGCCACCGCCCACGTGCTCTCCGGCGGCGCCATGCTCGGGGCATTCTTCATCGCCACCGACTACGTCACCTCGCCCAACACCACCCGCGGCCAGCTGGTCTTCGGCGCCGGCTGCGGCCTGCTGACCTGGGTGATCCGCAGCTTCGCCGGCTATCCCGAGGGCGTGGCCTTCGCCGTGCTGCTGATGAACTCGCTGACCCCCATCATCGACAGCTACATCAAGCCGCGCATCTACGGCCGCGACCGCAAGGGCGTGCCGCTGGAACCGGTGAAGTAGGAGGATCATCCGCATGCAGATCGGCGTCGCCTATTCCGAACCGAGCAACCAGATCTGGCTCACCATCGAGGTGCCGGACGACAGCACGGTGCGCGCCGCGATCGAGCGCTCCGGCATCCTGCGCCAGTTCCCCGCCATCGACCTGGAGACGCAGAAGGTTGGCGTCTTCGGTCGCCTGGTCAAGCTCGATGCGCCGCTGCGCCCCGGCGACCGCGTCGAGATCTACCGTCCCATCACCTGCGATCCGCAGACCGTGCCGCGGCGGGATGGGGCCGGCGGCGACGAGGACGAGTAGGTTCTCGGCGAAATCAGCGTGCACGCCGCCACGGCTTCCGGGCAGGTCGTGACTATTGCTTTCGTCTGAAATGCACCATCCGCCAAGCCGCTTGCAGTGCGGAAAGCGAGGCGCAGCAGGGTGTCTGAAGACGCAATCGGCATGGCGGATGGATGCCAACTATCGGTACGGGACAGTGAGTTTTGTCACATGGCCATCATACCTGCATGGGTATTATGCGGTGCCACTCAACGGCATGTCCTGACAGGGAGGCAAGCATGAACATTGTTTTCGTCGCAGTAGCGCTTCTTGCTCTGGTGTTGATTGCCTACTACCTGTTTCGTCCCCGGATCGCGACGCAAGCGGTGGTGGCCGACGAGACGTCCGGACCGACGTCCGATACCGTTGCCGGATCTGCGGCGAACACGGGTGTCGATCCGATGGCAACACTCCAGTGTCACAACTCCGCGCTCAAGGCGCCGGCGCCCCGCAAAGGCGGTGCCGATGTCAGGGAAAGGCAACCACGCCTGATTGGTGTCAGCAAAGAGGTGCGCGGCGTCACGTTTCCGCTCGAACCGACCGGTGCAATCATCGGACGCGCCCTGGACAACCGGATCCAGGTTCTCGACCCGCGCGTCTCGCAGCGACATGCCTGGGTCGGCGTGGTTCATGACAAAGCCATGGTGTGCGACCTGAACAGCACCAATGGCACGTTTCTGAATACGGCGTCGGACACCCCGATCACCGAAGCCGAGCTCAAGCCGAATGACACTGTGCTGCTGGGCGGTCACGGCGGCCTGCAGTTTCGCTTCGTGGTCGACTGAGACGGCCCCGGCGTGGGCCGGCAAGCGAGCGCATTGCCCGTTGAGCACGGGGCGCCGCCAGGGAAAGTCCGTCGGGTGAAGGTGCCGCTCAGGCCGCGGTCTGCCGCCGCAGGGCGTTGATCCAGGATTTCTGGCAGACGCCGCGGCGCTGCTGTTCGAGGTGGATGCGAATCTGGGCCGCGGCTTCGGCCAGGGCCAGTGCGCTGGCGGGTTCGATCGCGTCGCAGCGCACCAGATGGAATCCAAGCTCGGTTTCCACCACGGCCGACAGCGCGCCCGCGTCGAGCGCAAACGCCGCGTCATCGAGTTCGGGGTAGAGCTTGCCGCGCGGCAGGGTGCCGAGCAGGCCGCCGTTCATCGCCGTGGGGCATTCGGAATGTTTGAGCGCCTGCTCGGCGAAGCGCTCGGGCGACTTGCGCAGGCGCGCTTCGATCGCCTCGATGCGTTCACGGGCGGCGGCGCGTTCGCTGCCGGCCAATGTGTCGTTGATGGTGACCAGGATATGGCGCAGGCTGCGCGCCTCGGCGCGGCGAAAGCGCTCGCGGTGCATGAACCAGAAGATCTCGACCTCGGTCTCGCTGACGGTGGCGGCGCGGCTGGCGACGCGGTCGAGCACGGCCTCGACGCGCAGGTCGCGGGCGATTTCATCGCGCAGGGCATCGAGCTCGAGCCCGGCGGCTTCGAGGGCACGGCGGAAGTCCTCCTCCTCCGGATAGCGGTTGCGGATCTCGCGCAGTGCGTCGTCCACCGACGGTTCGGGCACGTGCACCTGTGCGGCCTCCGGGGTGGCGAGGATCAGCGCCTCGATTTCGCTCTGCTTCTCGGCGGCGGCGCGCACGCGCCGGCGCTCGGCCGGTTCGAGTGCCTCGGGCGCCTTGCCGAAGAGGCGCGTGGCGAGCTTGAGCTCGCGGTAGGGATGGGTGCCGTCACTCATCGTCGATCTCCCGCAGGGCGCCCTCCGGCACGAGTAGCGGATTGCCGGGCAGGCAGTCGAAATGCACGTGGTAGATCACCGGCTGGCCGTCTTCGCGTTCGAGATTGAGCACTTCGCCGCGGCTGCCGGCGGGCACCTTGACCTCGCCCCGGAGCGACAGCGGGATGGCGGCGCAAAGCTTTTGCCGGACTTCGAAGCGGCTTTCGATCCACGGCTCGGCGATGTCGATCAGCTCTTCCTCGCGGCAGCCGACGATGCGTTCCTCGTCGAGGAAATGCACCGAGTAGATGATCTGGTCCTGGAGGAAGGTGCCGACGTTGCGCACGTGGCCGACGCGGCCGCGGCGCACCAGCAGGTCGCCCATCGCGGCGCCGGGAAAGGTGCCGTCGTTGCGCACGTTGCGCGTCACGCGCACGGCATCGCCGTAGTCCCAGCGCGGCAGCATGGCTTAGTGGCTAAGCGAGGACAGCGGCAGGAAGGACGAGCCGTCGGCCTTGCGGAATACCGCGAGCACCTTTTCCTGTTGCGCACTGGAGCCGACGAAGTCCTCGTAGGCGCGCAGCAGCCAGCCGCGCCAGGCGACATACTCGGGCGCCTTGCCGGCCTCCTGCTTGGCCAGGTAGTCGTGGTAGCGCTGCAGGATGTGCAGGCGATTGACCTGGACCACGCGGGCGTCGAAGGGTATGTCGAAATAGTCGAGGAATTCCTCGGCGCTGCCGAGGTCGGCCAGGTCGTCTTCAAAACTGTCGGCTTCGCATCCCATGGGGATTCTCCTCTCAGTGGTTCAACAAGCGTCAGCCGTGGCGGATTCGCGCGCGGCAAGGGTGGCAAGCAGGGCGTTGGCGCCGAGGGCATCGCGCTCGTCGATCTCGGCGATTTTCTCCAGGCGGTGGCGTGCCTCCTCGATGCGGCCCAGGCGCAGCAGGATCACCGCCGAGCCCTTGAGTGCCAGCAGATGGAAGCGCAGCAGGCCGATCGAGCGCATCACCGCCTCGCCCAGCGATACCGGGCCGATGCCGCGCCAGCCATCGACCAGGTGCAGGCGGCCGGCGGTGACGTCGAGCGCGCGCTCGGCCACGACCAGGGCATCTTCCAGCCGATGTTGGTAGAAGTAGTAGCGATACAGGGCGACCAGTACCGAGAGTTGGGTTGGCGCCAGGAAGTAGGCGCGCAGCAGGAAGGGCTCGGCCTCGGGGCCGTAATGTTGCGCCGCCTCGGCGATGAGCGACTCGACGATGGGCGAACAGGGCTCGTCGAAGTAAAGCCCTTCACCATCCAGTTCCAGCAGGTCGATGCCTTCAGCCACGGCCGTGTTCCTCGCAACAGAGCTCGCCGGCGGCGCAGGCCAGGCAACCGCCGCGCGGCGGCGCCGGCAGGCCGCGCAGCTCGCGCACGTCGGTTTCCAGGGTGCCGATGCGGTCGAGCAGGCACTGGATGGCCTTGCCCACCGGTTCGGGAATCAGGTGATGGTCGAGGTTGATGCCGTAAATCGCCGTATCACCAGCGCCGACTCTTGTGGTTGCTTCACCCACCAGCCGCGCCGGGATGCCGATGGCGGTACGCCCGGCCGGCACCTCGCGGATGACCACCGAATTGGCACCGATGCGCGCCGCGTCACCGACCGTGATCGCGCCGAGGATCTTGGCGCCGGCACCGATCACCACGCCGTTGCCCAGGGTCGGGTGGCGCTTGCCCTTGCTCCAGGTGGTGCCACCCAGGGTGACGCCGTGATACAGCGTGACATCGTCGCCGATTTCGGCGGTTTCGCCGATCACCACCCCGGCGCCGTGGTCGATGAAGAAGCGGCGGCCGATGCGCGCGCCGGGATGGATGTCCACGTTGGTCAGCAGGCGCGCCAGCCAGGCCAGCCAGCGCGCGGAAAAGCGCCAGCCGCGCTGCCACAGGGCATGCGCCGGGCGATGCAGCAGGATGGCATGCAGGCCGGGATAGGTGAGCAGCACTTCAAGGCGCGAACGCGCCGCCGGATCGCGGGCGAAGACGCAGGCCAGGTCTTCGCGGGCCAGCGCCAGCAGGCCGGCCGGCGCTTCGGCGGCGGCGTCGGTCAGGGCCAGGGGCAGTGCGCCGGCGAGGTCACGGCTCATTTCACAACTCCCAGCAGGGCCAGCAGTTCGGCCTCGGAAGGCGGATGCTTGGCGGCCAGGACGAAGGCGCGCACGCGGCCCAGCATTTCGCGTGCCGCCTCGTCCGACAAGGGATGGCCGAGCTCGGCCATCACGCGCTGCACGGCGCGGGCGCCGGAGTGCTTGCCGAGCACCACGCGATGGTGGCGGCCGACCAGGCGCGGATCGAAGCCCTGGTAGTTGGCCGGGTCCTTGAGCAGGCCATCGACATGGATGCCGGCCTCATGGGTGAAGGCGCCTTCGCCGACCACGCTCTTCTGCCAGTGCAGCGGGCGGCCCGAGGCGAGCGCGACACGGCGCGAGATTTCGGGAAAGCCCTTGAGTTCGATGCCGGTGGCGATGCCGTGGCAGACGTGCAGGCCGAGCACGACTTCCTCCAGCGGCGCGTTGCCGGAACGCTCGCCGAGGCCATTCACCGTGGTGTTGAGGTGGCTGGCGCCGGCCTTCGCCGCGGCCAGCGTGTTGGCGGTGGCCATGCCGAGGTCGTCGTGGGCATGCATTTCGATTTCGAGGTCGCAGGCGGCGCGCAGTTGCGCGATGCGCTCGAAGGTGGCGAAGGGGTCGAGCACGCCCAGCGTGTCGGCAAAACGGATGCGGCGCGCGCCGGCGGCCTGCGCGGTTTCGGCAATCGCGGCCAGCAGCTCGGGGTCGCCGCGCGAGGCGTCTTCGGCGCCAACGCCGACGTCGAAGCCGAGATCGCGCGCATACGCAACATGTTCGGCGATGGCACGCAGCAGCCATGGCCGGTCCTGGCGCAGCTTGGAGCGCAGGTGCTGGTCGGAGGCCGGCACCGAGATGTCGATCAGGTCGATGCCGAGGTTTGCCGCCAGCGCGATGTCCACGCGTTGCATGCGGCTCCAGACCATCAGCCGCGCCTTGAGCCCGAGCGCGGCGACGGCGCGGATGCTCTCGCGCTCGGCCTCGCCCATGGCCGGGATGCCGATTTCGAGTTCGGGCACGCCGATGGCGTCGAGGCGGCGCGCAATGTCGAGCTTTTCGTCGAGGCTGAAGGCCACCCCTGCCGACTGTTCGCCGTCGCGCAGGGTGGTGTCGTTGATCACGATGGTGGGTGGTTGTGTGGTGGACATGGTGGGCAAGCAACAATTAGCAAAACTGGTGCCCACGGAAAATTCAGCAAGGAATCAATCAGATTGCGCTTCCTGTCGGCCGGATTGTCGGGTTCGCGACGAAGCGTCCGGGCCCGGCCCGTCGTTTGGGTGATGTGTATCATTCCCTGACCCATCCCCCCGGAGCCGCCATGCTGACCCTCGCCGACGCACGCCGCATTACCGCCGCCGCACAGAAGAAGGCGGCGGAAAACAACTGGAACGTGGTCGTTGCCGTGGTCGACGACGGCGGACACCTGATCACGCTGGAACGCATGGACGGCACGCAGAAGGGCTCGGTGCGCGTGGCCGAACAGAAGGCGCGCACCGCGATGCTGTTCCTGCGCTCGACCAAGGTGTTCGAAGACGCCGTGATGCAGGGGCGACCGAACCTGATGACCCTGCCGGACGTGATCTGCCTCGAAGGTGGCTTGCCGCTGATGCGCAATGGCATTCAGGTGGGTGCCATCGGCATCTCCGGCCTCAAGGCCTTCGAGGATGGCGTGGTGGCGGCGGCGGGTGCCGCCGCGCTCGACGCGGGCTAACTGTTTCGCGTCCGTCGGCGTCGCGCCAGCGCCGACTTTGCTGCCCTGGTCGGGGGCGCACGCCAGGCGCCAGCCGGATAAAATGCGCGGGCCTCCATTCGGGGCGGGAAGGCAGGAACGTGAGCGCCAAGTCGGAAAACATCATCGAGATCGAGAACCTGCATTTCGCCTATGGCGCGAACCAGGTGCTGACGGGCGCGCAGTTTTCGGTGCCGCGCGGCAAGGTGGTCGGCATACTCGGCGTCAGCGGCGCCGGCAAGAGCACCCTCCTCAAGCTGATCGGCGGGCAGCTGCGACCCGATCGCGGCAGCGTGCGCGTCGATGGCCGGGTGATCCACGAACTCGACAACGCCGGACTCTACGAGATGCGCCGCTGCATGGGCATGATGTTCCAGGCCGGCGGCCTGTTCAGCGACATGACGGTCTACGACAACATCGCCTTCCCGATGCGCGAACTGACTGACCTGCCCGAAGACCTGATCCACGACCTGGTGCTGATGAAGCTGCATGCCGTCGGCCTGCGCGGTTCCACGGCCCTGATGCCCAGCGAGCTGTCGGGCGGCATGGCGCGGCGCGTGGCGCTGGCACGGGCCATCGCGCTCGATCCGATGCTGTCGATGTACGACGAGCCCTTCGCCGGCCTCGACCCGATCTCGCTCAACGTCATCGCCGAACTGATCCGGCGCCTGAGTGACGCCATCGGCTCGACCTCGATCATCGTCACCTACGACGTTTCGGAAACCCTCAAGGTGGTCGATTACGCCTATTTCGTGCATGGCGGCGTGGTGGTCGCCGAAGGCACGCCGGAGCAGCTGATCAATTCGCCGAACGCCTCGGTGCACCAGTTCATCCACGCCGAGCCCGATGGCCCGGTGGCCTTCCACTACCCCCACGCCGAATTCACCCGCGACCTGGAACTCGGCGCCGGATAGGGCTCGCGCCGGGCGCTCAGTGCGCCTTGCCGTCGACGCGCGGCGCCAGCAATAGCGGCGTCAGGCGCAGGGCCAGCAGGCCGAAGCCGACCAGCCAGCCGCCGGCCGCCGCTGCCAGCCAAATCGCATAGCGGGCGGCGTCGAGCTGCGGCGCCACGACGCGCAGCAGGAGGGCGGCGATCATGATCCACAGCACGGCCTTGTCGCCGCGGTCGAAGGCGACCTTGCGGCCGGTGTGCCCCTTGCTGATGCGCACCAGCATCGCCGGGATGATCAGGCCCATCACGCCGAGGCCGAAAACGTGGGTGGATATGGCGCCGACCCAGGCCGGTGGGGCAAACACCTCGATCGCTTCGAGCATCAGCTGCAGCACGATGGCGAGGTAGCCGAGGTACATGATGCCGATGTCGATCCGGCGCAAACCGAGCTGCGGATACCAGAAGCAGAACCGTGCGCCGAGCAGCAGTGCCAGCAGTGCGGCGATGCCGCCGGCGACGGCGGACGGCAGCCAGGGCGCGACCACCAGCGCCAGGCCGAGCAGCTTGATGGCGACGTCGAGCCTGGCGTGGCGAAGTACCTCGACCTGGAATACGCCTTTCATGAACTGCGTCAGCGTGCGCTCCAGCATCACCAGGAAGGCGACGCGGAACAGGCCGGTGGCCATCGCCGTGCCCTCGCGGAAATGCTCGGCGTCGAGCATCAGCTGTTTGGCGATCAGGAACGCCGGCAGGATCAGCAGGAAGAAATAATTGTCACGGTAGCTGTCCTGGGTGCGGTAGCGGATCAGGGTCCACAGCAGCATGGCCACGATGCCGCCGAGGAACAGCGTGTTCGATATCTGGAACACGGGCGCCGGCCAGGCGCCACCGAAGCCCATGCCAATGCGCTCGATTATCCAGGCCGCGGCAAGCATGGCCAGCGCCGCACCGTGATAGCCGCGGATGCTCACCCAGTTCTTGGTCGCGGTCAGCAGGAAGCCGCCGAGCACGGCCCAGCCGAAGCCGAAGAACATCTCGTGGGCATGCCATTGCAACGGCGCCCGTGCCAGGTAGGGCGCATCGATCAGCCCGACGTGCAGCATCAGCCAGAGCGCGGGCAGGCTCAGGCCGGAGAGGCAGGCGAGGATGAAGAAGGGCCGGAAGCCGGCCAGCCACAGCGGATGCGCGGCGAATCGCACGCGACCTCAGCCGGCGCGGCGGAACACCAGGTCCCAGACGCCGTGGCCCAGGCGCAGGCCGCGGTTCTCGAACTTGGTGCGCGGCCGGTAGGGCGGGCGCGGCGCAAATCCCGCCGCCATGTTTTGCAGCCGCGGTTCCGCGGAAAGCACCGCCAGCATCTGGTTGGCATAGTCTTCCCAGTCCGTGGCGCAGTGCAGATAGCCTTCCGGGGTTAGCCGGCTGGCCAGCAGGGCGACAAAGTCGGGCTGGATCAGGCGTCGTTTCTGCTGGCGCTTTTTGGGCCAGGGGTCGGGGAAGAAGACGTGGATGCCCGAAAGCGAGCCCGGCGCCAGCATGTCGCGCACCACGTCAACTGCGTCGTGCTGGATCACGCGCAGGTTGGCGAGTTCGCGCGTGGCGATTTCCTTGAGCAGGCTGCCGACGCCCGGCGTGTGCACCTCGATGCCGAGATAGTTGTTCTGCGGATGCTGCGCGGCGATGATTGCCGTGGTCTCGCCCATGCCGCAACCGATTTCGAGGATGTGCGGCGCATGGCGGCCGAAGGCGGCATCCAGATCCAGCGCTTCGGCGCGATAGGGGATGCCCCAGCGCGGCATGCCCTGCTCGTGATGGCGGTGCTGCGCTTCGGATACGCGGCCCTGGCGCAGCACGAAGCTGCGGATGTGGTCGTTGCGGCGGGCGTCGCACTCGTTATTGGGTTCGTTCATTCCGTGGCTCGCGGGGGGCGGCGGCTGCCGGGTGGGAAGTCGGCGCAGGAGCGGCGGCGACTGCCGGCGCGGTGTCGGCCGCACCGGCCCGGCTTGCCGCCAGCAGCTTGTCGAATTCGTAGCGCGGCCGCCGGATTGCCGTCGGCAGCGTGGCGCAGGCCTCGTCGAGACGCACGTCGCCGAGCGCCTCGCGGATGTCCTCCTTGAGCGCCAGCGCACGCGAAATGTCGGTCCACACGGCGTCGCCGGCGCGATCGGCAAAGTAATAGCGCGCCAGATCGGAGGCTACCGTCGATATCGTCTCCGCCTGCCGCACATGCCAGGCGGCGTAGGCCTCCTGGGCCGAACCCGATTGTTCCGCAACATCGAGGCAGGCGGCGGCGAGCAGCGACAGCCCATGCGCCAGGCCGAACAGGCGCTGGCGCACCAGGATCTCCGGCTGCTCGAAGGCGTAACCCGTGTGCAGCGGCGTCAATGCCGCCGCGACCGGTGCGTCGGCGGCCGTGGCGGCCGGCGGGTCCTGGGCCACGGCGGACCCCGACAGCGACGCCAGCAACAACCAGGCAGCGAGGCGTTTCACTTGGCGCCGATCATCCCGCCCGTGGGTGAGCTCGGCGTCGCGGCGTAGGTTTTCTTCGGCATGCGCCCGGCGCGGAGGGCGTCGCGCCCGGCCTCGACCGCCTTCCGCATGGCGCCCGCCATCAGCACCGGGTCCTGTGCCGCCGCGATCGCGGTGTTCATCAGCACGCCGTCGCAGCCCAGCTCCATGGCGATCGCCGCATCCGAGGCGGTACCGACGCCGGCATCGACGATCACCGGCACCTTCGACTGCTCGATGATCAGCTTCAGGTTCCACGGATTGAGGATGCCCATGCCGGAGCCGATCAACGATGCCAGAGGCATGATGGCGACGCAGCCGATGTCTTCCAGCATGCGCGCCTGGATCGGGTCGTCGGAGCAATACACCATGACCTCGAAGCCGTCCTTGACCAGGGTGGCGGCGGCCTTGAGGGTTTCCGGCATGTTGGGGAACAGGGTTTGCGGGTCGCCCAGCACTTCCAGCTTGCACAGGGCGTGGCCGTCGAGCAGCTCGCGACCGAGGCGCAGGGTGCGCACCGCGTCGTCTGCCGTGTAGCAGCCGGCGGTGTTGGGCAGGATGGTGAATTTCGCGGGTGGCAGCACGTCGAGCAGCGATGGCTGGCCCGGCTCCTGGCCGATGTTGGTACGGCGGATGGCGACAGTGATGATCTCGGCGCCGGAGGCATCGATGGCCTCGCGGGTCTGGGCGAAATCCTTGTACTTGCCGGTGCCGACCAGCAGGCGCGATTGGTAGCTCCTGCCGGCAATGACGAGGGGGTCTGCGTGCATATTTTCTACCTGGTTCAGCCGCCGCCGACGGCGACGACGATTTCGATCTGGTCGCCGGCGGCCAGCAGGGTGTCGGCATGGCGGCCCTTCGGCACGATTTCGCCGTTGCGCTCGACGGCGAGGCGCTTGCCGGCGAGGCCGCGGGCTTCCAGCAGGGTGGCGACGGTGAGGGTTTCGGCGAGCGGCTGCGGCTCGCCGTTGACGGTGATTTCCATCACTGAATTTTACTTCAGCAGACGCCGCCGGATCAGCACCGAGGCGATGCCGAAGGCCACCATCGCCACCGTCAGCAATGCGGCGATATGGAAGGCGATGCCGGCAGGTACTTCGCCGAACAGCAGCGGCCGTACCAGCGCCACGGCATGCGTCAGCGGCAGCCAGGCGGCGATCGCCTGCACCGGCGGTGGCAACTGGTCGGCCGGAAAGAACACGCCGCAGACCAGCACCATCGGCGTGATGAAGAGCGTGAAGTAGTACATGAAGAAGTCATAGGACGGCGCCAGCGCGGTGACGATCAATCCCAGCGCGGCGAAGGCCAGGCCGGTGAGGAAGATCACCGGAATCGCCCACAGTGCCAGCGGCGAGGCGATGAAGCCGAGTGCCGCGATCACCACCAGGATCGCCGCGCCCGAAAGCGTGGCCTTGGCCGCGGCCCAGAGCAGTTCGCCGGCGAGCACGTCGTCCAGGGTCACGGGGGCATTCATGATCGCCTCCCAGGTGCGTTGCACATGCATGCGCGAGAAGGCCGAATAGAGCGCCTCGAACGAGGCCGCATTCATGGTCGAGGCGCACACCGTGCCGGCGGCGAGGAAAGCGATATAGGGCACGCCGCCCACCTGCGGCAGCATGCCACCCAGGCCGTAGCCGAGGCCGAAGAGGTAAATCATCGGGTCGGCCAGGTTGCCCAGCATCGAAGGAATGGCGAGCTTCTTCCAGACCAGGAAGTTGCGCCGCCAGACGGCGAAGGCGCGCAGCGAAAGCTGCGGCAGGGAATTGGCGCGGACAGTCATTGCCGGCGTCGCATCAGGTGGTTACGCGGTTCGGGATGGAGGCTGGGGTCTTGATAGGCATACGCTGGAAATCCGTCACTGACCCTTCCGATCAGACATTGCATTGCGCGGGCGGCGATGCCCATGGGCGCCGCCCGGTCGGCGGAGCCGGCCGCGCAGGAAGTTCGGTTGGCTGTTACACCTCCGGTTGCGCTGGCGAACCGGGTTCCATGATACCAAGCCAAGGCGGGCACGGGAGGCAGCAGTGGCCTGGTCCGTATGCCTAAAGATAGCCACGGGCAACGAATTACCCATTACACTTCAAGGGGCAAATTCCGTATAAGGGGCAGCGCATGGCAGACAGGCAGAACTTACCCGAAACCGGTCAAGACCGCGACCAGCTCGACTTCTCCGTTCGCTTGATGGAGCAGCTGGTGGTGCCTACCTTCGTCATCGATGCCGAGTGCCGGGTCATCATCTGGAACCGTGCCTGCGAGCGCCTTACCGGGATCAAGGCCAGCGAGGTCATCGGTACCCGCGAACACTGGCGCGGCTTCTACGCGGAACCGCGCCCCTGCCTTGCCGACCTGGTCGCGCAAGGCCGCACCCGGGAAATCGACGCGCTCTATGTCGCGCATGACCAGGTTGGCGGCGATGTCGCCTCGGCGCAGGGGCGCAGGGCGGAGAACTGGTGCGTCATGCCGCGCATGGGCACGCGTCTGTATCTGGCCATCGACGCCGGTCCAATCTACGATCAGCATGGTCAGGTCGTCGCCGTGGTCGAGACGCTGCGGGACATGACTGTGCAGATGGAGGCCCAGGCCGAGCTCGAACGTCTGGCCTTGCGTGACGGGCTGACCAGTGTCGCCAACCGCCGCAGTTTCGACCGGTCCCTGAACGTCGAGTGGCGCCGGGCGTCGCGAGAGTCCCGTACGCTGTCGCTGCTCATGGTCGATGTGGATTACTTCAAGTTGTATAACGATACCTATGGCCATCAGGGTGGCGACGAATGCCTGCGGCGCGTCGCCGGCGCCATGTCGGGCGTTGTCAAGCGCTCGAGCGACGAGCTCGCCCGCTATGGCGGCGAAGAGTTCGCCATCCTCTTGCCCGCCACCGACCTGCGCGGCGCCGGCGTCGTCGCCGAACGGATACGCGGCGCTGTCGAGACACTTGCCCTGCCGCACGCCAGGTCGCAAGTCGCCAGGCACGTCACCGTCAGCGTCGGCGCGGCGACAATGCGGGCGACCGTGCAAGTTGAGCCGACGCAACTGGTCGGCGCCGCGGACCAGGCCCTGTATTGCGCCAAGGAGCAGGGGCGCAATCGCGTTGCCGCCGTCGACTTTTCCGACTAGTCCCTGAGCTCCCGCCCGGTCAGCTTGAGGAACACATCTTCGAGATTGGCCGGACGATGCAGCGTGCGCAAGGCGGGCTGCCCGGCCAGGTGCGCCAGCAGCGGGGTGGCGTCCTCGACGTAGCAGAAGGCGGTTTCGCCGCTGGTTTCGACGCGGCGTGAAAAGGTCTTTGCTTCCCGTTCCGCCCAGCCGGGCGCATCCTCGCCATAGACCTCGACCACCTGTGGCTCGATGTGCTGGCGGATCAGTTCGCGCGGTGCGCCCTCGCCGACCAGGCGGCCGTCGTCGATGATGGCCAGGCGCCGGCAGAGGCGTTCGGCTTCATCCATGAAGTGCGTGGTCAGCAGGATGGTCTTGCCCTGGGCCAGCAGCCGCTTGAGACGCTCCCAGATCAGGTGGCGCGCCTGCGGATCAAGGCCGGTGGTGGGCTCGTCGAGCAGCAGCAGTTCCGGATCGTTGACCAGCGCGCGCGCCAGCGTCAGGCGCCGCTTCATGCCGCCGGAAAGGCTGCGGATACTGGCTTTGTCCTTGCCGGGCAGGCCGGCGAATTCGAGCAGGCCGGGGATCAGCGGGCGGATGTCGGCGTCGGCCATGCCGAAGTAGCGGCCATAGACGATCAGGTTTTCGGCGGCGGTGAAGTCAGGGTCGAGGTTGTCGAACTGCGGCACCACGCCGATTCTCATGCGCGCTTCGCGGGCACGTTCCGGTACCGGTTCGCCGGCCAGATAAATCTCGCCGGCATCGGGCAGGGTGAGTCCGAGGCAACAGCGCAGCGTGGTGGTCTTGCCGGCACCGTTGGGGCCGAGCAGGCCGTAGCACTCACCGCGCCGCAGTTCGAAGCTGAGGCCGGCGACGACCTCGCGCCCCTCGTAGGATTTGCGCAGCCCCGAAACCGCGAGCGGACTCACGAATGGGCACCGGCCCAGGCGCGGTGGATGATGTCGCGGATGATATGCAGGCGGCGGTGGAAAAAGTGGTCGGCGCCAGGGACCACTACCACCGGCACATCAAGCGGCTGGGCCCAGGCCAGCACATTGGCCAGGCGCACGGTGTCGTCCTCCGAGCCGTGGATCACCAGCGTGGCCGGGCTGACCGCCTCGGTTTCGTAACGCCGCATGCCTTCGACGAAGCCGGCGGCGGTGCCCACCAGCACCAGCCAGCGCGCCGGATCGCCGGCCGCGGCGAGGCGCCTGGCCAGGCGCGTGGTGACATAGGCGCCGAAGGAAAATCCGGCAAGGTAGAGCGGCAGCGGCGTGCCGGCGGGGGTCAGCAGGCCGCCAAAGCGCGCGCGCGCCCAGTCGTGCACCGCCAGCACGTCGTCGGTCTCGGCATCGCCGTGGTCGTGTTCGCCTTCGCTGCCGCCGACGCCGCGAAAGCTGGGCCGCAAGGTGATGCAGCCGCGTTCGCGGAAGGCGCGCGCCAGCGTGGTCACCACCTTGTTGTCCGCCGTGCCGCCGAACAGCGGGTGCGGATGGGCGATCAGGGCGATGCCCTGCGGATCCTCGTGATCTTCGACGAAGACCTCGATTTTGCCGTCGGGGCCGTCCACCAGCACGCGTTCGTGGCGCGACACGGTCAGTCCACCTTGAGGCGCTCGACGACGCGGCCCTTGACCAGATGCTCGTCGATGATTTCGTCGATGTCTTCCTGGTCGACGTAGGTGTACCAGACCGCCTCGGGATAGATCACCATCACCGGGCCCTTTTCGCAGCGATCGAGGCAGCCGGCGGCATTGATGCGTACCTTGCCCGGCACTTTCTTGCCCAGCGCCGTGACCTTGTCCTTGGCATAGCCGCGCATGTCGCCGGCGCCGTGGTTGTTGCAGCAGGCGTCGCCGGGGGCGCGCTGGTTGGTGCAAAAGAAGACGTGGTGGCTGAAGTGGCTCATGGGATGTCGGGCGGGATGCGGAGGCCGGATTTTACCGGCTGGGCGCCGGGTACTTCAGGGCGTTCTTGACGATCTTGGCGCGTGCTGCGGCGATCGGGTCGATTTCCAGCACGTCGGCGAGCTCGGTGAGGTAGATCAGCACGTCGGCGATTTCGTCGGCCACCTCGGCGCGCTGGGCGGCGGCGAGGTTCAGGCTTTCCTCGGGCGTCGCCCATTGGAAATGCTCGACCAGTTCGGCGGCCTCGACGCTGAGCGCCATGACCAGATTCTTGGGCGTGTGGTAGCGGTGCCAATCGCGTGCGGCGCAGAATTCGCGCAGCGCATCGCGCAGCGACCTCAGGTCAGAAATGGCGGTCATGCGGGTTCTCCGGACGGTAGATCATCAGCCAGGGCAGGGCGAGGAAAGGCCACAGCGAGCAGATCAGTCGCGTCAGGCCGTTGAAATTGAGGAACTGGCCGGAGTGCCACAGCTGCGCCATGTTGTTCAGGTAGGGGTTCTCGGGCGCCGCATTGACCATCACGGTGGCAAACAGCAGGGCCAGCGCGGCGGTGGCCCGCTGCAGCGCCGGCGTGAGGAAGCTGGCGCCGAGCCAGAGCGCCAGGCCGATGCCGATGCCCTGGCTGTTGCCCGGTGTCAGCCAGGTCAGCGCCGCCGCGGGCCCGGCGATCAGTGCGTAGGCCAGGGTCTTGGTCGTCAGCGCGAGCAGCAACAGCAGCAGCGGCAGCAGTCGCCGGCGGCGCCGCAGCAGCAGGCTGGCGATCAGCGTCGCGGCCAGCAGGCCCGAGGCCGCCACGGCCGTTTCCATGCCGACGAAGCGCTCCGGTTCGAAGGTCTGCACCGGCGGCAGGTCCAGCATCTGCCGCAAATCGCCGACACCGAACAGGAGGGTGTCGGGCGAGAGCTGGGTCATCAGCCAGGCGGCCATCAGCAGCACGCCAAGATCGGCGCCGTAGGCCTGCGTGATGACATGGCCCTGCCACAGTGCGAGATGCCGTTCGCCGAGCACCAGGCGGCCCCAGCCGGCACCGAGCATCGCACCGAGCAGGGCGCCGGCGGCATTGCAGGCGAAATCGAGGTTGGAGGGCACGCGACTGGGCAGGTAGTTTTGCGTCAGCTCCAGGGCCAGGCTGAGGCCGGCACCCAGCGCCGCTGCGATCAGGCCGGCCGCGAGCGGCGTGAGGCGGCCGCGCAGGGCGGCGGCGCAGAGGAAACCAAAGGGCAGGTAGGCCAGCACATTGGTTGCCAGGTCAAAGGCGGTGAAATAGCGCGGCCAGGGCGCGCTGACGAAACTCAGCGGATCGCCGCCGCTGTCGTGCCAGCCGGTGAGCGGGTAGAGGCTGGCGTAGACGATCAGCAGCGCATAGCCGAGGTTGAGGTAGAGCAGCAGGTGGTTGCGTACGCCGTTCGCCACGGCCGGATTCTGCCGCCTTCGACGCAGCGCGACAAGCCTTGCGCCGGCGTGTTACCAGCGGCGGCGCAAGTTGGTCAGGTAATCGGTGGGAAAGCCGTCGATCGCGATCAGCGTCTGGTCGAGTACGCGGCGGGCGGTTTCGGCAGTGAGCGAGGCGCAGTATTTCTTGTCGCGGGTGCCGCCCGAGGTTAGGCCGATCAGGCGGCCTTCGCCGTCGACCAGAGGCCCGCCGGAAACGCCGAAGTCGCAGTGGTTGGTGGAAATCAGGTAGTCCTGTCCGCTGCGATTGAGGACGCCGAGCAGCGTGCCGGCGGAAAAGGTGGGCCGGCCCTGCGCGAAGCCCAGGCTGTAGATGGTGGCGCGGGGCGCCAGGCGCGAGGACGTGCCCCAGGCGATCGGTTTGGCGTTGAGGCCGGGGGCATGGGCGACGCAGGCGTCCTCGCGCACCAGGAAGGCGGCATGGGTGATCACCGTCTGCCGGCCGGTAGGCGCGTGGATCGCCAGCAGCGGCCCCTTGTGGATGTTGGGCGCGATCACATGGCAGTTGGTAAGGAGCTTGTCACGGTCTATGGCGATGCCGGTGCCCAGGCCGCCACCGCCAACCACGGCATAGGTCGACTCGGCGATCGTATTGATGGCCGCCGCCTGCAGCAACTCGGCCAGCGAGCGTTGTGGCTGGGCGGCGGGGGGGGCTTGCGGGACCACTGCCGCCGGCGCGGGCGCGGCGGCCGGCGTCGGCGTTGGAGGTGCCGCCGGAGGCAACACCGCAGCGATCTCGGCGGCAAGCTTGTCCTGCGGCCCGTCATCGGCGCTGTCCGATGCGGCGGGCAGGTTGGCGGCGATCGGAGCGGGCGCCTTGGCCAAGGCGGCAGGCGGCGGAGTCGGCGCCGATGCCGGGGCCATGTAGCGTCCGGCGGCGTAGGCAAGGCCTCCGATCAGCAGCGATGCCAGCACGGGCTTCAGCCAGCCACGCGCTGGGGCCGGGCCCACGACAGGTGGCGCATCGCCGCGCCGGTCGCGCTGGCGGCGGTCATAGCCGGCACGCTGGCGGCGGTTGAGCAGCAGGTCGCGGGTATCGTTCAGGATCGCGATGCGGTTGTGCTTTTCTTCGCTCTCGGGCTGCGCATCCAGTGCCTGGCGCATCGCTGCGTGGGCGTTCTGGATGTCCTCGGGTGAGGCCTTGTCGGTGAGGCCGAGCAGTTCGTAGAGGGATTGCTTGTCGGCCATGAGGACGCTCAGTGTCGGTGTTCGGGTTCCGCGTGGTGCGTTTGTGAGGCGGCGTGGTGGTGCAGGATGACATGCGGATCATGGCCCGGCAGGTGGTGGCCGACCCATTGCGGCAGCAGCGAGCCGGCGAGCATGCCGAGGATGGACACGCCCAGCCCGATCAGTTGCGGCGGCACCGGGCTGGCCTCGCCGATCAGCACTTCGACCAGCACCCAGGAGACCAGGCCGCCGAAGGTCGCCGCCAGCGCACCCTGGGTGGTGGCGCGGCGCCAGAATATGCCGGCGGCGAGCGGCACGAAGGCACCGGCCAGGGTCACCTTGTAGGCGTTTTCCACCATCTTGAAAATCGAGGCTTCGGACTTCAGTGCGAAACCGAGCACGATGCAGGTGAATACCACCAGGCAGCCGCGCATCACGCGCAGGAACTGGTGGTCGCCCATGCCGGGGTAGAAGCCCCTGATCACGTTCTCGGCGAAGGTTACCGAGGGCGCCAGCAGGGTCGCCGACGAGCAGCTCATGATGGCCGACAGCACCGCGCCGAAGAACAGCACCTGGGCGAACAGCGGCGTGTGCTGCAGCACCAGGGTCGGCAGTACCAGTTGCGTGTCCTTGGCCAGCAGCTCGTTGAACAGCGCGGGGTCGATCAGGGTGGCCGAGTAGGCGATGAACATCGGCACGAAGGTGAAGCAGAAGTAGATCGAGGCGCCGAGGATGGAGCCCCACAGCGCGATGCTCGCCGTCTTCGCCGAGGTGATGCGCTGGAACACGTCCTGCTGCGGGATCGAACCCAGCATCATGGTCATCCAGGTGCCGAGGAAAGTCAGCCACAGCCAGGGATCGGGCGCCGGGAAGAAGTCGAGCTTGCCGGCGGCGGCGGCGTGGCTGATCACCGCCGTGGCGCCACCGCCGACTTTGCCGCTGACGATCCAGGCGATGAACAGCAGGCCGCCCATCGACACCGCCATCTGCACGAAGTCGAGGATGGCCACCGAGAACATGCCGCCGAACACGGTGTAGGTCAGCACGATGCCGGCGCCGAGGATCATGCCGGCCTCCTGGCTGACGGCGCCGTCGGTGACGACGAAGAAGATCAGGCCCAGCGCCTTGATCTGCGCCGCCACCCAGCCCAGGTAGGAGAGCACGATGCAGATCGTGGTCAGCACTTCCACCGTGCGGTTGTAGCGCATGCGGTAGAAGTCGCCCAGGGTGATGATGTTGAGCTTGTAGAGGTAGCGCGAAAAAATGACGCCGGCGATGATCAGGCACATCGAGGAGCCGAAGGGGTCGGCGACCACGCCGCCGAGGCCGTCCTTGACGAAGGTGGCCGAAACGCCGAACACCGCCTCGGCGCCGAACCAGGTGGCGAACACCGTGGCCGTGACCACCGGCAGCGGCAGGCGGCGGCCGGCGACGGCGAAGTCGCGGGCATTATGGACGCGGGTGGCGGCGAACAGGCCGATGCCGACCGAGAGCATCAGATAGAGGATGACGAACCAGAGCAGCATGGCAGGGATCCGGTATCAGGAAACAGTGGCGGAGTATAAATCCGTCGCCGTTCGGCGGCATGCCGTCACTGCAGCACCGCAAAGCCCAGTGCGGCGGCGGCGATCGCCAGCGCCACCCAGAGCATCTGGCGCAGGGCGCGCACCTCGGCGGCGAGGCTTTCCAGTTCGGGCTTGGGCGCCGGTTGTGCCGTGGCCGAAAGTGCCTGATGCACCAGACGGGGCAGGGCCGGCAGCAGGCGCGCCCAGTTCGCCGCTTCGCGCCGGATGTTGCTCTCCAGCGCCAGCATGCCCAGCTGCTCGCTCATCCAGCGTTCGAGGTAGGGAAGGGCGGTCTTCCACAAGTCGAGTTCGGGATCGAGATCGCGGCCGAGGCCTTCGACATTGAGCAGGGTTTTTTGCAGCAGCACCAGTTGCGGCTGGATCTCGACGTTGAACTGGCGCGAGGTCTGGAACAGCCTCAGCAGTACGCGGCCGAGCGAGATCTCTTTCAGCGGACGGTCGAAGAAGGGCTCGCAGACGGCGCGGATCGCCGCCTCGAACTCGTCGACGCGGGTGTCCTTCGGCGCCCATCCGGATTCGATATGCGCTTCCGCAACGCGCTTGTAGTCGCGCTTGAAGAACGCCAGGAAGTTCTGCGCCAGGTAGTTCTTGTCGCTGTCCGACAGCGTGCCGACGATGCCGAAGTCGAGCGCGATGTACTGTCCTTTGTGTGGCCCTTCGGTGGCGACAAAGATGTTGCCCGGATGCATGTCGGCATGGAAGAAGCCGTCGCGGAACACCTGGGTGAAGAAAATCTCCACGCCGGAACGCGCCAGCTGCGGGATGTCGACGCCCTTCTCGCGCAGCGCATCGACTTGCGAAATCGGCAAGCCGTGCATGCGTTCCATGACCATCACGCTTTCGCTGCACCAGTCCCAGTGCACCTCGGGCAGCATCAGCAGCTCGGAATCGGCGAAGTTGCGCCGCAATTGCGAGCAGTTGGCGGCCTCGCGCATCAGGTCAAGTTCGTAATGCAGGTACTTGTCGAACTCGGCCACCACTTCGCGCGGCTTCAGGCGCCTGCCGTCGGCCCAGAGCTTTTCGAGCAGGCTGGCGGCCACCTGCAGCAGGGCGATGTCATGCTCGATGATCGGTTTGATGCCCGGGCGCAGGATCTTGACGGCGACCTCGCGACCGTCGGGCAGTTCGGCGAAATGCACCTGGGCCACCGAGGCCGATGCCACCGGGCTGCGGTCGAAGCGGGCGAAGACCTGATCCACCGGCTTGCCGTAGGCGGCTTCAAGTTGGGCGATGGCCAGTTCCGAGGGGAAGGGCGGGACGCGATCCTGTAGTCGCGCCAATTCGTCGGCGATATCCAGCGGCAGCAAGTCGCGGCGCGTGGACAACACCTGGCCGAACTTGACGAAGATCGGGCCGAGGGCTTCCAGCGCCTGGCGCAGGCGCACCGCGCGGGGCGCCGAGATGTCGCGCCAGAACATCAGGGCCTGGGTTGCCGCCAACAGGCGGGCGCCGAAACCCTGCTCCAGTTCGTGGTCGAGGACCAGGCGGTCAAGGCCGTAGCGGTAGGCGACGCGGGCGATGCGAAGGAGGCGGAAGAGGCGCACGGGCGGGAACGGGTAGGGAAGCGGTTTCGGACGGTGGTGACGCCGGCATGACGGGCGCCAGGTACCGCGGCCGTTAGCGAAACGGCAAGTATAATTCAGGGCTCGACGAAACACCCCGCGAAACCCGACATGGCTGCATCCAGCGCAAAACCGGCCGTCGCCTTCGACGCCCGCCAGCATCTCACCGGGCTGCTGCGCAGCGCCCTCGCCAGCGTGGCGCCCGCCCAAGGCCTCGCCGACATTGTCCTCGAACGTCCCAAGCAGGCAAGCCACGGCGATTTCGCCAGCAACCTGGCGATGCAACTGGCGCGTGAACTGAAGACCGCGCCGCGCCAGATCGCCGAGCGCCTGGTACGCGAGCTGCCGGCGTCGCCGCACGTGACGAACGTCGACATCGCCGGCGCCGGCTTCATCAATTTCACCCTGACGTCGGCGGCGCGTACCGCGGTGGTGGCGAAGGTGCTGGCCGCCGGCGACGATTTCGGTCGCGGCCCGGCGAAGAACGGTCGCATGGCGCGGCGCCTGCAGGTCGAGTTCGTCTCCGCCAATCCCACCGGCCCGCTGCATGTCGGCCACGGCCGCGGTGCCGCCTACGGTGCCAGCCTGGCCTCGCTGCTGGCCTTCGCCGGCTACGAGGTGACGCGCGAATATTACGTCAATGACGCCGGGCGGCAGATGGACATCCTCGCCGTCTCGGCCTGGCTGCGCTACCTCGAGCTTTTCGACGAGCCGATTCCCTTCCCGTCCAATGCCTACCAGGGCGGCTACGTGCGCGAGATGGCGGAGCAGATCAAGCAGGCCCACGGCGACCGCTACGTGCATCCGGCCGAGGCCGTGCTGGCCTGCGTGCCCCGGGGTGGAAACGACGGCGAAGACATCGAGGCGCGCCTCGACGGCTTCATCCTCGCCGGCAAGGATTTGCTGGGCGAGGACTGGTCCTACGTGCACAGCCACGTGCTCTCCGAGCAACTCGCCGACTGCCGTGCCGACCTCGAAGAATTCGGTGTGCATTTCGACGTCTGGTTCTCCGAGCGCAGCCTCTACGACACGGGCATGGTGGCGCGCGCCGTCGAGAAACTGGAAAAGGCCGGCCACATCTATACCCAGGATGGCGCCAAGTGGTTCCAGTCCACCGCCTTCGGCGACGAGAAGGACCGCGTCGTCCAGCGCGACAACGGCATCTACACCTACTTTGCCTCCGACATCGCCTACCACCTGAACAAGTTCGAGCGCGGCTTCGACAAGGTGATCGATGTCTGGGGCGCTGATCATCACGGCTACATCCCGCGCGTCAAGGGTGCGCTGCTCGCGTCGGGGGCCGATGCGACCAGGCTCGACGTGACCCTGGTGCAGTTCGTCAGCCTGTTCCGCGACGGCCACAAGGTGTCGATGTCCACCCGTTCCGGCGAGTACGTGACCCTGCGCCAACTGCGCCAGGAGGTCGGCAACGACGCCTGCCGTTTCTTCTACATGCTGCGCAAGTGCGACCAGGCGCTGGATTTCGACCTCGACCTGGCCAAGTCGCAGAGCAACGACAACCCGGTGTACTACGTGCAGTACGCCCATGCCCGCATCTGCTCGCTGCTGGCGCAATGGGAGGGCGATGCGGCCGCGCTGGCCGGGGCCGAACTCGCCCCCTTGCAGAACGAGCGCGAGTTCGCGCTGTGTGCGCGCCTGGCGGAATATCCCGAACTGATCCAGGCCGCCGCGCGCGACTATGCGCCGCACGCGCTGGCCTTCTACCTCAAGGACCTGGCCGGCGATTTCCACAGCTGGTACAACGCCGAGCGCGTGCTGGTCGACGATGTCGCCGCCTGCGAGGCGCGTCTTGCACTGGCGCTGGCAACGCGCCAGGTGCTGAGGAGCGGACTTTCATTGCTGGGCGTTTCGCAACCGATGAGCATGTGACCATGAGCAACGTCGACAAAACCGGAAAGCATGCCCAGCGGCCCGCTACGCCTCGGAGAAGCGGTGGCGGCACGCTGCTCGGCGTCTTCATCGGGCTCGTCATCGGCGTCCTGATCGCCTTTGGCGTGGTCTGGTATCTCAACAAATCGCCCTTGCCCTTCCAGAACAAGTACGAGGGTGCGCCAAAGGCCGAGAAACCGGCAGGCAACGGTAGCACGTCGCCGGCACCCCTGCCCGGCAAGCCGGGCGACAAGCCGGCCGAGCGCCGCTTCGATTTCTACAATATCCTCGAAGGCAAACAGCCGCCAGCCGGCACGCCCGCCGCCGGCGCACCGGCAGCGGCGGCGACGCCCGGCGCCGCCGCGCCAGGCGCCACCGGCGCACCGGCGGTACCCGGCGCGCCGGTGGTCGATGCCAAGCCACTGCCGACCGACGTATTTTTTCTCCAGGTCGGCTCCTTCCAGAAAGCCGCCGATGCCGACAACCTCAAGGCCAAATTGGCGCTGACGGGTCTCTATGCCAGCGTCCAGGAAGTCAGCATTCCCGACAAGGGCACCATGCATCGCGTGCGTGTCGGTCCGTTCCGCGATCCCGACGAGATGAACCGGGCGCGCGCCCTGCTGGCGCAAAACGGCGTCCAGGCGTCGGTGATCAAGCAGAAGGAATAGGCCGGCAATGGGCAATCGGCGCCCGCGGGACTGAACGCCCGGTGCGCGTCTTCATTACCGGCGCCTCGAGCGGCATAGGCGCAGCGCTGGCCCGCCACTACGCCGCGCACGGCGCCACCCTGGGCCTGGCCGCCAGGCGCGGCGACAAGCTCGATGCCTTGATTTCCACGCTGCCGGGCCGCCACAAGCCCTACGTCCTCGACGTCGCCGACGCGGGTGCCTTGCAGGCCGCCGCGGCGGACTTCAATGCCGGCGGCGTGGCCGACGTCGTCATCGCCAATGCCGGCATCTCGGTCGGCACGCTGGCGCGGGAAGCGGAAGACCTCCACGTCTTGCGCCGCGTATTCGAGACCAATGTGGTCGGCATGGCCAACACGTTCCAGCCTTTCATCGCCCCGATGAGCGGGCGCGGCAGCGGGCGCCTGGCCGGCATCGCCTCGGTGGCCGGCATCCGCGGCCTGCCGGGTGCCGGCGCCTACTCGGCCTCGAAGGCCGCGACCATCGCCTGGCTCGAAGCATTGCGCGGCGAGTTGCACGACAGCGGCGTCAAGGTCGTCACCATCGCGCCCGGCTACATCGCCACGCCGATGACGGCGGTCAACGCCTATCCCATGCCCTTCCTGATGCCGGCCGACGAAGCCGCCTGGCGCTTTGCCCGCGCCATAGCGCGTGGCACGAGCTACACCGTGGTTCCCTGGCAGATGGGCGTGGTGGCGAAGCTGTTGCGCCTCCTGCCGAATCCGCTGTTCGACGCCATCTTCGCCCGCACCGGCAGGAAGCCGCGCGGCCTCGATTGGTAATCTTCGTCGCCCCGGCGGAAAACACCTCAGTCGGGCGCACGGGTGATGCAGCGCTCGAATTCATTGCCATGGTCGAGGATGCGGTACAGGGTCATCGCCTGTAGCTGCTGGTCGGCCATGACGTCGATGCGGCGGTCGAGGCGGAAGCTGCCCGAGCGCAGCACCAGACTGGCGGGAATGCGCAAGGCGGCAATTTCCGGCAGCGCGAAGGCTTGTTGCCAGGCGCTTGCCGTGGCGTCGGAATTCAGCACGCGCACCGTCGCCGGACGCGGTTCGCCGGGAAGCAACTGGATGCCGACGGTCAGCGTATCGCTGCCTTCGCGCAGCGCCCAGCGCACCACGGCCAGCGAGAAATGCTGTCCCGCCGACGTCCGCACCGCGATCAGCTGGCCGGCGCCGATGCGCGAGCCCTGGTGCAGGCTGCGCGAAAGGCGCATGCCGCCGGGCGAGGTGTTGAGTAGTTGCCAGTCGTCGATCACGCGCCAGTTTTCCGTGTTCGCGTTTTCCGGCAGCGCATTGGCCGCGGACATGTGCCGCAGGTTGCCGAAGGTCTCGAATTCCTCGCGTTCGCGGCGCAGCATCCGGGTGTCGCGATTGGGCGGCGTGAAGAGCTTTTCCCCGGTCAGCAGGCGATGCACCGCATCGAAGCCGACCACGACATTGCAGGCGCCGTTGGTGTCGCTGCGCGTTTCGGCACGCAGGGTGCCGCCCTGACACCAGCGCAGCAGGGCGCGGCGCAACAGGTGGGTGGCCGCGGGCTGGGTCACGTCGTCGCCGAGTTGCAGCGCGGCCGGCGCGTGGCCCTGTTCCAGCAGCGTGATGCGTGACAGCAGGCTTTTTCGCAGTTCCGTGGTTTCCAGCCAGCGGCCGCCACGCGTGGTACGGGGCAGGTAGTTCGCCGGCTGGTCGGATTCGAGGTCTACGCAGAGCGGTTGCGCGCGGTTGCGGATGTCCTCCGGCGGCGCGCTCAGCAGCGCCAGCTTGCCGCCCCAGCGACGCGCCCAGCGCGCCACCCAGCCGAGGTGGCGGGCAGGCAGTTCATACAGGCTGGCGGTACTCAGTAAATTGCATTCGGCATATGCCGCGAGCGCGCTGGTGGCTTGCTTGCCCAGGCGCACCGCGTCACCGACCGGCAGCCCGATCACGCCGAGCGATTCGGCGGCGGCGAGGATGCGGTGCAGCTTCAGCCAGTAGCCGCCGTCGGGCAACTGCTCGCCGCGGCACAGATCCACCTGCCAGTCGGCGAACACCGACAGCGTGCGCTGTGCCAGCAGGGCCTGCAGGGCGGCGGCTTCGGTGCCGCGACCGTCGGCGGCAATCGAGAAGCAGCGCAGGTAGCCGAGCGCCAGCAGGTTCCAGACTTCGAGCGAGCTTTCCAGGGCGTGCTGTTCCGGCGGTGCCAACGGCAAGGGCCGGGCGGCGAAGCTCCGCGATGCATCCTCCTGCAGCTTGCAGACCGAGCCGCGCAACTCCTCCAGGATCGCCAGGCGCTCGCTGACGGGAAGGTCGAAATGATGCAGCAGGCCCAGCTGCCGCAGCACAATGGCCTGGGCCTGCGCGGGATTGGCAAGGGGAACCTTGACCAGCCACTCGCGGCATTCCTGCGCGGCGAGAAACGCGGGGGCCTGGTCGCGGCCGGTGACGGGCAATTCAAAGTGCATGGCGATCTCCTGGTGATCCCGCTGCCATGGGATGCGCGGGATTGCGCTCCGGTAGGCCGGTGATTTTGCGTCTCCGCCTTTCGACGGATTTGCCGTGTTTCAGAATCGATGAATGCTTTATATGGCAAGGATCTGCCCGGGTCAAAGCGAATTGCCGCCGCCGGTGACATTTGTCACGACGCCTGCAGGCAGGATGTCACGCAGGAAACGATTTCACGACCCGCAGCCGCGAACCGATCGAAAGCACTAGGGCGTGTTCACAATCATCCGGCGGATGGCGTTGAGGCCAGACGCGGATGGATGCAAGGCGGAGGACGCCGGCAAGGGTAATCCCTTGCCAAGTCCGACAACGCCGCAGACGCCGTGTCTGGCCTCAACCCGAAGGGC
>JACRIX010000075.1 GCA_016215645.1 Rhodocyclales bacterium
ATCAGGATGAAGCCGCGCGGGTTGGCCAGGCCTTCGATGCCGATCACGGCGTCGATGCCCTTGAAGGCCGGCAGCATCATCGAGTACTTGAAGTCGAGCACGTGGTCCTTCTTCGGCGTGCCGTCCTCGTTATGCTCCGTGACGTACATCTTGCCGGCCTCGACCTTGGTGGTCTTGGCATTGCAGATCCACTTGATGTGGCGCTCGCGCATCACCGACTCCATCAGCCCCTTGGAATCGCCGACGCCGCCCAGGCCGAGATGCCCGATGTAGGGTTCGGCGGTGACGAAAGTCATTGGCACCTTGTCGCGGATCTTGCGCCGGCGCAGGTCGGTATCCATGATCATGGCGAACTCGTAGGCCGGGCCGTAACAGGAGGCCATCTGCACCGCGCCGACTACGATGGGGCCGGGACTCTTGACGAATTCCTGCCAGGCTTTCTCCGCCTCGACCGCATGGTCGACGTGGCAAACCGAATGCGTGTGTCCCTTCGGCCCCAGGCCTTCGACTTCCTCGAAGGCCAGCTTGGGGCCGGTGGCGATGACCAGGAAGTCGTAGTCGATGTGGCGACCGTCATCGAGTTCGATCTGGTTCCGCTCCGGATGCACCCGTTTGGCGCCGACCGGAATGAAGGCGATGTTCTTCTTCGCCAGCAGGGGCGCGATGTCCACCTCGATCTCGTCGCGCTTGCGCCAATCGACCGCAACCCACGGGTTGGAGGGCGTGAAGTGGTGCTTCGGATTGTTCGAAATCACCGTCAGCGTGTCGCCGGGGCGCAGCTTTTCGCGCATTTCATAGGCGGCGGGCATGCCGCCGATGCCGGCGCCAAGAATTACGATGTGAGCCATGCTGTCTCCTCCTGAGTGTTGTTATGAGCCCGAAGAGGGTACAACCCGGCGCGGCGAAGCGGCCTTCGCTTCCTTTATCGACGCATGACAAATACTGATGAGCCAGCCGGCAATGGCGCCGCATTCGCGGCGCCATTGCAAAACCGGATTACAGCTTCGCCGGATCGAAGCCGGTTTCCTTGTAGATCGATTGCAGCAGATCCTTGCCGACACGGTCGGCCATCCTGGTATGGACCGGCAGCATGGCTTTCTTGAAGGCCATCTTCTCTTCCCGGGTCGGCACGTAGATCGCCGTCTTGCCGCTCTTGCGCACGCCTTCCAGCGCCGCATCATTTTCTTCCTTGGCGATCTTGTTGGCGTAGACCGTGGCTTCCTTCATGGCCATTTCGAGCTGGGCACGCAATTCAGGCGGCAGGCCTTCCCAGAACTTCTTGTTCACGATCACCGCGTAGCCGAGGTAGTTGTGATCGGTGATGGTCATGTGCTTCTGCACTTCGTGCATCTTCTGCGTGAAGAGATTCGAGTGCGGGTTGTCGGTGCCATCCACCACCCCGGTCTGCAGCGCCTGGTATACCTCGGAAAAGGCCATCACCTGCGGCAGCGCGCCGAGCGAGCGGAACTGCTCTTCCAGCACCTTGGAGGACTGGATGCGCATCTTCTTGCCCTTGAGATCGGCCGGTGTCCTGATCGGCGTGTTGGCCGACATCGACTTGAAGCCGTTGTCCCAGAAGGCCAGGCCCTTGATGCCCTTGGGTTCGAGCCTGGCCAGCAGCGCGGCACCGATCGGGCCCTGCGTGACCTTGTGCAGGTCGGTGTAGTCATCGAAGATGTAGGGGAAGTCGAAGACCTCGAATTCCTTGACGCCGAGCGGGCCGAACTTGGACAAGGATGGCGCCAGCATATGCACGGCGCCGAGCTGCAGCGCCTCCATTTCCTCCTTGTCCTTGTAGAGCGCGGAATTGGCGTAAACCTCGACCTTGGCCCGGCCCTTGGTCAGTTCGGCCGCCTTCCTGGCGAAGAACTCCGAGGCCTTGCCCTTGGGGGTATCGGCGGCGACGACGTGGCTGAACTTGATGACGACGGGTGCCTGGGCCGGCGCCAGGGCCGAAAACGTGGCGGCGGCAAGGCCGACGAACAGGGTACGGACGTTCATTTTTTTCTCCTCCTGGGTTTTGGGTGCGGCGACAAGCCTACCACTCGCGGAAATCACCGTGGCGCCATCCGCAGCGGCGAGGAGAGCCCACGTTGCTCGACCGCCCTGCTGCGCAGGGGTCTCATCAGCGCCGACGTTCACCCGGCGCACGACGCGCCAGCTACTCGACGACGATGGTGCCCATCATGCCGCCGGCGGCATGGTCGAGGATGTGGCAGTGGTACATCCACTCGCCGGGGTTCTCGGCGACGAAGGCCACGTCCATGGTCTGGCGCGCGCCCATGATCACGGTGTCGCGCCATTCGCGCTGCGGATTGGCGACACCATTCACCGCCAGCAGGCGGAAGAAGTGGCCATGCAGATGCATCGGGTGGATGAAGTCGGTTTCATTCACCATGTGCAGGATCACGTGCTCGCCGCGGTTCAGGTTGAGCAGTGGTTCGTGCATCAGGGCATGCTCGTGCTGGGCGTAGTAGTTCATGGTCCAGGCCAGGCCCTGCCTGGCCATGATGTCCTGGATGCGCGAAGGCTTGCCGTCGATCATGCCGATGGTCGGGGCGCCGCGCATGCCGCCCTGGAACATGATGTAGTGGTCGATGGCCTTGTCCAGATCGGGTTCCGGGATCGCATTGGGCGGCACGACGATGGAGGTGGCCAGCGCCTTGCCGCGCACCGGCGGCTGGCTCGAGTAGTCGATGACGCCGAGCACCGTGGCCGAAGCCTTGGGGCGCCCGGCCTCGCGCACCTCGAAACGGCTGCCGGGCTTTTCCATGCAGTCCAGGATCAGGTCCACGCGCATGCCCGGTCCCAGCGTGATGCCATCCAGCGGCAAGGCTTGCGGTGTCGCCAGTCCCTGTCCGTCCCAGGCCACGATGCTGGCCGCATGGCCTTCGAGGGACAGCTTGAAGAAGCGCGCCGAGGCGGCGTTGATCAGGCGCAGGCGCAGGCGTTCGCCGGAACGCACCGCAATCTTGCGCTCCGGGCCGGCGACCAGGCCATTCACCAGCAACTGGTTGCCGCGCCGCCCTTCGTTGGCGATGTCGAGGATGCGGCCGTAGTCCTCGACCTGCTGCATCTGCTCGTCGAGCTTGATGTCGGAAAGCAGCCAGACCTCATCGCGATCGACCCTGGGCGCCTTGTCCTCGTCGACGATCAGCGCGCCGTAGAGGCCGCGCGGCACCTGCTCGAAGCTGGCCTGGTGCGGGTGGTACCAGAAGGTGCCGGAATCCGGCAGCTCGAAGCGGTAATCGAAGCGGCCGCCGGCAGCAATGGGCAACTGGGTGACACCGGGCACACCGTCCATGGCGTTGGGTACGCGCAGGCCGTGCCAGTGCACCGTGGTTTCCTGCGGCAACTGGTTGCGCACCGTGATGTGGGCGCGGTCGCCGCGCCGAAAGCGCAGCACCGGGCCGGGAAACTTTTCGTTGAAGCTCCAGACGCTGGTCTGTTTCGGACTCGCCGGATCGAGCGTCGCCTTGAATTCGGACGGTATCAGCTCGATGCGGCTTTCCTTGCGCGCGGGCATGGCGGCAACGGCAGGCAGCGCGCAGGCGGCCCCGAGCGCGGCGGCGGACTGGAGGAACTGGCGGCGGCGGACGTGCATCGTGGTCTCCGGATCAGGGCTGCTGGTAAAGGCGCGTCACTTCGTTGGCCAGTTCCAGCACGGCATCACCGCCCTCGGCGAGGATCAGGCGGAAGGACTCGGCGCCTTCGGTGGCCAGCGCAGTGCGCAGCCATTCCCATTGCAGCGCCAGCTTGTCCAGTTCCTCGGTCAGTTCGGCCGAATTGCCGCTGCGTTGCTGCATGCCGGCGAGCGCGCCGGAGAACTCGTTCTGCACCGATTCGAGCTCGTCACGCAGGCGGGCGCTGTCCACACCCCACTGGCGCAGCATGTAGGTCTTGACCAGGCGTTGCGACAGCATGCGCTGCCGCCCCGCCAGATTGACCCAGCGGCTGGCCGGTGTCGTGGCCTGGTCCTGCAAGGTCCGCGTCAGGCGTTCGGCCGCCATCAGCACGTCCTCGGCACGGGCGTCGACCAACGACGCGTCGGATTGCCGGATCACCCCCAGCACCGAGGTACGCAAAGGCGCCCAGGCCAGGTGCAGCCCGCCCAGCGCAGCGCGCGCCTCGGGGGTATTCGCCATCGGTTCAAGCACCCGCAGGTTCTGTTCGAAACGGCGGATGGACTCGTCGAGCTGGCGCTTGGACAAGGCCGGCTGCACATTCAGCCCGATCTGCACCCAGGATTTGACGACGCGTTGCGAGAGCATGCGCTGCTGCCCGGCAAGGTTGATGGCCTCGGGTTCGGTGCCCTGCGCCTGCGCGATTCCGAGGCCGAGCAGCAACAGACCCATTGTCCGGATGATCGATTGCACCATCGTCGCTCCTAGAAGGCCGGCACGCCCATGGTCTGCAGGGCGCGATTGAGTTGGGTGAAAGCCTTTTCCATTGCCGTAACGGCCTCTTTGTGGTTGTTGTTGATAGCCTGGCTGATCGCGTCCGCCTTGAGCTTTCCGGCATCCTGCACGAATCCATCCACCATGCGGCGCTTGTCACCGTCGGCACGGCCCTCGGCGATCATCATGTTGACCAGGATTTCATTGGACTGGAAGCGCTTCTGTTCGTAGGCGTATTCCTCGGCCGGCGAGTTGAACTTGAGCGACATGGTCACGACTTCACCGGCGCGCAAGCGCGAAATTTCCTCGACCGCCAGCTTGTAGGACTCGGCCATCTTCTTGTTGGCGTCGCCCAGGCGGCCGGCTGCAGCCAGGCGCTTTGCCTCCTCGGCCAGGGCATCGACGCGGCCCAGTGCCGTCGTGGCCTCGCCACCGGTCCTGGGATGCTTTTGCATGTCCACCAGCGCGCCGCGATAGGTGGCGACCTGCTCGCTCATGTCCTGCAGGCGCTGCTTCTGCACGCTGTCGGAAAGCCCGCCGGCATTGCGGCTGTTGGCTTTGGAGACGCTGCGCAAGGCTTCGTCGAGGGCACTGGCGGCTTCGGGGTAGTGCTGCGCGGCGAGCGCATCGCGCGCCGTGACCAGCAAGCGGCGGCCGCGTTCGATGAGCGCCGCGCTGTCGCCGTCCTTGCTTGCCGCGGCGGCCTTGGCGGCCGGCGCATTGACCAGCATCTCGACCAGCTTGAGCTTCTGCTCGGCGAGGCGGCGCTGTTGCTCCGGGTCGGCGGCGGATTGAGCCGCGGCTGAACCGGCCAATGCGATGCAAAGCCACAGCAATCCCGCGCTCAGTCGACGCATCGGATTCTCCCCCTCCTTCTTGATGCAAATCATTCCTGATTGCATTGTGCCAGTATTTTCAGAGGAGTATAGGGGAGTCGGCGCCAGTACTACGGCGCGCCCGACATCGGCTAAGCTCACGACATGACGCCGGCGAAGTCCCTCTGGATTGCTCTTGTATCCGCGCTGCTGCTCACTGCCGCCGGCCCGACGGCAGCGGCAAAGGCCGGCGCTTTCAAGGGCACTGAAATCGGCCGTGGCGCCAGCTACGCGCAGGACTTCATGTTGACGGATCACGACGGCCGGCCGCGCAGGCTGGCGGACTATCGCGGCAAGGTCGTGCTGCTGTTCTTCGGCTACTTGCAGTGTCCGAATTTCTGCCCGATCACGCTGGCGCGCCTGGCGGAGGCAATGCAGTTGCTGGGCGAGGATGCGCAGCGCGTGCAGGTGCTGTTCATCACCCTCGATCCCGAACGCGACCCGCCGCGGGCGCTGAAGGACTACGTGAGCAACTTCCATCCCTCGTTTGTCGGCTTGCACACCACCCCGGCCGCCACCCCCGAACTGGCACTGGGGTTCCGCGTCTATTACCGCAAGGTGCCTGGCGCGACGCCGGGCAACTATCACATCGATCACGCCGTATTCAGCTACGCCTACGACCTGGCCGGGCGCTTGCGCCTGCGCCTGTCGGATGCACTCACCGCCGCCGAGATCGCCGCCGATTTGCGGCGCCTGCTGGCCGAACGCTGAAGCCTACGCACCAAAACGGAGAAGCGGCGGCGGCGCACGCCCCGGCGTGGTGCGAGCGCGCATAAGCGAACCCGCATATTCCGCCGGCACAGGGTCGCTACTTTCAGAATAATTACTGTTAATCAACAAGTTGTTCACAGTGGCACGGAGCCTGCGTTGACCTGCTCATACCAATCACCGGGAGAGCATCATGGCACTGCACGATCCGTTCGACGCCAACACGACCTTGGATTCCTGCACCTGCGGCAAGCACGCCTCGCAGACCCAGCACGACATTGCGACCGCCGCCGGCGACGTCGATGCGCTGAACAGCCGCGTGGTTCAGACCGCGGTAATGAAGGCACTTTTCCCCCATGACGGCGAGCGGCGCAAATTCCTTTCCGCGGTCGGCGCCTCGACCGCCTGGGCGGCGATCGCTTCGCTGATTCCCTTCGGCACCCTGGAAGCCATGGCCCAGGAAAAAGGCGCGCTGGAGAAGAAGGACCTCAAGGTCGGCTTCATCCCGATCACCTGCGCCAGCCCGCTGATCATGGCCGACCCGCTGGGCTTCTACAAGAAGGAAGGTCTCAACGTCAGCATGATGAAGACCGCCGGCTGGGCGCTGATCCGCGACAAGGTGCTGAACAAGGAATACGACGCCAGCCACATGCTGGCGCCGATGCCGATCGCGATCTCGATGGGGGTGGGTTCGAACGTCTCGCCGACCAACGTGATGACCATCCAGAACATCAACGGCCAGGCCATCGTGCTGGCCAACAAGCACAAGAACAATCGCGACGCGAAGAACTGGAAGGGCTTCAAGTTCGCCATTCCCTTCGAGTTCTCGATCCACAACCTGCTGTTGCGCTACTACCTCGCCGAGCACGGCATCAACCCGGATACCGACGTGCAGCTGCGCGTGGTGCCGCCGCCCGAGATGGTGGCCAACCTGCGTGCCGGCAACATCGACGGCTTCCTCGGCCCCGACCCGGTGAACCAGCGCGCAGTGTTCGACGAGATCGGCTTCATCCACATCCTCTCGCGCGAAATCTGGGACGGCCACCCCTGCTGCTCGTTTGCGGTGCCGACCGAGTTCGTCAAGCAGAATCCGAACAGCTTTGCCGCGCTCTATCGCGCCATCCTCAAGGCCTCGGCCATGGCCCGCGACCCGAAGAGCCGGCCGATCATGGCCGAGGTGCTCGCGCCCGCCAACTACCTCAACCAGCCCAAGGCCGTGCTTGAGCAAGTGTTGACCGGAAAGTTCGCCGACGGCCTGGGCAACGTGCGCAACGTCCCGGAGCGTGTCGACTACGACCCCTTCCCCTGGTACTCGATGGCCTACTGGATCCTGTCGCAGATGAAACGCTGGGGTTACGTCAAGGGCGAGGTCAAATACAAGGACATCGCCGAAAAGGTGTACCTGCTGACCGACGCCAAGAAGTACATGCTCGAAGTGGGACAGACACCGCCCAAGGAAACCATGAAGAAGTTCAAGGTCATGGGCAAGGAGTTCGACCCGCTGAAGGCCGACGCCTATGTGAACAGCTTCGCCATCAAGAAGACATAGGGGCCGATAATGGGCAGCAAGCTAACCCTCAAGGCGGCCTTCATCTCGCTGATGATGCTGGCGATCTTCCTCGGCGCGTGGCAGCTTGCCACGCAGCCGAAGGAGTCCGTCGTCCAGGCGGGTGCCGACAGCGAGTATGCGGCGATGATGGGCAAGGGCAAGGAGCAGTCCGGCTTCCCCACGCCCGGCATGGTCGGCAAGTCCTTTGTCACCTACCTTTCCGACCCGTTCTACGACAAGGGTCCCAACGACAAGGGCATCGGCATCCAGATCGCCTATTCGCTGGGCCGCGTCGCGATCGGCTTCCTGCTGGCGGTGGCGATCGCCCTGCCAATCGGCTTCATGATCGGCATGTCGCCGCTGTTGTACAAGGCCTTCGACCCCTTCATCCAGGTGCTGAAGCCCATCTCGCCGCTGGCGTGGATGCCGCTTGCGCTTTACAGCCTGAAGGACTCGGACATCTCGGGCATCTTTGTCATCTTCATCTGCTCGATCTGGCCGATGCTGATCAACACCGCCTTCGGCGTTTCCTCGGTACGCCGCGACTGGATCAACGTCGCCCGCACACTGGAGGTGAATCCGCTGCGCAAGGCCTTTCTGGTGATCCTGCCGGCGGCGGCGCCGACGATCCTCACCGGCATGCGCATTTCGATGGGCATCGCCTGGCTGGTGATCGTCGCCGCCGAGATGCTGGTGGGCGGCACCGGCATCGGCTACTTCGTCTGGAACGAGTGGAACAACCTGGCGCTGCCCAACGTGATCTTCGCCGTGGCGATGATCGGCGTGGTCGGCATGTTCCTCGACCTCTTCTTCGGCTGGCTGCAGAAGCTGGTCACCTACCGCGAATGAGTATGCCATGAGCACCCATTTTCTTACGGTGGAACGCCTCAAGAAGGTTTTCCCGGCAACCAGCGGCGTCGCCAACCTGCCGGTGTTCGATGACATCAACTTCCACATCGACAAGGGCGAGTTCGTCTGCATCATCGGCCACTCCGGTTGCGGCAAGACCACCATCCTCAACGTGCTGGCCGGGCTCGACGAAGCCAGCGCCGGCGAAGCCTTCATGGACGGCCGCGAAGTCCGCGGTCCCAGCCTCGACCGCGGCGTGGTGTTCCAGAGCCACGCCCTGATGCCGTGGATGAGCGTGCTGGGCAATGTCGCCTTCGCCGTCAAGTCCAGGTGGCCCGACTGGTCCAAGGACAAGATCGCCGAACATTGCACCACGTATCTTGAAATGGTTGGCCTCGGCCATGCCATCCACAAGAAACCGGCGGAGCTCTCCGGCGGCATGAAGCAACGCGTCGGCATCGCCCGCGCCTTCGCCATCCAGCCAAAAATGCTGCTGCTCGACGAGCCCTTCGGCGCGCTCGACGCACTGACACGGGGCACGATCCAGGACGAACTGCTGAAGATCGTGCAGGCCACGCACCAGACGGTGTTCATGATCACGCACGACGTCGACGAGGCGATCCTGCTCGCCGACAAGATCCTCTTGATGAGCAACGGCCCGCACGCCAAGATCGCCGAAATCGTCGAGATCACCATGCCGCGCAGCCGCACCCGCGCCGAGATCCACCACGACCCGCAGTACTACCGGATTCGCAACCACCTGGTGGATTTCCTCGTCAATCGCTCGAAGACCTACGCCGGCGCCGATGCCGAGATGTTCCACGACGCCAAGAACCCGCCGGTGGTGCGCCCCGGTCTGGAGGGCGAACTCGCCCCGGTGTTGCCCCTCAAGCAAGCAGTCAATCACTAAACCAAAGGAGAAGTTCATGAATCGCAACGACGTCACCGAGATGATCATCGCCGCCAAGATCAAGAAGGGCCTCACGTGGGAAGACGTGGCGAAGAAGATCGGCCTGGCCAAGGAATGGGTGACCGCCGGCTGCCTCGGCCAGATGACCTTCGACAAGAAGCAGGCGGCCACGCTGGGCAAGATCTTCGGCCTGCCGCCGGATGCCGTAGCGCTGCTGCAGGTGGTGCCTTACAAGGGCTCGCTGCCTACTGCCGTGCCGACCGATCCGCTGATCTACCGCTTCTACGAACTGATCAGCGTCTACGGCACCACCTTCAAGGAACTGATCCACGAAGAATTCGGCGACGGCATCATGTCGGCGATCGACTTCAAGATGGACCTGAAACGCGAGCCGAACCCCAATGGCGATCGCGTGAACATTGTCATGTCGGGCAAGTTTCTGCCCTATAAAACCTACTGAGTGCCAAGCCGATGTCGAAAATTTTCATGAAGTCCTCGTGGGGCAGCGATGATCCCACCCGTGCCGCGATGGTCTTCGGCCACAGCGCGGCCCTGGCCAAGGCCGGCCACGAAATCCGCATCTTCCTGCTGGGCGAGGCGTCGGTGCTGGCGCGCAAATCGATCCGCGACCAGCTCTTCCCGGTCGGCTGGCCGGCACTGGCCGAGCAGTGGCAAAGCTGCGTCGACCTCGGCGTGGCCATCGAGGTCTGCGACGCCTGTCGCATCGCGCGCGGAATTACCGACGAGGATCTCGCCGGTTTCAAGTCCACCATCGGCAGCCCGGCGACGCTGGTCGCCGGCATCGAATGGGCCGACAAGGTGATCGCGGAGTAATCCGGCGCTAGTTCCGCGCATGCGAAAGCTCGAACTCCTCGACACCCTCGAAGAGTTCCAGCTCGCTCGCCAGTTGGGTCAGGGATGTCCCGCCTCCGCTCTTGAACTCGATCGCGACATAGCGCCATTCCTGCCTGCCGCCCACATGGCGAACAGAAATCGAGCCTAACGCCACTTCATAGCCTCGCTCGCGGGCCACGCGCACGAGCGTCTCCTGCTGCGCCTTGAATCCCGGTTTGAAGCGTAGCATCAGCGCAATCGCCGGACGCGTGGGAAGCCACAGTTCGAGCCTGGCGGCCCACATCATCAATGCGGCGGAGAGTATCGACAACAGGATGGCCGCCGCGTAAAAGCCCACGCCCACCATCACGCCGATCGCCGACGACGCCCAGATGGAGGCAGCCGTCGTCAAACCGCTGATGTTGAATCCATCTTTCATGATGACGCCCGCACCCAGGAACCCGACGCCGGTGACGATTCCCTGAACCACTCTGGTCGGATCGGGAATGGTGCCACTGTTCAGTACCTGGCCGCCGAACCAGAACTGCGGATACCCGGCGATCACGGTCAGGGCACAGGAGGCCATGCAGACGATGCCATAGGTGCGCATGCCGGCCGCGCGCCCGTGGTAGGTGCGCTCGTAGCCAACCAACAGCCCGAGAAGCAGCGCCCCAAAGATATTGGTGAAGACCAGCAGATTGGTGACAATTTCCGAGGCACTCCAATAGCGCTGGATCAACTCATCAATGATTGGCGGCATGATTTTCGGAAATTGGGTCGGAGCGCCTGATTCTATGGCACCCGTGCCACCGTGACGCTATTCGGGTATTTCCGCCTCGACCAGTTTCGTCAGCAGCACCAGCGATTCCTGCCAGCCCAGGTAGCAGGCCTCGACCGGAATCGCCTCTGGAATGCCTTCCTGCATGACGTTCAATTCGGTGCCGAATGGCGTGGCCCGCAGGGTCACGGTGGTCTTCATGACGCCGGCCAGGTTCGGGTCGTCGAACTTGTCGGTGTAGGAGATCCGCTCATGCGGCACCAGTTCCAGATATTCGCCGCCGAAAGCCTGGGTCTGCCGGTTGCTGAAGTTGGTGAAGGACATGCGGAAGCTGCCGCCCACCTTCGCCTCCAGGTGATGCACCCGGCCGGTGTAGCCATTGGGCGGCAGCCACTTGGCCATCGCCTCGGCATCGAGGAAGGCGCGATAGATCCTCTCGGCCGGTGCGCGCAGAAGGCGGTGAAAGCGAACGGTGCCAGTTTCCATATTTCCTGCTCCCATGACGATGGCGGCGGGCCAGCGAAAGCGTGACAGCATGCACGATACGTCAGGACCGCCGCCGGCGAAAGCGACGACGGCATTGTGGGCTTTCATGACGAACTCGCGGCGCAACAGTCGGCGCTGGCGACACGGCGCGCCATTGCTGCCTGGTGTAGTGGAAGCGTGCCCGGCAACGGCCGAAACAGTCGTGCATCGCGGGCGAGTTCCAGGCTAGCCCGGTTCCTCGACGGCCTTCGCATTCACGGGCGTCACCCGGCTTCTTCAGCAAGGCGGGAATGGCCGAAGCCGGCCAGGAACGGACACTGGCACCGCGCCTCCATTGCTGACATTCGTTTGTCCTGGATACCGTAAGTAATCACTTGGCAACAATTGGCAGGACCACCAAAAACAGCAATAATCCGCTATCTCGTTCAAGGAAGCCATGCCACCTAGTTTGACTGGCGTATGTTCCGAGTGAAGATATCAACCGCAACTGGAGAACAAATCATGGGCATTTTTGGCAAACTATTTTCTTCAGAACCAGATATAGAGAAACTTTCTCCTGATCAATTGAATCGCTATTCAGACATATTAGGCAAGTGGCTTTCGCAGCATATAGTTATTGTTAACCCTTCTGAAAGCGTAAAACAGGAGATAGCTGAAAAGCAGGCACGTTATGACAAAGTGCAGGAAATGCTAAGACCGTACTTTTTGGAGGCAAAAGCCAAACTTGACTCGTTTGGTAAATAGAATCAAGAAAAAGCGGTCGGGTTCGATATGTTTGGAAAACAAAGGCGTGTGCCGCCCGTCAAGCTACCGCCTTCGGTTTGGCTACACGCGGATCCTTGATCGAGATGGCGCGCGTTGGAGGTCAGGTTCGCGGCGCTGTCCGCTCCAAACATCCTAAACGGACTGGATTGGGCACGCAGCACTCATTGATACCGTCAAGCTCGACACCGAAAAACCGCCACTGAAATTTCGCTCATCCGAACCGATTCTCGGTGTACCGCAGCACCCGGGCACAATCCGTCATTCAAGAATTCCCCGCAAGGCGTACGGTTGAGCCCCGTCCGTATGATTTGTGATTGATAAGGAGACCGGGATCGAATTTTCTCAACGTCATTAACCACCTTGGGGGCATTTCGATCGTGTCCATAATGTCCGCATTAACCCCGACGTTTCTGCGCCTGAATAGCTTTTAGATTTCATCGCTCACTCCTCCATGTCTCACGACGACTACGATACTGGAAACTCGGACAACCCGGAACGGGAAGCGCAACTTCAGATGATGCGCGATTGGTTCTTCAAGCATTTTGAAGATCCAGCGGAACGAACCCCGTACGAATCTGCTGAAGGCGGGTACATATGGATATGGGGTGGTCCCTACGATGCTCGCGAAGAACTTGACGACAAGTTTGGTGACAGCATCCCAGAGGACGTTATCGAAGAACTTGCCGACGAACTTACCCATATATGCTGGGAGTGGGCGCCAACGCCAAGTCGAGAAGACTACGATGACTTCCTTGTCGACGACATCGCTCTAATTTCCGAATTCCACAGCAACTTCATTGGCGCGATTCACGACATTGAGAAACTGCTTGAAACTGAGGTTGAAGATAGCGTTGCAGGCTGCTTTTACCGACTTCTATTCGTTAATGTCATTACGGCTATGGAGACATATCTCTCCGACGCATTTATCAGAACTGTCATACGTGACCCTGCGCTCATGCGGCGCTTTATCGAAGCCACGCCGGAATTTCAAAACGAAAAGGTAGCCCTGTCTGAGGTATTCAGCGCTCTTGAGAAGATCGAGCAAAAGGCCTATAGCCATTTGGTAGACGTGGTTTGGCACAACCTTGAGCGCGTTAAACCGATGTACCGAGATACCCTAGGCATAGAGTTTCCGAAGAATATTGGTGCGGTATTCCGTGCAATCGTCAAGCGTCATGACATTGTCCATCGGAACGGGAAAACCAAGGCAGGCGAAGATATTCCAATTTCCTACCAGGACGTTATCGCCTTGATTGCAGCCATTCAAGCGTTCATACACAACGTGGATGCGCAACTGAGGAAAGATGAAATCTAACCTTCCTACCCGACTGGTAACAGCGGGCTTTGCCCGCCTCCGCCAGCCAGTGAACTCCAGCTTTGGGTGTCCGCTTTCTCTACCCGTCGGGGTCTGCTATGGGCACAGCCTCGCCGGTCCCTGCGGAAAACCGGCCGTCCGCAATCAATCATTCGCAGCCCGATAGCCTCTGCCGTCGAACGATTCGTGATGGCCGAGGGCGGCCCTGGATGCCACGCACACTGCCCCTCCGGCCCCGAACCACCCGATTACTTCACCACCCCTAGACGCCCGTTGTGGCTGCCCATGTACCAGTAGCGCCCGGCGGCGTCGATGATGGCCTTGCGGATGCCGAGGTTCTTCGAGGGCAGGCGGATGACGCGGAATTCCTCCTTCGCCGGATCGAATACGGAAACGGTGTCGGTATCGATGCCGTTGATCCAGAGGCGCCCGGCGGCGTCGGCGGTGACGGCGTAGGCGCGCTCGCCGCCGGCCTTCGGCATTGCCCAGGTCTTGATGATGCGCTTCGCCTTCGGATCGAGCTTGGCCAGCAGACCGTTGCCATAGTAGGCCACCCAGAGGCTGCCGTCGGGCGCGGTGGCGATGCGGCGCGGCAGCGAGCCGGCGCCGGTCGGCACCTCGCCGGTCTTGCCGCTGGCCGGATCGATCCAGCCCAGCGCGTCGCCGGACAGGCGGCAGACCCAGACGATGCCGTCGCGGTCGATGGCGAGTCCGTAGGGATTGCCCTGCATCGGGAACTCGTCGATCCTGCCGCTGGCGCGGTCGAGCCGGCCGACGCGCTGGCCGTTCTGGAGGGTGAACCACAGCTTGCCATTGGCATCGATGACGATGGTGTGCGGATCGCCGCCACCCGGAACCTTGTGCTCGGTCACCTTGCCGGTTTTCGGGTCGAGGCGGCCGATGGTGCCGTTGCCGTTGCCGGTGTACCAGACGATGCCGGCCTCATCGACCACCAAACCGTGCGGCCTGGCGCCGGGCGGCAGTTCCCACTCGGTGAATTTTTCGCCGGCGGTATCGAAGCGGGCGATGCGGTTGCCATGCATCACGGCGATGTAGATGTTGCCGTCGGGCGCGGGCGCCGGGTCGCGGGCAAAGTTCGGCGTCGGCACCGGCCATTCGCGCGCCTGGCCGGCGATGTCCTTCAGCGCGCCGGGCGTGATGCCGTAGTTCGAGCCGCCGGCCAGCGCGGCACCGCTGACGATTCCCCAGGCAATGGCCAGACAGGGACGAATTCTGGATACCGGTTTCATGGCCTTCCTCCTGATTTGTCGTACTACCGTCTGACGCCCGGCGCTTCCAGCGCCAGGCCCTTGGCGCGCCACGCAAGGTATAGCTGCAGCGCGGTCAGCTCATCCGAGCGGTAGGCCGGCATCTCCGCGCGCACGCCGAGGAAGCAGGCGCGCAGCCGCCGTTCCAGCGTGCCGGCCGCCTGCCATTCCATGCGATAGGCCGGCCAGGCCGTCGGCTGGCCCTGGCTGAGCTGCTCGACCAGCAGTGTCTTGCCGGCATGCTGGTCGTGGCAATGGGCGCAGGCGAGGTTCATCTGGCCGATGCGCGTGCCGTAGAGCGCGCGGCCGCGCTCGAACATCGCCCGCGCCGCGCCGTCGACCTCCACCCGCAGCGGCATGCCGCGCGACTGCAGGGCGATGTAGGCCTGCAATCCAATGGCATCTGCGGCCTCCGGCGGCGGCTCGGGCGCGCGCTGTTCGCGGACGATGCAGGCATTGATGCGCGATTCCAGCGTGCTGACGCGGCCCAGTCGCGCATCCCAGGCGGGCAGGCGCGCCGCGAGGCCGCGCATGGATTTTTCCGCGTCGCCGTGGCAATCGGCGCAGGACTTGTCCGCCGCGCCCAGCTTGCGCTTCCAGGCGGCCGCGCCGCGCTCGACCCAGAGCATGGCGGGATTGGCGAAGTCGTCGGCTTGCAGGCGACGGATGTCCTCGCCCTGGTAGTCGAGGCCGGAACGCGGCGCCTGGGCCCAGGCCGGGGCGACCAGCAGCAGCAGGGAAACAGCGAGCCGGATCACGCGACCTCGATCGGCGCCTTGAGGCTGCCCTTTTGGCCAAGCTCGTCCTCCCACTCGATGAGGACCTCGCCGCTGGCCGTGGCGCGGGTGAAGAAGGCAAAATAGGGATTGGCGGCCATGCCGGTGCCGAGCTCGGCGCGCAGGATTTCGCGCCCGTCATAACGCGCGGCAAGGCGGTGGATGATGTTGCGCGGCACGCTGCGCCCCAGCGTGTCACGACGGAAGCCGTTTTCCATCGGGTGTTGCAGCAGCAGGCGGATCTCGATGACCTCGCCGCGCTTCGCGGTGGGCGGCACGTGCAGTCGCCCCGGTGTGGCGGTATCACTCACAGGCTCATCTCGTCGAGGCAGGCCGCCGAGGTAACGATGACCTCGGCCTCGTCCGACCAGGCGGAGCCGTCCGAGAGCACGGCGATGGCGACCACGCGCTGGCTGCCGGCGAGCCGGATGCGCGTCGTGATCCTGGCGCGGCCGGCGTGGGGCCCGAGGTGGACGCTGGCGATCAGCGGCCGCGGGTTGCGCTCGGCGAAGACATGCAGGCTGCGCACGTGCTCGGCTTCGGTCATCGGGCTGTCGACATTCAATTCCAGCGGCACGGAGTTGCCGTTCTCGGCGAGTTGCGGCAGGCCGATGTGTACGCGCCCCGGCCTGGGCGGCGTTTCTCCGGCGACACCGCGGATCAGCGGCCTCAGGTCCTGCGTCGGCATCAGTTGCTGCGCCCGCAGTGGCAAGGCGGTGCCGGCCAGCTCCATGCCGCCGAGTTGCAGGAAGTGGCGCCGCCTCACTTGAGGCTGCCCAGGAAAGCCACGACGTCCTCGACCTGCTGCGCGCTGAGCAGGCTCTTGCCGGCATACGCAGCGGCGACGCGGTTGAGGCCGTCACTGCGACGGAAGGCCGGCATCGCGGCATCGGGCTTGACCTGCGTGATATCAACCACACGCTGGCGCAACTGCCCCGCGGATAACCGGCCACCGACACCGTCGAGCGCCGGACCGACATTGCCCGCCGGCGCCATGCCGGACAGCGCATGGCAAATCACGCAATGGCCCTGCTCGCGCTGGAGGAAGACATCGCGGCCGCGCTGCGCGTCACCGGCGGCGGCGAGCGGTACCTCCATCGAATCACCGGCCGCCACGAGCGACGAGGCGGCGGCCAGCAGCAGGGCCGCCGTGCGCTTCACGCCTTGCGCAAATCGTGGTGCTTGAGCGGCAGCGAACGGATGCGCTTGCCGGTGGCGGCGAAGATCGCGTTGCACAAGGCCGGCGCCACGCACAAGGCACCCGGTTCGCCATGCCCGCCCCAGAACCCGCCCGTGGGCACCAGCACCGTCTCCACCTTGGGCATCTCGTCGATGCCAAGCAGGCGGAACTGGTCGAAGTTGGCTTCGACCATGCGCCCCCTGGCCACGGTGTTCTCCTGGTAAAGCGTGGCGCCGAGCATGAAGGCAATGTTGCCTTCCGACTGCGCGCGGCAGGTATCGGGATTGACCACGTAGCCCGAATCGATCGCCGACACCACGCGATGCACCGTGAGCTCGCCCTTGTCCGACACCGAGACCTCGGCCACCATCGCCGTGAAGCTGCCGAAGCCGTCCGACACCGCAATGCCGCGATGCACGCCGGCCGGCAGCGGCCCGCCCCAGTTGGCGGCCTTGGCCACGGCTTCCAGCACCAGGCGGTTCTTGTCGCCGGGCTTGAGCATCGCCAGGCGGTAGTCCAGCGGGTCGCGGCCGGCGGCGACCGCCAGTTCGTCGATGAAACACTCGCGGTAGTAGGCGTTCTGCAGGCCCGGCGCGCGCCAGAAGCCGACCGGCACGGGCGGATTGCGCATGGCATAGTCGATCTGCTGGTTGGGTATCGTGTACGGCATGTCGGAGAGCGTGCGCACCGCCGTGAAATCGATGCCCTTGTTGATCGCCTCCGGTCGCAGCAGCGCCAGGATGGACGGGCAGGCGATGCCGACCTGCATGGCCGTGACATTGCCCTTCGCATCAAGACCGGCCTTCATGCGCACCAGGCTGGCCGGTCGGTAGTAGCCGTGCTGCATGTCCTCGGCGCGCGACCACATCATTTTCACCGGCGTGCCCGGCATCGCCCTGGCGATCAGCACGCCCTGCTTGACAAAGTCCTGTGGCGCGCCGCGGCGGCCGAAGCCGCCGCCGAGCATGGGCTTGTGCACTTCGACCTTTTCCAGCGGCAGGCCGGCGGTTTCGGCGGCCATGGCCATCGAGGCCTCGGCGTTCTGCGTCGAGGTCCACACCTCGAGCGTGCCGTCGACCTTGAACCAGGCGGTGCAAGTCTGCGGCTCCATGGTGGCGTGGTTGACGTAGGGCGAGTAGTACTCGGCCTCGATCACCTTCGCCGCACCCTCCAGCGCCGTGGCGCCAGCGCCGACTTTGCGCGCCTCGGCCAGCTTGCTGTCGGCCAGGCCATCGCGCAGCAGCTTCATGATGCTCTCGCTGCTGACACTGCCGTTGGCGCCCTCGTCCCATTCGACCTTGAGCTTTTGCAGGGCCTGGTCGGCGCGCCACCAGCTGTCGGCGATCACGGCGACGAAATCGCTCTCGCGCACGACCTTTTTCACGCCGCGCATCTTCTCGGCGGCAGCGGCGTCCACGCTCTTGAGCTTGCCGCCGAACACCGGGCATTGCGCGATCGAGGCGTGCAGCATGCCGGGCAGCACCACGTCGACGCCGAACACCGGCTTGCCCAGCACCTTGTCGGGCACGTCGAAGCGCCGCATCGATTTGCCGGCGATCTTCCAGTCCTTGGCGTCGCGCAGCGGCGGGTCCTTGGGCGGCGTCAGCTTCGCCGCCTCGGCGGCGAGTTGGCCGTAGCGCAGGGTACGTCCGCTGCCAACGTGGGTGACCACGCTGTTGGCGCCGATGCATTCCCCCACCGGCACCTGCCAGCGCGCGGCGGCGGCTTCCACCAGCATGATGCGCGCCGCGGCGCCGGCCTTGCGCACGTAGTCCTGCGAACTGCGCACGCCCTGGCTGCCG